>CALBAX010000121.1 GCA_937926875.1 uncultured Desulfovibrio sp.
ATCTCCTTGATGGCGGGCCAGCAGTGCTCTTTCACAAAATCCATGCGCTGCGGGTCGGCCTGGAGCAGCATCTGCACGGCCCAGACATACCAGAGGGAGGCATCCACCGAGTTGTAGGCATGATGGCCGTCGGCGGAAAAGACGTTGGGGATGAGGCCGTCACGTACGGCGGCGCCCATGCCGGCAAGGATCTGTTCGCCCAGGGCCTGGCGACCGGCAAAAAACGTCAGGCCGGGCAGGGCGATCATGGTGTCGCGTCCCCAGGAGCCGAACCAGTGGTAACCGGCCACGATGCTGTCGATCCGGCCGGTCGTGCTGCCGGGCGTGGCGATGAGGAAACGTTTGCCTTCCCGGGCCAGATGCTTTTGCAGGCTGTCCGTCTCGGCTTCTTCCCGGATCCGGCGCTGGCTCTCTTCCTGCCACAGCCGGTCGAAATCATGCCGGCGATGTTCCTTTTGCAGGCTCTCCGTGGAGACGGTGAGGTAGACGGCATGGCCGGGGGCAAGGTCCACTTCGAAGATCCCGGGCATGAACAGATCTTCCTGGAAGGGGAAGCCCCGCTCCTGCTCCACGAGATACTCGATGTTGTAGTACCAGTCCTGGGCAGTCTGCCAGGAGGAAGGGCCGTCCATCTGCAAAAAAAGTTCGGGCAGCTGGGGATCTGGGCGGACGGAAGCTCCGTACAGGGTCGGGGAGACGTTGCTGTCGATGGGCGTGTCGGCCCGGATGACGGTATGCATGTTGCGGCAGGCCAGCAGGGGCTTGATGCGCAGGCGCAGGGGCGGGGTCTCGGGGCTGGCGATACTGGCCTTGTAGCGTACGAGGAGGACATGCCGTCCGGGCAGCAGCATGAGTTCGCGGGTCAGGGTCACGTCACCGAAACGATAGCGGAAAGAGGGCCAAATCCCGGCAGAGGCGGCCTGCATGTATTCGTGTCCGCGCGGGAAGTACACGCCCGGATGTTTGCGGCAGGAGAAAAAGAACTCCCTGTCTGCCATGAGCAGGGATTCTTCGAGTGTGGAGAGCAGCACATAGCGGCCTGCGGGCCGGGCCAGCTCGGTGACGAACAGGCCGTGATACTTGCGCGTATTGCAACATACCAGCGAGCTGGAGGCGTAATCGCCCAGGCCGTTGGTCTCCAGCCACTCCTTGCGGAGGGCCTTGCGCAGGTTCTGGCAGGCAGGACGGTCAAACTGGAACTTCATGTATCCTCCTCAACCGGAAAGGATGGACATATCCGCGGCGACCGTAGAGAGGGCCGCTGCATCCGCGATAGCGCAGGGCAGGGAAAGGCAAAACGGCGTCTTTCCGGGGCTGACGGCCGCTTCAGGTTTGGTTTCAGTATATGCCAGCTCTTGCGTGGATGTCAAAAAAGCTTTCCTGGAGAAAGGCTAGGCACGCTTCCGGGCAGACAGTATGACAAGGGGACGGCGTTTTCACGTCGTCCCCTTGTGTGGTCTTGGGGCACAGGCCTGGGAAGGGCTGTCCTCCCCAGATAGGGCGGAGCGCAGGGCGTCTTCGGGGATCTCCCGCAATACCAGCACGATGGCGGGATCGAAGGCGGGGCTGGACGACAGGATGTCCAGGGCCTGGCCGATGGGCATCCCCTGCCTGTAGGCCCGGTCGCTGACCATGGAGCAAAAAGCGTTGACCACGGCCAGCAGGCGGGCATGGGGATTGATCTGGTCGCCCCTCAGGGCACGTGGGCCGCTGCCGTCGAACTTTTCGTTCATGTCATGCAGGGCTTCGGGGACAGGCAGGCCGAAGTTGATCCCGTACAGGACGCGGAAGGCATACTCCGAGGATTGCAGCACGGCCTGCTGTTCCTCGGGGGTGAGCTTGCCGCTTTTGCGCAGCAGGTGATGCGGCACGAAGATCTTGCCGATCTGCGAAAGCTGGGAGGCCATGCGCAGGGTCAGGACGGCCGTATCGTCCAGCGCCATGTGCCGGGCCAGCAGCTCCGCTACATGCTGCATCTTCCGGGTATGGCCAACCAGATTGGGGTCCACGTATTCCACGGCACGCACCAGGGCCTCCATAAGATGCTGCTGGCGTTCCTGGGCTTTCTGGGCCTGTCTGCGGAAGCGGGTGATGTCCTTGAAGATGGCCACGACGCTACCGGGGATGGTGGTTGCCGTAGGGGCCTCGGCCTCCTGTTCCTGCCGTTCCAGGAAAACGTAGAGGGAGACCCGGTAAAGATGCTCTTTTCCGCCAGGGCCGGGCAGGGCCAGTTCCACGCCGTCGAACGACGGTTCCTTGATCTTGCGCTCGATGCCTGCCTGCAGTTTGCGGGCGGCCTCCTGGGGAAAAAGCTCGTCAGGGGATCTGCCGGCCAGCTCCTCCTGCCGGGTTTTGCCGCAGATCTTGGCAAATTCGGGATTGAAGATGCGCACGCCGTCCGTGGCGCTGAACAGGACGAGGCCCAGCCGCATGGAATCGTTGATGCTGTCCAGCACTCGTTTCTGGTCGCGGATGACAGTGTACAGGGCCTTGAAGTAGGCAGCCGACGCCCTGTGGGCCCGCCCCACCAGGCAGGAGACGCCGAAGGCCAGCAGCAGGCCGACCCCGAGGCTGGTCAGCAGGCCGGCGGCATAGATCTGCAGGGATTTGTCGAGGATCTCCCGGTCGATGTCCGCAGCGGGCAGGGAAGCCACCAGCATCAGCGTATTGGGCAGCGAAGAGGTGAAGGCCAGGGAATAGACGTCATCCCCTCCGGCCATGGCAGGACGCTTTTTGAAGTCCAGCGAATGGGCACCGGCCACGCCAGCGCGGAGGGGGAGCCGCTGCAGGACACCGTCCTGCAGCAGGAAGACGCTGCTCCTGTCCGGGAAAAGGTCCACCAGTCTGAGCTGGCTTTCCTTGTCCTGCAAGATGCTCGTCAGGGCTGCATCCATGGGGAAACAGAGGAGCAGGCAGCCGACGACACGGGGGCTGTCCTTGCCGCTGACCTCGAACAAAGGGGCACCGGCCTGCAGGGAAAAATGATCATCATGCTTGTGGAAGGCGCCAAAGGAAAGCGTCCTCGAGGTGATGGTCTGCCGGACGAGAAGGTCATCATCATGCGTGTCGGCAGCGTCAGAGGCACTGTCCACAATCTTGTGGCCATCGGGCAGGAATATGCGGATGCGGTCAAGGTCGTTCTGGTAGGCGATGTCCGCCAACAGCTGCTGCATGTATTCGCGCTGGTCCAGCAAGGACAGCTGGTCGCTGCCGGATCCGGGGGCGGCGGTGCGGGAGTTCTTGTCCAGCAGGTCAGGGGGCAGGGCGGTCATGTCGGTGGCGAACAAACGGACGCTCTCCGAGAGGGCCAGGGTATTGGTCTGCTCCAGCATGGCCCGCCGCCAGGTCTGCAGACGGATCTGCATGGTATCGACCCTGGAGAGGAGGAAGCGGTTTTTGTCCGCCAGGATGGCCTGGGTGCTCCGGTCGACCTGCAGGGAACACAGGGCATAGGAGAGCAGCAGGACCAGCACGAAAAGCACGAGGCTGATGCTGATCCCCAGCCGTTTGCTCATGAACTGGTGCGGCTTGGCAGGGATGTCGGGATCGGGAGTGTACATGGGCTACTCGTTTGTTTTTTTGCCACGCATGTGGGCCCAGCGTGCCTTCTCGTTGAATGAGAACTGCGGGACGTAATGCCGCAGGCGCCCCTGGGGCAGGATGGCATTGCTGATATTGTCCAGGATGACGATGTCATTGTCCATGTAGACGGCCAGAACGGCATGGGACAGGCGGCGCAGGGTATCCCGCAGGACGACGATACGCAATTTGTCCGTATCCATGCCCAGCTCTTTGAGCGTGAAATATTTGACGATGGCGTAATCTTCGCAGTCGCCTGATTTTTTGAGGAACAGATTGGGCCAGACCCAGTAGTCGGCCTTGCCCCAGTTGGTGATGTCCTCGCGGTAGGGGAAGCGGTTCCAGAACGTGTTGACATAGCGCAGCAGCTCCATACCGCTTTTGCCCTGCGCCCCCTGTTTGAACGAATCCCAGGTGGCGGTCCTGGTGAAGACCTTGCCGCTGACGAAGATGGGTTCCAGCTCGTTCATGCGGCGGACCTCAGCCCAGGCGGGCAGGCTGTCGAGGGGGCGCCGGAATTCCACGGTCCCGAACAGGGGGATGGCCTCAGCCTGGCCTGGGAGAGGGGCAAGCAGGCTGGACAGGAGGACAGCAAGCCAGATGGCGAAGATGATCCTATGAGAGCGCACGGCCGGGGACCCGAGGAAAGGACGGGTCGGATGTAAGACAGGACGTGGACTCGCAGGGATCATGGGAACCGCCGGAAGGCTGATGTCTGGGAAGTTGGGATGTTTTTTTGTACTGCGGTGGGCTGCCCTTGTCGAGATATATGGGAAAATATCTCATCTGTAAAAGATTATTAGATATTTTGCGCTCTTTGGCAGGGGCTGCCTATTTTTGAATAAGTCGTCCTTCCTCAATTTCTATATAACTTTTTGAAAATACTATAAAATATCTGCAGTAAATTTTTCCTGTAAACGGAAAATCGAATCTGATAAGCTAACATGTTGTTTTTTATATTTTTTTCGAAGTTGTAAAAAAAATGGGAATGTTGACTAAAAATATCAATTTGCATAATAAGATCATATTAAAATTTTTACGAATGAGGAGAATCGCATATGGCAGCTCGCAGAAAATGGGGGCGATATTTATCGCGGCATGTTGCCTGCTGGCCGGAGGGACAAATATGCCTTGGGCCAAGAATACTCCGGCGCAGAGCCAGGGGGCCACCCACATCACGGTGAACGATACCGTTTATGGCGTATTGCATAATCATCGCAGCTTGATGAGTATCAAAGAAAATCGTGCGGTTCTGGAACATGAGCTCAATAAGGCGCGTGCCGGGTTCGGTCCGCGTGTGGATGTGACGGGGGAGATCGGCGTGGGTGTCCTGAGCGACACCACGTCACGCGGCCTGGACGTCGATGACCAGTGGTTGAGCGTGGGCAGTGTCTCCGCCAAGCTGGTGCAGCCCATCTGGGACGGCTTCGCCACGCGCAGTCGCGTGCGCACTGCCCAGGCGACCCTGGATTCCGTCAAGGCCAGGGTCTTCGACACCGCCACGTCCCTTTCCCTGGACGGTGTCATCGCCCATATCGACCTGCTGCGCCGCATCAAGCTGGTGGAGCTGGCCCGCAACAATGTGGCCCGGCATGAATCCATCCTGGCCCAGGCACGTGACCGGGCCAGCATGGGCGCGGACACCCAGGCCGATGTGACGCAGGCGGAATCGCGCCTGCAGCGCGCCCATTCTTCCCTGTCCGAAGCGGAGGATGCCCTGCGTGTGGCGTACGCCACCTACTCCCGGCTGACCGGCATCTATACGGTCGGCAAGCTGGATGTGGTCCCCATGCCTGCGCAAATGCCCGATACGGCAGCCGCCTTCATCCAGATGGCGGAAAAGCATAACCCCAAGCTGGCCGCGTACTTGCAGGACATCCGTGCCGCCAAGGGAGAGAAGGAATTGGCCCAGTCCAATATGTATCCTTCCTTCCAGCTGGAAGCGGGGCCCGAGTACAGTGACCGCGGCGGCGACCGTGACCGCTGGCTCTACAGCTTCGATGTCCTGGCCACGGTGCGCTGGAACGTGTTCAACAGCGGTGCCGACGTGGAAGGCATCCGCGCCGCTTCGGCGCGGGAACGCGAGGCCCGGCAGAACCTGTATGATTACATGGATACCTTGCGCCTGGACATGGAATCCACCTGGAGCAACTACTTGGCGGCCAAGGAACAATACAAGTTCTATACCAAGGCCGTGGAAAACAATACCTATACGCGGCAGGCCTATCATGACCAGTTCCTGCTGGGCACGCGCAGCCTGCTGGACGTGCTGGATTCGGAAAACGAACTCTACAATTCCGCCAGCCAGGCGGAGACCGCTCGCGGCAACATCCTTGTAGGGGCCTACCGTATGTGCGCCCTGGCCGGGGATCTGCTGCCCCGCATGGGGGTCCCGGCGGAAGAGATCAAGTCGGGCCCCAAGGATGCTCGCCCTGTCCAGGGTGAAGAATTCGAACTGGGCTGGTTCAAGTAAGCGGCGAGCACCAGTTTTTGGCGCCAAGCCTCCCCGTTTCCGGCGGTGTCGTGCTGCCGGAAACGGGGTTTTTGCACAACGACAG
>CALBAX010000122.1 GCA_937926875.1 uncultured Desulfovibrio sp.
TTGATAGTGGAAGACGACAAGGCAATTCGCTCGCTGGTATCCGCCACTCTGGAACAGCAGCAACTGGAGCATGTCACGGTTTCCACAGGACGGGCAGCCATCGCAGAGATCACCCGCAACAGTCCAGAAGTTGTTTTACTGGACCTTGGGCTGCCGGATATGGACGGGGTAGAGCTCATCAGGACGGTACGCCGCTGGAGCATGATGTTCATCATCGTGGTCAGTGCACGCAGCGAGGAGGATGACAAGATTGCGGCGCTGGATGCCGGTGCCGACGACTATCTGACCAAGCCCTTCAGCGTGGACGAGCTGCTGGCCCGCGTGCGTGCGGCCCTGCGCCGGGTGCGCTATACGCGAAACCGGTCGGAAGAAGACAAAAGCACCTTCGTCAACGGAGTCCTGTCCCTGGATTACGCCGCTGGCAGCGTCACTGTGGCCGGAACAGACATTCACCTGGCCCCCATGGAATACAAACTGCTATGCCTTCTGGCCCGCAATGTCGGCAAGGTCCTGACGTACAAATACATCCTGAAAACCGTGTGGGGAAGCTCGCTGGATCAGAACCTCCCGTCCCTGCGGGTATTCATGGCAACGCTGCGCAAAAAGCTGGAAAAGGCTTCAGGGAAATGCTGCTATATCAAGACGCATGTTGGGGTAGGGTATCGCATGTTGCGAGTCGAGGCGCATGAAGAACATGGCGAATATTTCCATCAGGAGGAAAAAGATGTGCCGCCACCATTGTCCTGTTTGACAAAAGGGGCAAAAGAAAACCAGACAGGGAAAGAAGGACGTTGAAGCGTCTTCTTCAAAGACAAAATTTTTGGAACATCGCAAAAAATTTTCCTTGTGGGACAGATGGCGGGGCAATTTTGCCCCACAACGAAAAAGCCCTTACGATTTCTCGTAAGGGCTTGATTTCTTTTGGCGTCCCCAAGGGGATTTGAACCCCTGTCGACGGCGTGAAAGGCCGTTGTCCTAGGCCGGCTAGACGATGGGGACGCATCGGACTTGTTCTATGTATGGGAAATGCTGCCAGAGGTCAAGAAAAAATTTTGGGATCCGCAAATTTTTTTGAAGGAGACGGGAAATGCCCATCGCCGCCAGTCCCTCCCCTGTCCGGCCGTCTACCAGATGGAGCGCACCAGACAGACCAGGCCGCAGATGGCGATGATGCCCAGCAGGACCCGCCGGAAAAGGAGCACATTGATGCGCTTGACCACAGGGAAGGCCGCCAGGCTGCCCAGCATCACGCCGGGCGTCCCGTACATGGCCATGCCCAGCACCTCGGGCGTGAAGAAGCCGTGCCACCATTGCAGCACCAGGGTGATGATGCCGCGCAGCATGAAGAAGACGCTCACCGTGCCCAGGAAGACGCGCGGCTCCCAGCCCACGGCCAGGCCAAAGGCAGCCATGGGCGGCCCGTCCAGGGCGATGCCCGTGCCCAGCAGACCCGCGCCGAAACCGCAGGCCACGCCCACCGGCTGCATGCGGGCCTTGCCGCCACGGCCGCCATGCACATAGAGCTGCCAGTACACGAAGAACAGCAGCAGGATGCCCACGATGCCCTGCAGGACAGCACCGGAACAGATCTGCAACAGGTAAACGCCCGCAAAGGAGCCGGGCACCGCGCCCAGCAGCAGCCAGGGCATGGCATCGAAACGGCAGAAGCGCACATGCATGGCGATCATGCAGGCATCTTTGAAAAAGCAGACCAGGCAGCTCAACGGGATGAGCGCATGCATGGGGATGGCCAGCGCCAGGAAGGGGAAGGCGAACATGGTGCCGCCGATGCCGCTGACACCGGAAACGAAGCCCCCGGCAAACCAGCAGGCAAAAACAAAGATATCAAGTGCATCGGGCATGGCATCCTCCTTTTCTCGCCCCGGCATGGGCCGTGCCCTGCCGCCGTCATGGCTCTTACAGGGCTTTGCCTCCGGCGGCAAGACAAGGGGGATCATAATCCTGCCATCCCGGCAGGATGCCGCACATGCCGGCACACCGCCGCGCATCAGGGCTGGATCCCGCAGGGGGAGCATGCCATCAGGTACGGACGGCATGCCCCACGCATCGCAAAGGGCAAGGACGGGCGGCGGCCACGGGATGTCCCATCCGCCGGGCATGGGGATGACGGCAGCTCCTGCCCTCCCGGCGGTCGCGCCGCTTCCCCCGGCGGCAGGACAGGACCACTTTCCCTTGATGGGGCCGCGCTGCGCGGTCTCCCCCTTCCTTTGTCCGGCCCTCCGCATGTGCCGAAAGGCACAACATCCCTGTCCCGGGACGCGCCGCATCGACCTTTTGCCCGGACTGTGCTATGCCGGAAGGACCGTCGCCCAACCGGCGCCCGCCTTCCCGGCCCGCGCACAGCAGGAGAAGTCCATGCCGTCCGATGACTGTCTGAAAAAGCTCTACATAGAACCCACAGCGCGCTGCAACCTGCGCTGCAAGATGTGTTTCCGCAACAGCTGGAAGAACGAGACCATCGGCGACATGCGGCCGGAGACCTTCCACAAGGCCATGACGACCATGCCCCACAGTGTGGAGACCGTCTTTTTTGGCGGCATGGGCGAACCCCTGGCCCACCCGGACATCGTGGAGATGGTGCGCACGGCTTCCTCGCTGGGCAAGCGCGTGGAACTGCTGAGCAACGGGACCCTGCTGGATGCCCGGCGCACGGCCGCGCTGCTGGATGCCGGTCTGGACATGCTCTGGCTGTCCATCGACGCCCTGGACGACGGCCGCTATGCCCAGATCCGCCGCAACAGCCAGCTGGCGCTGGTCAAGGAACATATGGTGGAATTCAACCGCCAGCGCACCCGCCTGGACAGGACCGTGCGTCTGGGCGTGGCCTTCGTGGTCATGAAGAGCAACGCCCACGAGCTGGCCCTGCTGCCCTATTTCTCCACCTATTACAGGGTGAACGAGGTCAACATCTCCAACGTCATCCCCACGGACGAGCATACGGCCGCGGAAGTGCTCTACAACAACGTGGTGGACTGGGGCCTGGGCGACCCCGCGCCCATGGAGAGCTCGCCGCGCATCCACCTGCCGCTCATGGACTGGCAGGACCCGGCGGCCCAGGAGGGCCTGCGCAGCCTGCTCTCCACCTCCATGTGCAGCGTCTACCTTTCCGGGCAGCGCGTCAGCCGGGCGGCCCGGCATTGCCGCTTCATCGACGAGGGCATGGCCTTCGTCAAGTTCGACGGCCATGTCAGCCCCTGCATGTCCCTGCTGCGCAACGCCACCCTTTACTGGCGCCAGAAACAGCGCGAGACCCGCAGCCACTTTTTCGGCGATCTGGCGGAACAGGGCCTGGACGAGATCTGGAACGCCCCGGACTATGCCGACTTCCGCCGCCGGGTGCGCAATTTCGAGTTCTCGCCCTGCTACCGGTGCAGCCTGTGCGAGAACTGGGAACAGGGCCTTACCGACTGTTTCGGCAACGATGCCCCCACCTGCGGCGGCTGCCTCTGGTCCGAGGGCGTCATCAGCTGCCCGTAGGCTGGCATCTTGTGGTGGGAGCGGGAGGGAGACCTCCTTGCTCCCCATATCCCCGGCCCGTGGCTTGCCCTGCTCCGCGCCCGCCTGTAGCATGGGGCCATGCAGAAACCCGATCCTTCTTCCATCCCGCTCTCGCCCGGTGTGTATCTGTACCGGGACGGCAAAGGCCAGGTCATCTATGTGGGCAAGGCGCGCATCCTGCGCCGCCGCGTGCTCTCCTACTTCCGCCCCGAAGGCCTGCCCGCCAAGACCAAAGCCATGCTGGCCCATGCGCAGGGCATCGAATTCCTGACCACCACCACGGAAAAGGAAGCCCTGCTGCTGGAAGCCAGCCTCATCAAGAAATACCGGCCGCATTACAATATCGTGCTGCGCGACGACAAGCAGTACGTGCTCTTCCGCGTGAACATCAAGCACCCCTTCCCCCGGCTGGAGGTGGTACGCAAGGCCCGGCGCGACGGGGCCCGCTATTTTGGGCCCTTCACGTCCTCGCTGGCCGCCCGCGAGACCTGGAAGCTGCTGCACCGGGCCTTTCCCCTGCGCCGCTGTTCCGACAGGGCCATGAAGAACCGCGTGCGCCCCTGCCTCTACCACCATATGGGCCAGTGCCCGGCCCCCTGCATGGGGCTGGTCACGGCCGAGGACTATCTCGAAGGCGTGCGCCGCGTCTGCGACCTTTTGCAGGGCAAGGCCGATCCCCTGCTCAAGGAATTGCACGGCCGCATGGAAGCCGCCGCGGAAGCGCTGGAATTCGAACAGGCCGCTGTGCTGCGCGACCAGATCCGCGCCGTGGAAAAGACCGTGGAACGGCAGGCCACGGTCCTGCCCGGCGGTGGCGACATGGACGTGCTGGGGCTGTTCCAGGCGGAACGGGGCCTGGCCCTGGGGCTGGTCTTCGTGCGCGGTGGCGCCATGACGGACGGCCGGGCCTTCTACTGGCCGGGCCTGACCTTCGACGACGCGCCGGAGCTGCTCTTCTCCTTCGTGGGCCAGTATTATGAACAGCTCACGCCGCCACCGCGCATCCTGCTGCCCTGGCTGCCGGCATCCGTGCAGGATGACGGCGGGGAGGACGACGGCCCGGACGAGGCCCCCGATGAACGCGGCCTGCTGGAACAGGCCCTTTCCGAGCGGCGCGGCGGCCCGGTACGTCTGGTGGCGCCGCAGAACCCGGCCGACAACCGTCTGGTGGACGTGGCCCAGTCCAATGCCCGCGAAGAGGCCCGGCGGCGCGAAAAGCTGGAAGAGACGCCCCTGCTGGAACGGCTGGCGCGGGCCCTGCACCTGCCGGACGTGCCCCGGCGCATCGAATGCGTGGACGTGTCCCATACCGGTGGCCGCCAGACCCGCGTGGGCATGGTGGTCTATGAGGACGGCCGCCCCAGCCCTGACCAGTACCGGGCCTATGCCATGCCCGACGGCGGCGACGATTACGGCACGCTCCATGCCTGGGTGGCCCGGCGTCTGGAAAGCGGCCCGCCCTGGCCCGACCTGATGCTCATCGACGGGGGCCGCGGCCAGCTGGCCGTGGTGGAACGCGCCCTGAGCGACGCGGGCAAGGCGGACTTCTTCCCCCTGGCGGCCATCGCCAAGGCCCGGGACGAAGCGGGCCATGCCGACCGGCGCGCGGGCAATGTGGCCGACCGCATCTTCCTGCCCGGCCGCAGCAATCCCCTGCCCCTGCGCGAAGGCTGCGCGGAGCTGCTCTTCTTGCAGAACGTGCGCGACGCCACCCACCGCTTCGCCATCGGCCGTCACCGCAAGGCTCGCGGCCAGGCCGCCCTTTCCGGCGAGCTCATGCGCCTGCCCGGCATCGGCCCGGCCACGGCGCGCCTGCTCTGGGAGACCTTCGGCAGCCTGGAGGCCATGCGGACCGCCAGTGTGGACGACCTGCGCCGCCTGCCCGGCATAGGGGCCTCCAGGGCCGCCCTGCTGCATGAGAAGCTGAAAGGCCTGGAGGGCTGATCCGCCGACGGCGCAGGCGACGCCCGCATCCCTTCCCCGCGCGCCGCAGTCCGCCAGCGCGAGGAAAGGCAAGCCTCAGGAGAGACCTGCTTGCTATTCCTTTCTGGAAGACATACTTTCCAGACAGGCAGTCATGGACTTTTTTACTGAAAAGGCATGCTACACTAGGAGAACACCATGAAGAAACTTGCTTTCCTCCTTGTTGCCACGTTGCTTTCCTGCGAAGCGGGCGCAGCTGTCCCCCCTGGCGATGACGCAGGCAGCAGACCTGACCGCTACTACTCCACCAATGCCGAAGCGCTGGACAGCCTGGCCATCCTGCCGCCCCCGCCCGCCTTCGACAGTATCGAATTCCTCATCGACAGGGCCAAATATGAGGAGGGCCTGCTCGAGCGCAAGGGAGAACGCGGAGCCCTTGCCGTACTTGATGCAAAATCCGGCAAGGTTGCGGAATCGTTCTCCAAAGTCTTTGGCATCGAGATCAATGAAACGAACACGCCCGAGATCTACAAACTGATCGGCAACCTGCGCGGCGAACTGGGCGACATGGCGACGCGCTCCGCGAAAAAGAAATATTTCCGCACGCGCCCCTATGTGCTGTACAATGCCACGACCTGCTACCCTGAAGATGAAGAGCGCCTGCGCAATAACGGTTCCTATCCCTCCGGCCACAGCGCGCGCGGCTGGGCCGTGGCCCTGATCCTCGCGGAGATCAATCCCGCCCAAAAGGAGGCCATCCTGCAGCGCGGCTTCGATATGGGGCAAAGCCGCGTGATATGCGGCTACCACTGGCAAAGCGATGTCGATGCCGGCCGCCTTGCGGGTTCCGCGGCGGTCGCGGCGCTGCACAGCAACCCGTCATTCATCCGTCAGCTCGACAAGGCCAAAAAGGAATTCGCCTCCCTGGTAAAGGAAGGCAAGATCAAGTAAGTCTGCCGTAACCCCGAACCACCCGCTTTGCGGGTGGTTTTTCCTTTCGCGCCCGCAGACGCGAAAAGGCCGAGCCAAGCCCCGCCACGACCATGGCGGGGCTTTTCAGGCCCTGCGGGACTGTCATGCATCCTTTTCCTGTCCAAGCTGCATCTCGTGACATTTGCGCCAGAGCGTGGACTTGGAGATGCCGAGCATCCGTGCGGCCTTGTCCTTGCTGTGCCCGGCCAGCTCCAGCACCCGTGCGATATGCTGCCGTTCCACCAGCCGCAGCTCCAGGGGCCTGTCCTTTTCCTCCCGATGACACGGCCTGGCCTGCTGGTCGAGGACCCGGAAGGCGAAATCCAGCGGCATGCCCAGCTTTGAGATGACCACGAGCCGTTCGATGACGTTGCGCAGCTGCCGCACGTTGCCGGGATAGTCATGATCCCGCAGCCGGCGGATCAGGGCGGGCGTCAGCCGGAAATTGTGCTGATGCACCCTGTTGAACTCCGTGACGAATTTCGTGGCGATGGGGGCGATATCCTCCGGGCGCTCCCGGAGCGGCGGGATGACGAACTCGAACACGCTGAGCCTGTAATACAGGTCCTTGCGGAAGGCCCCCTGCTCCATGAGTTGCCGCAAGCGGCCGTTGGTGGCGCAGATGACCCGCACGTCCACGCTCACCGACTCCTCGGAACCGATGGGGATGAAGGTCCTGTCCTCCAGGAATTTGAGGATCTTGGTCTGCGCCGACTGGGAAAGCTCGTTGACCTCGTCCAGAAAGATGGTCCCCCCGTGCGCGAGCTCGAAATAGCCTTTTTTGCCTTTTTTGTTCGCCCCGGTGAACGCACCGCCATAATAGCCGAACAACTCGCTCTCGATCAGCGTCTCCGGGATGGTGGCGCAGTTGAAGCTGATGAAGGGCTTGTCCCGGCGCGGGCTGGCATCGTGGATGGCTGCCGCAAGGACGCTCTTTCCCGTGCCGGTGTCCCCATAGATGATGAGCGTGGAATTGCTCGCCGCCACGCCTTTCATATAGGCGATGGTCTCTTGCAGACGCGGTGACCTGGTGACGAAGCCGTCGAAGGTGAAAGTATTCAGCCTTGCCACCGAAGGCGCCCGGTTGTCTTCGGACACATAGCAGCAGGAGGCCACATTCTTTTCTGTATTCCCCACATAATTGATGATATAGTGGAGCTTTCCGGAAGCCGTACGTATCGTCCCGTAAGAATTCATCCCTTTTTTCACAAGACGGGCATTTGCGATGATCTTTTTCTTCGATGCGCTGTCTATCTTTATGGTGTCAGATACGATATTGTTATTAAAATCGAATACGATAGAGTTTACCTTATATATTTCTTCCGGTATTTTGTGAACGATCTCTTTTGTATCGAATATCTCCATCAGTTTGATGGCATCTGAAAAAACCGATTCCACGGTCGAAAATTCCGTGAGCAAGGGGATACCTATGGCGCCGAAACGGGCGGCATAGGCCGTGGCTCGCGGCGTGCCGGCGATGATCCTGAAGCCGTCGTCCGTGATGGTCTTGCAGATGTTCTCCACCTCGGAAGCACTTGTTATCCTGTAAAATTTGATGAATACGTCCTTGCTGATGATGCCGCTGATGAACTTTGAGGTGTTCATGGTCGCACCAAAGCCGACGACAGCTATCCTGTTCCCGTATTCAAGGGCTTTTGTCAGCATGGAGAGCCGGTCGCAATCGGTGATGGGGATCTCAAGGATGTAAGAATCCCTCAGATTGAGCTGATTTTTGATCATCGTTGCCGTTTCACCACGGCTGATGATGATCTTGCATCCTTCATCTATCAGTTTTTGCGTCAGGGGGATCGCCTCATCACATAATGCATTATAGATATCAAAATCCATATCGTGCAAAGACTTCATCCGCTCGAACATGGCGCCCAGCTCTGGGTAAGGAGCGATCACGGCGATGGGTTTCATGATGCCTCCAGGAACAGGATACTTTGTGGTTCATATTGAACAAAATAGTTTTAAAATGAAACATCTCAGGGGCATTTTTTCAGAAAAAAATTTTTTTATCAACAATATAAATTAGTTAAATGTTGGCACGGACATTGCTATAGAAAAGACAACAAATACCCGACGCAAGGAGGAACACATGAACCATGCTCTTGTAGTCAACAGCAATGACAACGTTGCCAACGCACTTGATGACATACCAGCCGGCGAACAGTTCGCTTTTTCGGTAAGAAAAGACTCATATACCCTCACAGCTATCGACAATATAAAGTTCGGTTTCAAGGTCGCTATCAAAAAGATCCAGAAAGGAGAGCAGATCGTCAAATACGGCTGCGTTATCGGTGTCGCCTCACAAGACATCGAACCTGGACAGTCCGTCCATATCCACAATGTCGAAGGTACCCGCGGCCGCGGCGACAAGAAGGGGGACTAGCATGAAATTCTGGGGATTCGTACGCGAAAACGGCAAAGTGGGCATCCGCAACCATGTCCTTGTGGTGGGCATCACCCGCAACGTCGCGACCCTGGCATACATGATCGCCAGTTCCGTGCGCGGCACGCGCCTGTATGTGGGCCCCAACGAGAACGGGCGCAGCCGTGATGACCGTGAGACCATGGCCCGGGTCATCACCGGCCTGGCCAAAAACCCCAACGTGGGCGGTGTGCTCCTGGTGGGCAACAAGCCGGACGGCGGCTATGCCGAATTCACCTACGAAAACATCGTGGAAAACGTCATGGCTTCCGGCAAGCCCGTGGAAACCCTCTTCATCAGCCGTGACGGCGGCCATGCCGCCTGCATCGGCCTTGGCATCCAGAAGGCCCGCCGCCTGGCCGAACTGTGCAGTGCCCAGCGCCGCGAGGAAGTGGACTGGGGCAAACTGTGCATCGCGGTCAAATGCGGCTATTCCGACGCCACGTCGGGCATGGCCGGCAACCCCGTCATCGGCTATGTCTTCGACCGTCTGTGCGATGCCGGCGGTACGGCCATTTTCTCGGAGACGACCGAAGTCATCGGCGCCGAAGAGATCGTCGCCCGCCGCTTTGCCGATGCCGGACAGCGCGAGGTCTTCCTCTCCTGCGTGCGCAAGATGGAGGAAGAAGCCAAGGCCACCGGCCAGGACATCCGCAGCATCAATCCCATCCCCGCCAATATCGAAGCCGGCCTGACCACTCTGGAAGAGAAATCCCTTGGTGCCATCGCCAAGGCCGGCAGCAAGCCCATCATGCAGTGCGTGCGTTACGGTGAAAGCCCCGCCGCCCCGGGCCTGAACTACATGGACTCCTGGATGTCGTCTTCCGCCCTGTTCGCGGGATTCTCCTCCGCAGGGGCCGTGCTCAACATCTTCCAGTTCGGCGGTGGCGCCATGCCCGACCAGTGCATGATGCCGGTGGCCGATACCGGCGTGGTGGCCCCCATCCTTTTCGCCACGGGCAACCCCCGCGCGTATGACCACGGCAAACTGGAGATCGATTTCAACTCCGGCGTCGTCATCTCGGAAAAGGCCGGCATCGAGGAGACCGGGGAAAAACTCATCCGCCATATATGCGACATCGCCTCCGGCAGGATGACCAAGGTCGAGACCCTCAACGTGCGCGAACCGGTGGAGCTCTATCTGCAGGGACCCTGCCTGTAGCCATGCTCCCCGGCCGTAGCGGACATCCCCGGCTCCTCCTCTCCCTTGCCGTACGGATGGCCGCTGCGCCAACAGGCAAGGGGCCGGCATCATGCCGGCCCCTTGCTCCAGACATGAAGGCCGGAACGCCCCTCCGGCAAGGAACCATTGATGAACAAGGCTGATTCCTCCCGCGCCCTGCTGATCCTCGCCCTGATCTGTACCGCCTACCTGCTGATCCCCTTCCACAGGATGACCCCATCCATCATGTCCGCCGCCATCATGTCCGAAACAGGCATGGGGCCGGTCATGATCGGCTTCCTGTCCTCCATCCTGTTCCTCACGTTCGGCATCATGCAGATGGTGGGCGGGCTCCTGGTCGACAGTTACGGCCCGCGCAGGATCCTGCCCTGTTTCCTGCTGGCGGCCACGGCGGGCACCGCCCTGTTCGCCCTCTCCACCTCCGCCCCCGGCCTGCTGCTGGGACGGGCGATCATCGGTTTCGGGACGTCCGTCATCTTCGTCTCCGGCCTGAAGCTTTTCAACGCCTGGTTCCCGCCCACGGTCTATGCGCGCCTGAACGGCCTGCTGCTGGGCATGGGCGGCCTGGGGCTCGTCATCGGCTCCGGCGGCATGGGATACCTGTGCGACAGCCTGGGCTGGCGGACGAGCCACCTGATCGTGGCGCTCATCACTTTTTGCTTTGCCCTCGCCCTGGCCTGGATCGTCCGGGACACGCCCGGGCACGCCAGCCGCCCTACCCCTGCCGGCAGGGCCGGGGCGGCCCCCCTGGCCCTGCTGGGCCACATACTGCGCAACCGGCAGTTCCTGTTCATCGCCGGCTGGTTCTGCTGCCAGTTCAGCCTGCACAATGCCTTCGGCGGGCTGTGGGGAGGCCAGTACCTGCGTGCCATTCACCATCTGGATACGGTCACTACGGGCAACGTGCTGAACATGCTGGGCATAGGCACCTTCCTTGGGGCGCTGGCCAATGCCTGGCTGTGTGACCGGGTGTTCCGCACGCCGCGCACCATGATGCCCATAGCCGCGGCAATGTATGTCCTGCTTTTTGCCGTCCTGATCTTCTGGGGCGCCAGCTTTTCCATCCCCGTCCTGTGCGTCTGGTTCTTCCTGCTCGCCTTTTTCGGGATGGGTTCGCTCTCCGCGGGTTTTGCCTGCATGCCGGGCATCTTCGGCAGCGCGCTGCTGGGCACCGCCAGCGGACTGCTCAACACCCTGCCCTCCCTGCTTGTCCTGCTCCTGCAACCCCTGACGGGACTGATCCTGGCAAGTTGTGGCGACGCCGGGGGCAGCTATGGCCCGCACGACTATGCGGTGGCCCTGTCGCTCTACCTTGTCCTCTCGGTCGTCTCCCTGCTGTGCGCGCTTGCCGCCTGGGGCCGCCCCGGACGGCGGGAGTCCTAAAATGAAACTTTTCTATCCAAAATGAAATGCACCAAAAGGCTGGGAATTATAAAAATAGTATTCTATTTTACCATGTTACAAAAAGATCCAATCTGGCCCGATATTTGCTGTTCAAATTGTAAATCCATCAAGGAGGCAATGATATGAAGAAAAATCTTTTCTGCATCCTGGTCGCGGCGCTCATGCTTTGGGGTCTCCCGGCACAGGCCGGTGACAACTGGCCGGAAAAAAGCATTCAGGTCATCGTCCCCTGGGCTCCCGGTGGTGGCAGCGACCTTTCCGCCCGCATCGTCATGGACAAGGTAGCGAACATCCTCGGCCAGCCTGTGGTCATCACCAACATCTCCGGTGCCGCCGGCCTGAACGGCGCCCTGCGCGTCAACCGTGCGGCGCCTGACGGTTACACCATCCTGTGGGAACATCCCGCCAATCTGGCCATCGCCCCTGTCATCGGCAAGGCCAAGTATACCTGGAAAGACTTTGAGATGGCCTGCTCCATCGGTACCAGCGACATCGCCGTCTTTGTCAAGAAGGACGCCAAGTGGAATTCCATGAAGGAAGTCATCGATGACATCAAGGCCAATCCCGGCAAGATCAAGTGGAGCCTGGGCGTCAACTCCGCCTCCCACTTCACCTTCCTGGCCATCAGCGAGTCCACGGGCGGCCTGAAGATCATGCAGATCCCCGGCGCCGGCGACAAGACCCGCATCATCAACGTCATGGGCGGCGTGTGCGACATCACCACGGCCGGTTATGCCGCTGTTGCCCCCTATGTGGAATCCGGTGACGTGAAGATCCTGGCCATGGCTTCGCCCCAGCGCAGCGTTCTGGCCCCCCAGTACCCGACCCTGATGGAACAGGGCATCAACGCTGAGAGCGTCTTCCTCTATTCCGCCGAATTCCCCAAGGGGACTCCCCAGGCCATCATTTCCAAGTTCCAGGCCGCCGTCCAGAAGGCCCTGCAGGATCCTGAAGTCATCGAACTGCTGAAGAAGCAGGGCATCGTGGCCCAGTACAAGGACAGTGCCGCCACCAACGCTGTGTGGGAAAAGGAATCCGCCCTCTACCTCCGCCTTGCCAAGGCCAACAATATGATTCGCTGACCGCCGGGCCGGGAGCCCCTGGGGCTCCCGGCTCTCCCCCTGCCCCGCAGGGCCGTATCCAACGTTCAAGGCCAGGAGGCCGTTATGCATATCGTCAACAAAAGGGATTTCTTAGCCTCGATCGTCCTGCTGCTCGGGATGCTGGGATTCTATGTGGAATCCACCCGCATCGATACCCAGGGCGGCGTCGATCTTGGCCCTCTGTTCTTCCCGCACCTGATGGTCATCGTCATTGCGATCCTGTCCGTGGCGCTTTTGTTCAAGAGCATCTCCTTCTCGTCCGCGAGCGGAGAAAAGAAGACAGCACCGGAAAAGATATTCTGTACAACGAAAGATCAGGCCGTATTCATCGCTCTTTTCTTCATCTATCTCATCGCACTTCCCTATGCCGGCTATATCCCTGCCACCCTCATCTATCTTATCGTCAATATGATCTATCTTGGCCAGAGAGGCAGCACGAAGTGGTACATCATATACATCTGTTCCACGATCGGCATGACGGCATTCATCTACTACATCTTTGCTAAGGTCATGCTTCTGTTCCTTCCCTAATCTTTCCGTACAGGACGGCACGGGCCATGCCCCTGCTGTCATTGCCCTGGCTGCAAACATCATGATCCCGAATTCCGCTGCTGCATGACGAGTCCGGGACAAGGAGCTGCTATGCTTTCACAATTAGGCGCAATCATAGGCAACTTTGATTTATTTACCATCATGCTGATGGTTTGCGGGGTTTTCGGCGGCCTGATCATCGGCGCTCTTCCCGGACTGACTTCCACCATGGCTGTGGCCCTGCTGGTGCCCATCACCTACGGCATGGACGTGAACCACGGCCTTATCCTGCTGGTGTCCGTCTATATCGGCGGCATCGCCGGCGGCCTGGTCTCGGCCTCGCTGCTGAACATCCCCGGCACGCCCGCCAGCGTGGCCACCACCTTTGACGCATACCCCATGGCCAAGAAGGGCCTGGCCGGCACGGCCCTGTCCTACGGCGTTTTCTCGGCCTTCCTCGGCGGGATCTTCTCCTTCTTCTGTCTGGTGCTCCTGGCGCCCCCGCTGAGCACCTTTGCCCTGGACTTCGGCCCCTGCGAATATTTCTCGCTCGTCCTGTTCACCCTGAGCTGCATCGTCTCCATTTCCCACAAGTCCCTGATCAAGGGCTTCATCTCTGCCGCACTGGGCCTGCTGCTTTCCTGCGTGGGCCTGAGTGAGACCGACGGCATGCCGCGTTTCGACTTCGGCATCGCCGACCTCCAGTCAGGCTTCAGCGTCATGCCGGTGCTCATCGGCATGTTCGCCGTCTCGCAGATCCTGATCGAGGTCCGCAGCATCCGCGAACCGTACACCATCATGAACGCCACCTTCACGCAGCGTGAATTCTGGCGTGTGGCCCTGGACGTGCTCCGCCAGTGGAAGAACGTCATCCGCTCCGCCTTTATCGGTACGGGCATCGGCATCCTGCCCGGCGTAGGCCCCGGCCTGTCCAATATCGTGGCCTACTCCCAGGCCAAGGCGGCTTCCAAGGAGCCCGAGACCTTCGGTACCGGCAACCCCAACGGCATCATCGCTTCGGAAGTGGCCAGCTGCGCTTCCACCGGTGGCGCCATGATCCCGCTGCTGACACTGGGCATCCCCGGCGACGCCACCACCATGATGATGCTCGGCGCCTTCATGCTGCAGGGCCTGCAGCCTGGCCCCCTGCTGATGCGCGACAATCCTGAGCTGATCATGCTCATCTACCTGGCCTTCTTCATCAGCGTCATCCTCATGCTGCTGATGCTCATCTACGGCATCCGCCTCATGGTGAAGGCCCTGAGCCTGCCGCGCGAGATCCTCTTCCCCATCATCGTGATGCTCTGCGTCATCGGCTGCTACGCCCTCAACAGCAGCATGTTCGACGTCTGGGTCTTCTTCGGCATGGGCATCCTGGGCACGGTCATGGCGGCGCTCAACTTCCCGCTCCTGCCGCTGGTGCTGGGCCTCATGCTGGGCCGCATGGCGGAAAGTCAGCTGCGCATCAGCATCACGCTGGGCCACGGTACGCCCGCGGCCTTCCTGGACAGCCCCATCGCCATGTTCTTTATCGCCATCTCCATCCTGTCTGTGGCCTACTCCCTCTACAACATGCGCAAGAAGGCCGCGAAGTAGCAGGAACGGGACTGTTTTCGAACCGATCTTGAACCGTACACGCACCATCTGGTCACGGTACTTATAAAGGAGAACATCATGAAGATTGTCAGCGTCGACGTCATGCAGGTGCCCAGCGGCAATGCCGGGGCATCCCGCGGCGACTGGTCCCCCGTCATCGTCCGCATCAACACCGATGAAGGCATCAGCGGTTTCGGCGAAGTCGGTCTCGCCTACGGCAAGGGCTGGCGTGCCGGCCTGGGGATGGTGCAGGACTTCGCCGAGGTCATCATCGGCGAAGACCCCATGAACATCGAACAGATCTGGGAGACCATCTTCCGCAAGACCTTCTGGGGCATGGGCGGCGGTACCGTGGTCTATGCCGGCATGAGCGGCATCGACATCGCCCTGTGGGACATCAAGGGCAAGGCCCTGAACCAGCCTGTGTGGCAGCTGCTGGGCGGCAAGACCAACGACAACCTGCGCGTCTACGCCAGCCAGTTGCAGTTCAACTGGGGCACCAAACTGGACAAGCAGAAACTCATCACCCCCGAAGAATACGCGGAGGTCACCCGCGTGGCCATGGCCGAAGGCTATGATGCCATCAAGGTGGACCCCATCATCTTCAGTGACCAGCCCGACGGCAAGGGCCCCTGGAAGATCACCGGCCCGCTGGAACACAAAGTCATCAAGACCGTCTATGACCGTGTGGCCGCCATGCGCGAAGCCGGTGGCGACGACCTGGACATCATCATCGAGAACCACTCCAACACCGATACCACCTCGGCCATCCAGATGGGCAAGGCGCTGGAGGACCTGCGCATCTTCTACTTCGAGGAGCCCTGCCATCCCCTCAACGTCCAGAACATGGTGGAAGTGAAGAACCGGGTGAACATCCCCATCGCCTCCGGTGAACGCATCTACACCCGCTATGGCTACCGGCCCTTCTTCGAGGCCCGCGCCCTGCAGGTCATCCAGCCGGACATCTGCCTGTGCGGCGGCATCACCGAAGCCAAGAAGATCTGCGACATGGGCCACGCCTATGACTGCGCCGTGCAGATCCACGTCTGCGGCAGCCCCATCTCCAAGGCGGCCGCCCTGCAGATCGAAGCTGTCATCCCCAACTTCCTCATCCACGAGCACCATCAGCGCGCCCTGAACCCCGAAAGCCGCGAGACCTGCCTCTATGACTACCAGCCGGTCAACGGCCGCTACGCCATCCCGGACAAGCCCGGCATCGGCCAGGAACTGACGCCCGAGACCATCAAGAAGTGCAACATCATCACTGTGACCCGTTCCAAGAAGTACATGTAACCGCACAGGGGACAGGGGCCCGGGCTCCTGTCCCCCTTTCTTCCTGAGGTCGTTCCATGGACAGCAGCATCGCCACTTTCAGACCGCGCAGCTTCAAGCTCGTCTCTCCCGTCACGATCCCCGCCTTCACCGGTGTCCGGCTGCGTCCCCCGTCCGCACCGGCCTGTGCCGATGTCGAAAGCCTGGCACAGGCAAAGGTCATGGCCTCCCCATCCCTGCGGGCCCTGCCTTCCGGCGCCCGTGTGGCCGTGGCCGTGGGCAGCCGGGGCATCGACCGCCTCCCCCTGCTGGTACGCGGCTGCATCACGGCCCTGCGCGCTATGGGGCTCGATCCGTTCATCGTGCCTGCCATGGGCAGCCACGGCGGTGCCGACGCCGAAGGACAGCGCATGCTGCTGCATCACCTGGGCGTCACGGCGGAGAGCGTCGGGGCCCCGGTGGTCTCCTCCATGGAAACGGTGGACCTTGGCTGCGTGGCCCCCGGCGTGGATTGCCACATCTCCCGCGACGCTTTTGAAGCCGATGCCATCATGACCGTGGTCAGGGTCAAGGCCCATACCAATTTCACGTCAGACATCGAGAGCGGCCTGTGCAAGATGCTCACCGTGGGCCTCGGCAAGGACCTGGGAGCCAAAAACGCCCATATCTACGGCCGCAAGGGGCTGGTGGAATACATCCCCCGTCTGGCCGGACACATGATCGCCCATGCGCCTGTGGCCTTCGGGCTGGCCGTGGTGGAAAATGCCGAGAGCCGCATCTGCCTCGTGGAAGGCGTCGAAGCCGGGGACATGCTCGAGGCCGACCGGGAACTGCTGGTCAGGGCCAAAAAGCTCAAGGCCGTACTGCCCTTCGAACAACTGGACATGCTGGTCGTGGAAGAGATCGGCAAGGACATCAGCGGTACCGGCATGGATTCCAAGGTCGTGGGGCGGGTAGGCTTCGGCGAACCCTACGGGCATCCCTTCATCAATACCATCGCTGTCCTGCGCGTGACGGCTGCCTCCGGCGGCAACGGCATCGGCATCGGCATCGCGGACGTGACCACGACAGAGACCATCAACGGCCTGGATCTGGAAGCCATGTGGATCAACGCCCTCACCTCCTGCTGCATGGATCGCGTCAAGCTGCCCCCGGCCTTCGCCAGCGAACGGGAGGCCATCCAGGCCGGTCTGAAGATCTGCTGGCAGCCCCGGACGGAATTTGTCCGGGCAGCCGTCATCCGCTCCACGCGTGACCTTGGCCACATCCTCCTGACACGCCCCCTGCTGGAAGAATTGCGCGCGACGCATCCTGAGATGCTGGACGGCATCTGGAAGGAAGAAAGCCCGCTCATCTTCGACAGCACGGGGCATCTGGATATTTCCTGGCCTGAAGCCTGACCGGCCGCTCCTGCCCCCGGTACCGCCACCGCACAGGATCCCTGCTCCCGCCAGCCGTAGCGGCAGACAGTCCTCCTTCTCCCGGGCCTCCCGGTGCATCTCCTCGCCCCATCCTCACCGGGCCGGCCCGGAGCCGTCTGCCGGATACGAAACGGCCCCGGAACATCTGTTCCGGGGCCGTACTTCGTTCATGGTGATCCGGCGGGACAGGTTCCCGCCTTTCGTTACAGGGTCACCTTGCTGTTGGCTTCACGCATCTTACGCACGGCTTCCGCCAGCGCATCGCCATTGAGAACCATCTCCATCATGCTTATCTGCTCTTCCCACTTCTGGGGATCGGCCTCGGCCTTCATTTCAGGTTCCAGCACATGATAGACGCAGAGCCCCAACGGGGCTCCTGCCAGGGGTCCGGCAAAGGTGGGGTCGCCCATGGTGACGGTCTCGGCATAGATTTCGGCCCCTTCGGGATCCGAAGAACCAAGAACGACGATCAGGTCTTCCACACCGTACTTCTCAGCAGCATCCTTGACGCGCTGCTGATTTTCCAGATCCATGGCACCGGCGGCGGTTCAGACGAAACATTCGGTGGCAGAGAACAGCACCTCTGCACCCGAATTGGCGAACACATCTGCCATGGCCGGGCCGGGGATGCCGTCCCGCTCACCCAGCAGCAGAAGCTTCTTGCCCTTGAGCTTGCTCATGATGTTACCTCAACATGTTTGTATGATAGTGATCGCATGACAGTCGCACATCACGACGGCGGCGTTCACAGCAACTTTTCGGCTTCCTCCTTGATGCTCTCGATGGAGACGCCATCTCCCGTCAGGCGGGCCACGTTCTCTCCCCCCTTGTAGAACAGGATGGTGGGGACGGCCATAACGCGCAAGCCGATCACAAGGCGGCGGTTTTCGGCCACGTTGAGCTTGCAAAACTTGATGCGGCCTTCAAATTCTCCGGCCAGCTTCTCGACCTCGGGCATCAGGGCCAGACAGGGACCGCACTGCGGCCCCCAGAGATCCACGACGCAGGGCATATCGCTTTGCAGGACTTCAGCCTCGAAATTTTCCTTGTTCACGCTGATCATGGGTTCACCTCGTCTCGGGATTGACAGAATGGTATGCGTTACAGATAGCCCGCGTCCGTAAGGAGCTGCCGCGCAGCCCCCTGGCTGCGGGCGGGCAGTTTGATGACAGGCCCCGTGCAGCCCATGGCTGCCTCGGCGTAGATGCCGCTCCGCCACAAACAGTGGACGGCTGCCTCAAGATCCAATACGTCGATGCCGTGCAATTCCGCATCGGTGGGGACGGCTGGCGGCGGGACGGCCTCCTCCCGCATAGGCGCGGGAGCCAGGGCGGCCAGCTCCTCTTCCAGGCCCGCGGCTGCGGCAAGGCGGAGCTCCTCCCGTATCTTTCCGGGCAGGTCCGCCCGCACCGCCCGGGCCGTGTAGAGCAACGCCCCGGTGATGACCGGTGCTCCCGACGCTCTGGAAACGATGCTGATGATCTTGTCCCAGCCTTCGCCCACGGAGGGCCCATAGCCCCAGCCGCAGGTTTCGCGGCTTCCCCCGGACGTGAAGGATGCAAAGACCTTCATGAGGGCATTCCCGGTCAGGGTATCCGTGATGCAGACATCAACGGCCCCGCACAGCAGGTCGTTGCCGCGCAGCAGGGCACCGCCGTCCCGGCGGATGCTCTCTCCCAGCCGCACGGGATAGCCCTTGCCCACCATGTGCGACAGGGCACGGACCACCTGGGGGGCAGCCTCCAGGTTCAGCACCCCCAACACCGGCAGCGGCAGGCCCAGGGCCCTGGCCACACCGGCACCAAGGACAGCGTTACGGAGCATGGCCTCGGCCCGCCGGGGGGCGCTCATGCCTGTACTGGACGCCATGAACATGGGTCGGCCGCTGCCGGGACAGGTCATGCGGCCGATGGTGGTCACGCCCATGGGGAAGGGATAGTGCAGGGCCACGGCGCCTTCTATCCTGCCCTCGCCGAGGAGGGATTCCATGACGGCCGCAGCGGCGTCGCCGCTGTTTTCCGTCTCCTGCCAGTCCAGGCCGTGAGGCAGCGGGCCGTCGGGCAACGGACCTATGCCCGTGATGCGCAGGGCTGGATCGGCTTCCATGGCGTCCCGGGCCGCGCAAAGGAATTCCTGGAGAGGCAGCTCACTGCCGGCGGCCATCAGGCCGAGGCAGCAGGGCTTCTTCCCGCAGCGGGCCCGCATGACGACCTCTTCAAGAGCCTTGCCGATGGCGGCACGCGTGTTGTCTTGCCTAGCCATAGAGCCTCCTATGCCTTCCGGAGGGCGGCAGCCAGATCTTCCAGTGCGTCCAGCAGGACTTCCAGTACGTCCTCCCTGCCGGGGGCACCCTGGCCCGTCTGCCTGTCACCGGGCTGTTCCATGATGAACGAGGCGCCGTCGGCCAGGTTGGTCAGGCGGCCCAGGAAGAGGCTCCCCTTGCCGATGATCATGGCCCGCCGCAGCGTACCGGCCCTGAAAGCCTCTAGGGCATGGCCCACATAGGGGACGCCGGAGGGGATGTGCCCCTGGGTGGCGACGAAACCCGGCATGCCCCGTTCCGCCACGAAGCGGCCAAGGTCCTCACGGGCAAGCTGGCCCTTCATGACGGCCAGGGCCGCGATCATCTTGTAGTTGGCTTCCGGCACGTTGCCCGCGCCCGCCGGGAGGGTGATCTCGGCGTTGTGCAACTCGGGTGCATACTTGTCCACATCGGTGAGCGTGAGGCCCGCGCGGGCGAGAGGCTCGAAGGCCAGGGCGGCGGTGATGGCCTGCGGCGCGGCGCCGGCAGCCACGGAATGCTTGCCCAGGCAGTCCAGGCGGATGACCGGACACGTACCGTCGTCGGGTGTGAGCAACAGGGCGAAGCTGCCGATGCAGTTCTCCAGCGGTACGCCCCCCTTCCTGATGTGGTCCCGGGCGTTCATGTATAGCTTGGGCACCGAACCGCCGCTGATGACGGCCACATTGGCCCGCGTCCCGCTGGCCACCATGCTGGCGGCAGCGATGACCGAAGCCACCGGCCCGGCACAGAAGCCCCGGATGTCGAAGCCGCTGGCATTGCCGCAGCCGCAGATCTCGGCAACGGCCTTGGCCATGTTGCCACCGCCGCGTTGCAGGGCGTCGCCCACGGCTTCTTCCGAACATTCAACCACAAAATCTATGTCGCCGGGCGCGAGGCCGGCATTCCTGACCAGATGGAGCAGGGACAGCACGCCGCTGGCCTTGCAGGCCAGGTTCTCCAGCATGATGCCGGCGGACAGGTTCTCGTCCGTGTCATGGGCGCGACGGCAACAGCCTACGACCTGGCCTTCATGATAGAGCGGCAGGGCATGGTGCTGTTCCACCATATCCGCGATCTCCGCAGCCGGATGGCCCTTTTCCAGCCGTCCCAGCTGATCCGGCCCCAGCGCGGGATCCTGGGCAAGGCGCTGGGCGATCCGGGCGGCGAAGCCTTCTTCCAGCCAGATGAGGTCGAAGACATCACAGATGTCCATGAGCCCGAGCAGCTCGTCCTCGGGCATGATCTCGCCGAACTTCCCGAAGCGGGCAGGCTCGCAGGGATGTTCCGTCCAGGGACGGGGCGCTGCCTGCAGCTCATCGATGCTCATGGCGCCGATATAGGTCTTGTTGGGCGCGTATGCCTGCGCCTGTTCATAGGTCTGGGCCTGCGCCTCCAGCGCCTGCAAAAAGCCCGGATCACGCCCGGAGCGGCGTTCCTGGAGCGGCGTCCCGCCATAGTGCAGCGCGAGCTCGGGAGCAAAATTCAGGCAGTAGGCCGTGGCCTTGATGCCGACAGTATTCATGGTGCCTTCCTTGTTTCCGTTGGGAAGTTTGCGACAGAGCCGTCCTTACGGGCGGCGGGCAGCTCAGCCGTGCAGATAGCCATAGACGGCCATGGCGGCCCGGGCCCCATCCCCCGCCGCGGTGATCACCTGCCGCAACGGGGTGTCCCGTACGTCGCCCGCGGCAAAGATGCCGGGGACGGACGTGCGCATGCGCTCGTCCGTGACGATCCAGCCGCCTTCCTTCGTTTGCAGCAGGCCTTCCTCCAGAAATTCCGTATGGGGAAGCGTGCCGATAAAGATGAAGACCCCGCTGACGGGGATGCAGCGCTGCTCACCGCTCTTGACGTTCCTGACCCGGATCTTTTCGACGATATCGCCACCCTCGATGGCTTCGAGCACGCTCTCCATGACCGGCACGATCCGGGGATTGGCCAGCGCCCGTTCCACAGCCAGGCTGTCAGCCCGGAACGTGTCGCGCCGGTGGACGAGATAGACCCTGGAGGCGAAACCGGTAAGATAAACGGCCTCCTCCACGGCAGTATTGCCGCCACCGATGACGGCGACTTCCAGACCCTCAAAAAAAGCGGCATCGCACACAGCGCAGTAGGACACGCCAAGACCGGTATACCTGCCTTCTCCTGGGCAGCCCTGCCTGCGGAAACCGGCACCGCTGGCGATGATGACGGCGCGGGCCGTGATCCGGCTGCCGTCCTTGAGTTCGATGACCTTGTCGTCGCCGCGACAGGACAGCTTCTGTACGGAACCGGTCATGAACTGGGGCGCAAAACTCAGGGCATGGGCCCGGAGCGCCTCGGCGAGGGAAGCACCGGTGGCTTCGGGGAGCCCGGGATAGTTCTCGATCCTGCTGGTCGTCAGGATCTGCCCGCCTGGGCGCCCCTTTTCCAGGACGAGGGTCTCGATGCCCGCGCGTCTGGCGTAGATGGCGGCCGAAAGACCGGCGGGGCCCGCACCTATGATGACAAGCTCATGTTTTTCCATGAAAGCCTCATTGGTTTGCTGGCCGTGCCGGGCAGGACGGAGGAGGTGTTGTACCCGGCACGGCCATGGGGAGGTGGAGGAGCATGGCGCGGACAGTCCCGCGCAGGGATCACAACAGGAAGGTGAGGAACGGCATGATCAGCGTCAGTGCCAGGACCCACCACAACAGGTGCCGGAAGGTCTTGTCGTAATCTTCCGCCTCGGACAGGATGAGCGCCCCGCCGATATGGAAGGGACTGGCGCACATGACCACCAGGCAGGCCGACAAAACGCCCAGCGAGATGCTGTTGGCCAGGACAGCCGTGGAACCGGCCATGGACTTCACGGCCACAGGGATGACCAGACCAAGGACAGCGATGGACGAGGACTCGAAGTTGGCCAGGATGGTGCCCACGATGGCGACGCTGAAGCGCACGAGAGAGGGATCTTCCATGCTGGCAAGGTAATCGCCGATGACCCGCAGCACACCCAGCTTTTCCAGCAGGCCCACATAGATGAGGACGCCGGCGATCATGATGGCGATGCCCCAGGGGAGCTTGCTCAGGGCTGCCTTGGACTTGATGCGGAAAGCGATCTGCAGGACCATGCCGATGGTGAAGGCGGTCAGGCCCACGTCATACTTGAGGAGCGCCAGCACGATGAAGAGGATCATGCCGATGAAGGAACAGATCTGGTACGGCGTCAGGGGCCCGGTGGCCTCCTGCCCTTCTCCCCCGGCGCGATCCTGCTGCACGGGGCGGCGGATGAGCTCCATGCCGCCGAAGACGAAGAAGGCGATCACGGCCACGGCGATGGCGACCAGGCCCTGCGAGAGGAAAAGCCAGGTCGGATCGATGGGGATGCCCGCATGTGCGGCCTGTTCGGCCACAAGGTTGCCCCAGGGATTGAACAGGGTGAAGCCGCCCACGCACGAGCCCTGGATCAGGATGATCCCCATCATGGTCGGGCTGATGCGTTCGCGCTTGGCGATCTCCAGGGCCACCGGCACGGTGATGGCGAATGCCGCGGCCGGCAGGGCGCCCACAGCGCAGATGAGGGCCGCCAGCACGTGGATGATCCAGGGCAGGAGGTAGACCCGGCCCCTGGCCAGCGCCACGGCCTTCTTGACGATGATGCCCGCAAAGCCGCTCTCCTGTACGTGGTTCCACAGATACATGACCCCCAGGACCAGCAGGACGAGCTTGGCCGGGAAGGCGGCGTACAGTTCCTTGAGGGGCAGACCGGTGAACAGGGCCAGCAGGAAGCTGGCCGGTATCATGATCAGCCCGAGGTTGATGTGCTGCCAGAGGCTCAGACCGAAGACGAAGGCGAGCCAGACCAGTGCGTATATTTGCAGAGTAGTCATGGGATCCCCCACAAAGGTTGCTGATTATGGATGACTGGGGCCGGAAGCCGGCCGGCTGATGGCCTGCAGGGCCTTAAGGACAAGGCCCCTGCGCAGCTTCTTTTCCGCAGCGGCATCGAGGGAAGGGTTGCCCACGGGGAAGGGGATCCCCTCCCCGGGGACGATGCGGGGAACGCCGATGGAGGCAGCAATGGAAGTGATGGTGCAGATCTGGGCGGTAGGGATGCCCATTCGTTCGATTTCCTTGGTGATCGTTGCGCCGCAACGAGTACCGGTGCCTCAGGTGGAGGTGAGGATGACCCCCTGCACGTTGTCCGCCTTCAGGGCGGCAGCGATGGCCTTCCCGAATTCCTTGCTGTTGTTGTAGGAGGTGCCGTTGCCCGTGGTAGTGAAACAATAGTCGGCCAGCTCGCCGATGACGCCCTCGGCCACCAGCTCACGGCAGACATCGAGGGGCAGCAGCCTGCACGGCGCGGCATTGACGAAGGCGTTGTTGTACCCTCCGTGGACGGTCTGGAAAGATTCCGGCGCGAGGGTCTGGAGCCCCTCCAGCGACAGCCGCAGGTACTTGCTCGCCCGGGACGATTCCAGACCATCCGGGTTCCCCTTGGGCACCAGCCCGCCTTCGGTCACAAGGGCGATGCGGGCCCTGGCGGGGTCGGCCAAAGGCGCTGCCGGAGCGACTTCGTCAAAGACCGGCATGGGCAGCTCCGTGCCCGCCTCTTCGGCCTTGCCGTCGAGCACGGCAAGCAGCATGTCCACGGCGCGCTCGGCGCCATTCCGGTCGCTCCAGATGTTCCGGCGGTGTCCGGTGGGCAGGTAGCCCTCGACCGCCGCGGGGCCGACAGGGACGCCCGCAGCTATCTTCCTAGCAAGAGCGCTCATGGCGGTCACGGCCTGGCGCATGCCGGCCACGGAATTGGCGGTCTCGATGATGAGCGCCTTGTCCCGGTACAGTTCGGCTCCGGGGTTCTCCGGATACATGCCCGTGATGACCGGGATATGGAGTTCCGCCGCTACGGCCGCGCAAACGGCGCCGCATGCCGGGCCATACCGTCCGGCATTGAAGGCCGGGCCGGCGATGAACAGGTCTGGCTTCTCCTCGCGGATGAAGCCCATGATGGTCTCGATGGCCTGCTCCTGATTGCCGGCGATATAGTTGTCACCGCAGATGACAGTGGCCGAGACCGTGGCGATGTCCTTGAGTTGCGCGGCAAAAGCCATGGCGGGGCCGACGGGCTCGTGCCTGACGAGCGGAGGGATGTCCGCCTTGTCTTCTCCCCCTATCTGTCCGAAGAACTGGTTGAGATAGTGGACGATCTTTATCATGGCGTTCTCTCGTGGGTTGAAGGGTTGCCTTGAAAATGCCGGGGCTGCGGGGTGCGTCTCACGGCATCTCAAAATGCCGTGGCGGAAAGCCTGTAGGCTCCCAGCTGGTTCGTGGCCGTGTACATCCGGCCCAGTGCCGTAGAGAACGGACGGGAGGCATCCGGCACCCTGAGCAGGCAGTCCCCTCCAAGGACCGAGGTCATGGCGGGCAGATCGATGACCTGGTCATTGTTCCCCGTACTGACGACATGGCGGGCCAGCGGCGTGGTGTCCACCAGCGAGGGCTGGTCCCCCTCGGGCCCGGCCAGTTCATTGATGAGCATCACTGACGGGATGCCCTGGGCAGCGCAGGCCTGGGTGCAGAACATGAGGTCGGAGTCGGCATGGCCGCCGCCTTCCTGGGTCATGACGACGCCCTCGGCACCTATCTGGCGGGCCAGCTTGGCGGCGAACTCGGCAGTACGCCGCTTGTCGAAAAGGGTGCTGTGCTCGTTGGCGATGACCACACCGGCAAAATCCAGGGTCTTGCCATGGCGGGCATACAGTTCCCTGATGACGGGATTGTTGAGGTGCAGATAGGTGGGGTTCTTCTGGCAGGCGATGATGTAATTGCCGCTGACGATGGCGCCATCCAGGACCTCGTTGGGATGGAGCAGCGTGGGCAGGAGGCTGGTGACGTCCTTGCCGTAAAGGAAGGTATTGCGCAGCGGGCCCTGCGATTGCAGGTAATAGATGTAGACGACCTTGCGCAGATGGGCATCCACGGGCGTATCCGTACTGAAGGTACGCACGCTCCCCGGCTTTTGCCCCCGTGCTGTCTGCCCCAGATACAGGGCCGCTGCCAGCAGGGACTTGCGCGTGGCGGCGTCGAAATCACTGTTGCCGGCATTGGGATCCGCCGGCGTGCAGCGCAGGACGACATTGCAGAGCGAACTGAACAGCGAATACGCCGCGCCGGGCCCGGACATGTCGATGATGCCTTCCTGTATGCCCTGGCGTCTGCCCGTCTGCATGACGCTGACCCCCTGGAGGACGTACGTGCGCCCTGTGCCGGCGAGCTGCATGGAAGAGAACATGCCCGGATAGGGGCTTTCCGCATCCGACTCCTTGCAGCGCGGCTGCATGACGTCCATGATGTTGATGATCCGCACGGGTTCACCGGGACGGGCGATGTCTATCTGCACGTCGGAGAAAAAACCGTCTGGATCGATCTGCCGGGCCATCTCTTCCCTGTTGATGGTGAGCACTGTCCCTTCCAGAGCCGTCTTTTCCCCGAATACGACATTCTGAACAGGAAAATCAAAAAATTCCAATTCCATCACTGACTCCTTTACCAAAATGCACACTCGTGTTCACTGGACGCATGCATGACAACCTATTGCATATGTCACATATTCTTTTTGCGGATATCATTCATCCGCTGGCAGATCGCCTCCTTGTCGAATCTGTGGATGAACGGAAGGATGTACTTCTCGAATGCCTGGGGTGAAAAAAAGGCTGCTGCTTCAGGCTCCACGATATGCATCACCTTGAGCCGCAACTGCTTCCCCGTCAGCGGCCCCGAAAGGGAAGGGTCCCCGGTGGAGACCGTTTCCGCCTGGATCTGGCTGCTTTCCGCATCCGGGCAGCCAATAAGGACGTACAGGTTGGCATGGTTGCCATGTTCGATGACCCTGGCCAGCTTCCATTGATCTTCCAGATCCATAGCGCCTGCGGTCATTCAAACGAAAAACTGGTTGATGGCGTAGATCACGGTATGGCCACTTTCCTCCAGCGCGGAACACAGGGCCCCGGAGGAGACCCCGTCCATGGCTCCGATCACTATGAATTGAGGGGAGGTAGCTTCCATTACAGCTCCTTGCGTTTGTGATTTAATTAGCAAGAGCCATGCCATTGAAAATATCAAAAGATATCAGCATATTGACACAACAATAAATCACTGCTGTCTCATTTTTGAGATAAAAAATGATGTTGATGATAAAAAATGTGTTATATCAATTGGTTATATCTTTATTTTTGAGACAGCATTTTTCCTGTTCTAAAACATCCTCCCACTTCAGGCGGCAGGGAATTTTTTGCTTGTTATTACGGATAACTATGTAATAGTCAGGTGAGGCGTGCTTCACAGGGAGGAAAGCGCGCACGGGCACCCTCCTCCCGTCCCCGCCCATGTGTGCCGGTTTTTGGATCAGGAATGTCGTCCTACCGGGACGATGATGTTGTTTGCGGATGGTGACAGTCCATGAATGATGCTGTTTCTCGTCATGTATCGTTGCAAAAAAATGCTCTTCTCGACCATCTTTCCGAAGCCATACTTGTCGTTTCCCGCAAGGGGGAGCTTTTTGCCGTCAATAATGCCGGGCTGAAGCTCCTTTCGCTGACCGGAAGATCCGTCAAGAAGCTGAAGGAGATCCTGTTTTCCGAGCTCTCCCTGCCCAAAGTCCTTGAGGCAGGGGATGCAACAGGGATCAAGTTGCGCAAGCTGAACATCGCTGACCACACCTATATCATCGATTCTTTTTTTGACGGTGAGGATCTCGTCATCCTGCTCTCGGACATCACCGACGTAAAAAAGATGGCCGAAGACCTCAGCCAGCAGTTCACGCATCTGCTGCGCTTCAAGATGTCCATGCAGTGCATCACCGACGGCATCGTCCTCACGGACGCGTTCGAACGCGTCGTGTTCATGAACGCGACCATGCACGACATCATCTCGTCGCAGCACAAAAAATATGAGGTCAGGACCCTGAGGGATCTTGAACTGCTGCTGGGGATATTTTCCGAGAACGAAGAAGGGGCTTCCCTGTCGGAATCTTCCTGCAGGGACGAGAAGACAGGCCGGACGTTCCTGGCCGAAAAACGGAAACTCATGATCGCAGGGGAGAGGCTGCACGGTTTCCTCATCTATTTTTCTGCCGTATCGGCGGAGGGAGGGAATTCCCTGAAAAGCAGCCTGAAAACGGCCCAGACACCGCTTTCGGGACTGCGCTACCCGCCCGCGAAGGACAGGAAAGGGGCAGAAAAGCCCTCCATCCAGTCTTTCGTCGGCCAAAGCAAATCCGTCCTGCGCATCAAGGCCATCATCAAGAAGGTGGCGCCCTCCTCCTCGACCGTGCTCCTGCAAAGCGAGAGCGGTACGGGCAAGGAACTGCTGGCCCGCTCGCTCCATGAGCTCAGCGAACGGGCCGACGGCCCGTTCATCAAGCTCAACTGTGCCAGCCTGCCGGAATCCCTGCTGGAAGCCGAAGTGTTCGGCTACGATTCAGGCGCGTTCACCGGGGCCAAGAAAAGCGGTAACCCCGGCCTGTTCGAACAGGCGCATACCGGGACGATCTTCCTTGACGAACTGGGCGAGATGTCCCTTTCTCTCCAGGCGAAGCTGCTGCGCATCATCCAGGAGCGCGAGGTACAGCGCATCGGCGGGCAAAGCTCCAAACAGCTCGACGTCCGCATCGTTGCGGCAACGAACAGGGACCTGCTCCAGCTGGTCAAGCAGGGCAGGTTCCGCAGCGACCTGCTGTTCCGCCTGAACGTCGTCTCCATCACCATCCCGCCATTGCGCGAACGAAAAGAAGACATCAAGTCGCTCATCATTTATTTTTTGCGCCTCTATTCGCAGATATTCAAAAAAAATATCAGCGGCGTTTCCAAGGAAGTCTACTATCTGTTCATGAATTACGACTGGCCAGGCAATGTTCGGGAACTGGGCAACATCATCGAATACGCGTTCAACATCATCGACGGCAATATCATCGAAAGCCGCCACCTTCCCCAGTATCTTCTGGATGCCTCCACCTGTCCTTCCGGCGGTTCCCGGACACTGGACGACATGATGGCGGACTACGCATTCAAAACGGTCATAGACAGCCTGGAACAGCACAAGGGCAACAAAGCCCTTGCTGCGCTTTCGCTCGGCATCTCCCGGGCAAAGCTCTACCGTATCATCGCCGGACGCAAGAAACCTGCCTGCCGCTAACACCGCCACTCCCGGCACGTGCTGCCCGGCGTGCTCACTGCTGCTCCGGGCAAAGATGCCCGTCCTGGAGAGGGATGAAGCATCCTGCCCTGACGGCCATGCATCCGTCTTGCCTATCCATGCTAGCGAGGGAGGGGGCCTCTTGCAGCCGGGGCTCCCTCCTTCCCGTCCAGGCCCGCCCGCAGAGGCTGCCGGGCAGGAAAGGAAGCCCGTGTTCCCAGGGGCTGTAGACAGCCCCCGCAGCAGGTGCGGTCACAAGCGGGCCGCAAAAACAAAAAAGGTCACACCACATCGTGGTATGACCTCGTGATCTCATATGGTCGGAGCGACTGGATTCGAACCAGCGACCCCCTGCTCCCAAAGCAGGTGCGCTACCATACTGCGCCACGCTCCGTGATGGGATGTTTTGTACGCAAAAGCCCCTGCTTTGGCAAGGGCGGCCCATCCGGAGGCCGCAAGGGCCGTTGCCTGCCCCGGGCAAAGGGACCGTCTCCTGCTCAGGACAAAGACCTGCGGGCCTCTTCCACACAGGCCGGGCAGTGCGGCAGGGGGCGCCCCCCTTTCTGGAAAGAAAGGAGCACCCTGTGCCCCTTCCG
>CALBAX010000123.1 GCA_937926875.1 uncultured Desulfovibrio sp.
CGCCATGCTGCTCATGCTGGGCATGCAGGTCATGGGGCTGGGGGTCGTGGCGGCCGGGCTGGCCGGTACGCATCTGCCGGGCCGGGGCGTCAGCCTGCTGGCACGTCTGGCCTCCCGTGACAGGCTGGCTTTCGTGGCACTGGCCTTTCTGGTGCTCTTCATATCCTGCTACGGCTATTGCTTCTCTGCATGGTCCGGTGCCGGTTACGGTGATATGGCATCGCCCTTCGTGGACAATCTGAGCATCCTCGCCATCGTCTTCGGCGCCATGGCTGTGTTTTCCTTCATGCTGGCCTTCATCATCGCTGTGTGCAAGGAATTTTCCTCTAAATAGATTTTTGAAGTGCGATGACTAAAAAAATAAGAAAATATATTGTCAAATTCATATCTATATATTTATTGCTTATTTCTATTTGTTGCTCTTTGTTGTTTTTGAGTTTTTCCTTAGATGGAGATATAGAGACTAATGCTTCTATAGGAATTTGTGAAATATCCAATGGGGAGATATATCCAAAAGTTCTTGAGCATTATCTGCCGATGCCATGGACATATTTTTTAAGTTCATGGGCCCATTACTTACAACAGGATAGATTTACTGACCGTGAAATGCTCAAGGCCGTAATAGCACCAGGGAATAATATTTTTGAGCGAGCCATGGTTCCAGAATATGGACGTTATTGGCATGGGTATCTCGTGGTTTTGCGTCCGATTTTGATGTTTTTCCCTTATGAAGAAATAAAATATATTGGATTGATTATTCATATTTTGGGCATAAGTATAATTTATTTTTCTGTAAAGAGGATTTCGGCTTTTTTAGCGAAAGGATTGGTAGTTTCTTTTTTTCTTTATGGATGGCTTACTGCATGGTTATCTTTTCAATTTTATTCAACATATTTTATTGTTTATATTGCAGGAAGTTTGGCGACGAGGATAAGGGAAGAGACATATCCAATATTTTTCTTTATAACTGGGATGATTGTAGCTTTTTTAGATTTACTGTCAGTACCATTGCTGACATTGGGAATTCCATTGCTTATTATTTATGCAAAAGAAGAAAGAATTACTTTGATGCATATTCTTTTGTATTGTATTTTATGGTGGATAGGGTATGGATTATTCTGGATAGCAAAACCATTGATAGCAACATATATTCTTCAGCAGGATATTATTGCTGATTTTTATCATCAGGCAATCTATAGAATCGGAGGTTCTAGTCCCCGGCCAGCAGAAATACCGATATGGCTTCAGGCTATGACTTTGAATGGGCGTGTATTGATTGGTCTCGTTCCAATCTTTCTTTATTTCCGGAAAAAAATTTTTTGGAATATAAACTGTGGGATGCCATTGCTCTTTATAGGGGGGATGCCTGTTTTATGGGTATGCATTTTGGCAAATTATTCTGCAATTCATTACTGGTTTATAGCACGGATATTTATGATCAGTTGTTTTACCCTACTTGTTTATATCTATAAAATAAATAATTATAAAAATAATCATGGCGATATTTAATAATAAATTACAGAGATTTTTACTGTCTATTGCATTAGTTTGCCTCTGGATGTTCCCTTTGCCCTCCGTGGCCTCCCCCCTGGGGACAGACAGCTTTTTCACAGTGGACATCCCCGAAGGCTGGACCATCGAGGCCCAGGACAAGGGCTCCGTGACCATGCTTTCCCCGGATGCCGGCATCATGGTGAGCCTGGTGACAGGCCTCAACGGTGCGCGAAGCCGTGCCGACATCGTGGAGGAGTACCGCAAGATGCTGGACGCGCCGGATGTCCGCCCCCGGGCCGATGATGTCTACGAGATGCAGGGCCACGCGGGGAACATCCCCATGCGGGGCGTGCTCGCTCTGGGCGCTGACCGGCATGTGCTCGTCCTGCTGGCCGGGAACGTGGATGATGCCCAGGCACAGGCCATCGTGGATTCGCTGGCCCTGAAAAAATAGGTTGCTGTCTGTGCCTGTGCCCTGATGGGCGGGGCACAACAGGCAGGCAGAAAGACCGCTGCCCCTTGGGGGACAGGGAAGACCGAATGCGAAAAAAGACCGTCGTCCCCGGGATGGCGGTCTTTTTTATGGCAGGGAAGAAGGCTCCGTACAGGGCTGCCCCGGCAGGCAGCAGTCCGCAGCGGAGGAGGGGGCGTCCGGCCTGGGGCCATGCCCGCTGCTGTCATCATGGCACGGGGCCGGACAGGCCTGATGAGAAGGCTGGCGGCGTCGTGCGGGCCGTAGATAACGGCGCGGGGAGGGCGGCGGTCATGGTACAGGTGCGGCTGTGTCCGGAAAGGCCGCTGCCCTGCGGAAATGCGGCTCCCGGCCCCTTGTGGGGCGTGTGTAATGGGTATATGCTCCAAAAATTCCGCCTGCCGCTGGCGTGAGCAGGCGGCGCACCGTTTTTACAAGGGATGTTTTCCATGTCGAATCATAGCGAGTACCTGAACAAGGTGTTGTTGAGCCGGGTCTACGACGTGGCCGTCGAGACCCCGCTGGATGAGGCCGTGAGCCTTTCCCGCCGCCTGGGCAACCGTGTGCTGCTCAAGCGGGACGACCTGCAGCCTGTGTTTTCCTTCAAGCTGCGCGGCGCCTACAACAAGATGGCCCGCCTTTCCCCCGAAGAACTGCGCCGCGGCGTCATCGCCGCCTCGGCCGGCAACCATGCCCAGGGCGTGGCCCTGGCCGCCCGCCGTCTGGGATGTGAAGCCGTCATCGTCATGCCCGTGACCACGCCCGCCATCAAGGTGGATGCCGTGCGCCGCCTGGGCGGACAGGTGGTGCTGTTCGGCGAGTCTTTCAGCGATGCCTGGCGGCATACGCTGGATCTCATCAAGGAGACCGGCTACGTGTTCATCCCGCCTTTTGACGACCCCGATGTCATCGCCGGACAGGGCACCATCGGCATGGAGATCCTGCGTCAGCATCCCGACCCCATTCACGCCATTTTCGTGCCCATCGGCGGGGGCGGACTTGCCGCCGGCGTGGCCGCCTATGTGAAGAACCTGCGCCCCGAGATCCGCGTCATCGGCGTGGAACCCGTGGACTCCGACGCCATGCGCCGTTCCATCATGGCCGGCCACCGCGTGGAGCTCAAGGACGTGGGCCTGTTCGCCGACGGTGTGGCCGTGAAGCTGGTGGGCGAGGAGACCTTCGCCCTCTGCCGCGACCTGCTGGACGACATCATCACCGTGGACACGGACGCCATCTGCGGCGCCATCAAGGACATCTTCGAGGATACCCGCGTGGTGGCCGAACCGGCCGGCGCGCTGGCCCTGGCCGGTCTGCGTGCCTATGCCCGCGCGGGCAACCTGCGCGACACCACCCTGGTGGCCGTGGTCAGCGGCGCCAACATGAATTTCGACCGCCTGAGCCATGTGGCCGAGCGGGCTCGTTTCGGTGCCAACCGCGAAGCCCTGCTGGGCGTGACCATCCCCGAAAAGGCGGGCAGTTTCCGCCAGCTGGTGCAGGCCATCAGCAATCGCAACATCACCGAGCTGTGCACCCGCTTCGCCGACCCGGTCAACGCCCATGTGCTGGTGGGCATCGACATCAAGAACAGCGACGAGGTGGCCTCCGTGCTGGAAGACCTGCGGGCTGCCGGTTTCAGCGCCTGCGACCTCACGGACAACGAACTGGCCAAACTGCATCTGCGCCATATGGTGGGTGGCAATGCGCCCCAGGTGCACAACGAGCGTCTGATCCGCTTCTTCTTCCCCGAGCGGCCCGGTGCCCTGCTCAACTTCATGGACGCCATGCGCGTGACCTACAACTTTACCCTGTTCCAGTACCGTTATCACGGGGCGGACTTCGGCCGCGTGCTGCTGGGGGTGGAAGTGCCCGAGGAACGCCGTGAGGACTTCGAGGAATTCCTGACCCGCGTCGACCGCATGGGCTATCCGCATGTGGACGAGACCGACAACCCGGCCTACAAGATGTTCCTGGGCTGGCATCACGACGACTGATGCCGGCCTGCACGGGCAGGTCGTGATGTTTTCAGGGGGCCGCTCCTTCGGGGGCGGCCCCCTGCTGTCCACAGGGGCAGGGCGCTCCGACAGTACCGGAGAAAAAGGGCGGCATGACAGGTGCCGGCATAGTTTACCCTTCCTGCATCGGGAGGGCCGCAGCGCATCACGTCCGTGACGGGGCCTTTATTCGTCTGTCCCTGCCTCCCGGGCCGTCGTCATTGACAAGCCGGGACAGTTGGCCGAACATGGACAAAACCGGTATCGTCAACTTTTTACCGTCTGGCAGGACGCTATGATTCGTATTCAGGAAATTCTCGACAAGGTGGCGGCCAACAACCATGATGCCAATCTGGAGCTGATCCAGAAGGCGTACGTGTTCGCCGCCACAGCTCACGCGGGGCAGACGCGCCTTTCGGGCGAGCCCTATCTGTCCCATCCGCTGGCCGTGGCCTATACCTTGGCCGACATGGGCTTTGACGAGCCCACGGTAGCGGCGGGCCTGCTGCACGATACGGTGGAAGACACCGGCACCACCATCGAAGAGATCGACGACAGGTTCGGCGAAGACGTGGCCGACATCGTGGACGGTGTCACCAAGATCAGCATGATCGTCTTCGAGAACAAGGAAGAGGCGCAGGCCGAGAACATCCGCAAGATGATCCTGGCCATGAGCCACGACATGCGCGTGCTGATGGTCAAACTGGCCGACCGCCTGCACAACATGAGCACCCTTGATTTCCAGAAGCCCCACAAGCAGCGCCGCATCGCCCAGGAGACCATGGACATCTACGCGCCCCTGGCCAACCGTCTGGGCCTGTACCTGCTCAAGCGCCAGCTGGAAGACCTGAGCTTCAAATACCTGCGGCCGGACATCTTCAACCAGATCGACCACTGGCTGGACGCGCATCAGGTGGTGGAAAAGCAGATCATCGAAAAGGTGGTCTCCCTCATCCAGGACCTGCTGGCCTCCAACGGCCTGGCAGGGCAGGTCTACGGGCGCATCAAGCACAAGTACAGCATCTACAAAAAGATGCAGTCCCAGTCCCTGACCCTGGACGAGATGCACGACATCATGGCCTTCCGCGTGCTGGTCAAGGACATCCGCGACTGTTACGCGGTGCTCGGCCTGGTGCACTCGCAGTGGAAGCCGGTGCACGGGCGCTTCAAGGACTATATCTCCATGCCCAAGGCCAACGGCTACCAGAGCCTGCATACCACGGTCATCGGGCCCGAGGGCGAGCGCATCGAGATCCAGATCCGCACCGAAGAGATGCACCGGCAGGCCGAACACGGCGTGGCCGCGCACTGGCTGTACAAGGAAAAGGGACGGGTCAATTCCAAGGACCTGGAGCAGTTCTCCTGGCTGCGCGAGATCTTCGAGCGCCAGGGCGACGAAGCGGACTCGCGCGAGTTCATGCATTCGCTCAAGCTGGACCTGTTCAAGGACGAGGTCTACGTCTACACCCCTGCCGGTGACGTGAAGGAACTGCCCGAAGGCGCCACGCCGCTGGACTTTGCTTTCCACATCCACAGCAAGGTGGGCCATCACTGTGCCGGGGCCAAGATCAACGGCCGTCTCATGCCGCTGGGCACGCCGCTCAAGAACGGCGACATCGTGGAGATCATCACCGATCCTTCGCGCAACCCCAACCGCGACTGGCTCAAGATCGTCAAGACGGCCCGCGCCCGCAGCCGCATCCAGCGCTACCTGCGTACCGAGGAACGCGCCCATGCCCTGGCCCTTGGCCGCGACATGCTGGAAAAGGAAGGCCGCAAGGTCAACCTCAACGTGGCGCGCGCCCTGAAGGACGGGCAGCTGGCCATCGTGGCGCAGGAGATGAACTTCGAGAACGTGGACGAGCTGGTGGCCGCGGTGGGCTATGCGCACATCACGCCGCGCCGCGTGCTCAACAAGCTCTACGCCGTCCTGCATCCCGACAATGCCGCGGCCGCGGAACCGGCCACGCCCACCATCAAGGAAAGCAAGGAGGCCGCCAAGCGCAAGAGCGACGGTGTGGGCATCTCCGGCTGTGACGGCGTGCTCATGCGTTTTGCCAAGTGCTGCAACCCGGTGCCGGGGGATCCCATCATCGGATACATCAGCCGCGGCATGGGCGTCACCGTCCACCGTGCGGACTGTCCCAACGTGGCCAATATGGAGCCGGAACGCCTCATCTCCGTGCACTGGGACGGCGAGGAGGAAAAGCCCTACGAGGCCGGCATCTTCATCCTGGCCCAGAACCGCAGCGGCGTGCTGGCGGGCATCGCCCAGCTCCTGGCCCAGCAGGGCATCAATATCACGGCGCTCTCTTCGCGGGCGCTGGTGGACGGCCGGGCCGAACTGCGCCTGACCGTGGAAGTGTGCAACGCCACCCAGCTCTACGATGTCATCGAGGCCATCCGCGGACAGTCCGGCATCCTTGAAGTGGTGCGCGATACTGAAGAAGCCTAGGGGCCACATGGCCGCCTGCCATGGCGCAGCCCTTTCCCGTCAGGGAGCATATGCAGGGGACACCGCAAGGTGTCCCCTTTATCGTTGGCACCCCGTGACAGTTTTGGGCAACTATTTGCCAGGAACGGGTCTGTACCCGTCAGCCGTGGCGGCGTATCCCGGTAAGCACAGGACAAGGGACCCTTTCCCGGCCGTGATCTGCCTGAAGGGCAGGCCCTGCCGGGCTGCGCCCACGGGGAGCAGGCCGTCATGACCATTGGGGGGGCACTGTTCCCCGGGATGGCGGCAGCGGGCCATTCCCATGCCGGGGCATCCGGCACAACCGTTGGATATATCGTGGGGAGAACCATGGACAGGATGCGGAAAGCAGAGGCATACAGGAAGGAACTGGGAAAGACGGGTGCGCCGGCACTGGCCGGGACGGATCCCGAACTGTGGGCCATCCGGGAGCGTCTGGAACATGGCGAGATCGCCGGACAGGGCTGCCTGGATGCGCGTCAGCGCCGCCTCATCACGCTGGTCGTCCTGGCTGCCATCCAGACGCCGGAGGGGATCGGGGAAGAGACCCGGGCCGCCCTGCATCAGGGCGTGCGCCCCGAAGAGATCCGCGAGGCCCTGTACCAGTGCGCGCCCTATATCGGCTTCCCGCGGACGGAAGCGGCCCTGCGCCATGCGGATGCCGCCCTGGAGGCCGCCGGGATAGCCCTGCCCCTGCCAGAAGGCGGCACGGTGAGCGAAGAAGACCGCTTTGAAAAAGGCTTTGCCGTGCAGACCGGCATTTTCGGGGATGCCATCAGCAAGATGCACGCGTCGGCCCCCGAGGGGCAGCGGGAGATCCTCGTCCGCCATCTTTCCGCGTTCTGTTTTGGCGACATCTATACGCGCACGGGGCTGGATCTGCCGCTGCGGGAACTGCTGACCTTCTGCATCATCAGCGCGCTGGGCGGCTGCGAGGCCCAGGTCAGGGCCCATGTGCAGGGCAATGCCGCCGTGGGCAACAGCAAGCAGCTGCTGGTGGATGCCCTGTTGCAGATGCTGCCCTGCATCGGCTTCCCCCGCACGCTCAACGCCCTTGCCTGCGTCAACAGCGTGCTGCCCGAAGCCTAGAACGCCCGGGCAGGAGGACAGCGTCCCCGTGTGTCCCGGCTGTGTTCTTGTTGCCGGAACATGCGGAGGCTGTGGGATGGTCTTGAAGACAGGATGGATGCGGCCTGGGCGGGGACGGGTACCGCCGGCCTGAGGCATGGGCCGGCCCGCAGGCGGATGGCGCGCGTCCTAAAGGCCGCCTGCCCCGGCTTCCTCCAAAGGGGCAAGCGCGCGTTTCCGCTGGATGTCCCGGTGGGGCGGTTCGCCGAACATGCGTTTGTACTCCCTGCTGAACTGGGTCACGCTCTCATAGCCCACGGAAAGGGCTGCCGAGGCCGCCCGCATGTCTTCCATGAGCATCAGGCGCTGGGCCTCGTGGAGCCTGAGCTGCTTCAGGTATTGCAGGGGGCTCAGGCCGGTGACGGTCTTGAAATGACGATGGAGCGTGGACAGCGACATGCCCACCTGCCGCGCCAGGCTCTCCATGCGTACCGGGGCCCCCAGGTCCCGGCGCAGGATGGAGACGGCCCGCAAGACCTGGCTGTTCTGGGATCCCTGGGCATAGAGGCTGCGCAGCACATGGCCCAGGGGGCCGATCAGCAGCAGGTAGTGCAGCTCCTGCATGACCATGGGCGCGCGGATGGCGATCTGTTCCGGCTTGTCCAGCAGTTCGGCCAGGCGCAGCACGGCTTCCAGAAATTCCGGCTCGGCATCTGCCACGGCCACGCCGGGGCCGTCTTCCTGCGGAGCTTTGCCCGCAGGCCGCATCCTGAGCATGAGGTCCGTCAGTACCTGTCTGTCCAGATAAAAGAAGAGGGAGAGGAAGGGCTGCCCGGGGGCCGTATCGAAGAAGGAAGACGAGCTGGGCATGTCGATGCCGGAGACCAGGAACTGGCCCCGCCGGAAGACGAATTCCTGCGAACCGATGAGCGAGCGCTTGCTCCCCTGGACGATGACGGACACCAGCGGCCTTTCGAAACAGCGGTCAGGTGCGGGCGGGTCTTCCCGCCGGACGAGCATCAGACCGTCGATGGGGCTGGGGCGGATCTCCGGGGCGGGAAGATGCCGCATCAGGATGTCTTTCAGGGCGGCAAGGATATCTTCTTTGATGGACAGGGCTGAGGATGACATGAGGACCTCCGGTTCGGGCTGCCTGCCAGTGTACCGAAAAGACGGCGGGGAGAGAAGAGGCCGCCCATGCTGCCCGCAGGCAGAGGGCATGGATGGGCAAGAGCGCCGGGGGCTGCCTTTCCAGCCATCGAGGCAAGGCGCTGTCTTTCTCCAATGCCAAGGCAGGAGGACGGGAACGACGGCGGGGAAGCGACCTGCCCGGCCGGGGATGGGGGGCGGCGTATCCGCACGTCCGGCTGGACGGGCATGACATTTCACGATCAACAACAAAAGGGAACGACCATGCAGGAAAACAGGGGGCCTTTCGCCCGGGGCGGTGCCAACACGGCCTATGCCCGGTATTTTGTCGGCAACAGCTATTTGAACATGCTCTCCACCCAAGGGGTCATCATCGGCAATGTGACCTTCGAACCGGGATGCCGCAACAACTGGCATATCCATGAGGCCGCCAGCGGTGGCGGGCAGATATTGCTCTGCACCTCCGGGCGCGGCTGGTATCAGGAGTGGGGCAAGCCCGCACGCGAGTTGCATGCGGGCGACGTGGTCCACATCCCCGCCGGGGTCAAGCACTGGCACGGTGCGGCCAGGGACAGCTGGTTCGTGCATCTGGCCGTGGAGGTCCCCGGTGAGGGCTGCCGTTCCCAGTGGCTGGAGCCTGTCAGCGAAGAGGACTATGACCGTCTGCCCTAGGCAGAAGCATCTTGCGTCCGGCGCTCACGGCGCCGCATGGGCCTGCCGGCAGCCGCCGGAAAACAGGAGGCCGCCGCTGTTCCTGCAAAAACAGCGGCGGCACGGTGCGCGCGGGAAGGAGAAGCACGCGCGGGGAGAGGGGCGGTGGCCCGCCCCGGGAGGGCTAGAAGGTGTAGGCGAAGATCAGCTGGGCTTTCCAGGCATCCTGCTTGGACCAGTTACGGTCGCTGACATAGCTCTTGTCCCAGGTGTCCCTGTCCATCATGTTGATGATGTAGCCGAGCTCGAGGTTGGCTTCCAGGTTCTCGTAGATCTGCCAGGAGTTGACCAGGTTGAATTCCAGCAGGCCGTCGTTGGTGGTCAGGTACGGGCCGTCCTGGGCGGCGGTGGTGTCGTCCCAGGCCACGGCGGAACCCATGTACTTGACCATGGAGGGGCTGTTGGTGCCGCCCCAGTAGGCCACACGGAAGGTGTGCTTGAGGTCTTCCACAAAGCTCACGTCCGCGATCTGCAGGCCGATGCCCCAGGTGCCGGCGTAGGTCAGGTTGTTGTCGTAGAAGTTGTAGCCGGTGCCCCAGGCCAGGTTGCCGTCGCCCATAAAGGAGGTGAAGTTGCCCGCGCCGGCGATGGAAGGCAGACGCTCGGAACCGTTCTTGACGTTGCCGTCGTCACCGGAGGCGTACCAGCCGAAGATGCCGGGGGTGCCCCAGTCCATCTTGTATTCCACCAGGGCCTTGACCAGCCAGCCTTCACGCTTGCTGTTGCCCAGGACCGATTCGACACCGCGTTTGAGCACGTCGTAACGGCCCATGGCTTCCACATAGCCGTAGTTGATGTCGAATTCGATGTTCAGGGGATCGAAGGCCGTGATGGCCACGGGCAGGCCGGCCCAGAACATGGAACCGTAGGACTTGCCGGTGTGGCCGAGGCCGCCGGGGCCGAAGTTCATGCCGGGCAGGTAAGCGGGCAGGGTCACGCTCAGGGCGCCGTCGGCGGTCTCCACGCCGCCTTCATTGAAGCGGGTGTTCTTGCCCTGCATGCCGTACATGGCCCAGGGGGTCAGCTCCACACCGTCGAACTTCAGGGGCAGCATAAGCGCGAAGAGGTCCATGTTGTCCAGGTAGTTCTTGTGGCCGTTGCCGTAGGCTTCGCCGTCGGCATTGGTGCCGGTGTAGTTGTCGTTGAGCGGACGCATCCAGAGGGCGGTCAGGCCCACGTTGTCGTTGAACTGGTAGCTGGCGACCACGGCGGCGGCATCACCGTCCATGATGGCCGAGCCGCCGGCCACGTTGGGCATGGCCACGGCCTGCAGGCCCATGCGGAGCTTGAGGTCGGTATTGGGGACCATCCAGTCGATATAGGCGTTCTTGACCTTCACCGCGCTGGTGGAGTCGGCGCCCAGGGCACCGCCGCTTTCGGCATTGCCCCACATCTGGTCGCCGATCTCGAAGAACACCGTACCGGACAGGGATTCGGAGGCCACGGCATCCAGTTGCAGGCGGACGCGCTGGCCGGCATTGAAGGTATCTTCGTGGTGGCGCTTTTTGTTGTCCACATCCTTGATGAGGCTGCCGTCACCCAGGCCAAAGCCCACCAGCCATTCGCCGGAAGCCTTGAAATCAATGGCCCTGGCGCCGCTGGCGGCCCCCAGGAGCATGCCGGCGGCCAGCATGAGGGTAAGAATCTTTTTCATGACCTTCTTCCTTACTGTTTGAGGTTCACATCCATCAGGCGACAGCGGCGCCCCCCGACGCCATGGCCGCCCGGGCCGTATTCCGCGCCTTGGCGCGGGCCTTTTTGTCCTTGCAGCGGCAGTTAGGGCAGGTGCCCTTGCAAACATGCTTTGCCTTTTCAGGGACGATGAGGACCTTGTTGCCGCTCGCCGCCAGCTCGAAGCCGCGGGAGCCTTTGTAGTGGATGCGCTGCGGCGCGATGGAAGGCTGGGGCGCACCGCGCAGGGCCGCAGCCGCCGCAGGCTGGATGCGGGTCACGTGGCGCACATCGATGAAGAATTTGTTGCAGTCGTTGCTGTGGCAGCGCATGAGGTTCAGGATGGCACGGGCCTGTTCCAGATCCAGATCCTCACCGGTGGCGATATGCAGGTTGTTGGCGCTGCGGCGGAAAGAGATCCGGGTCTGGGGAAGGTTTTCCAATCTCGGCATGGTGACTCCTGTGGTAATGTGTTTTGTTGGGGACAACATGCCATGGTTGAAAATCAATGTCAACGGAATTGAAAGTTATTTTCAATTAAATTTTATCTTTAAAAAATAAAAAATAACTATATCAGTATGATAATTTGTAACTCCGGGTTCTTCTCTTCAGATATAAGGCTCAAAAAGCTGTAAAGATGATGAACTCTCAGGCGCCATTTTTTACTGGCCTTCCTGAGAGGGGAACGCGTCGTTACAGGAAGGATGGTAATACTTTTTTAAAAAACATGTTACGTTTTATCCGCTGTGAGGGATCATGTCAATGGAGGTCTCCGGCCGGGGATGGCAGCGGCCCCCTGGCCGGAGGACGTCTCGAAAAATCTTTCGATCTGCGTTATGGTGCGCTCTCAGGAAGGCCCTTGGAGAAGATCATGACGACAGCCACAAGCCGATATTTTGCCCTGCTGGCCCTGACGGCCGCCCTGTGGGGCGCCCAGCCGCTGCTGGTCAAGATCACCATGCGGGAGCTGAACCCGTCCACCATGACCGCTGTGCGCTATCTGCTCATGAGCATCACGTTTTTCGTGCTCATGCGCTGGCGGGGCCTGCCGTTCCTGCCGCCGCTGCGTCTGGTGCCGGCCCTGCTGCTCATGGGCATCACCGGCGTGGCGCTCAACAATATCGCCCAGTTCACCGGCCTGCAGCTTTCCACGGTCAGCAATGCCACCCTCATCGCCACCACCACCCCGGCCGTGACGGCCCTGGTGGCCCTGATCTTCCTGCGCGAGCGCCTGCTGCCCATCGAGCTGCTGGGGATCCTGCTTTCCGTAGCCGGGGCGCTGTTCCTCGTCAGCAAGGGGCGGATCGACGTGCTGCTGCATATCTCCTTCAACAAGGGGGACCTGCTCTTTTTCACCGCCCAGCTGGGCTGGGCCGTCTATTCCCTGACGGGCTTCCGCGTCATGCGCCATCTTCCGCCCCTGGCGACCACGGCCTGGGCCGGGCTGTTCGGGACGGCGGGCACCTTCATCTACGCCGCGCTGACAGGACAGCTGGACGTGCACAGCGTGGGCGGCACGACCCTGGCCTGCATGGTCTATATCGTCTGGATCGGCGGCGTATGCGCCATGATCTTCTGGAACATGGGGGTCAAGGTCGTGGGGGCAGGGCAGGCGGCCATCTTCCTCAACATCATGCCGCTGGTGGGCGTCGTCCTGGGCGTGACCCTGCTGGGCGAGGACTTTGCGTTCCGCGAGGCCTTCGGCGCCGTGGGCATCCTGGGCGGGGTGTACATCCTGACGCACAGCCACCAGATCATGCGGCGCATGGACCAGCGCCTGATACGGCGTGCCCGGGAACTGGCGGCCGCCCGGCGTCAGGCTGCGGAAAAGGAATCCCGCCGGGGCTGAGGCCGGTGGAACATCATGCATCAGGGGGCAGGCTGCGGCTATGAACGATACGAGATATGAAAGACACCGGCTCACGGATCTGTTTTTGATCCTGCTGGCCGCCCTGTTCTGCTGGTGTGCCCTGCAGGGGACACTGGAGCTCAATCCCCAGGGCATCGGCATGGACAGTGACCTGCAGAATTATGCGCAGATCATGGAAGCCGGCGAATGTCCCGCGGCCTTCGTCCTTGACCCGGTGGCATCTTATTTCCCGCGGGACCCGGGGGTGCCCAACCTGCTGACGGCCCTGGCGAGCCTGTTCCCCGGCGGGGACAACGCGGCGACGGACATGCTGCGTGTGGGGGCGCTGGGCGTCTTTTTGCACTTTCTCGCCTACTACATCCTGGGGCGCTGCCTGTTCCGCAGTCCCTCCCTGGCGGCGCTGCTCTCGATCCTGATGTGCATCGCCGTGCACTGGTCGTTCGGCACCTTCTGGGGCAGCATGCGTTCTGACCCGGTGCCGCGCATCTTTTACGCCGACCTCTGGCCCTTCCTGCTGCTGCTGGCCTGCGCGGCCGTCGAACGCCCCCTGTTGCAGCCTGTGGTCATGTTCCTGTCAGGCTGTGCCATGCTGGTGCATACGGTCAGTGCCCTCATGGGCGGGGCCATGTTCTTCATGGCCTTCTTCCTGCTCCGGCAGGGAAGGGGCCTGTGGCGCCACGCGGGCCTGAGCCTGCTGGACCTGTTGAGCTTCACGGTCCCCGTTGCTATATACATGAAGGTCTTCCTTGCGGATACGCCAGCGCCGCCGGCCGAATATGCCGGGCTTTTTGCCGAGGTGCGCGCCCTGCGTTACAGCAAGGACTGGCATGATGTCTGGCAAAGCCTTGCGGACATCCTGCGCTATTATACGATCCTGGTCCCCATATTCCCTGCGGCGGCCGTATCGGCGGTGGTGCTGTTCAGAAAACGGCACCATCTGGCCGGGCCGGTGCGTACCCTGCTGCGGCTCATGCCGGGCATGGTGCTGGGCATCGTGGGCGGCTGCGTGCTCTGTGCCCTGGAAATGTGGCTGGCCCGCCATCTGGGGCGGCAGAACATGAGCCAGGAGATCCTGCGGGGCACACGCTTTTTGGTGCCGCTGTCCTGGCTGCTGCTGACCTGCCTTTTGTCCCTGTACTGGCAGGGCATCGCCCCCCTGCTGCGGCGGAGCGTCGTCGTCCTGCTGGTCGTCGTTCTGCTGGCCCTGGGGCAGGGCAAACAGGTGGTGGCGGCCCGCCATGCCTTGGCAGAGGTGACCGGCATGGGCTGGCTGGACACGGAGGAGGCCCGGCAGATCAAAGCGCGTTCCCTGCGCTTGCAGGATGCCCTGCGGGCCCTGCGGGCGCAGGCGGGACAGGACGAGATGGTTTTCACTGACGAAGATTGCATGGCCGTACGCTTTGCTGCCCGTATGCCCATGCTGCCTGTCCACAAGGACGGGAACATCATCTATTATGCAGGCGATCCGGCCATGGCCCGGCGCTGGCTGGCCATGCAGCGGCGCATGGCGGCTGATGCCGCCGGCTACATGGATGTCTGGCGTACGGAGCAGGCCGCGTTGTTGCTGACGCGCCATGTGGAGCACAAGGCGCAGTTGCTGCGTTACGGTTCCCTGCTTTTTGAGAATGAAGACTGGCTGTTGCTGCGGCGTTCGCTGCCGGTATCTGCGGACGGTGGTACACAGGCCACGAGGAGTGGACATGCAGACTGGGAAGAAAGGTAACAGGATCGCGGTCCTGATCCCCTGTTACAACGAGGCGCTGACCATCGGGAACGTGGTCAGGGATTACCGGCAGGCCCTGCCGGATGCCGACATCTATGTGTATGACAACAATTCCACTGACGAAACGGCCCGTCTGGCCCGTGAGGCCGGGGCCATCGTGCGCCCCGAGCCCCGCCAGGGCAAGGGCAACGTGGTACGGACCATGTTCCGTGACATCGAGGCGGACTGCTATCTGATGGTGGACGGGGACGATACCTATCCGGCGTCGCAGGCGGCGGCCCTGTGCGCGCCCGTGCTGGAAGGCCGTGCGGACATGGTCATCGGCGACCGGCTGTCCTCCACCTACTTCACGGAGAACAAACGTCCGTTCCACAACAGCGGCAACATGCTGGTGCGCCGCTGCATCAACATGTTCTGGCAGCGCGGCCGGCAGATCGAGGACGTCATGACGGGCATGCGGGCCATGTCGCCCCTGTTCGTCAAATCCTTCCCCATCCTTTCGCAGGGCTTCGAGATCGAGACGGAGATGACCATCTTTTCCCTGGCCAACAATTTCCGCATCGCGTCCATGCCCATCCAGTACCGTGACAGGCCGGAAGGCAGCTTTTCCAAATTGAGCACGTTCCGGGACGGCTTCCGCGTCCTGAAGACCATAGCCGTCCTGTTCAAAGATTACCGTCCCCTGCTGGTCTTCTGGTCGCTGGCCTGTCTGCTGGCCGTGGTCTCCCTGGGGCTGTTCCTGCCTGTGCTGGGGGAATATGTGACCAGCGGGCTCGTGCCCCGCTTCCCCTCCCTGATCGTGTCCGGTTTCTGCATGCTGGCAGCTCTGCTGAGCTTCGTTTCCGGTCTGATCCTGGACTGCCAGCGCAAGCGGGCCCGGCAGGCCTTCGAGATCCAGCTCAACATGCTGTCGCTGTTGCTGCGGCAGGACAGGGCAGCCATGCCCTCCGGCAAGGATGGGCCGGAGCGGGATCCGCAGGCGTAAATGAAGAAAGCCGGGCAACAGCCCGGCTTTTTGCATCGTTGCGGCAGCGCTGGAAAGATTGGGCCAAGAGGGCAGGAAGATCCAGTCCGGCTAGCTGAGGGCCTTGCGCTTCATGATGTAGTTCCAGATCATGACCACGCCCGTGGCCACGACCTTGGCCAGCATGTAGTGCAAGGCCAGCTTGTCCACCAGCAGCCACATGCAGACCTGGTTGATGCCCAGACCGGCCAGGCTCGAACCCACGAAGACCACCTGCCGGGCAAAGCTGCGTGCCGCCTGGTGGAAGACGAAGAACACGCACAGGTAATAATTGACGATGACGGCCACGATGAAGGCCCAGGCGGACGACCAGAGGTAGTGGACGTCCAGCACGCTGGTCAGCAGGAACAGCAGGCCGTAGTCCACCAGGAAGGTCAGGCCGCCCACGATGCAGAAGCGGAAGAATTCCGCGCCGCGGCTGGCAAGAGACATAAGGACTCCTTATGGGATTGGGGCTGCCCTGACTTACCCTGTTCCCCGCCGGGGCGCAAGCCGGACGGAGCCGTACGGCAGGGGAGGCAGGGCACATGTCCGGCCTCTGGAACACGTGCGCCACAGGGAACGGGCGCGCAGCCCGGTACGGCAGGGCAATATGCCGGCCGGACAGCGAAGAAGCCCGCGAGCTATCATGGTGCCCCAAGCCCCACGACGGGCCGCACGGCGGGCAGCCCCTTGCCGGGAGGTCCCTTCTCCCCGGTCGTCCTCCGTCGCCGTGTCTTCCCGGGGCCTGTGCCGTTTTTGTGGCGCAGTGCCTCAGGGGCGTGCGAGCCCTCCTTCCGGCCCGGCAGGGCGGATCTGTCCTTTTTCCAGCAGGAAGAAGGGCGCGCCAGGCTGGATCTCCCGCAGCAGGGCCGCCGTGTGGGGATGGCAGGTGAAGAAGAGCAGTTGCTGCCGGGGGCCGTATTTCCCCTCGCCAAGATCCCCCAGGATGCGGGCCGTGCGCCGTGCCCGGCCGGGGTCGAAGTCCACCAGCACGTCGTCCATGATGACCGGCAGCGGGCTGGCCTGTGCCGCGTGGTCCTGGATGTAGGCCAGGCGCAGGGCCAGATAGAGTTGCTCCTGAGTGCCCCGGCTCAGCTGCTCCGGGCTGACGGGCTCGCCCTGCGGCGGCATGACGCGCAGGCTGGAATCGCCCACGACGGCCCCCACGTCCTGCCAGGCGCCTGCGGTGATGTCCCGGAAGATGGCTGCGGCCCGGCGGATGACACGGGGCTGGCGTTCCTTCTCGAAAGCCAGTTTCGCCCTGTGGATCAGGGCGTGGGCCAGACGAAGCCGGCACCAGGCGCGGGCCTGCCGTTGCAGCTCCTCCCGCTGGCCGGCTTCCTGCTGCAACAGGTCGGCCAGGGTCCCGTCCTGCTGCATGGCTTCCACGCGCACGCCCAGAGCCGCGACGTCTTCCGCCAGGGCGTCTTCTTCCTGCCGCAGTTCTTCCAGCAAACGCTGCTGTCCGTCGCGGGCCTGCTCCTCTTCCTCCCGGGCCTCTTCCCGGAAGGAAGACAAGAATGCCTCCAGGGGCTGGGCCCCGGCCACCAGACGCAGGCTGTCTTCCAGCAGCAGGCGCCGCTGCTCCGTCTGGCGCCGTTCTTCCAGCAGGGCCGCTGTCTGCAAAAAATCACCGTCGTCCCGGGCTTCCCCCTGACGCAGCAGGGCCGCCAGATCCGCACGGATGCCATCAAGATCGTTTTCCGCACGGCGGCAGGCCGTTTCCTGTTCGTCCAGGGACCGGCGCAGACGGGTCTGCTCTGCGGCACGATGGCGGGCGTCCTCCGCAGCCTCGCACAGCATCTCCAGTTGCCGGAGCCAGTCGGCATCCTGCGGCGGGACGGGCCGCCCCAGCTCTTCCAGCAGGGCCACCAGCGGTGCCCGCAGGGCTGCCACGTCATCGTGCAGGCGTTGCAGGCGCGATCCCTCCTGTTGCAGCTCCGCTTCAAGGCGCAGGCAGGCTTCCATGCCGTCCAGGGCGGCATGGACGGTGCCCGGGGCCAGGTCTTCCGGCAGGCCCAGAGAACGCAGGCTTGCGGTCCAGTCGGCCCGGGCCGCCTCCATCTGGCGGGCCGCTTCCTGCGTGCGGCAACGGCTGTCTTCCAGCGTCTTGCGGCAGCGTTCCAGCAGCCCGGCACTGGTCGTGGCTTCAGCGGCGGCCTGCTGATGTCTTGATCGGGCTTCTTCCGCCTCCCGGCAGAGGGCAAGACAGCGGCGGACAGCCTCCGGCAGGCCGGGGCAGGCAGCATCGGGAGGAAGCAGGCCCAGCAGGTCGCGCACGGCTGTTTCCGTCTGTTGCAGTGAAGAGGCCGCATGCCCGGCATCGTCCCCGGCCGTGCGCAGGGCCTCCGCCAGTGTGGCAGCGGTGGCTGCCCGCTCGCAAAGGAGCCCTGCCGCTTCCGGGGCAAAGGCCGCTGCGGTGGCTGCGGGCAACATGGCCTGCCAGCGGTGCTCCACTTCCTGCACGGCGGCAAGGAGTTCCTGTTCCTGTGCGGCCAGGCGTGCCAGCGTTTGCCTGACGCTGCGGAGCTCCTGCCGCAGGCGGTCGTGTTCCTGCAGGAGCTGATCCAGCTGGCGGCGCAAGTCCTGCTGTTTTTCCAGCCGGGCTCCCAGTTCGTCGGCATCCGGCGCTTCATTGGCCATGCCGTGCGGCAGGGGCAGATGGGCAAGACGGTGCTGCTGTTCCCGCAGGCGGCCGGAGCTTTCTTCCAGCAATTGCCGGACGCGTCCCGCTTCTTGCCGGCGATGGCGTTCCGCCTTCCCGGCATGGGGCATGCCGCCTGCCAGCAGGGCGAGCCCGCAGGCCCCTGCCAGCCCGCCTGCCCAGGGCGAGGCCGCCAGCTCGGGCCAGGGGATCAGCTCCGGGGCCCACTGTCCGGCCAGAAGGAGGGCCAGGCCGGGGATCAGGAGCATGAGGCCCATGCAGAGCAGGGGCAGGCTGCTGCCTGTCAGGGGGCGTGCCAGCTGTCGGGCCTGCTGTGCCAGTCCTTCCTGCCGGATCGTCTCGGCGGCGATCCCGGCCTGGAGCGCACGGCAATGCCGCACGGCAGCGGCAAAGCGGTCCAGGTCTTCCTGCTCGGGAGCCGGATGCTGGTCGATGGCCTGGACAAGGGCCGTCTCGCGCTGTTGCAGTTTGTCCTGCTCCTGTCGTGCGTGGCCCTGCCGTTCCCGCAGATCGCGCAAGCGGTCTGTCAGATGGCCGAGACGGGCGGCCAGGGACAGGGCCTCGTCCCTGTGGCGGAGCAGCCGTTCCGGCCCGGCAAGGTCATCCTCATCCAGACGCAGGGGCGCACAGGCGCGGGAAAAGGCTTCACGGGCCCGTTGCTGCCGTCGCTGCCAGCGGGGGAGGTCGTCCCGTTTTTCCTGCCAGTTCTCCAGAAGGCGTTGCAGGTGGCGCTGCTGTCCGCCGTCCAGCGGCGGCTGGCGGTCGGGCAGGGCCTCAAGACGTTGCAGGTGTGCCTGATGGGCCTCCTTGGCCTGTGCCAGCGCGGCGGCGGCCTCGTCTTCCCGCTGGCGGGCCATTTGCAGGGCCGTTGCACAGGTCGCCAGCGCGGCGGCCTGCCGTTCCAGCTCCTCCCGGCCGAAGACCGAACGGTCCGTGGCCCGGATGCGGGCACAATCCCAGCCAGGGCCAAGGCGGGAGAGCTCTTCCCCCAGGCGGCGGCCGACCTGTTCCCTGCGCAGACGCGCCAGTGGCAGGTCGGTCAGGGCCTGCCGGTAGGTAGCGGCCTGCTCCGCCAGAGTACGCAGACGGGGCAGGGCCGCCGCAAGTGCCTGATCCGGGCACAGCTCCCGGAGCTGCCCACGCGTCCGCGCGCACTGCTCCCGAAGGCCCAGCAGGGCGCGTCGGCCGTCCTCCTCCCGTTCCCGCAGACGGGCCAGGCGCTCGCGTCCCTGCGGCGGGAAATCCTGCGGCAGGCCGGAAAGACGCTCCAGCTGCATCCCCAGCAGATGCCACTCCCGCCACTGCTCCCAGACCGAGAGGCGCCGCTCCGTACGGCGCAGGGCGGTCTCCAGCTCCGTCTTGCGGCGGCGGAGGGCCTCCAGATCCTGTTTGCGCTGCTGCCACCGGGCGCACAGGGCGTCGTAGCGGCTGCTCTGGGCATCGGCCTGACGGATGCGGGCCCGCAGCTCCTGCCAGACGCCCGTCTGGACGTTGAGGGGCAACTTGCGGCCCTGCGGGCGATAGATGGCGTCGGCCTGCTGTTGCAGGGCGCGCAGCACACCGGCCGGGGAACGCAGGCCCGTGCCGAAGCTGGCCCCGTAGAGGGCATGGCGCACGGCCTCGTCGTCCAGGCTCTCGAAGCGCTGCAATTCCCCCAGGCTGAAGCCGAACACATTGCGGTAGACCTGACGGTCGATGCCCCGGAAGAGCTGCTCCAGCAGGCTTTCCGGCACGGGTGCCCCGTCAGGGCCGGTGAGTTGCAGGCGGCCGCTGCCCGGGCCGGGGCGGCGATGCAGATGCAGCAGGCCGTGGGGGCCGCTTTCCAGCGTCAGGCTGCCCCCGGCCTGGCCGCCGCGCAGGGGCTGGCCGGCCTGCCGTTCCTTGCGCCCGGAGGGATAACCGGTGAGCATGGCCCGCAGGAAGGCCAGACACGTGGATTTGCCGGCCTCGTTGTCGCCCAGGAAGATGTTGATGCCCGGGCCGAGGCCCTCGGCGCCCGTTTGGGCAAGGATGCCGAAACCGTCTGCATGGAAGGACAGCAGGCGCATCACTCCCCCTCCAGCATGTCCAGGCAAAGATAGCGGGCTTCGTCCAGCAGGTTTTGGAGCTCTTCCCCTTCCGGCATGGCGAGCATCCCGGCGGGACAGTGCCGGAACAGGGGCGCCAGCTCCTCTTCGGCAAAGGCGGCCAGCGTTTCGGGCCGGTGCCCGAGCCCTTCTGCCAGACGCAGGGCCTCGCCCAGCAGATCCTGACGTCGCAGGCAGGCGGCCATGTCCACAGAAGGGGCCGTCTCCACGCACAGATCCTTGATATGGACAGGCAGGGGCAGGGATGCCTGATGCAGGCGCTCCCGCAGGTCGCGGCAGGTCTCCGGGCGGCGCAGCAGGCTGTCCAGCGGCGAGCGCCCCTGCAAGCAAAGGCGCACGACCATGAGCGTGCAGGAGACCTCAGCGGCTTCTGTGGCCGTGGTCAGGGCCTCCAGCAGCCTGTCTTCCACGGCATCGAGCTGTTCCACCGCGTCCAAAGAGACGACCAGACGCTGCCATTGCACCGGCCCCAGCGGCAGGAAGTCTTCCCGGCAGGAAAAACCGCCGTCGCAGGCCTCGGCAGTGACCAGCAGGCAGCCGCGCGGGCCGCCCTCATTGATGTGGAGCCCCTGGGTGTTGCCGGGATAGGCGATGAAGGGGCTGCGCGCCAGGATGCGGCGTTCGTGCACATGGCCCAGGGCCCAGGCATCCAGACCGGCGGCGCACAGGTCATCCAGCGAGCAGGGCGCGTACCTGTCCTGCGTGGGGCTGCCTTCCACGCTGCAATGCAGCACGCCCAGCTGGAAGCAGTCCGCATCCGGCCGGCGACGGAAGGAGAGGGCCAGGTTGCGGGCCTCCCTGACACGGGCATGGCTGATGCCGTGGATCACGGCCAGGGGGGCCCCGTCCCGGTGCAGCACATGCTGCTCGGGCTCCGGGCCGAAGATGGTCACGTTGTCGGGCCAGTCCACGGTCTTCAGGCGCGAGTCCAGCGGGTCATGGTTGCCGTGGGCCCAGAAGACGGGGATGCCGCAGTGTTGCAGGCGCAGACAGCCATCGCGCAGGGCCAGCTGGGCTTTGACGCTGTGCTCTTCCTGATTGTAGATGTCTCCGGCCAGGACGAGGAAGTCCGGCCGCAGGCGTTCGCACAGCTCGAACAAACGTTGCAGGGCCGTGAAGGTGGCGTCGCGCAGCTGCGCTTGCAGGGCCTCTCCGGCATCGGTGCGGCTCAGGCCCAGGAAGGGGGTGTCCAGATGCAGGTCGGCGGCATGGAGGTATCGGAGGCTGTTCATGGCGTGTCCTTGGCGTGGGCTCCTCCGGCAGAGATATGTTTTTTCCGGCAGCAGGACAAGTTGCACGCATGGAAACGTGCGCGGTTGACGCTGCCCAAGCCCGTTGGTATGACTAGCGTTTATACCACAGGGGGAAAGAATGGCGCGAATCCTTTATGGCATCCACGGGACAGGGCATGGCCATGCCATGCGCGGGCTGACCATCGCCCGCCGTCTGGGCGCACACGAATTCCTGTTCGTGGCCAATGACGACGCCCCCAAGATACTGGAACCCGAATTCCGGGTGCACCGCATCCCCAATCTGGGCACGGTGTTCCGCAACTATCAGGTGGATGTGGGGGCCACGGTGCGCAGGGCCATCCCGCTGCTCTGGCACCGCCAGCGCTATGTGGATGAAGTGCTGCGCCTCATCGACCAGTTCAAGCCCGACGTCTGCATGACGGATCTGGAATACTTCGTGCCGCGTGCGGCCGAGAAGGCCGGGCTGCACTGTCTGACCCTCGACCATCAGCACGTCATCACCTGCTGCCGTCACGGCTGGCTGCCGCCGCGCATGTGGTGGGATCACCTGTTGCAGGGCATCACGCCCCGCTACCTGTTCCGTCCCACGGAGCAGAACCTGCTGGTCTCCTTCTACGCGCCGCCGGTGCAGCCCCGCTACCATGCCCGCGTGGTGCCGCCCATCCTGCGTGAGAGCGTGCTGCGCCTCAGTCCCCGTGACGACGGGCATGTGGTGGTCTACCAGAGCAATTCCACACACCGCAAGCTGGTGGACTTTCTGCTCCAGGCCACGGACCGGCCCTGTTATGTCTTCGGCTACGACCGGACGGAAGGCCGCGAGGGCAACGTCATCTTCATGAAGAAGAGCGAGGAGGGCTTCCTCAAACTGCTGGAAGGCTGTTCCTACGTCATCCAGGGCGGCGGTCACACCCTGATGACAGAGGCCCTGCACCTGGGCAAGCCCATCCTGAGCCTGCCGCTCAAGGCCATGGTGGAGCAGTGCTTCAACGCCCTGTACCTCGAGCGCCTGAACTACGGCATGCAGGCCGACATGATGACCCTGGAGCCCGCTTTGCTGCGCCGCTTCGAGGAGCGCCTGCCCGAGTTCCGGGCCTCCATCGCGCGCGGGCATTTTTGCGGCAACGACCTGGTCTTCGGCCTGGTGGACACCTTCATCCGCACCGGCACCCTGCCGGTCTCCGGCACGCCGAAGGTGGTGGAGTAGGAGAGAGAATGCCATATCACGGCAGGGGCCCATCCCTGCTTCCCGTGATGCCAAAAAGCCTCTTCCTTCAGTACGGGAGAGGCTTTTTGACATGGAGGGCCCCAGACGGGGAGGGAATACCCCTCGCCATCCTGCCCGCTGCTCTTCCCCTACGGTTCATCCCCACGCGTGTGGGGAATACACGTTCGGCTTTGACGGCTCTGGCCTGCAACCCGGTTCATCCCCACGCGTGTGGGGAATACAGCCCCTTACAGAAGTAGCTGTAGGAAAGATTCGGTTCATCCCCACGCGTGTGGGGAATACAACTCGTAGAGGACGTGGTAATTTTATTCTAACGGTTCATCCCCACGCGTGTGGGGAATACTTCCGAATGATGTTGGACAAATATTGATTACTCTGGTTCATCCCCACGCGTGTGGGGAATACCATTTGACGATTCAACGAAAATTACACCATCTCGGTTCATCCCCACGCGTGTGGGGAATACATGATAGCCCAAATACTATCATTAAATAATTCCGGTTCATCCCCACGCGTGTGGGGAATACGAACCGAAACTGCCATTTATAAGAATATTATCAGGTTCATCCCCACGCGTGTGGGGAATACGAAACGCCCATACACCGCCCGTCCGGTATATTCGGTTCATCCCCACGCGTGTGGGGAATACGTCGCCTCGGCCCATGGAGAGGCGGATGCAATCGGTTCATCCCCACGCGTGTGGGGAATACTCCATCAAAACAGGATACAGT
>CALBAX010000124.1 GCA_937926875.1 uncultured Desulfovibrio sp.
CATCAGGAGATTGCAGCAGGCGCTGCAGGAACGTGAGCAAAAGCAGTGAGGCTGTCATGCCCAAAAAAGAGATCCGCTATGTCTGTCCTTACTGCGATAGCGACTATGCCACGAGAAACGAGGCGCAAGAGTGCTTTGAAAGTCACTATGAAGGCGAGGTTTACAAACTCGACCTTTATTACTGTGTTTTCTGTGGCTTTGAATTTGAAGAAGAGCAGGACTGTCGTGAGCATGAGGCCCACTGTAAGGAAAGGCATGAACCTGTCCCGGAAAAATGGCGTTGCTGCGACAACTGCGAACTTTGCACTCTGGAGATGCGCCGGACGTTGCCCTGTCCTGCTTACAATTTTGCCCCAAGCCGCCCGGCCTGTTCCGAGTGGCGTCAAGTGAGGAAATAGATGCTGAGTCAAGACCATACCAATGATGCGCTCGGCTTGCTGAAAAGAATTACCGACGACATAGAGGCAGATGTCCGTAGCCATGAGACTGTGTATATCGAGGTGATCTTTTGCACCCAGAACACGAAAGGCCAAATCCGGCGCGGGAGCATGGCCTGCGGAGATATTTCCGTCATGCAGCACAGAAAGATAATGCTTACCATCTTTTCGGGGCTTGTAGGTATGGAAAAGGAAATTGATAACGCTGATTCTGCTTTCCAGCAGATGGAGGCCGCTCATGTACAGTAGCCGACGCACCAAGCTGGAGATCATCCAGAGCAGTATCGAGCAGATCACCAGCCAGCTGCGTGACCTCGTGGATACCGAACAGGAGCGCTACGACAGCCGCAGCGGACGCTGGCAGGAATCGGAAAAGGGCGAACAGATGCAGGATGCTCTGGACAGGCTGGAAGAGGCCGTGGATGCCCTTACGGACGCTTCCGCTAATATCGACGATGTCCTGGAGGTGATGTAGCCATGTCTGCCCAGCTGATGCAAACGATCGCCCCCGGCTGGCGCCGTGTCGCCACGCCCCGCTACAAGAAGGATTACACGGGCAAGCACGTCACGGCTGCGGACTTCTCCCGCGCGCGCTGCGGAAACCTCACAAGCCCGCCGGACGGGGCCGTCTGCCTCGTGGAGCGTCGCTACTCTGAGGGGGCCGGACAGGAGTTCCACCTGCTCCTTGAGTGGCGCTGTCCCCACTGCGGGCTTTCCCGCCGGTTCAGCGTGGCGGAATCGTGGATCACGGACGGCAGGCTCGTGTTCGTGGAGCCGGAGGAGGAGAGCCATGACGACCGCGCATGAGATCCCGTGCTATCCCGTCCCCCATTATCCCGGATACTGCATCAACCGGCGCGGGCAGGTCTTCGGGCCGCGCGGGATGCTGAAAATCGACGAAAACTACCGCTGCACCCTCTACCGCAAGCGGCACCCCAAGCTGCTCTATGTGGGGGAGGTCATGGAGCTGGTCGGCCTGCTGCGCTCGGAATCCACCGTCGAGGAACTGGAGGATCAGGCCCGCAAGCTGGCCGTCCTTCAGGAGGAGAACGCCGCGCTCCATCATGAGCTTGAGGAGGCCCGCACGTCCTTGCAGCGGGCGCGCAAGATCAACAGCCACTTCATGGCCCGCGACAAGCGGGAGCGCCGGAAAGTCCGTGTCAGCGAGGCGGACATGGCCGCTCCGGACGCGGAGATGCTGCCGGAGTATTTCGGCTGGCCAAACGACGTGAAGAGGTAGCCGGACATCCGGCGCAGGAGTGTATCCCATGCCTGTCTGGGAAGCTGATGATGTGCTTTCTCTGGACGAGGTCGCCACAGCCTTGCGACTTGACCGCCGAACCGTGCGGCGGGTAGCCTTCCAGCTCGGCGGCAAACGCTTTGGAAGACGCTGGCGGTTTCGCTGGGGCACAGTGATGGAGTTCTTCAATGCCCACGAAACTCAAGAGCCGGGGGAACTGCTGGCTGGCGCGTGTCGTCATCGACGGCCAGCAGATGGACAGCAAGGTTTTCCCTCCGGGCCGCAGCAAAGGCCCGGAGTGGATGGCGGCCAAGACATGGGAGGTCGAACGAAAAAAAGAATTTTTGGAGCTGCGGGAGCGGCAGCGGAAGACCCTCACGGGCTTCGGGCTGCTCTTGGCATGGGGCGAAGCCTATCTTGACCATGTGGGGCGTACCATGTCGCGGATCACACTGACGGAAAAGCAGACGGTCATGCAGGCGTTATTCGGTTACTGCCGCGAGGCGGGGCTGACAGGCGTCGGAGACCTGACCCGGAGCACATGGACGCTGTTCCTGACCAAGGTGGCCAGCGAACGCGGCCCACGGCGGGCCAACGTCTACCGCAAGAACCTGCTGGCAGCATGGAACTGGGCTGTGGACAGCGGCTTTCCGGGCTTCCCGCAGGCGCATTGCCCCCTGGAGCGTATCAGGCCGTTTCCTGTGGACGCCGGGGTGCGTTATGTCCCCCCGGAGGAGGACGTGATAAAAGTCCTCCAGCAGGCACACGGTCAGGATCTGGTGATGCTCCTGACGTACTACTACACCGGAGCGCGGCGGGGCGAGGTGTTCCGCCTGCTCTGGTCGGACGTGAACTTCGATTCCGGGAGCATCCGGCTGGTGGATCACAAGGGCCGTGACGGAAGCTCCCGGGCCCGCTGGGTGCCCATGCACCCGGAACTGGCCAAGGCCCTGCGCTGGTGGCAGGCCGTCCGCCCCTGCGTGGTGGACAACGTCTTCATGCAGGAGCATTGCGACGGGACGCTGGGAGAGCCCTTCCAGCAGCGCAGCAAACTGATGCCGCGTCTGTGCCGCAAGGCAGGGGTCAAGCCCTTCGGCTTCCACGCCCTGCGCCACAAGGCAGCGGCCATAACATTCACTGCCGGCGGGTTGGCCGTGGCCCAGACGCTCATGGGGCATAGCCGTGCCACCACAACGGACATCTATGTCCGCAGCGCCGGATTGTACGGAGACCGGAGCGTCATGATGGACGCTCTGGGCGAGAGCAGTATAGGGATCGCAGCTGAACAGCTGCTGGAAATGGAAATGCCCCACAGGCCGGAACCCCGCGAGGCATTTTGTAAACATGGGTCTGTAAACAACAGACTCCAATAGGAAAGCGCTTCTGTAACGCAGTGAAATCTTTGGCGTCCCCAAGGGGATTTGAACCCCTGTCGACGGCGTGAAAGGCCGTGACTGTCATTTTGACCGACTTTACCCCACTTTTACTAAATTATATATTTCATATAGTTATTTTATTTTTCTCCTGCCAAAAAGCCGCCGACTTCGATTGGACTTTATGCCGTTTGTGGGGCATAGTGTGGGGCAGATGAAAACGGCTATTTCCGCCGTTATCAACGGATTAAAGCTCATTCTATCCCGTATATGTGGGGCAGAACACACCAAAAGAGATTAAAGGCAATATGGCAAGCAGAAAAAGACAGTCGGTCGTAGGCTATGCGGGAGTGTATTTTGTTGAAGTTCCACGTTCAACAGGACATGGGTTGGAAAAGGTCTATTACATTCGATACCGCAAGCAGGGAAAGCTCATCGAGGAAAAAGTCGGCGGACAATA
>CALBAX010000125.1 GCA_937926875.1 uncultured Desulfovibrio sp.
CAATGCCGTGGTCTTACCGGAGGATGAGCCTCCCTCAAAGCTGAAGCCGCCGCCTTCCAGACCGGCCGGGCGAAGCAAAGGCCCGGCGAAGGCCGCGCATAACGCGAAACTGAGACGGGAGTTGCCGACGCACAATTCCGCTATCTCCCGCCAGCCTTCCATCGTTCCAGATGTACGGTACAAGCCGCCATGCTGCGAGGATTGCAGCACGGTGTCTTCTTCTGTTACGCCGTAAACGGTATCGGGAAGCACGTAGACGGATTCATGCCAGCCCGTGCGCAAAACACAGCGTATCCGTCGGAGGGGACGGACCGTGGACAGAAATGCCGCCAGCTTCGACCGTGTGGACGGATTGCCGAACCACCCGCCGGAGGCCAGTATGCTGTACCAGTCGTTTCCCTGCCGGAACAGCATTTCTACGGGCATGGCCCATGCGTGCTTGTTGCCGTCCGGGTCAATCCATTCCAGCATCAGGCCCCATTCGTTGCCGTCAGCTCCCCGCGTCATGCCTTTGACCAGAAGCGGAGGACCAAGCCGGATTTCCTGACTGTCTCCGTCCGATCTGGTCTCCAGCTTGTACAGCCCGGCGCGTCTGCCTTCCTTCACCAGAAAAAAGCCTTCCGGCATGGGGCAGTCGTCATCCCGCTTTCGCGCTTCTTCCACAACGGCCCGGACGGCTTCAAGGGAACGCAGCCGGTGCAGGTCGTTGAAGTCCGTCGCTTTGCCTTCATGAACCGGGCAGACGGCCAGCTTGCCGCCCACGGCCTGAGCCGCCAGAGAGGCCATCTTCTTGCCGGGATTCCCTTGTGTCTCCATGTCGTTATCGGCACAGAGGATGATTTCACGCTTTGCATACCTCTCTCTGGCCATGACGGTCACGGCTTTCAGATTCCCGGCGTTGAAGGCCACAAGACAGGCATAACCGGTCGCCAGATGAAGACTGGTCGCTGTAGCATACCCCTCGGCAATCAGCAGAGGACCGTCTTTCTTCCCGTCTCTGGCGGAGAGGGAGAAGAAGCCTCCCGCCGTGCGTCCTCCCCTGAGAAAGAACTTGTCCGTACCCTCGGCAGTTTTTTCCGGCAGGATGAATTGCAGACTTTGTATCCTGCCGGACTGGTTCAGGACAGGGATAATCAGACGCCCGTCTTTTGTCCGGCGCAATCCGATGGCCGGGACTTCCTTCCGCTGTAGATAGGGATGCCCGTCATCAGCAGGCAGGGCATGATTCCAGATGCTCGCGGCCAGCTTTGCGGCCGCCTGCCAGCGATGCTCCTGTTTGGCGTCATTATATGCTTTGATAGCCCTGATGCGTTCACGCAGAGCATCCCGCTCGGCGGCGGTCAGTTCCTTCTCAGGTTTGTATGTCCACGTTCCTTCGTCACCCGTGCACCAGTTCTTCCACCAGAGCGAGGCGGGTACATCAGGAAACGCCTTGTACGCCCCGTCCCTGCGATGCGGTCTGCCTTCCGTGCCGCAACGGTGCAGGCTCCCGTCCATTTCCACCTGCTCGACAATCAGCCCGGCTGCCCGGAGCTGCTCGGCAAAGGCTTGCTGAATATCCGCGCTCATGCTTCGCCTCCGGGATGGGCAGGCAGAAACTGCCTACTATGAAAAAGACGGGGATTCATCGCTGGTTCCTGTAACGGCGATCGCGTTTGGCGCTTTCCAGCGTTTCTATGGAACGGGAAGCAAAGAACTCGTCAAGGTCTGCCTTGTCATAAATGACGCGGGTGCCGAGTTTGGCGTAGCGAGGCCCTTTATGCTTGCAGCGCCAGACTTCAAGAGTGTTGGGCTGGATGCCGAGATAGGCAGCCGCTTCCTGAGTATTGAGCTTTTGTTTGGGAGTCATGGTTGTATCCTTCTTTCATGGGATTGCCCGCGTGAATTCATGGCAGGCGGTGTTTGAAGGAAGGATACCGGTCTTGAAAAAGAATAAAATTCTCGGTGCTGTGCCGGAGAAAAGAAAAAATCTCCGAGTTCTGTCAATCTCGGAGATTTTTATGTTTATTGAATAATTTCATATTATTAAAAAACACTGAGTTGTGTGGGGTGCCGCAAAAAATATTTCACAGAGCTGAGAGATTAGAACGGAAATTCAGCTTTCCCTGTCGCGCCCTGGACTTGTTTGAGCGTACTCTCCCAGGGCAAGACGAAATTCTTCCATAGCCCAGCCTGCCAACTCAAAGGGAGTGTTGTTTTTGGCTTTTTTGGGGGTATGAAGTGCGTCCCGAACCGCAGGCTTGAGTTCGGGGAAGGAATCAAGTTCCCGCAAAAATTCTTCCTGAATTTGGGTACGGGTGTACTTTGTTCCCGGCTTGGCCTCGGCAATGAGTCGATTCACCAAAGGATAGAAAATACGCCGGACAGGCAACTTGGCGTTTTCCCGGCTTTCCAAGCTCTTTTCTCTGCCGGAAAGGGTTCGCTTTTTATTTTGGTATTCAACTTTTTCAGCGAGCAATGCCTGATTTTGCTCCGTGAGTTCATTCATTTTTGTCTGCTGTACCGAGAATGCGCCCTGTAGATTGGTGATGGTCTCTTCCAGATCGCGGATACGCGCTGCATAGGCAGAAAGGGCTTCCTGTCCATACTTTTTCAGAAGATATTCATAATCGGCAGCGTCAAGACACAGACGTTGTTGGCCGATATACGTGTTGAAAATATTCGCATCGCTAAGATTTGAATTGTACGCAAAGGCATACAGGCGTACGGGGACATTATATTGTTCCAGTTCAAGAAATGGTTCGGATGCTATAAAAACAGGAACTCCCTGCTTGCGAACAAAATCTATCCTGTCTTCAGGGGTATGTATGCCGATATGCTGCATGGCCTGTTTGAATTCAATAACCTTGGGGAGAACAACTGGTTTTGACCATTGGAGCTTTGCGGATTGTCGAATGATAAGCAAGCCGACAACTCCGAAAATAATTCCAATAAAAATAAGATTAAGAAAGAATATTCCATCACGCGATTCAATGAGAATGGTAAAAGCATTGACAGCCTGCTCAGAAATAGAGCCTTGTTTATTTACTTCATGAACGATCTTCAGAAAGGTTTTCTTGTCCAACCAATCGAGAATAAATGCTATAAAAGTAATGCTGATAATGTATGTGCAAAATACCACACATTTTTGTGCTACGCCACGCTGTAAAATGGTTAATTTTGTTGATGAAGGAAGCATGTATTATTCCTATTTACCTGTATTCAGTTCTTTTTCAATATCTTCAACGCTCGTTTTCCGTTTTGAGCTTGTTGATAAGCATCATGGTATGGCCCCATGGCAATTTTGAAACAACTTGCTGCAAAATTGTCGTGTAGGAGGGGCAACTGTCGTTCAGGGCAGTGGAATGGACACCTGCCCGGAACTGGCCAGCCACGCGGCAAAGGAATGACGCAGGCCATTATCAGGTTCACATGGACTGGTGAGCATTGCCGTTGGCGATTCTTCTTCCCGCCGCTGTCAATCTGTATCTTTGCAAGGGACTGCGGGGCGCATCCGGTCTTGTTCGCTCAACAAGAGCGGCCTCCAGTGCGGGCGACAGGTAATTTTTGCGGAATGTGGGTGCATGGCGCAGCCCCAGATTATCCATCAGCTCAGCCGCGCTTTTTTCCCCTTGCCCAAGTGCCTCCAGTAAACGTCGTACTTGATCGCTCACTTGGTCGCATACTTGATCGCTTCGGATATCAGTCACGGCATCGTTCAGGGCCGCAAGCATAAACTCCACAAAGGCCGTTGCTTCTCCCTGTGCATCGGCCCGACCAAGACTGTCGTAATATTCGGCCTGCCGATTACGGACAATGGTTTCCACCGGCAGATAGGCAAAAAGAGGATTCCACTTGCTGAGGATAAGCGTTTGCCAGAGGCGTCCCATGCGACCGTTGCCATCCGCAAACGGGTGGATGAATTCAAATTCGTAGTGAAAGACGCAACTCGAAACCAGTGGATGCTCGTCCGTCTTTTCCAGCCAGCCAAGGAGCTTTTTCAGATGTTCATGCACCAGGTGAGCGGGCGGGGCCATGTGTACGACTCTGTTGCCCTGAAAAACGCCTACGCCGCCAGTGCGGAGACTGCCGGGCCTTTCCACAAGATTGCGCATGAGTACTGCGTGAGCCGACAGCATATCTTCCAGCCTGTGGGGTTGCCATGTATCCAGTCTTTCATAGGCGGACACTGCGCCGTGTACTTCCTGAATATCGCGGGGCGGCCCAATAACCGTCTTGCCGTTAATAATGTCCGTCACCTGTTCCAGACTGAGCGTATTGTTTTCAATGGCAAGAGATGCATGGATGGTACGAATACGATTTTCCCGCCGCAGATGCGGAGACAGGAGGTCCACGGCAAGCCCCCTGAGGGCGGCACGTGCGGCAAGCTGTTCGCTGATGTTCGCCACATGTTTGAGGATGGCGCTGGTGATGGTGTATGGCGGATACGTCATGCGGCGCATTCCTCCCTCTTCAGATATGTATCAAATCAGTTTACAGCAAGGTGAGCTTGATGCGGGTACAGGCGTTGGCTGCAAGGATGGTTCATGCGCCCTTTTCCCGGCCAGGCCGTTTCGTTCTACGAATTTTTAGCGTATCCGGTCCGTTTTGAGAAGACGGCGCTTCGGGAGCAGGTGGTGTCCTGAAAAAGGTGTTGAACCTAAATTCTGCGTTTCTGGCGTTTAGAC
>CALBAX010000126.1 GCA_937926875.1 uncultured Desulfovibrio sp.
ACGGCCACGATACGGGCCTTTCTGGTGATGCGGTAATAATGCCGCAGGTTGGGCATGGCCAGCTCAACGATCCTGCGGATCATGCCCACGACGTCCCGTCTTCCCTGTTGTTCGTCCATTTCCGTTCCTCGCTCGCCTTCATGCCCGGCGGGCAAAGCCCGACCGGGCGCTCCCTCGTCTCTCCATGCGGCGCACGCGCCGTGCCTCCGGCGGTATGCGGTGTTCAGCTCCAGCCAACGTCTTTCCCGTAGGTAATTACGGTGCGGTTGCCGCTTTCCTGAAACGTATGCACTACGTCCAATGCCCGCACAGTGGCATCCAAGCTGCGCCGGGCGTCGCGAATATGCACCAGACGGCTGTGCGTTAATCCCGGCAGCGGCACAGACACCAGAATCCCTGTTCCGCCATCGGCCTGCGGCGGCGTATGTGCCAGCAGATTTTCCGCCGTAGCCACGCTGTACACATCGCCGGGTTCGTTCCCGTCGCTCCAGGTCAGTCCGGACGCGCCCAGCCAAAGAGCATGGCGGCTCATGTCATGACCGAAGCCGCGCTCCAGCGTATAGGCCAGCTGGCGTACAGCCCGCGCCACGGATACCTCGGAAAAGACCTGGTACGGCAACACGTCGCCCGGCACGTCCACTGCGCCCACGGCAAGCCCGGTGCGAGCCAGCAGCCGCCGGGCCACGACGTCAGCTGGCTCCCGGTAAAAAGATTCCGTCACGTCCGTGGTGGTCAGCACCTTTTCACGCCCAACGGCATGCACCGTCACGGCATCGGCGCTGCTGCTGTCGGCACGGGGCTGGTCGATGCCTTCCACGGTCCCCTCCCATTCCTGCCAGAAACCTGCCTCGCCCCGGTATCCCCAGCGCACGGCGACCGCCTGCCCCGTGGCCAGCACGGCGCGGGCTTCCCCCTCCGGGTCCGGCACGGTAATGGTTGCCCGGCTGACAACGGCCCGCCGCCGGAAGACCAGCTCCAGAAAGGGGCTGCGCAGCACTTCCAGCGGCCCCACGTTGCAGCGGATGTTCAGGCCCTCGATCATGACAGGTCCCCGCCGATGACTTCTTCAGGCTCTTCCGCCCTGGCTGCGGCTTTTTCCTCCGCTTTTTTGGCCAGCTCGCCGGGTGTGGGGGTCCTGGCCTGCGCCTGTTCCTGGCGCACGATGGGCGGATTATGCTCCACAAAGGATAACGACGCGCGAATCTCGTCGGTCTGGGTCGTCTCCGCCGAGTCCAGGCGCGAGAACACCACACGGCGCACACCGCGCGCCAGAAGGTGCCGGCTGGTCACGGTAAAAATGGAGGGGTTGGCTTTCCCGTCCGTTTTCTTGAACCATCCGTTTAAGGATTCCAGCTTGTCGTAACAGGTCCCGGCTCCGTCCGTCGTCAGGTAAAGAGTCAGGCTGATGTCCGCGTCTTCCCAGCCCTGCGGCGTCTTTTTCTTGCCGCTGGCCTTGTCCACGCTTTGCTCGTCGAATCGCACCTTGCCGCTTACCCGCAGGTCGGACAGGATGCCGGGCAGCTCCTCGCCGTCGATACGCACGACGCCGTCGTCAAATGTCAGCAGTTTCATACCATTTTCCTTGCAATAGCGCGGCGCAAGATGTTGTGCACCGCAAGGAAGGCAAGCTTTGGGGCGCGGGAGTGTACTCTTATGGTACTCGACCACGCCCACAAGCGAAGCCTGGCGCCGCGCCGTACAAGATATGACGCCGCGCTCATGCCATGTTTTCTCCCATTTCCGTGGCCGCCGCCTGCAGGTCAGCGAAGAAGTCCTGCGCGTCCTTGACGTTGGGGAGGGTGATGTTGGCGATATGCAGCGTCCAGGATTGCGGGGCGGCGGCACGGTCTCCGGCGGCCCGCGCCCGACGTTCCTGTTCCTCGGCCAGATCGGCGGGCATACCGGGGGCAGCGGGGACAACGGGCTGCTCGCCGGTGGCGGGCACGGGTACGCCCGCGGTCTTCCACAGCCCGTCCCACCAGCTGCCCATGCTTTCCTTCAGGCTGTCCAGCCTGCCGGCAAGGGTGGGGGCAACGGGCTGCTCGCCGGTGGCGGGCACGGGCACATCCGTGGTCTTCCACAGCCCGTCCCACCAGCTGCTTATGCTCTCTTTCAGGCTGCCCAGCTTGCCGGACAGGGTGGCGTACAGACCGGGGAAGCCCGCGTTCATGCCCTCGCCCAGCGTGGACATGAGACGCGCTCCGGACAACGTCAGCGTGGACAGGGGGCCTTCCTTGGCGTCAGAGAACGGCAGCAGATTGCGCAGGCTGGCCAAGGCATTGGAAAACGTCTGCTTGAGGCTTTCCACCTTGGACAGGATGCCTTCCTTGAAGGTGTCCAGAAGGCGTGCCCCTGACTCGAAAAGGTCGATACCAGCCAGCCATTCCGTGGCCTGCGCCCACGCATTGCGCAGCCAGTCCCCAATGCGGAAAAGGTCTGCAAAAGCCATGAGCGACGCGCAAAAATTGTCCCAGACGCTTTGCGCCATTTCTGCGGCGGTGGCCCAGTCGCCGGTCAATACGGCACCAAGCCAGCGGAATGCCGCGATCAGGCTTTCGATGCCACGTACCAGATTGGCAATGACCGTCGCCAGCCCTTCCAGTATCCAGCTCAAAAAGCCGCCCAAGACCTCTCCCAGACCTCGCGCTTCGGACGCGGCGCTCGTGACCTCAAAGCCGAAAGCCTCCTCCACTCTCTTCCCAACGAAGTCGAACAGTTCACCTATCTTGAGAATGGCCGGTATCAGGACCGCCACCGCACCGTCAAAATTCAGGCCCTCCCAGATACCCGCAAAAAATTCTTTGATGCGGTACACGGCACGGCCAACGGTCACAACCAGCCGCTCCAGACCGGCGGCCCGGATGTCCCTGGCCAGTTCTCCCCGGATCTCGAACGTGCTTCCCTTGAGGCTCTCGAAGATGGCCGTCACGCCCCGAACCACGAGGGAAATGTTCCGCCCCCAGCGGTTCAGGGTCGTGGCGATCCCGCCAAAATTTTTCTTGTAAGCCACATACAGCAGGCCCACGGCGGCAATCAGCGCCCACACGGGCCAGCCCAGCGCCAGCAGGGCCATCCTGATACCGGTCAGGGTCGTGGAGACCACGGGGGCGGCTTTCGATACCGCCCACATCCCGGCGCTGAAAGCCGTCACGGCCAGCACAGCGGCGGCCAGTCCTCCGGCCAGGGTCAGGATGACCTGGCCGACGCGGGTTTCCGCCACCCAGCGCAGGGCGTCGGCCATCGCTCCCAGGGCCTTGGCCCCGGCGGTGATGGCGGGCAAAAAGGCATTGCCCACGGCAATGGCCAGATTTGTCAGCTTGTTGGACAGGAGCTGCAGCGCGTTTTCCGTGGTTTTGCTGCGTGTGTCGAACTCCGCCTGCATGGAACCGGCATAGTTCGCCTTGTTGCCCACAAGCTCGAACGCCTGGGACAGGTTCCCCATGTTCTTCAGCAACGGAGCAATGGCCCCCAG
>CALBAX010000127.1 GCA_937926875.1 uncultured Desulfovibrio sp.
CGACAGCTTCCTCAGCCCGTCGCCGCAGGGCGTCCTCGTCCAGCAGCATGTCTGGAGGGAAGAAGTGTTCATCGGAGCCGAGCCAGTCCGCCAGCGTCACCAGCCCGGCCACGCACCAGAGCACGGGATCGTCCTTGCCCGATACCTCCGGCAGGGACGGTCGGCCGAAGTGCTCCCACAACTCGTGCAGGCAGGTCTGGCGCTCCTCTTCCAGCAGGCGTTCCGCCTCTTTGAGGATCAGGGGGGCAGAAGAATAGGCTTTGGAGATGCGACCGTGGTGCGCTCCCACCACGGCTGCCCAGCAGGCAGCAGTTTTTTTGTTGGCAAGGCGGTTATCGACAAGGAATTTTTGCAGGCTGTCACAGGAGATGCGGGGATGGGGCCGGGCGTAGACAGTTTTCCAGCTTCCCTGGGCCGCCTTCTCCGCCAGGCCCTGACGCTCCAGCCAGACAGACGACTTTTGCAGGAAATCCAGGGAAAGCTTGCCCACATCGTGGCTTGCCGCCAAAAAGAACAGCGCCTGCGACGTGATGTGGCAGCGATCGCACAGGCGCGGATAACGACGCAGCAAGGCTTCGGCCACGCAGGCCACAGCCAGCAGGTGCTGGCGGACAGGGATGCCGGGCACGCCATCGTGCGTCTTTGACCAGTCGTTGAGGGGTCGGGGAAGATCCATCGCGCCTCCTTGATCGCAAGAGTGTTCCAGCCTCAGGAGCACTGCCGGATAAGGGGACTATCCGCCCCATTCATTCCAGATGATGGAATGGATGCCAAAAATTTTTCACTCTGCCGCAGCCCGGATTCTCCCGCACCGGAGTCTCTCTTATCAGGTATAAAATAAGCTGTATTAAAAATCCATACAAATAGGCTAGATTTTCCAAGCAGTTCTGTTCTTCCTTGGCTGATCATGAAAAAAGCAAAGATAACTATCATCATGGATCGCCGTTGCAGTCCCCGTGAGCGGTCTGCGGTGCGTTCCCGTGCGGGAAAAGCGTGGGCCACGGAGCAACGTTTTTCCTTCTCCCTTTGCCGGCATGTCCCGCCAGCCCTACAAAAAGGCGGGAAAAATCCCGCCTTGATTCTTGCCTTTCTGCTGCCGATACGCGCGCAAATCGCTGCCAAGAGCGTTGCAAACGCCTCCCCCGGCCACCCTGATGTGTCGTGAAAAATATTTTTCAGAGATATGTTAAGGGATCTTGAGAATATTTTTCCGCATCGGGAAGAATCCGCGCAGGGCTCCCCGTGGCACCCCGGTGGAACCCCAAACAAAAAAGCCCTCACGGAGATTTCCGTAAGGGCTTGGCTTCCTTGGAGCTGGTGAAGGGACTTGAACCCATAACCTGCAGATTACAAATCAGCTGCTCTACCGATTGAGCCACACCAGCATTTTTCCTCTTTTAGATGAATCCTGACCGCTTGGCAAGGGCTTTCGCACAGGGCGCTCCCCCCGGCTGGCGCTCTCCCTGTCCCGGTGATGACGTTCTGCGATGCAGGCTACCGCCCTGCCCCTGCCAGCAGGGGGACAAGCCCCTCCCTGCCGCAGACAGCCAGCGTCAGATGCTCGCGGGCACGCGTCATCCCCACATAGGCCAGACGCCTTTGGCGGAGCTTCTCTGGCTGGAGGCGATCCATGCCCAGCAGGAAGACATGGGAAAAATCCAGTCCCTTGGCACTGTGGATGGTGGAGATGCAGACACTGTCCGTGGTGATGTCGAAATAGCGTTTGCTGGTCGCGTCCCGGGCCACCCAGCGGGCCATGACGCCCCGGGCCTCCACCGCTTCCAGCAGGCTTTCCGGCAGGCTGGACGCCAGCCCTTCCAGGCGGGAATGAGCGTAGAGAATCGCTATCTCGCTCATGGGCACGCCCTCCCGCACCAGAGTGGCCACGGCATCCGCCACGTCACGCACCAGCGAGGACGCATCGGCGCTTTGCAACCAGCAGGGGGCCTCCCCTTCAGCGCCTGCCAGCTTCGGCACGGGCTCACCTTCCGGCAGCAGGCGCAAGGCCATCCGGGCGATGGCCCGTGTATTGCGGTACTGGCGTTGCAGACGGCGCAGCCGTAGACCGGCGATGCCCATTTTTTCCCAGCCGCTGTCCTCCGGCTGGTACAGGCATTGCTGTTCATCCTGAGCCACGGTCAGCACTCCATGCGGCGGCAGCAGGGCCAGCAGGACGTGCGCCATCTCCGGGGAAAAATCCTGCCCCTCGTCGACCAGGATGGCATCCCAGTGCCCCTTGAGCGGATGCTCCCCTTGCAGGCGCTCCTGCGCCTCCTGCACGATGAGGTTGTAATACTCGCTCTCCTCGGCATGGGTCAGCGGTTCGCCCAGGATACGTTCACAAACACTGTAAAACGGCACCACCTCCACCCCGTCCGGGCCAAGACTGGCGCCCTTGCGGGCCAGCAGGCGGCGGATGTAACCCACCAGCGAAAGGTTGAAGCAGGTCACCAGCACACGGCGGATCTTTTTGTCCACCCGCGGCAGGTTCCAGGCCTGATGCGCCAGGATGAGCGTCTTGCCGCTGCCGGACGGCCCGATGACGAGCTGTTTCCCGGCGCCCATGCCGCGCGCCAGATTTTCCTGGTCGTGGTCCAGAGCGCGGAGGGTCTCGTCCTGGGCCGAGGCATGCGTCCCCCCACGTACGGGCAGTTCCAGCCGCACCACAGGAAAAATCCTGGCCCGCAGCCAGTCGATCTGGGTACCCGAGAGCTGGAAAGGAAACAGGGGCGGGAAATGTTCCGCAAGCCAGCACGCGAAACTGCGGCCCGAGGCATCCCGGCGCAGCGGGGACTCCTCATGCAGCTCATCCCAGAAGATGATCCGCTCTTCCTCCATGACCTCGCCCAGGCCGGCCACCCTAAATTCCTCACGGCTGATGTGCGGCAACACGGCCCCGCCGGTGACGGGGCAGGGCAGCAAAGGCTTGCCGTCCGCCATGCGGGGCGCGTGCTTGTTCAGCAGGGTGAGCAGACTGCCCACATATTCCCGCGCCTGGGCCAGAGGCTGCTTGCGCCGCTCCTCCCGGCCGTTAACCGACAGAAGCACGCTTTTGCCGTCCACTTCCAGCAGCTGGTCGATGAGCCAGTCCTTGACCTCCAGCACCACCAGGCCGCAATCGGGCGACAGCAGGATGAAGTCCGGCTCGCGCTCTTCTATGTCCGGCGCGTACCAGCACAGGAATTTGCCGTCCGGCCGGGCCGTACGTTGCAGAAAACTGTACGTTGCCTCTTCGCCGGTAGTCAGGAACGAGGTCACATCAGCAGGAAACATGGTCGCCATGGCAGGGGCCCTCCCCCTACATGATATACATGACGAACCTTTTCCCGCAATCCTTGCAGACGAGGATGATCCTGCCCTGCGCAGGGCAGGTCCCGGACACGGGCAGCAGACAGCGCAGCCACTCCGGCAGAAAAGACAGGCCTGCCCGGCACAGTTCCGTGTGGCAGGAACCGCAATGCGGACAGGGAAACACAGGCCCGTTCTCATCCATGACGACACTCCTTTTTTGCCTGTTATCCCGTCTGCCTGTTCCAGGAAATGGAAAGTAATGCTCCGAATATCTATTTTTTTCTACCTTCGTTCAACTAGCTTTCGTTTATCGAAAACAACAGACATTGCCTTCATTTTGTAGACCGTTTATTTTTATTTCCACTGCAGATGCGTCTATCCTTGCTCGGACGCCATGCGCCCGTCTGCCTCATGCGAACGGGACAGAAGCGCCCCAGGCATGACAGCCTCGTCTATCCCCCCAAGTACATTGGACATATCTCTTTTTTATTTGACAACTGTTACCGTTCAGGCCATCCTGCGACAATATTTCCTTCCAGGCCCACCCGGCCCCGCTTTCACGAGACTCCCCGCAAGCGCCATCCGTCACCGGCGCCCTGCCGCCCCGATGTTCCCCTTACTGGCTAAGGTCCTTGCCAAAAGAACCCTGTTACGGAGAGATCCCATGAAGAAATCCCTGCTGCCCTCCCTGCTCGCCGGAATCCTTGGACTGGTGCTGTGCGCTGTCCCGGCCCTGGCCGAGACCCAGCTGGAGCACTGGCCCGCTGACGCCAGAGCCAAGCTGGATACCATGATCGCCCGCAACGCCAATACCGGCGCCTATGCGACCTTCGACATGGACCAGACCACCTACCGCTATGATCTGCTGGATCCCTTCCTGGCCTATATGGAACAAAAAGGCCTGCTGACCCGCGAGACCATGGACCCCTCGCTCAAGCTCATCCCCTTCAAGGACATCGGCGGCCAGAAGGAAAGCATGAACAGCTACTACTGGCGCCTGTGCGACATCGACGACCTGATCTGCTACCCCTGGGTCTCACAGGTCTTTGCGGGTTTCAGCCTGCGCGAGCTCAAGGGACACCTGGACGACATGCTGGCCCTCAAGGACCCCATCAGCGTCAAGTATGTGAGCGGTGACGACGTCAAGGAAAAGAAGCTGCCCATCCCCAAGATGTTCCGCGGCATGCAGGAGCTCTACAACAAGCTGCAGGAGAATGGCATCGAGGTCTACATCATGACCGCTGCCAGTGAGGAGATCATCCGCATGATCGCCTCGGATCCCAAGTACGGCTACAACATCAAGCCCGAGAACGTCATCGGCGTGACCACCCTGCTCAAGGATCCCAAGACCGGGGAGCTCACCACGTCCCGCATGCAGATCCGCAAGGGCACCTATGACCAGCAAAAGAACCTGGATCTGGTCATGACCCCCTTCCTGACCAATCCCATGACCTGGTTCGAAGGCAAGCTCGGCTCGACGCTGGCGTACATCGACCAGTGGCGCAAGCCCATCATCGCCGGCGGTGACAGCATCGGTTCCGATACCTTCATGCTCGAAAACGTGGATGTCGCTTCCGGCGGCCTGAAGATCTGGGTCAACCGCAAGGATCCCCACGTCCAGTGGACCCTGGATCATGCCCGGGAGTCCGCGGCCTCCCAGAAGCGTCTTGGCCTGCCCGTCACTGCCGACAAGAACTGGATCGTGGTGAAGTCAGAAGAGATCCAGTAAGCCCTGTTCCCTCTGGACAGGCCCGCGTGGCTGTCCCTCCCGGAGGCCCTGCCCCGGCAGGGCCTTTTCTTTGGCCGCGTACGGCGGCATGCCCCTGACGCTTCGCTCATGCCTGCCGCAGCAGACTGTCTCCGCATCCTTGCGGGCGCTGCCCCTTGGCAAGCTCCCGCTTTGCTGGCACAATCTTTGTGACAGGCCGCTTTCCGTCTGCCATCCAGCATCCTTATTACCTGACCCGTCCCGGGCAGGAGGGCATCATGAAGACAGCATCGTCCGCTCCTTCCGAAGACAGCCTCCGCAGCAAGCGCCGTGCGTTCCTGGCCGGTCTGGCCGCCACCGGCCTGCTCTATGCGACGCCGGCCCTGCTCTGCGTCAATGAGGCCGAAGCCCATTCCCGGCCTTCGCACCGGCGGCGCAGCCGCAACAGCCACGGCAGCCATTACTCCCGGCGCAGCCGCTACTCCCGGCGCAGCCGTCCCTCGCGCCCTTCCCGTCCCTCGCGCTCTTCCCGCCCTTCCCGGGATTATGACTACCGTGACCGTTACGACGGCCGCTATGATGAGGGCTGGCATCGCGAGGCCGGGGACCGCCTGCGTGACACCTTCCATGACGCCCTGGGAGGGGGCTTCCGGCCGGACCGCTAGGCATGACCTGCCGGGACGTCTTCTTTGCCGGTGTGCCGGGAGCCGTGCGTCTGCACGACTGCGGGGGACTGCTGTCCGCTCTGGACGAGTTTTTCCGGCTCTGGCCGCACGCCCCACGGCCTGAAGGGCTCCCGTCCATCCCCGGCTTCCCCGGGACGTTTCCCCCTGTCCTGCACGGAGCAGCCCCCCTGCTGGAGATCGCTCCACAGGGACGGGGGTACCGGTTGCGCTCTCCCTGGCTGCCCGCTCCCCGCCACGAGCCTTCCGGGGCCTGCCTGTTGTGCAGTCTGGCCATAGAACTGGTGGCTGCCTGCTGCCACGCCTGTCCCCGCCTGATCTCCCTCCATGCCGCGGCCGTGTGCCTGCACGGGCGCACCCTGCTTTTTTGCGGCGACAACCGTGCCGGCAAGAGCACGCTGGTCGCCCGTCTCATGGCCGATACGGCCCGGGGTCTTGGCGACGACATGCTGGCCCTCCATCAGGGCAGGATATTTTCCTTCGGGGTGGCCCCCCGCTTGCGTCTGCCCTTGCCCCCTTCGCCAGCACTGGAGCACCTCATGCGCGATCGCCCGGGCATACGTGACCGCCATTATGGCTATCTGGCTGCCTCCCCGGACAGTCTGGCGTCCTGGGGGGAGCGCAACCGCCCCGATGCCGTGATCTTGCTGGAACGCACGCCCGGCAGCCGTGCCATCCTTCTGCCCGCCCCTGCCGCCACCGGCATGGACAACGTGCTGTCCCGCTTCCTGATCCCGGACGGTGGTGCGCCGGAGGTGCTCAGGCTGGGCACGCAGCTGCTGGATGCCCTGCCCTGCCGCATCCTTCGGTATGAGGATCTGGACGAAGCCGCAACGCTCCTGGAGCGGCAGGCCCGCCTGCTGCCTCCGGCCGCATCCCTGCCCGGGGACTTTTCCCCAGCGACGGTACCGCCCGGCTGTCATGGCCAGCCTCCTTCCCCGCCCTCCGGGGGCACCGGGGACAGCAGGACTCTGTGGCGGCAGCGCCCGGGCCTGAGCTGCCGGCAGGCGGGGCAAAGCATCTTCCTTACCGACAGCCGCGGCAACAGCATCTTCCGCCTCGACGGTACCGGGGCCGTGGTCTGGCAGCTGCTTTCCGAACCTCTTTCGCGCGACGAAGCCCTTTCCCTGCTGGCCGAGACCTTCCCTGACGTCCCCCAGGCACGCATCCGGCACGAGCTGGGGCAACTTTTCCAGGCCCTTTTTGAAGCCCGTCTGATCGAAAAAGCCACGAAAAGTCCCTGATGCAAGGAAAACGGATTTTTGCATTTTAATTATAATTGCTTGTTTTTTTTCTATTTTTATTTTTTGAATGAAAAAAATCGAAAAAATGCAAAAAAGTGCTTGCCAAAGGGACAGGTTTTCCGTAAACACATCCTTGCTGCTGACGAATGCCTCACGAAAGCGAAAGCCGGACGGGGCAGCAGGGCACCGGAAACAAAGCCGGACAAGCCCACGCCAGACTGAAAATCTTGCAAGCCGATATTGCTTGCAACTCAGAGTGGAGGGGTTCCCGAGTGGCCAAAGGGAACAGACTGTAAATCTGTCGTCGTAAGACTTCGGTGGTTCAAATCCACCCCCCTCCACCACTTCTGAACAAGAAGTGTGGCACATGCTAACAACTGCCTTGGCTGTAGGAGACAGGTAGACTGTCGGGAACTACGGTGCAGTACCGGGCAATGCCGAAACCCGGGGGTCAGCTTGCTGGCCTGCAAAACAGCGCGCATCGAGGATGCGGGAATAGCTCAACGGCTAGAGCATCAGCCTTCCAAGCTGAGGGTTGCGGGTTCGAATCCCGTTTCCCGCTCCATTCCTGCATTTTTCCCTTCCAGTCATCCTTTTCCTGTCAAAGCACGTTCCCTGGGCAACAACACAGGGACTTATGCGGGCAGTGGCAAGAAACCGGGAGCAGGCGTTCGAAACCATGCTCAAGGTTGAAAGTACAGTAACCGCAACAAATTTTATCCTCAGGGAGACGTACAATGGGCAAGGAAAAATACGAACGCAAAAAGCCCCACGTTAACATCGGTACCATCGGCCACATCGACCATGGTAAGACCACTCTGACCGCCGCCATCACCAAGATCGCCGGCCTGAAGGGCTCCGGCAGCTTCATTTCCTACGACGAAATCGACAAGGCTCCCGAAGAAAAGGAACGTGGTATCACCATCGCCACCGCCCACGTGGAATACGAGACCGACAAGCGTCACTACGCTCACGTGGACTGCCCCGGCCACGCTGACTACATCAAGAACATGATC
>CALBAX010000128.1 GCA_937926875.1 uncultured Desulfovibrio sp.
GCCCTCCCGGCAAAAAGCGCCGCGATGGATGCCCGGCTGTACCCGCCAGGCGAGTAGCACCATCCCTCAACGGAGGGGCTCCTGAGGAGCCCCTCCGTTTCCATTTTCCATACCGGCCAGACTCTTTTGCCCTTCCTGCCGGGGGACCGGCAGCGGGACACGGCCGTCATGCCACGCCGGCCGCCATCCCCCAGGATAAGATGCATTTGGGGAGGGGTGGGGGCCCGGGGGAGGGGAGGCCCTTTTTGCATGGGCAAAAGGGCCTCCCCTCCCCCGGAAAAACGCCGCCCGCGCCTCCCCGTCCCTGCCTGCCCTCTCGACAAGTCACGGGAGAGGATGGTAAAAAGCTCCTTTCCTCATCCTGTCCCTGCAAGGAGATTATCCCGTGTGCCAGAGTGATTTTCCCGCCTATCGCGGTCAGATGGAATATGTGTGCCTGCACTGCGGCCAGCGTTACCCCGGTGACAGCCTGCTCTACACCTGCCCGTCCTGCGGCGGCGTGTTCCTGCTGGAAAACACCAAGTTCGACGAACTGAAACAGCACAGCGGTGCGGAATGGCGCGAGATCTTCGACCGCCGCGCCTCTACCCGCAGCACGGCCCTGCGCGGCATCTTCCGTTATTACGAGCTGCTGGCGCCCCTGCTGGACGAGGAAGACATCGTCTATCTGGGCGAAGGCCTGACCCCCATCGTGGAAGCCGCTCCGGCCCTGCGCGACCGTGTGGGCGTGCCCTTTGCCTACAAGAACGACGGCCAGAACCCCAGCGCCTCCTTCAAGGACCGTGGCATGGCCTGTGCGTTCAGCTATCTGAAATGGCTCTGCCGCCGCCACCAGTGGGACGAGGTGCTGACCGTCTGCGCCTCCACCGGTGACACTTCCGCCGCAGCGGCCCTGTACGCCTCCTATGTGGGCGCGCCCCTCAAGAGCGTGGTGCTGCTGCCCCACGGCAAGGTGACCCCGCAGCAGCTCTCCCAGCCCCTGGGCAGCGGCGCCACGGTGCTGGAACTGCCCGGCGTGTTCGACGACTGCATGAAGGTGGTGGAGCATCTGGCCGAGAATTACCGCGTGGCCCTGCTCAACTCCAAGAACAGCTGGCGCATCCTGGGCCAGGAATCCTACGCCTATGAAGTGGCCCAGTGGTACGGCTGGGACGTGTCCGGCCTGTGCATCTTCGTGCCCATCGGCAACGCGGGCAACATCACGGCCGTCATGTCCGGCTTCCTCAAGATGCTGGAACTGGGCATCATCACCAGCCTGCCGCGCGTCTTCGGCGTACAGAGCGAACACGCGGACCCCGTGTACCGCTACTATGCCGCGCCCAGGGACGCCCGCGTGTGGCAGCCCGTGACCGTCACCCCCAGCGTGGCCCAGGCCGCCATGATCGGCAACCCGGTCTCCTTCCCGCGCGTGCAGCGCCTGGCCGAGAAGTTCATGGAAAAGGGCGGCGAAAAGGCCTTCCAGGTGGTGCAGGTGACCGAACAGCAGATCATGGACGCCATGATCGTGGCCAACCGTCACGGCCACATCGCCTGCACCCAGGGCGGCGAATGCCTGGCCGGCCTGGTCAACGCCCGTGCGCTGGGCCTGGTGGGCGACAGCGAGCACGCCGTGCTGGACGCCACGGCCCACGCCCTCAAGTTCTCCGGCTTCCAGGACATGTACTTCAACGACAGCTTCCCCGAAGCCTACGGCGTCAGGCCCCAGGCCGGGCTTTCCAACAAGCCCGAACTGCTGCTGCCCGAAAGTGCCCGCGAAGGCAAGGACGTGGCCACCTTCGCCCGCATGGGCGCCGACGCCGTGGTGGCCCGCCTGGGCCTGAGCCGCAAGTAGCCGCCAGTTCCTCCACACAACGTCAAAAGCCCCTTTCCCGACGGGAAAGGGGCTTTTTTCATGGCAGGCAGGCGTGCACTATTTGGCGGCTTTGGGATCCGGCTCGGCCATGGCTTCGGGCCAGCGCTCGGCGGCCATCTCGCGCAGTTTGAATTTCTGGATCTTGCCACTGGCGGTCAGGGGGAAACCGTCCACCACGGCGATGTAGCGCGGGATCTTGTACCAAGCGATCTTGCCGCGGCAGAAGGCACGCACGTCCTCGGGCGCGATGGGCACGTCGGGACGGGCGATGATGAAGGCGCCCACTTCCTCACCGTATTTGCGGCTGGGCACGGCCACCACCTGGATGTCCAGCACGCCGGGCATGCCCATGAGGAATTCCTCGATCTCGCGCGGGTAGACGTTCTCGCCACCGCGGATGATCATGTCCTTGATGCGGCCGGTGACGCGCACGTAACCGTTCTCGTCCATGGTGCCCAGGTCGCCGGAATGCAGCCAGCCCTCGGGGCTGATGGTGCGGGCCGTCTCTTCGGGCATGTTGTAGTAGCCCTTCATGACGTTGTAGCCACGGCAGAGGATCTCGCCCACCTCGCCGCGCGGCAGTTCCTCGCAGGTCTCGGGATCGCCGATGCGCACTTCGATGCCGGGCATGGCGCAGCCCACGGTCTCGCAGCGCAGGTGCAGGGGGTCGTCGGGGTCGGACTGGGTCATCACCGGCGAGCCTTCGGTCAGGCCGTAACAGATGGTGATGTCCTTCATGTACATGTCCTCCACCACGCGCCGCATGAGCGGCTCGGGGCAGACGGAACCGGCCATGATGCCCGTGCGCAGGCTGGAGACGTCGAAACGCTTGAACATCTTGTGTTCCAGCTCGGCCAGGAACATGGTGGGCACGCCGTACAGGGCCGTGCAGCGTTCGCTGTCCACGGCGGCCAGCACATGCAGGGGGTTGTAGGCTTCGAGGATGACCATGCAGGCCCCGTGGTTGACGCAGGCCGAGACGCCCAGCACGCAGCCGAAGCAGTGGAAGAGCGGCACGGGCAGGCAGACGCGGTCCTTGTCGGAGAAGCGCTGGTGGCGGCCGATCCAGTAGCCGTTGAGGCCCACGCCCACATGGGTCAGCATGACGCCCTTGGGGAAGCCCGTGGTGCCGGAAGTGTACTGCATGTTGATGGCGTCCCAGGGGTCCAGGCTGTCCTGCCGGGCCTGGTACTCGGCATCGTCGGTCATGACGGACATGGACAGGATCTCGGGCACGGAATACATGCCGCGGTGCTTCTCCGCGCCGAGGAAGCAGACGCGCCGCAGGTGCGGCAGGCGCGCGAAGCTGAGCCGGTCGCGGCTCTGGTAGCGCAGTTCGGGCGCCAGGGTGTAGAGCGTGTCGATGTAATCATGGTCGCGCAGGCTGTCCATGATGAAGATGTTCTCGCACTCCGACTGGTTGAGCAGGTATTCCAGCTCGTGTTCGCGGTAGTTGGTGTTGACCGTGATCAGGATGGCCCCGATCTTGGCCGTGGCGAACTGCAGGGCCACCCAGTAGGGCACGTTGCTGGCCCAGACGGCCACCTTTTCCCCTTTCTGCACGCCCAGCGCCATGAGTCCCTTGGCGAACAGATCGACGGTATCGGCGAACTCGCGCCAGGTCTGGCGGTAGTTGCGGTCCGCGTAGACGATGGCTTCCTTGTCGGGGATGCGGGCCACCGTCTCGTCCAGGATCTGGCCAAGGGTCTTTTCACGCAGTTCGAACAGTGCCTGGCGCTGGCGCACTTTCTCGTCCATGGATCATCCTCGTATACCGCGCGGGAGCGCGGGCTGTGTACGCTAAAGGGCAGGGGAACGACGGGGCTACGGCGTGTAGGTCACGGCCAGGAGCTGGGCCGGGTCGTCGCCGTGCGCGCCCACGTAGTGGGGCACGATGGAGTTGTAATAGATGGTCTCGCCGGCCTTCAGGTAATAGGTCTCGCGACCGTAGACCACCATCAGCTCGCCCTTGAGCACCAGGATGAATTCCTCGCCCTGGTGCGAGATGGTCTTCCTCTCGTCATCCTTTTCAGGATAGATCTCGATGAAAAAAGGCTCCATGTTGCGGTCGCTCTTGCCCTTGCCCAGCGCCTGGTAGATGTAGCTGGAACGGGGGGTGCGGCCGGTATGCAGGGCGGGGTCCACGCTGCCCAGCTGGTCTATGCGGGAAATGATGGGATCGCGGGTGAACTGGTCATCCAGGAAGGTGCCCAGGCGCACGCCCAGCGAACGGGCCACCTTCTGCAGGGGGCCGATGGTGGGATATATCTCGTCATTTTCCATGCGTTCCAGAAAATTGACGGTCAGTCCCGTGTTCTGGGACAGGGTCTCAAGATCCACGTTCCTTTCCTCGCGGAACGTGCGGATTCGCTTTCCGACACTGCTTTTTCCGGCCATGTCTGTCTCCTGTTGCAGCCTGTGCAGAAAAACCAAGGGTAAAAAGTGTCCTGAAAAATATCATAAAGTCTCATGGCCCCGCAAGGCGGCAGTCCGTGCGTAGCGCAAACGCCGAAAAAACGCTACGCTCGTCCCATGATACAGCACAAACGTACGGCCTTGCTGGCCGCAGGACAGGTCCAGGGCGTGGGCTTCCGCCCCTTCATCTACAGGCTGGCCGTGGAAGGCGGCCTTTCCGGCAGCGTCGGCAATACCTCGGACGGGGTGCGCATCGAGGTGCAGGGGCCCCCGGAACAGGTGGATGCCTTTGCCGTGCGCCTGCGCCGGGAGCTGCCGCCCCTGGCCCGGCTTACCCGGCTGGAGATCACGGAACTGCCCCCCGTGGACGGCGAGACGGAGTTCGTCATCGTGGCCAGCCACGGCCATGCCGGCCACAGCGTGCTGGTCAGCCCCGATGTGGGCATCTGCGAGGATTGCCTGCGCGACATGCACACGCCCGGCGACCCGCGCTTCGGCTATGCCTTCACCAACTGTACCAATTGCGGGCCGCGCTACACCATCACCCGCTCCATCCCCTACGACCGCGCCACCACCAGCATGGCCTGTTTCCCCTTTTGCCCCCGCTGCGAGGCCGAATACCGCGACCCGCTGGACAGGCGCTTCCACGCCCAGCCCGTGGCCTGCCCGCAATGCGGGCCGCGCCTGTGGCTGGTGGGCAACCCGCTGCTCCCGCCCGGCGGCACCCTGCCCCCGGACAGTGCTCCGGCAGACTGGCCCGGCCCGGAGACCCTGCCGTCGGAAGCGTCCATGCGGGATGCCGTGGCGCGGGCGGCCGCCCTGCTGCGGGACGGCCATCTGCTGGCCCTCAAGGGCCTGGGCGGCTTCCAGCTTGCCTGTGACGCCCGCTCCGCCCGCAGCGTGGCCCTGCTGCGCCTGCGCAAGCAGCGTCCGCACAAGCCGCTGGCCCTGATGGTGCCGGATCTGGGCACGGCCCGGGAGCTGTGCCAGCTTGCCCCGGAGCACGAGGCCCTGCTGCTCTGCCCGGAAAAGCCCATCGTGCTCTGTCCGGCCCGCAAGGGCTGCCTGCCCCCCGCCATCGCGCCGGATACCGCCAGCATCGGCCTCATGCTGCCCTACACGCCCCTGCATGCCGTCCTTTTCGACGAGCTGGGCCGCCTGGCCGCCGCGGCCGGGGAACCCGCGCCCGTGCTGGTCATGACCTCGGCCAATGCCAGCGGCGAGCCCATCTGCCTGGGCAACCGCGAGGCCCTGCGCCGTCTGGCGCATCTGGCCGATGCCTGGCTGCTGCACGACCGTGACATCCTGGTGCGCGTGGACGACAGCGTGGCCGGTGTGCGCCCCCTGCCCGCCGATGGGGAAAAGCCCGCCGCAGCGCCCTTTTTCTACCGCCGGGCACGCGGCTATGTGCCCCGCCCGGTGATGCTGCCCGAAGCCTGGGGCACGGACCTGCCCTGCGTGCTGGGCGCGGGCGGCGAGCTCAAGGCCACGCTTTGCCTGACGCGCGGCAACGAGGCCTTCGTCAGCCAGCATGTGGGCAATCTGGAGAACGCCCCCACCTTCAGCTTTTATGAGGAAGTGGCCCGCCACCTGCAGGATCTGCTGGAGGTGCGGCCCGCCGCCGTGGTCTGCGACCTGCACCCGGATTTCCTCTCCAGCCGCCATGCCGCGGGACTGGCCCGGCGCGAAGGCCTGCCCCTCTGGCATCTGCAGCACCATGCGGCGCACGCGGCCTCCGTGCTCACCGAGCACGGCCACACCGGCCCGGCCCTGGCCCTGACGCTGGACGGCACCGGCCTGGGCACGGACAAGAGCATCTGGGGCGGGGAACTGCTGTTCATGGAACTGGACGCGCCCCGCTGGCAGCGTCTGGGCCGTCTTGCGCCCTTCCGTCTGCCCGGCGGTGAGGCCGCCATCCGCGAGCCCTGGCGCATCGCCCTGGGTCTGGCCCTGCAGAACGGCCTGTCCCCCGAAGTCCTGACCGGGATCTGGACGGCCTGCGATGAGGCCGGGGACCATGTCCGTCGCGCCCCGCAGGCCATGGCCGTCACGGCGGTCAGCGAGATGTGGCGCCGGGGCCTCAACTGCCCGCCCACGTCCAGCGCCGGACGCCTGTTCGATGCCGTTTCCGCCGCGCTGGGCCTGTGCACGCACATCACCTATGAAGGGCAGGCCGCCATCCGTCTGGAAGATGCCGCCGCCCGCAGTCCCCTGCCGGGACAGTGGTGGCGCATGGGGCCGGAAGAGCTGCGGGCCCCCCAGCCGCAGCACGGGCTGCTGCCCGCCCTACCCCTGACGGAAGAAGACGGCCTTTTACAACTGGACGGCACGGCCCTGTTCGCTGCCGTGCTGGCCCGGCGCGACCGCCTGCCCGCGGAAGACCTGGCCGCCCGTTTCCACTGGCAGCTGGCGCAGGGCTTCACGGCCCTGGCCGTCAGGGCCGCCGGGATCACGGGCGTGCGCGTGGTGGGCCTTTCCGGCGGCGTCATGCAGAACGCCCTGCTGGCCCGCCTGCTGCCGCTGCTGCTGGCCGCCCACGGCCTCACCCCCTTGTGCCAGCAGGAAATGCCGCCCGGGGACGGCGGCATCTCCCTGGGCCAGGCCGCCTGGGCACAGGCCTGCTTGCGGGCCGGTCTGCCCTCGGAACTGGCATAAGGCCGCTGACGGCCAGACCGGCTTCAGGAGGCCCCGCTGCCGGATGCCCCGTTGTGCATTTATTGATAATCCATTGAAACTAAAGGCAAAAAAAGAAAAAACACTTTTTTTGATTTTTTCGTTGACAGCCAGGGCCTTTTTGGGCAGTATGCATTTCTGCCGAGGGGCTGTAGCTCAGTTGGGAGAGCGCTTGAATGGCATTCAAGAGGTCAGGAGTTCAATTCTCCTCAGCTCCACCAAAAAGGAAATCAGGGTTTGCGGGAACGCAAGCCCTTTTTTCGTTTCTGGCTCCCGCCGCTCCTTCCATCATCCCGCCGCATGACGGCACTGTGTCATTCTGTGACATTTTCAGGGAGCCCGCCTTCCGCCGTTGCCCTTTTTCCCGTAGCGCGCTACTAGGAAGGAAAGGACCTGTAACGATCCGGTCTAAAGGAGGAAGATGATGAAAGGACTGTTCGCTTCCCTGGCAATGCTCTGCGCCCTGTGCGTGGCCCTGCCCGCCGCCCAGGCCAAACCCATCCCCGGTGCCAAGTACACCTACACCCTGAAAAGCGTCATGCCCGTGGCCGGTCGCCAGGGCGTGGCCTGCGACGGCAAGTTCATCTATGTGAGCTGCAGCAAGGCCCTGTACAAGTACGACATGAACGGCAAACTGGTGGCCGAGAACAAGAACCCCTTCGAAGGCTACTCCATCCCCTCCAACCACATCGGCGACATCGACGTCTACAACGGCGAGCTCTATGTGGGCGCCGAGAACTTCATGGACGGCGTGGGCAAGGACATCCAGATCGCCGTCCATGACGCCAATACCCTGAAATTCAAGCGCACGTTCAAGTTCGAGCCCAAGTCCGGTCAGGAAGAAGTGTCCGGCATCACCGTGGACCCGGTCAAGAAGACCGTGTGGATGTGCTCCTGGGTGGGCGAAGAAAGCGGCCGCTACCTCTATGAATACGACCTCAAGGGCAACTACCTGCGCAAGGTGCACCTGCAGCCCGTGCCCCAGTGGGTGCAGGGCGTGTTCTACTACGACGGCTCCCTGTTCATGACCGCTGACGACGGCACCGCCGACGACAACGAACCCGACCACCTGTACCGCATCGACATCACCTCGGCCAGCAACGCCCATGTGTACATGGAAAAGGTCTTCGACGAAGCCATCAAGCAGGGCGAGATCGAAGGCCTGTGCGTGGATCCCTCCACCGGCGACCTGCTGGTGCACATGAACCGCGGCGCGCGCATCGTGCTGGGCATGGGCAAGGGCTTCTACCCCGGCTACACCGAAGAGATCCACGAGATCTACCGCTACAGCATGGAGCCCAAGCAGCCCCCGCGCCGCTAGGCATCTGACCTGTCTTTCCGGGCCGCCTTCGGGCGGCCCTTTTTCATGCCCGCCTCCCTTGACGCCGCCTGTCCTGCCCGCTATGCCCATGCCTCAGACATCCCGCAGGAGACAGGCATGGACCTTCGCAAGATATTGCTCATTTCCCTGGGGCATCTCAGCTGCGACATCAATGGCGGCGCCCTGCCCTCGCTGATGCCCTATCTGGCAGCTGCCCACGGCTTCAACTATCAGGCCGCGGGCGCCCTGATGTTCGCCTATTCGGCCACCTCTTCCCTGGTGCAGCCCGCGTTCGGCTATCTGGCCGACAAACACGCCCGCTCCTGGTTCGTGCCGCTGGCCGTGCTGCTGGCGGGCGGCAGCCTGGGCCTGGTGGGCTTTCTGGACAGTTACTGGGCCATCTTCCTCACGCTCATGTGCTGCGGCGTGGGCGGCGCCCTGTTCCATCCCGAAGGGGCGCGCTATGCCAACCTCGTTTCCGGCAACCGCAAGGGCGCGGGCATGAGCATCTTCTCCGTGGGCGGCAACAGCGGCTTCGTGGTGGGGCCGCTGCTGGTGGCCGGGGCCACCTTCGTGGCGGGCCTGCACGGCACGGCCGTGTTCCTGCTGCTGGCCCTGTGCACGGCCTCGTTCCTCTTTTTCCATATGCGCGGCTGGCAGCGCCGGGTGGGCCAGGGCAGTGCCGGCGCCGGGCAGGCCGAAGCACGCAACGACTGGCACGCCTTCGGCGTGCTGACCCTGGTCATCGCCTCACGCTCCATCCTCTTCCTGGGCTTCAACACCTACATCCCCATGTACTGGCATGACGTCTTCGGCCAGAGCAAGGAATTCGGCGCCATGATGCTGGCCTTTTTCTGCGTCTGCGGCGTCAGCAGCAACGTGCTGGGCGGCTTCTGGGCCGACAGGATCGGCTATGCCCGCATCATCCGCCTTTCGTGGTGGCTGGCCCTGCCCGCGGCCCTGGCCTTCGCCTGGGTGGACAGCATGTGGCTGGCGGCCCTGCTGCTGGCCCCGCTGGCCGTGGGCCTGTTCGCGCCCTTCAGCTCCATGGTGGTGCTGGGCCAGAAGCTGCTGGCCCGCAACATGGGCTTCGCCTCGGGCGTGACCCTGGGCCTGCCCATGACCCTGGGCGGCATGGCCATGCCCCTGCTGGGCTGGATCGCGGACAATTTCGGCGGTCTGGGCACGGCCATGGCCTGCCTGGTGCCCGTGGCGGCCCTGGGGGCGCTGGCCTCCCTGCGCCTGCGGGACGACGTCACCGGAGAGCGCGCATGATGCTGGTCGCCGGTCTGGGAAGCCCCGTGGGCCCGCTCTGGCTCACGGAAGAGGACGGGCGGCTGGTGGCCCTGGACAGGACATGCCCGTCCCCGGATCCGGCCCGGTGTCCGCCCGGGGCCATCTCCCTGCCGGGACAGCCCGTGACGAGCCCCCTGCTGCACGCGGCCCGGGAACAGCTGGCGGCCTACTTCGCGGGACGTCTGCGCCGCTTCGACCTGCCGCTGGCCCCGCGGGGGACGCCCTTCCAGCTGCGTGTCTGGCGGGCCCTGCAGGACATCCCCTACGGGCAGACCTGCTCCTACAGCGAGCTTGCCGCGGCCATAAGCAGCCCGCGGGCCTGCCGCGCCGTGGGCCAGGCCAACGGCCGCAACCCGCTGATGATCGTCATCCCCTGTCACAGGGTCATCGCCGCCGGTGGCGGCCTGGGCGGCTACAGCGGCGGTCTGGACATCAAGCGCTTCCTGCTGCGCCTGGAGGCGGGCCTGCCCATGCCGGAAGATCGCTGACGTCCGCCCCCTGCCCCTCTCCGGCGGTTGCCTCCTGCCGCGAGTGCAGGTATTATGGATAAGTTCGTATCTTTACTGCCGATTTTGATACAGAATTGCAAAATGGCAGTAAAAGTATGTCACACTTTGTCACAATGTCCTGTCCTTTCAGCCCAGAGTGCGACCCATGAACAAGATCCATACCATCTGTATCGTCGATGACGACGAGGAGATCCGCTCCCTGCTTTCCGACTATCTGCGCCGCAACGGCTTTTCCACCTGTACGGCGGGGAATGCGGCGGAGTTCCTCGAGATCCAGCGCCGCGTGCCCTGCAGCCTGGTCGTCATGGATATCATGCTGCCCGGCATGAACGGGCTGGAGCTGTTCCGCAACCTGCGCGCCGAATCCACGGTGCCCGTCATCTTCCTCACCGCGCTGGGCGACATCACCGATCGCATCGTGGGCCTGGAGCTGGGCGCCGACGACTACCTGAGCAAGCCTTTCGAGCCCCGCGAGCTGCTGGCCCGCATCCGTACCGTGCTGCGCCGCACCGAGGGCAGCGCCCGCCGCGACCAGCCCGAGACCACGCCCCTGCAATTCGCGGGCTGGCTGCTGGACCGCAGCGCCCGCCATCTGGTGGCGCCCGACGGGGTGGTGGTCTCCCTGAGCGGCACGGAATACCGCCTGCTGGAGATCTTTTTGCAGAACCCCCAGCGGGTGCTCAGCCGTGACGAGCTGCTGGAACGCACCCAGGGCCGCAATGCCGTGCCCTATGACCGCAGCATCGACGTACAGATCAGCCGTCTGCGCACCCGCCTGCGCGACAACGGCCGCGAGCCCCAGCTCATCAAGACCGTCCGCGGCGACGGCTACGTGCTGGCCACGGACGTGCGCCCGCAGTTCGTGCGCCCGGCCCTGCCCGTGGATGCCCCCATCATGCCCGGGAAGTAAGCATGCGCGCCTTTTTTGCCCGTCTGCTGCGCGGCCTGACGCCCACCACCCTTTCCGCGCAGCTGGCGGGCATGCTCATCGGCGGCATCCTCCTCCTGCACGGCGTCGCCACCTTCACCATCCAGCTGGTGGAGGAACGGCAGGCGGCCCGCTCCGCCCTGCTGGAACAGGCCAACAGCCTGGCCCTTTCCCTCCAGCTTCTGCATTCCGAGCCTTTCGAGTACAAACGTTCCCTGCTGGAGCGCCTGGAACGTCTGGACGTGGTCCATCTGAGCCTGAGCGATGCCCCCAATCCGGCCCGGCAGGCACAGGACGAACGCGCCCTGTACCTGCGCGACCGCCTGCGCCAAAACCTGACCAGCATCGAGACCGATCTGGATACCCGCGAGATGCTGACCGAGGTCCAGCGCGTGCATGTGGCCGACAGCATGAACCCGACCCTGCGCCGCCATGTGCCCTGGACCCATGTGTACGAAAGCCGGGTGAGCGTGCGCCTGGACGACGGCAAATGGCTGTGCGTGGTCATCAGCAGCGATGCCTATGACTTCTCCCCCAGCCAGGCATCCCTGACCATGCTCCTGCTGGAAGCGGGCCTGCTGATCCTGCTCATCCTCGTGGTGGTGCATCGCATGGTGCGTCCCTTGCGGGTGCTCTCCGGCAAGGCCGAGAGCTTTGGCCGCAACCTCTACACCGCGCCCCTGCCCGAAGACGGCCCCACCGAGGTGCGCGAAGCCGCCCGGGCCTTCAACAAGATGCAGGAGCGCATCCGCGCCGGAGTGGGCCAGCACGAACGCATCCTGGCCGCCGTGGCCCACGACCTGCGTACCCCCCTGACCCGCATCCGCCTGCGTGTGGAGAGCATGGAGCCCGGCTCACCCCTGCGGGCCAAGCTGCTGGGAGACATCGACATCCTGGGCGGCATCATGGCCAACAGCGCCGAGCTCACCCGCGGCAGCGCCCGTGACGAGGCCGCCGTGCGCATGGACATGAACGCCCTGCTGGACAGCCTGGTCTCCGACCGGCAGGACATGGGACAGGACGTCAGCCTCGAAGGCATCTGCACCCGGCCCTGGACGGTACGGCCCAACAGCTTTCGCCGCTGCCTCTCCAACCTGCTGGACAACGCCCTGCGCTACTCCGGCAATGTCCGCATCCGGCTCCAGGAGAAGGACGAATTCTTGCAGATCGACGTGCTGGATGACGGCCCGGGCATCCCCCCCGAGATGCTGGAGCAGGTCTTCGAGCCTTTCTTCCGCCTGGACGAGGCCCGCAGCCCCCATACCGGCGGCAGCGGCCTGGGCCTGAGCATCGCCCGCAGCATGGCCTGCCGCAACGGCGGGGAACTGAGCCTGCACAACCGGCCTGAAGGCGGCCTGTGTGCCCGTCTGTGCCTGTACCGTTCGGCCATGGAGACGGAAACACTGTAACGGGCTCCGCCCCGCAGGGATGACGGGGAGAGCGCCATGCGGCAACAACCGGGGCTCCCTTCAGGGGGGCTTCGGCCTCCATTTTCCCGGCGCCTTGCGTCAGGCCGCTTTCCCGCGCCGTTCCCGGGATGCCCTGCGCCCCGCGCCCCCTGCCTGCCCCGCGACGGCGTGCCCCCGCATCGGGGCCTCCTTCCCCGTCGGGGATGGCCACACGGCCCGCGGTCTCCCCTCTTCTCCGCGCCACAGGCAGCAAAGGCTTTGCACCCGGCAGTCATTGCGGTATGCTTTCCTGCCGTCCGGCCCGTCCCGCCGGCGCACAAGGAGAAGCCATGAAGAACTTTTTGACCCTGCAATCCGTGGATACCGTGCTGGGGCACCTGCGCTCCCTGCCCGTCCTGCCCGCGGAGACCGTCCCCCTGACGGAGGCCCTGGGCCGCCGCCTGGCGGGAGCCCTGCACGCCCCTGCCGACCTGCCCGGTTTCGACCGCTCCACTGTGGACGGTTTTGCCGTGCGCGCCCGTGATGTCTTTGGTGCGCAGGAAGGTTCCCCCGCCCTGCTGGAATGCGTGGGCGATTGCCCCATGGGCGCCGTGCCGGACATCAGCCTCCAGCCCGGCCAGTGCGCGCGCATCCTCACGGGCGGCATGCTGCCCGAGGGCGCGGATTGCGTGGTCATGGTGGAATATTCCCGCCCGGCCGGCGGCAACATGGTGGAGCTCACCCGCACCCAGGCCCCCGGCGACCATGTGGTCATGCGCGACGAGGACGCCGCCGCCGGGGACTGCATCATCCCCGCGGGCCGCAGGCTGCGCCCGCAGGAGATCGGCCTGCTGGCCTCCTTCGGGCAGCAGGACGTGGCCGTGCGCCGTGCGCCCCGGGTGGCCATCATCTCCACCGGTGACGAGGTGGTGCCCATCGAAAGCGAGCCCCGCCCCGGCCAGGTGCGGGACGTCAATTCCTACAGCCTTGCCGCCCTCTGCCGCAGCGCCGGTGCCAGCCCGGAGCTGGCCGGTCTGGTGCGCGACGACGCCGGGGCCCTGCGCCGCACTGTGCTGGCCGCGCTGGACGCAGCCGATGTGGTGGTGGTCTCCGGCGGCTCCTCCGCCGGCATGCGCGACCATACCGTGGACGTCTTCACCTCCGTGCCCGGCAGCGAACTGCTGACCCACGGCGTGGCCATCAGCCCCGGCAAGCCCTTCATCCTGGCCCGCAGCGGCGGCAAATGCCTTATGGGCCTGCCCGGCCATGTGAGCAGCGCCCTGGTCTGCGCCCGCGCCTTCCTCGTGCCCCTGCTGGAGCATCTGCAAGGCAGCGCCGGGGACGGTCCCGTCCCCTCCCTCACCGCCCGCCTGACCCGCGCCGTGGCTTCGGCCCAGGGCCGCCGCGACTACATCCGCGTCAAACTGGTGCCCGCCAGCGCCGCGGCCCTCGAGGCCGCCTGGCTGCCCCGGGGCCTGGACTGCTCCGATGTGGACTGGCTGGCCCAGCCGCTCATGAAGCCTTCCGGCGTGGTCTCCGGCCTGGTGGAGGCCGACGGCCTCGTCATCTGCGCCGAGAACCGCGAAGGCCTCACCGCCGGGGAACGGGTGCGCGTGGAGCTGCTGTCGTAGATCCAGAGCTTTTCGGGGGGAAGGAACCCCCTTTTACGAGCGCAAAAAGGGGGTTCCTTCCCCCCATGCCCCCCATCTTCCCCCCAATGCGCTTTATAAAAGGGACTGACCGCCTGCAAAGATGTCATTTTTGAAATGACGACACCGGAGAGGATGCAATAAAACTTTCCGGCCATGCGGCGGGAAGCCCTTCCGGCCTCCATTCGAGATATTGGGAGATATTTATGAAACGCGAACGTCATACCTATCTGACTTTGCAGACCGTGGAGGCCGCCCGCCAGGGCTGGCTGGACCGCATCAGCGCCGAGGGCCGCGAGCTGGCCACGGAACGCGTGCCCCTGTCGGCGGCCCTGCACCGCGTGCTGGCCGAGCCTGTGGCCGCGCGCCGTTCTTCCCCGGCCTTCCACGGCGCGGCCATGGACGGCATCGCCGTCAACGCCGAATCCACCTTCACCGCCTCCACCCGGCGGCCCCTGCGCCTGACCATCGGCACCGACGCGTTCTGGATCAATACCGGCCACCCCCTGCCCGCGGGCACCAATGCCGTGGTCATGGTGGAGAACGTCAACACCGAGCCCGACGGACAGCATGTGGTCATCGAGAAGGCCGCCTTCCCCTGGCAGCATGTGCGCAAGCTGGGCGAGGACATGGTAGCGTCCGAGATCATCCTGCCGCCCGGCGTCTGCATCGGCCCCTACGAGCTGGGCGCGCTGGCCGCAGGCGGCGTGCTGGAACCGCTGGTGTTCAAAAAGCCCCGCGTGGGCATCATCCCCAGCGGCACCGAGATCGTGCCCCTCACCGAGGCCCGCGAAGAAGACCTGTGCGCGGGCCGCTGCCTGCCGGAGTTCAATTCCTACATCTTCTCGGCCATCGTGCAGGAGGCCGGGGGCGAGGCCTTCACCCTGCCCATCGTGCCTGACGACCCCGAAGCCATCGGCGCGGCCATCGACGCGGCCATCGACCAGGGCGCGGATCTGGTGCTGCTCAACGCCGGTTCCTCGGCGGGCAGCCACGACTACTCCGCCGACGTCATCGCCCACAAGGGCGAGCTGCTGACCCACGGCGTGGCCGTCATGCCCGGCAAGCCCACGGCCCTCGGCATGGTGCGCGGCGTGCCCGTCATCGGCTCGCCGGGCTATCCCGTCTCGGCCATCGTGGCCTTGGAAGAGTTCGTCCAGCCCCTGCTGGCCCTGCTCCAGAAGCGCTGCCTGGCCCGTCGCGAAACGGTCACGGCCCTGCCCGTCAACCCGCTGCCCTCCCGCCCCGGCATGGAAGAACGCATCCGCGTCAAGCTGGGCCGGGTGGACGACACCTTCTTTGCCGTGCCCCTGCCGCGCGGCGCGGGCACCGTCACCAGCCTGAGCCGGGCCGACGGCATCATCAGCGTGGCCCGCGACTGTGAGGGCATCAGCCGTGACGAGCCCGTGCAGGTGCAGCTGCTGCGCCCCCGCCAGCAGGTGGAAGGCACCCTGCTGGCCATCGGCAGCCATGACAACACCCTGGACCTCATCGACAGTTTCCTGCGCCGCGAGCATCCGCGCTTCCGCCTGGCCTCGGCCCATGTGGGCTCGCTGGGCGGGCTCATGGCCCTGAAGCGCCACCAGTGCCATCTGGCAGGCAGCCATCTGCTCAACGATGCTGACGGTGTCTACAACCGTCAGGCCCTGCGCGACAACCTCCAGGGCGAGCCCATGCTGCTGGTGCGCCTGGTGGACCGCGAACAGGGCCTCATCGTGGCCCCCGGCAACCCGCTGGGCATCCATGACATCGCCGACCTGGCCCGCGGGGACGTGCGCTTCATCAACCGCCAGCGTGGCAGCGGCACCCGCGTGCTGCTGGACTACCGCCTGAAGCAGCTGGGCATCCGCCCGCAGCAGCTGGCCGGCTATGAGGACGAGGAATACACGCACATGAACGTGGCCGCCGCCGTGCTCTCCGGCCGCGCCCATACCGGCCTGGCCGTGCGCGCCGCCGCCTGCGCCCTGGGCCTGGACTTCGTGCCCGTGGGCGTGGAGGAATACGACCTGGTCATCCCGCAGCGCTACGCCGGGGACGAGCGCATCCTCGCCCTGCTGGATGTCATCCGCTCCGGGGCCTTCCGCAAGGAAGTGGCCGCCCTGGGCGGCTACGGTGTGGAAAAGACCGGTCAGGTCATCTGGGAATACGACGGCCGCTAGGCCGTCCAACGGCTCCT
>CALBAX010000129.1 GCA_937926875.1 uncultured Desulfovibrio sp.
CCATGCTCAAGCCCGAGGAAGAACACGAGCTGGCCGTGCGGGTACGCGATCACAACGACCCCGATGCGGCCTTCCGGCTGGTCTCGTCGCATCTGCGCCTTGTGGTACGCATCGCCATGGATTTCCAGCGCCGCTGGATGCAGAACGTCCTCGACCTCGTCCAGGAAGGCAACGTGGGCCTCATGCGGGCCGTCAACAAGTTCGATCCCGACAAGGGCATCAAGTTCTCCTACTACGCCTCCTTCTGGATCAAGGCCTACATCCTCAAGTTCATCATGGACAACTGGCGCATGGTCAAGATCGGCACCACCCAGGTGCAGCGCAAGCTGTTCTACAATCTCAACCGTGAACGGCAAAAGCTGATAGCCCAGGGCTTCGATCCCGATGCCGCCATGCTCTCCGAGCGTCTGGGCGTCAGCGAGGAACAGATCACCGAGATGGACCAGCGCCTTGCCGCCAACGACCTTTCCCTCAATGCCCAGGTGGGGGAAGACGCCGGCGGCGCTACCCGCATGGACTTTCTCCCGGCTCTGGGGCCGGGCATCGAAGACAGCCTGGGCGATTCCGAAGTGGCGGAACTGTTGCGCGAAAAGCTCAAGACCATCCTGCCCAAGCTCAATGAAAAGGAACTCTACATCCTGCAGAACCGCCTGCTGACAGATGATCCCGTCACCTTGCGCGAGATCGGTGAACGATATAACGTGACCCGCGAACGCGTGCGCCAGCTGGAAGCCCGTCTTCTGGAGAAGATCCGCCAGCATCTGGCCCTGGACATCAAGGACTTTTCCGACGCCTGGATTCAATAATCTATGAAAAACAAGACTATCCTTCTGCTCTGCTCTGCCCTGCTGAGCGGCTCGCTGTCCCTTTCCCTGCTGGGATGCGGCGGCTGTGCCACCACCCAGTCCCGGGGCGGGGCCGCTTCTCCTTCTTTCCAGGGTATCGAGATCCTGCCCGAGGAAAAAGAGCTTTCGCCAGCCGCCAAGGATACCTACGCCTATCTTCTCTATATGCAGGCCCTTGCCGACGAGAATGAAGAACTGCTCCTGCAGGCGGCCCAGCAGATGACCGGCGGCACCCTGCCGGCCAAGGCATGGCTGGAAGGTGCCCTGTGGCTGGACAGCCGTCGTTCGGAAAAGGTGCTCTCCCTGCTGGAGCTGGGCTTGCAGGTCTGGCCCGACGATCTGCCCCTCAATCTGTTCAGCGCCGAGGCCCTGGCGGCCCACGGCAAGACGGAACAAAGCCTGGAACAGATCCAGGCCTTCGTGTCGCGGCATCCCGACTCCCTGGATGCCCGCATGGAGCTGATCTTGCTGCTGGTCAAGGCCAAAAGATTCGATGAGGCGGAAAAGCATATCGGCAGTATCGCTGCCGGTGAGCGTACCCCCATGGTGGATTATTACCATGCCCGGGCCCTGATCGGGATGCAGCGCCGTGCGGAAGCCATCCCGCTGCTCCAGAAGGCCACCCAGGCCATGCCGGACTTCGTCGAGGCCCTGGTGGAGCTGGCTTATGCCTACGAACAGCAGAAGCAGTGGAACGAGGCCCGTGCCATCTACGAAAAGCTGCTCAAGCTCCAGGTCTCCGAGCAGGACGTATGTCTGCGCCTTGTCCATCTTTCGCTGCGCCTCAACCAGCCGGAAAAAGCCCTGAAATATTTCCGCAAGGGCCCGGATGCCGCAGCGTTCAAGCTCACAGCCATCAGCATGTTCCTGGAAAGCCGCCATTATTTGCAGGCAGAACGGCTGCTCAAGGAGATGCTGGACGAACCGGGCGTGCCGCCCGACGTCTTCCTGATGCTGGCCGGGATCGCCCGTGACCAGCGCCGCGACGCGGAACTGGCCCTGAGCTGGCTGGCCCGTATCCCGGCCAGCAGTCCCACGGCCGTGCGTGCGGAAGGTCTGAAAGCCCAGATCCTGGCCGATGCGGGCAAAGAAAAGGAGGCTCTGGCCTCCGTACGCAGCCTGCAGCAGCGCCATGCCCGTAACGAGACCCTGCTGTTGCTGGAGGTTCGTCTGCTGGCCCGTCTCAAGTCCATGGACGAGGCCCTGGCCAGGGCCCGTCAGGCCGTAGAGATCGTACCGGACAGCTCGGAGCTGGCCTTTACCCTCGGCAGTCTTCTGGACAGCCTCGGCAAGCGCGATGAAGCCATGAAAGTCATGCAGGGCATCATCGCCAGCCATCCGGAGCACTATCAGGCCCTGAACTATGTGGGCTACAGTCTGGCCGTGCAGGGGAAGGATCTGGAACACGCCCTGGAACTCCTGCAAAAGGCCGACCGTCTGGCCCCTGACCAGTTCTTCATTGTGGATTCCCTGGCCTGGGCCCTGTTCCGTCTGGGCCGTACGGAAGAGGCCCTGCAGACCATCCGGCGCGCAGTGGCCCTCATCCCCTCGCCTGAAGCCGAGATCCTGGAACATTACGGCGACATCGCCGCCTCCGCGGGCCAGAAAGAGGAAGCCCGCAAAGCCTACGAACAGGCCCTGAAACTCAAACCCGCCAATGCTGATTCCCTGCGCCGGCGTCTGGGGGACCTATGAAAAAGATCCTTTGTCTCATCGTCCTGATGTTCATGGCTTCGGCCTGTGCCCGCCAGCCTTCCACCGTGCCGCCCGCCGACAGCGCTGACCGCTGGCAGGCCTTCGTGGCCCGCAGTGAGGCCGTCAAGGAAGCTCCATACCTTTTGAACGCCAGTCTGCGTTTTGGTACGGAAGGCGACACCCGGCGTGTCACGGCCCTGCTCTGGGGCAATGACAACCGGAGCCTGCGTATGGACGTCATGGCCGGTATCGGGGCCGTGGTGGCCAAGATCTGGGAATCCGGCGATGAGTTCCTTGTGTACAGCCCTACGGAAAACCGGGCCTTTTTCCATCAGGGCAGCAACAAGCCCCTGTTGCGCGTCGGTGTGCCGGTGCCTTTTGCCCTGGATGAGCTGGCGGCCCTGCTCAACGGCCGTCTCGTGACGGTCTTTGGCGATCGCTACTCCGGCAGTCAGGCCCTTGCCAACGGCCATGTCGGTTTTACTCTTTCTTCTGCCGTGGGCGGCCTTCTGGAAATCGACGCCCAGGGCCAGGCTGTGGCCTGGCAGGAAAACGGCGGTCGGGGCTGGAGCATGGCCATCGCATATGACGAGGCCGGTCTGCCCCGTCGCGTGAGCCTGCGCCACCCCAACGGCCAGACGGCCGTGCTGCTGGTCAAGGAACGCCAGGCCCCGGCTCCTTTCAATACTGAACAGCTGAGTCTGCTTCTGCCGGACAGCACCCCGGTGCTGCCCCTGGAACGCTATACGGCTCCCCAGCAATAACCCCAAGGAGAGATCATGAAATCCATCCACATGGCCTGTGACCACGCCGGTATCGAACTCAAGGAAACCCTGCGCGCCCATCTGGAAAAAATGGGCTATACGGTCACCGACCACGGCACCTACAGCAAGGAAAGCTGTGATTACCCCGTGTTCGCCCACGCCCTGTGCAATGCTGTCGAAGCCGAAGATGTGCCCGGTATCCTGATCTGCGGTACGGGGATCGGCATGTCCATAGCGGCCAACCGTCACAAAGGCATCCGCGCGGCGCTGTGCACCACGGAACTGCATGCCCGCTTCACCCGCCTGCACAACAATGCCAACGTGCTGTGCCTGGGCGCCAGGGTCACGGGCGTGGAGCTGGCGCTTGCCATCGTCGATACCTTCCTGTCCACCGAATTCGAAGGCGGCCGCCATCAGCGCCGCATCGACCTCCTCAACGCCTAGCCTGCGGGACCTGTCATGCAGTTGTACAATACCCTTACTCGTAAAAAGGAAGAATTCGTCCCCGTCCGGCCCGGCAAGGTCAACATGTATGTTTGCGGCATCACTGCCTATGACTACTGCCACATCGGCCATGCCCGTTCCGCCCTGGTCTTCGACGTGCTGGTGCGTCATCTGCGCGCCCTGGGGCTGGATGTGACCTTTGTCCGCAACTTCACTGACGTGGACGACAAGATCATCCGGCGCGCCAATGAGGAAAATCGTGACTGGCGGGAAGTGGGACAGACCTATATCGACGCCTTCCATGAAGACATGGATCGCCTGAACGTGGTGCGTGCCGATCACGAGCCCCGCGCCACCGGATACATCCAGCAGATGCAGGATCTCTGTTCCGAGCTTATCGCCCAGGGCAAGGCCTATGCCGTGCCGTCCGGCGACGTGTACTTCCGCGTGCGTGCCTATCCGCCTTACGGCAAGCTCTCCGGTCGCAGCCTGGACGAATTGCAGGCCGGTGCCCGCGTGGCTCCCGGTGAAGAAAAGCAGGATCCGCTGGACTTTGCCCTGTGGAAGGCGGCCAAGCCCGGCGAACCTTTCTGGGAAAGCCCCTGGGGCAAAGGCCGTCCCGGCTGGCATATCGAATGCTCGGCCATGAGCAAGGAATATCTGCCTCTGGACATCCATGGCGGTGGTCAGGATCTCATTTTCCCCCATCATGAGAACGAGATCGCCCAGACCGAAGCCGCCTGCAGCTGCCAGCTTGCCCGTTTCTGGGTGCATAACGGCTTCGTGCAGGTCAATGCCGAAAAGATGTCCAAGTCGTTGGGCAACTTCAAGACCATCCGCGACATCCTGGCTAGCTATCTGCCCGAGACCCTGCGCTTTTTCTTGCTGGGCAAGCATTACCGCAGCCCCATCGACTTCACGGCCGACATCATGGACGAGTCCGAAAAGGCCCTGCAGCGCATCTATGAGTGCCAGCTGGAAGCCGGCAAGGCTCTGGAACGCGCCAAGTGGAAGAAGATCGATCTGCCCGCCGACATCCTCAAGGAATGGGACGAACATGGCCAGGGCTTCAATGCCGCTTTGGACGATGATGTGAATACGGCCCAGGCCCTTGGTCACATCTTCTCCCAGGTGCGCCTGGTCAACCGCGTGCTGGAAGACAAGGCCCTGCGCGCGGGCGAAGGTGCCCGCCGCCTGTTGGAAGAGTTCTTCGAGCGCCGCAATGACTGGTCGGCCCAGCTGGGTCTGTTCGGCCAGGATCCGGCCACCTTCCTGCTGGCCCTGCGTGACCAGCGGGCGGCCCGTCTGAACATCGACGTGCCGCGCGTGCAGACCCTTCTGGACGAGCGTGCCGCGGCCCGTGCCGCCAAGGACTTTGCCCGCTCCGACGAACTGCGCGCCGCGCTTGCCGAACTGGGCGTGGCCGTGCGCGACACCGTGGAAGGGCAGGTCTGGGACATAGCTTAGCGAGGTGACGATGCTGCATCGTTTCGGGAAGTTCCGTCGCCCTGTGGCGCTGGTGATGTTGAGTGTCTTCCTGGTCGCCCAGCTGCTCCTGCCGCTGACGGCCCGGGCATTCTTCTTCGGAGGGGTCTCCCTCAAGGACGAGAAGGAGATGGGGCACAAATTCGATGTGGCCATCCGCTCCAGCCTGCCCATGGTCGACGACCCCGAAGTCAGCAAATATGTGGATGGCCTTGTCCGTCGTCTGGTCAAGGCCATCCCGCCCCAACCCTTCACTTTCACGTCCGGCGTCATCCTGCATAACGCCATGAACGCCTTTGCCATCCCCGGCGGCCATGTCTATGTCTTTACCGGACTGATCATGAACTTCGAGGATGAAAGCCAGCTGGCCGGCGTCCTTTCGCATGAGCTGGCCCATGTGACCCAGCGCCATGTGGCCTCGCGTCTGGAGCGGGCCCAGTATCTGTCCGTGGGCAGTTTGCTGCTGGCCATCGCCGGTGTGGCCGTAGGTGGGCCTGCGGGCGGTGCCGTGGCTGTCGGGGCCCTGGGCGCGGGACAGTCCGCCATGCTCAACTACAGCCGCCTGGACGAGAACGAGGCCGACCAGATCGGTCTGCAATACCTGACCAAGGCGGGCTATCCGCCTTCCGGCATGGTGGGCGGCTTCAAGATCATGCGCCAGAAAAGCTGGATGGCGGGAGCCAGCGTGCCCGCCTACCTGTCCACCCACCCGGATATCGGTGACCGCATCAACGGCATCCAGGCCCGGCTGAGTTCCTTCCCCGCTTCCATCCGCAACAGGTCCTTCGACAATCGCCGCTTCAAAAGGGTCCAGACCGTCCTCTGGGGACGTTACGGCGACAGCCAGGCGGCCCTGCAGCGTTTTTCCGGCAAGGATGCCCTTTCCTGCATGGGGCGGGGCATGGTCCTTTCGCGCAGGAACAATGTGCGTGAAGCTGCCGCCGCCTTCGATCAGGCCCTGCAGCTGGCCCCCAAGGACCCGCTGGTATTGCGTGAAGCCGGTACCTTCCATTACCGCAAAGGCGACATGGCCAGGGCGGAAGGCCTGCTGCGTCAGGCCATGCAGCTGGACAAAAACGATTTCATGGCCAGATTCTTTTATGCGCGCATGCTGGATGAGACCGGCCGCGCCCAGCAGGCCCAGCCGTACTATACGGAAGTCCTGCGGGCCGTGCCGGAAGCCGCCGATGTCCATGAAGCCTACGCCCGTTCGCTGGGCTCCATAGGCAAGACCGGACTGGCCTACATCCACATGGCCTACAGTGCCATTTACTCCAACAACCGCAAGCTGGCAGAGCGCTACTTCAAGCAGGCCAAGGCAAAGACGGAAAAATCCGCCGACAGCGCGGTTTTCCGCAAGCTGGATGCGGTGTACAAAGAACGCAAGGAAATCTGGGAAGACCGATGATAGAAACGCACGCGACGACGATTTTGGCAGTCAAGAAAGACGGACAGGTCGCCATGGCCGGGGACGGCCAGGTCACCCTGGGCCAGTCCATGATCATGAAGCATACCGCCCGCAAGGTACGCCGCCTGTATGACGGCAAGATCGTGGCCGGCTTTGCCGGTGCCACGGCCGATGCCTTTACCCTGTTCGAACTGTTTGAAGCCAAGCTCAAGGAATTTCGCGGCAACTTGCAGCGTTCTGCTGTGGAACTGACCAAGGAATGGCGCAAGGACAAATACCTGCGCCGTCTGGAAGCCATGCTTCTGGTCTCTGACGGCGAGCATATCCTGCTGCTTTCCGGTAACGGAGACGTGTTCGAGCCCGATGATGACGTGGCTGCCATCGGCAGCGGCGGCCCCTATGCCCTTTCCGCAGCCCGTGCCCTGCTGCGTCACAGCAGCCTTTCGGCCAAAGAACTGGCCCTGGAATCCATGAAGATCGCTTCGGAGATCTGCGTTTACACCAACGATCATTTCGTGGTCGAGACCCTGTAGGGGGAAAGCGTGGAGATCTGCACCGGTTGCAAGATCAATCTGGGGCTGGAGATAACCGGCGTCCTGCCCAACGGCTATCACACCCTTGATTCCGTGTTCTATCCGCTGGCCCGGCCGTTCGACGTCCTGGAAGTGGAACGGAGGGAAGGGGCAGGCATCCGCGTATCCTGCGATACCCCCGGCATCGATCTGGAGAACAACACCCTGACCAAGGCCCATGCCGCTTTTGCGGCCCTGCTGCCGGAACAGAGCGCCTGCCCGGGCGTGGATGTCATCCTGCGCAAGGGGATCCCCCACGGCGCGGGCCTGGGGGGCGGCAGCAGCGATGCCGCAGCCCTGCTCCTGTGGCTCAATACCTGCCTGGAGACGCCCCTGCCGCTGGAAGACCTGGAAAAAGCCGCCATCAAAGTCGGTGCGGACGTCCCCTTTTTCCTGCACGGGCAGCCCCGGCGGGTGACCGGTATCGGCGAAGTGCTGACGCCCGCGGTAGTGGATCTGCCCGGCTGGTGGCTGGTGCTGGTCTGTCCGCCTGTGGCGGTCTCCACCCCGTGGGCCTATCGCGCGTATGACGATTTGATGACAGAAGCGGAAAAAGCTGGTGATAAAGGCTTGACAAATCCGGAGAGCAAGGATAATGAAACGCTTCTCGTGATGGGTAAATATGCCGGGACGGGAACGACGTTCCGCATCACCGCAGAAAACGTGCTCCAGATCCGTAACGATTTGGAGCCCGCCGTTGTGCGTGAATACCCGCAGCTGGAGACAATCCGCCAACATCTGTTCCATTCGGGAGCCGCTTGTGCACGCATGAGCGGTAGTGGATCGAGCATGTTTGGTCTGTTCTCATCCCGTCACGCAGCCGAGGCAGCAGCGCAAAGCCTGGAGTCAGAGTACGAGAAGGTCTTTGTGCTGCCCATGAATGCTGGGATGTAGCCAAGTGGTAAGGCAACGGGTTTTGGCTCCGTCATTCGAAGGTTCGAGCCCTTCCATCCCAGCCACACCCCAACCACAACTGCTGCCGCTATCGGCAAGGTGAACGGACCATGTTCAGCGATCTCAAGATTGTCACGGGTTCTTCCAATCCCGAGTTGGCCAAAGCCATTTGCGACCACCTCGGCTGTCAGCTTACTCCTACTCTGGCAACCACCTTCAGCGATGGCGAGCTGCGCATTGAAATCGGCGACAACGTGCGCGGCGATGACGTGTTCGTTGTCCAGCCTACCTGTCCCCCGCTGGTCAACCGTAACCTGATGCAGCTCTGTCTCATGCTCGACGCCCTCAAGCGCGCCAGCGCCGGCCGCATCACGGCTGTGATCCCCTACTACGGTTATGCCCGCCAGGATCGCAAGGTAAGCCCCCGTGCCCCCATCAGTGCCAAGATGGTGGCCGACTTCATCAGCGTGGCCGGTGCCGGCCGTGTGGTGACCATCGACATGCATGCCGGTCAGATCCAGGGTTTCTTCAACTGCCCTGTGGACAACCTCTACGCCGCTCCTGTCATGATGGACCCTCTGCGCCAGATCGAAGGGGACATCGTCATCGTCTCTCCCGATGCTGGCGGTGTGGAACGCGCCCGTTCCTATGCCAAGCGCCTGAACGCTCCTCTTGCCATCGTGGACAAGCGTCGCGACAAGCCCAACCAGGCCCAAGCCATGCACGTCATCGGTGATGTGGAAGGCAAGACCGCCATCATCGTTGATGACATCATTGATACCGCCGGTACCCTGTGCGCCGGTGCTGACGTGCTGCTCAAATACGGTGCCAAGAAAATCATTGCCTGCGCTTCCCACGGTGTGCTGTCCGGTCCTGCCATCGACCGCATCAATGCCACCGAGGCGCTGGATCGTGTTATCGTGACCGATACCATCCCGATGGGCGAAAAACTGGTGCAGTGCCCCAAGCTGCAGGTGGTGTCTGTGGCTGCCCTGCTGGGCAAGACCATCCACAACATCCATACGGGTTCCTCCGTCAGCGTTCTCTTTGTATAATGCCGGGTTTTCCCGACTCCATAATAAGAAAACTTCCCGCACTTTCATGCGGCACTAGGTAAGGAGTTAAACATGACCATTGAAAAGACGTTGAGCGTGCAAAAGCGTGAAGGTAGCGGCAAAGGCCCTGCGGGCCGTACGCGCACGCAGGACATGATCCCCGGTGTGTTCTACACCGCCAAGGGTGACAACATCGCTGTGCAGGCCCCTGCTCTGCCTCTGGAAAAGATGTACACCGAGATGGGCCGTACCGCCGTGTTCAACCTGGAAATCGACGACAACGGTACCAAGACCGTACATCCCGTCATGTTCTGGGAAGTGCAGAAGCACCCCTACAAGAAGGCCTTCACCCATGTGGACTTCTACGGTGTGGATCTGGACAAGGAAGTCAAGGTCGACGTGCCGATCGAATTCGTGGGTGTTGCCCGCGGCGTCAAGCTGGGCGGCGTGATGGAAACCTATCGTGAAAGCGTGCGTCTGTGCAGCAAGCCTCTGGACATGCCCAAGAAGGTGACCATCGACGTGACCGATATGGGTATCAATGACAGCGTGACCGTGGAGACCCTGGCTCTCCCTGAAAACGTCAAGGCCGTGTTCGACAAGAACTTCGCCATCGTGAGCGTGTTCTCCAAGAGCAAGGACGCTGCCGAAGCCGCTGAATAAGGCACCTTTCACTGCAGTTTTTTTCAGGCCGGCCTCAAAAGAGACCGGCCTGATTTTTATGCTCATGTCCTGTCTCCCCCTTCTGGAGCGTCATACCCTGCGCAGCGGCAACCGGCAGGTGTGTATCGAATTATGGCCCAGGCCGGATGCCGCCTGCCTCGTTTTTTATCCAGGAACCATG
>CALBAX010000130.1 GCA_937926875.1 uncultured Desulfovibrio sp.
CCGTGCCCGTTGGCCGCGAGGCCATTACGGGCATCGACAGCAACGCGCGACCGGATGGCGGCCGCAAGGCCGTGCCCGTTGGCCGCGAGACGCTGTGCTCCGGGCGAAGGGCCGGGATGGCATCCGGGGCCGCCGGTATGACCGGCAGGGGGCTGCAAGGCGAAAGATCCATGGAACGCGCCGCGAAACGGCATCCCCGCGGCCTGCCGCGCCCCCCGGAACGGCAGCCGCCGGACATGCTGGCATGACGGCGTGATGAAGGCCCCTGCCCGGAGTATGCCGGGAAGGGGAGGACGGCACAGGACCGCCCCTGCGGGGAGATCCCCGGGCCGGGACAGGAGCGGACAGGCCGCTGTTGCCCCGGGCATGAAAAAAAGAAAGGGCGCCTTGGCAAGGCTCCCTTTCCCGTCTGGAAACTGCCGGGACGCGCTAGATGTCCTGCCGGTATTGCAGGGACTGGCGCAGTGTCTCCCGGTCCATGTATTTGACCTCTGCGCCCAGGGGGATGCCCTGGGCCAGGCGCGACACCCTGATGTGCGGGAAACGCTTGTGGACGAGGTTCTTGATGAACGTCGCCGTGTTCTCCGCATCGATGGTGGCACCCAGGGCAAGGATGAGTTCGCGGATCTCGCCTTCCTCCAGCCGGGAGATGAGGCGGTCGAGGTCGAGGTTGTCGCTGTCCATGTTGGCCAGCGGGGCCAGCAGGCCGCCGAGTATCATGTACTGGCCGTGATAGAAGCCGCCTTCGTCCAGGGTCAGCATGCTGTCCCATTCGTTGACCAGACAGAGCGTGTCCCGGGAGCGGTTCTCGTCCTTGCAGATGTCACAGGGATCGGTGGCCGAAAGACCACCGCAGCGCGAACACAGGTGCAGATCATCCCGCAGGTCGTGGATGCCCTTGCCCAGGCGCCGGGTCTCGGCCTCGGGCCACTTGAGCAGGGTCATGGCCACGCGCATGGCCGATTTGGGGCCAAGCCCGGGCAGGCGCGCCAGCTGTTCCACCAGGGCGCGCAGCGGTTCGGGAATCTGGCTGTGCATGGCCTAGAACACGCCGGGAAGGCGGATGCCGCCGGAGATGGCGCTCATCTCGCGGTCCAGGGTCTCGCGGGCGATGCGGCCGGCTTCGTTGACGGCGGCCATGATGAGGTCCTGCAGCATCTCCACGTCGCCGCCCTCCAGGGCTTTGGGGTCGATGGTGAGGCCGCGCAGTTCCTGCTTGCCGGAGACCACGGCCTTGACCATGCCGCCGCCGCTGCTGGCTTCGTACGTGCGTTCGTTGAGTTCGTTCTGCAGCTTGGACAGCTTGTTCTGCATGACCTGCGCCTGGCGCAGGATATCGTTCATGTTACGCATGGGTATCTCCTTGGTTGGATTCAGTGCAATGTTCGATATTGGCGTTGAGCAGACGGAGGCAGGCCTGCATCTCGGGCCTGTTCCGAAATTCTTCTATCAGTTCCGCCTCGGTGCGGGCCTGACGCGGGGCCACGAATTCCAGACGCAGATGCCCGGCGCCCCAGGCCGCCAGGGCCTGTTCCAGCTGGGGACGCTGCTTCTCGGCTTGGTGCAGCAGGGTCTCGGCCTGCGGGGTCAGGCGCAGGCAGTCCGGTTCCCAGCTGGCGCGCAACTGGCGCAGCAGGTGGAGCTGCGGCGCGGCCTCGCCGGCTTCCAGACGCCGGGCGCAGAAATCGCAAAAGGCCTGCCAGTCGGGGCGGAATCCCTCCGCAGCCGCGGGAACTGCCGGATGTGCTGCCGCAGCAGGAGCAGCAGGCACGGGGGCTGTCGTCGCGGCCGGTGCCACAGGGGCGGCCGGGGCTGCGGGCCGGGCAGGCGCCACCGGCGCTACCGGAGCCGCGGCCGGGATGTCGTCCGCTTCGATCATGTCCGCTTCGCTGGGGCCCACATGCGCCATATGCTCCGGGGCTTCGGGCCGGGGCCGTGCGGCCTTCGGGGCCGCTGCCTCCGTCACCCGCGCAGGACGGGCCGCAGTCTGGCAGGCGGGCGTCTCCCGCTGGGGCCGCGCGCAACTTCCGGGTCGCCGGGAGGGCGCAGGCTCGGGAGCGGGTTCGCTGCTGCCGGCAGCGGCGCTCTTTTCCGCCGGGGTCCCGTGTTCACGGGAGCGGGCCGCCGGGGCCTGGGCGGGGGCGGCATGGCCCATGTCCCGGGGCGGGAGGGCGCTGCATTCCTGCCTGTCGTGGCCGGGATGCCCCTGTACGGGCGCGGACGGTGCCGGGACGCTGTCCATGCGTTCCAGGGGCAGCAGCTGCGGCAGCAGGGCCAGGTTGAGCAGCAGGAGCTCCAGGGCCGCGGCCGGCTCGGGATTCTGCACGATGCCGCGCTGCGCGTCCAGTACCATCTGCCAGGCGGCGTGCAGGTGCCCGGCGGAAAAACGCGGGGCCAGGCCCTGCCAGAAAAGGGCCTCCTCGCCGGGCAGGCCCAGGCTGGGGGCCACGGCCTCGCCGCCCTGCCGCAGCAGGAACAGGTCGCGCAGATGCCCGGCCAGTTCGCGCACGAAAAATCCGATGTCCACCCCCTGGCGGAACAGGCTGGCGCACAACTGCGAGACGGCCGCGCAGTCCCGGGCATGGAGGGCGTCGAACAGGTCGGCGAACAGTTCCTGCCCGGCCAGCCCCAGCACTTCGCGGGTCACGGCGCTGGTGAGGTGGTCGCCGCCCAGGGCCAGGGTCTGGTCCAGCAGGGACATGCTGTCGCGCACGCTGCCCGCGGCCCGGCGCGCGATGAGGCGCACGGCGCCTTCCTCGAAGGGGACGTCCTCCTTGTTCAGGACCTGGGACAGGTGCTGCACGAGGGCGTCCTCGCCCAGATGGCGGAAGACGAAGTGCTGGCAGCGGCTGACGATGGTGATGGGGAACTTGTGCGCCTCGGTGGTGGCGAAGATGAAGACCACGCGTGCGGGCGGCTCCTCCAGCGTCTTGAGCAGGGCATTGAAGGCGCTGCGCGAGAGCATGTGGGCTTCGTCGATGATGAAGACCTTGTAGCGGCCCTCCATGGGGGCGTAGCCGATGTTCTCGCGCAGGGCGCGGGCGTCTTCCACGCTGTTGTTGGAGGCGCCGTCGATCTCGGTGACGTCCACATGGCTGCCCTGGGTGATCTTGCGGCACTGGTCGCACTGGTTGCAGGGCTCGGGGCCCGGCGCATGGCGGCAGTTGAGGGCCTTGGCGAAGATGCGGGCGATGGTGGTCTTGCCCACGCCGCGCGTGCCGCTGAGCAGATAGGCGGCAGCGACCCGGTCTTCGGCGGCGGCACGGGAGAGCACGGCCTTGACCATGTCCTGTCCGGCGACCTGGGCAAAGGTCTGGGGGCGGTATTTGGCGGCGAGGGAGAGGTGCTTCATGAAAAAAACGTCAGGGCGCGCCTGTCCCCTGAAGGTTACAGGCGCGCCGGAAGAGAGCGTTAGAACGTGTAGTGGCTCAGCCAGTCGGCGTAGGCGGGATTCTCGCCCTTGACCACGCGGAAGAATTCCTTCTGCAGGTGTTTGGTCACAGGACCGGCATGGCCGGCGCCGATGACGCGGTTGTCCACTTCGCGGATGGGGGTCAGTTCGGCGGCGGTGCCCGTGAAGAAGGCTTCGTCGGCGATGTAGAGCTCGTCGCGGGTGAACTGCTGTTCTTCCACGGTGTAGCCCAGGTCACGGGCCACCTTCATGACGGAGTCACGGGTGATGCCGCCCAGGATGGAGGTCCAGGGCGTGGTCTTGACGATGCCGTCGCGCACGATGAAGATGTTTTCACCGGTGGCTTCGGAAACGAAACCGTTGGTATCCAGCATCACGGCCTCGTCGTAACCGTCTTCCTTGGCTTCGATCTTGGCCAGGATGGAGTTCACGTAGTTGCCGGCGGCCTTGGCCTTGCTCATCAGGGTGTTGACGTGCATGCGGGCGAAGGAGCTGGTCTTGACGCGGATGCCCATTTCCAGGGCTTCGGGGCCGAGATAGGCGCCCCAGGGCCAGGCGGCGATGATGGTGCGCACCTTGTTGTTGCCGGGGTAGACGCCCATCTCGCCATCACCCACGAAGGACAGGGGACGGATATAGCCTTCCTTCATCTTGTTGGCTTTCAGGGTGTCCAGGATGGCCTGGCTGATCTCGTCGACGGTGTAGGGAATGTTCAGACGCAGGATCTTCGCGGAATTGAGTAGGCGCTGGCTGTGTTCCTTCAGGCGGAAAACGGCGGAAGTGCCGTCAGCACAGGCATAGGCGCGGATGCCTTCGAAAACGGCGCTGCCGTAATGCAGGGCATGGGTGAGAACGTGAACCTGGGCGTCGGCCCAGGGGACCATTTTGCCGTCAAACCAGATGTAATCGGTCGTTTGCATGATACATTCCTCAAATATATTCCGCGATATTGGCAGGCCGGATCTTCCGCGCGCGGCGGGGCCTGTCCGAAGGGTAAAAATTTACTGGAAAGCGCCGCATATGGCAAGCGTCCGCGGGCAGGAAGATGCGCTGCCCGCGCGGGGGAGGCGACTCCCACCACGGCCTGGCGCCTTCAGGCGTATCAGATGCGCTGCCCGCGGATGCTGCGTGTCCGGTCAGCGTGTTCCCCGCACGGGGAAGGAGGGAGGCGGACGGCACGGTGCAGGACAGGGGCCTGTCCGTGACCGGGGCGGCCCCCCATGGGCCTCCCGGCGGGACGTCCCGGGCCGGGAGCCGCGGCCCCGGTGCAGCACGGGCATCCTCCGGCATCCCTCCCTGCTCCCTGACAGCGGGGCCACCGGCGGCCGTCCCTGTCCGCCAGGGCAGTGTCCGGGCCTTGCTTGTCAGTGGCGGGACGAAAGTTTACAACCCAGCAGACAAACATTTCAGGCAGCGATGCCTGTGGAGGCAGCATGACAGCGCAGACGTTTCTGGGGATCGATGCGGGCGGCACGCACACCGATGCCGTGCTTTGCGGGCCGGAAGGCATCCTGGCCGGGGCCAAGGCGCCCACCTGCCACGAAGACCTGCCCTCTTCGGTGCGCGCGGCACTGGCCGCTCTGGAAAAGGCCCTGGAAGAAAAGTTCGGCCCTGAGGGCCCGGCGCGCCTGCGTGCGGCTGACCGGGTGACCGTGGGCACCACCCTGGCCGTCAACGCCCTGGTGCAGGGCCGGGCCGATCGCGTGGCCCTGGCGCTGAGCGCCGGGCCGGGCCTGGCGCCCGCCCGTTTCGCCATCGGGGACGACGTCTGCATCCTGCCCGGCGGTCTGGACCATCGCGGTGTGGAAGTGACGCCGCTGGATACCCGCCCCCTGGCCGACGCCTGCACCGTCTGGAAAAAGAAGGGCGTGCGGGCCGTGGCCTGCGTGGGCAAGTTCTCGCCCCGCAATGCCGCGCACGAACTGGCCATGGCCGACGTGGTGCGCGCTGCCGGGCTCACGTCTGTGTGCGGGCACAGCCTGTCCGGCGAACTCAATTTCCCGCGCCGTATCGCCACGGCCTATTACAATGCCGCCGTGGCCCGCATCGTGGACGGCTTTTTGACCGCCGTGGAGCAGAGCCTGCAGGAGGCGGGCATCCGGGCCCCCCTGCGCCTGCTCAAGGCCGATGGCGGGGCCGTCCCGGCGGCCCTGGCCCGGCAGGAGCCCGTGCAGTCCGTCCTGTCCGGCCCGGCGGCCAGCGTCATGGGCATTCTGGCCCTGTGCCCCGCCGTGGCGGAAGATGCCTGCTCCGTGCTGCTGGACGTGGGCGGCACCACCACGGACGTGGCCCTGTTCGCCCAGGGCTCGCCGGTGGTGGATCGTGACGGCATGAGCGTGCGCGGCCGCCGGACGCTGGTGCGTTCGCTGGCGTCCCTGTCCATCGGCGTGGGCGGCGATTCCCTGCTGCGCGTGGAAGGGCAGGGCGCGGAGGCCCGCGTGCATACCGGCCCCCTGCGCGAAGGCCCGGCCATGGCGTTTGGCGGCACGCGTCCCACGCTGCTGGATGCCCTCAACGTCTGCGACCGGGTGCGGCCCGGCAGCCTTTCCGGGGATGCGGCCGCCTCCCTGCGCGGCGTGGCGGCCCTGGCCCGGGAGCACGGCATGGAGCCCGAAGATCTGGCGGCCCGGGCCGTGGCCGATGCCCTCGATCAGGTGGCGGCGGCCGTGCACGAGCTGGTGGACGGCGTCAATGCCCGCCCTGTCTATACGCTGGCGGCCCTGCGCGGCCTGCGCGACATCGCGCCGGAGCGGGTCTGGCTGGTGGGCGGCCCGGCGGAACGCCTGCGCGAGCGTCTGGCCGGAAGGCTGGCCCTGCCCGTGGATTGTCCGCCCCACGCAGCGGTGGCCAATGCGGTGGGCGCGGCCCTGACCCTGCCCACCGCCGGTCTGGAAGTCTACGCCGACAGCGGCCGTGCCCTGCTGCGTGTGCCCTCGCTGGAACTGGAAGAAAGATTGCCGCGTGCGGCCACCCTGGAGACCGTGAAGGAACGTGCCGTGGCCCTGCTGGAAGAACGTCTGGCCGCCCATGACGCTGCCGGGGCCCGGGTGGAGGTGGTGGAAGCCGACCTCTTCGCCGTGCTGGACGACAGCGGACGCGCCTCGCGCGACATGCGCGTGCGCTGCCAGGCCGTGCCGGGCATCGCCGGGCAGGTGAGGGAAGCGGGCTAGGCGGGGCGCTTCCCCCGGCTGTGCATATTTTGGGGGGAGAGGGGAGCCCCCTGCGTACTGCTGATGCCTGCAAGGCTGTTGCCAGCGGGCACGGCCCTTCGTTTTTGGGGAGCCTCCGCATCTCTGCGGCCCATGCCTGTGACGCAGCCGCGTTGCTGACGGGCAGGGCGGAGCTCCCGCAGGGCGCTGCCGGCGCGGGAGGGGCCTCCCCCACATCCAGCGCATTTTACTTGCCATCGTCATCGACAAGGGACGCCATCCTATGAAGATCGTGTTGTTCGAGCCGGAGATCCCGCCCAATACCGGCAACATCGCGCGCCTGTGCGCCTCCACGGGCATCCACCTCAACCTCATCGAGCCGCTGGGCTTCAAGCTGGAGGATCGTTACCTCAAGCGTGCCGGGCTGGACTACTGGCCGCATGTGCGCATGGATGTCTGGCCGGACTGGGACAGCTGGCTGGCCGCCGCCACGGCGGAGAACAGCGGCACGCCGCCGCGCTGTGTGCTGACCTCCGCCCGGGGCGGGGAGCCGTTGCAGCACTTCGCCTTCGCGCCGGACGACTGTCTGGTCTTCGGGCCCGAGACGCGCGGCCTGCCGCCGGAGATCCTGAAGCGCTCTCCGTACAAGGTGCGCATCCCCATGCTCAGGGACAGCGTGCGCAGCATCAACCTTTCCACGGCCGCGGGCATCGTGCTGTTCACGGCCATGAGTTCCTGCGGGCTCATGGAGGGCCCGGAATGGCGGTAGGCCGGCTTGGCCATGCGGGACAGGGGGCCGGCTTTCCCGGCAGCGATGCGGGCAGGGCTCGGCCCTGCCTTTTTTCATGTCCTTTGCCGGATGGCCGGGGCGGCGTGCCCTGCCGCGTCACCGTGCACCAGGACATGTCGCCGGTCGTGGGGAAGCATGAGAGGTCGTTAGCAGTAACGGTAATCTGTTCTTTTTCCATGATGCGCTGGCGCAACATCTCCTTGCCTTTTGGGGCGGCCGGGGACGCATCCGCGCAACATCCGCGCCGTACCTTGCCAGCAGGGCCAAAAAGGAGAATAAGGCACAAGAGGTGCGGCCAGCATGCCGCATCGATTTTTCCACATCCGGGGGTCGTGATGATCGTTGTTTTGCTGGTATGCCTGCTGGTGGGCTTTCTTGTGGGGCTGGCCGGGGTGGGCGGCATCCTGGTGCCGCCGGTGCTCATCCTCATGAGCGGACTGGAGCCGCATACGGCCATGGGGACAGCGCTGGCCTCCTTCATCGGTACGGGCTTCGTGGGCACATGGCTCTATCACAGGAACGGGCACTACCGTTTCATCGAGGCCGTGCCCTTTGCCCTGGGCAGCTTTGTCTGTGCCGCGCCCGGTGCGCTGGTCAATGCCCGCATCGACGCCGGACCGCTGGTCATGATCCTGGCGGTCATCATCATCTTTGCCGGGGCCTGCACCCTGCGCCCGCCCAAACCGGGCCGCAAGGGCAGTCCCTTCTGGCTGGGCTGGAAGGGCAGGGCGGTCATCGGCGGCGCCACGGGCTTCATGGCCGGGCTCACCGGTGCGGGCGGGCCTGTGGCCTCCATCCCCTGGATGGTACTGGTGGGCTATTCCCCCATCCATGCCGTGGCCCTGTCCATGCCGTACCAGATCGCCACCTCGTTTTCCGGCAGCGTGGGCAACATGATGGGCGGCCATGTGGACTGGCTGCTGCTGCCCGCCCTGTGCGCCGTACAGGTGGTGGGCCTGCTGGGCGGCATCGCCATGGCCCAGCGCGTGTCGGCGCCGTTTTTGCGCATGGTCATCGGTGCCTTGTGCATCGGGCTGGGGGCCTTCCTTTTCCTGCGCCAGGCAGGCTGTTTTTAGCAGAAAAAAATCCCGCTCTTTTCCCGGGGGATAATCCCCTTGAATCTCAAATAAAATACTGTTGCAGACGCAACATTTGTGCGGGCGGGCCAGGGGCTCGCCCGCTTGTGTCCTGCGGGACGGGCAGGTATGCTTCAGCGCATGAATATCGCTGCCCTCTTCATCCGCCGACCCGTGGCCACGGCGCTCATCATGCTGGGCATGCTCTTCTTCGGGGCTGCCAGCTATATGAACCTGCCGGTCAACCAGTTGCCCAACGTGGACTTCCCCACCATCCAGGTGAGCGCCGACCTTTCCGGCGCCGACCCGGAGACCATGGCCGCCTCGGTGGCCACGCCGCTGGAAAAGGAGTTCTTCACCATCGCGGGCATCGACTCCATCTCGTCCGTCAATGCCACGGGCCGGACACGCATCACCATCCAGTTCGCCCTGGATCGTGATATCGACGCCGCGGCCCTGGACGTGCAGGCTGCCATCGGCCTGGCCCAGCGCCGTCTGCCCACCAACATGACCAACGACCCCAGCTTCCGCAAGGTCAACCCGGCGGACTACCCCATCCTCTACCTGCGCGTGGGCTCTCCCACCCTGCCGCTGTACGAGCTCAACGAATATGCCGATACCCTGGTGGGGCAGCGGCTTTCCATGGTCAAAGGGGTGGCCCAGGTGGTCATCTACGGGCAGAAGAAATACGCCGTGCGCGTGCGTGTGGACCCCGACGCCCTGGCCAGCCGCGGGCTGGGCATCGACGAGGTGGCCGATGCCGTGAGCGGCGCCAACAGCAAGCTGCCCACGGGCTCGCTGGAAGGGGAGCGGCGCGCCAGCGCCATCAAGGCTTCGGGCCAGCTGGAGAACGCCGAGGCCTTCCGGGACGTGGTGGCGGCCTACCGCAACGGCGCGCCCGTGCGTCTTTCGGACATCGGCGAGGTGGTGGACAGCGTGGAGCAGGACAAGCAGCTCTCCTGGGCCGATGACGGCAAGCCCTGTATCATGCTGGCCGTGGAACGCCAGCCCGGCGCCAATACCGTGCAGGTGGTGGACGACATCAAGACCCTGTTGCCCGGCCTCGCCCGCCAGCTGCCGCCGTCGGTCAAGCTGGAGATCTTCTATGACCGTTCGGAATCCATCCGCGAGTCCGTGGCCGAGGTGAAGTTCACCCTGGTGCTGACGGTCTTCCTGGTGGTGCTGGTCATCTTCCTGTTCCTGCGCAACCTGCCGGCCACCATCATCCCCAGCCTGGCCCTGCCCATGTCGGTCATCTCCACCTTCTCGGTGATGCTGGCCATGGGCTTCAGCCTGGACAACCTTTCGCTCATGGCCCTTACCCTGGCCGTGGGCTTCGTGGTGGACGACGCCATCGTCATGCTGGAGAACATCGTCCGCCACCAGGAGATGGGCAAGGATCCGCTCACGGCAGCCTATGACGGCTCGGGCGAGATCGGCTTCACCATCCTTTCCATGACCGTCTCCCTGGCAGCGGTCTTCATCCCGGTGCTGTTCATGGGCGGCATCGTGGGCCGTCTGTTCTACGAGTTCGCCGTGGTCATCATCACGGCCATCCTGTTCTCGGGCGTGGTCTCCCTGACCCTGACCCCCATGCTCTGCGCCTACTTCCTGCGCCATTCGGGCAGCAAGCACCGCGTGGGCTATGAGGGCATCTACGGCAAGCTGGAGCGCGCCTTCGAATGGCTGGCCGACAAGTATGCCCGCTCCCTGGATGTGGTGCTGCGGCACCGTCGCGCCACGCTGATCTTCTCGATCCTGCTGCTGCTGGCCACCGGCTGGCTGGGCGCCATCGTGCCCAAGGGCTTTTTACCCAGCGAAGACATGGGCTTTGTGGTGGCCACCACCGAGGCGGAGCAGGGCATCTCCTTCGAGGGGATGGTGAATGCCCAGCACAAGCTGGACGAGGTGCTGCGCAACAACCCGCATGTGGACCGCTTCAATTCCGTGGTGGGCATCGTGGGCAGCAGCCAGAGCATGAACAACGGCACGCTCATGATCCACCTCAAGCCCCACGGCGAACGGCCGAACATCGAGACCGTGGTGCAGCGCCTGCGCCGCGAGCTCAATACCTCTCCGGCCATGCAGGTCTTTTTGCGCGTGCCCCCGGCCATCAACATCGGCGGGCGCTCCACCAAGGCCCTGTACCAATACACGCTCACCGGCACCAACATGCAGGAGCTCTTCGATTGCGCCCAGAAAGTGGAGGCCGCCCTGCGCCAGGTGCCGGAGATCCAGGACGTCAACAGCGACCTCCAGCTCAAGAACCCCGAGATCCGGGTGACCATCGACCGTAACCGGGCCTCGGCCCTGGGCATCAGCGCCGGGCAGATCGAGCTGGCCCTGCAGACGGCCTACGGCTCGCGTGAAGTCTCCACCATCTACGCGCCCACCAACGATTACACGGTCTTCGTGGAAGTGCGCAAAGACTTCCAGCGCAACCCCGACGCCCTGACGCGCCTGTATGTGCGCTCTTCCAGTGGTGAGCTGGTGCCCCTGTCCACCGTGGCCAAGATGAGCCCCGGCGTGGGCCCCATCGCCGTGAACCATGACGGCCAGTTCCCGGCCGTGACCATCTCGTACAACCTGCGTCCCGGCGTGGCCCTGAGCGAAGGCGTGGCCGCTGTGGAACGCGTCAGCCTGCCGTTGTTGCCCGACTCGGTGAGCGCCAAGTCCCAGGGCACGGCCCAGGCTTTCCAGGATTCGCTCAAGGGCATGGGCTGGCTGCTCCTGCTGGCCATCGTGGTCATCTATCTGGTGCTGGGCATCCTCTACGAGAGCTTCATCCACCCGCTGACCATCCTTTCCGGTCTGCCGTCGGCGGGCTTCGGGGCCCTGTTCACCCTCTGGATCTTCGGCCAGCCGCTGGACCTCTACGGCTTCGTGGGCGTCATCATGCTGCTGGGCATCGTGAAGAAGAACGCCATCATGATGCTGGACTTCGCTCTGGAAGCCCAGCGTCATGACCCCTCGCGCACGCCGCTGGACGCCATCACCGAAGGCTGCCATGTGCGTTTCCGTCCCATCATGATGACCACCATGGCGGCCCTCATGGGCGCCCTGCCCATCGCCATCGGCATGGGTGCCGGCGCCGAGGCCCGCCGTCCTCTGGGGCTGGCGGTGGTGGGCGGCCTGTGCTTCTCCCAGCTGGTGACCCTGTACATCACGCCTGTGTACTACGCCTATATGGAAGACTTCTCGCGCTGGCTCACCCGCCGCTTCGGACAGCGCTTCGAGGCCAACCGTGCCGCCCGTGCCCAGCATGAGCAGGAGGAGGGCAGCCATGCCGGATAGCGCGCCTGTCTGCCGCCGTTGCGGCCGTTGCTGTGAGTTGGGCGGGCCCGGCCTGCTGCGGGACGATGCCCCGCTGCTGTCCTCGGGCGCTTTGAAGCCGGAGATGCTGGTCTGCCTGCGCCGCGGCCAGTGGGCCCGGCAGGACGGCATGGGCGGCGGCCTGGCCCAGCTGGAGAACGAGATGCTCAAACTGGCCGGGACGGGCAAGGCGCCACATCCGTGGCAATGCCTGGCCTATGCGCCCGGTAGGGGCTGTACCATCTATGACCGGCGTCCCGTGCAGTGCGGCGTGCTGTTCTGCGAGGATACCCGGCCGCTGGAGGCCCTGCTGCGGGACGTGCCTGCCCTGGACCGCCGGGCGGCCATCGCCCTGCTGCCCCTGCCCGATGCGCGGCGCCGTTTGTGGGAGGAGCTGGTGCAGGCCCATGAGGAAGCCTGCGACGTGCGCCAGTATTTCGCCCTGCTGGACATGGGCGACCGTGAGGCCGCCGCGGCCATGGAGCGGTACGACGCCGCTTTCCGGCAGCTCTGCGTGGAGCGCGGCGCGCTGACGGAGGCCGAACTGCCCTTTTTGCTGGGACAGCCCCTGCGCGACCTGCCGCGCAACGAGGGGTAGCCGCCGGCTGCGGGCTTGGGGCCGCCGGACAGTCCGGCCGCCCCTCCGGTGCCTGCGCAGGCTATGCCCGGCCACGGCCCGGGCCGAAGGCGCGCCCCCCGTTGACAGGATGGCAGAGCAGCCCTACCTTTAGGCACAAACGAAAATAACGCCGTCCCGTACGGCACAAGCCAAGGAATTGACATGCCCCTGTGCAGCACTGAAGAAGCCATTGCCGAGATCCGGCAGGGCAAAATGATCATTCTTGTGGACGATGAGGACAGGGAAAACGAAGGCGACCTGACCATGGCCGCCGAGTTCGTGACCCCTGAAGCCATCAATTTCATGGCCAGGTTCGGCCGTGGTCTCATCTGCCTGCCCATGTCCGGCGAAATGGCCGACAAGCTGCAACTGCCCCTGATGGCCAAACATAACGGCTCGCGCTTCGGTACCAACTTCACGGTGTCCATCGAGGCCCGTGAAGGCATCACCACCGGCATCTCCGCCGCCGACCGCGCCACCACCATCAAGGCCGCCGTGGCTGACGGCGCCCGTCCTGACGATCTGGTGACCCCCGGCCACGTCTTCCCCCTGCGCGCCCGTACGGACGGCGTGCTGGCCCGTGCCGGCCAGACCGAAGGCAGCGTGGACCTGGCCCGCCTGGCCGGTCTCAAGCCCGCTGCCGTCATCTGCGAGATCATGAAGGACGACGGCACCATGGCCCGCATGCCCGACCTGGAAGCCTTTGCCGCCGAACACGGCCTGAAGATCGCCTCCGTGCGCGACCTCATCTGTTACCGCATGCGTCGCGGCCAGGTGTCCGTCAAGTGCGATGCCAAGGCCCATCTGCCCAGCCTGTACGGTGATTTCACGGTCTACGCCTACGAGAGCGACCGCGAGCCCGGCACCCATCTGGCCCTGGTCAAGGGCGACATCACCACGCCCGAACCCGTGCTGGTGCGCGTGCACAGCCAGTGCCTCACCGGGGACGCCCTGGGCTCCCTGCGCTGTGACTGCCGCGGCCAGCTGGCCGCCGCCCTGCGCCAGATCGAGAAGGAAGGCCGCGGCGTGCTGCTCTACATGCGCCAGGAAGGCCGCGGCATCGGCCTGGCCAACAAGATCCGCGCCTATGCCCTGCAGGATGAGGGCTACGACACCGTGGAGGCCAACCGCAAGCTGGGCTTCCCCGATGACCTGCGCGACTACGGCACCGGCGCCCAGATCCTCGTGGACCTCGGCATCACCAAGATCCGCCTGCTGACCAACAACCCCAAGAAGATCGTGGGCCTGTCCGGCTACGGCATGGAGATCGTGGAACGCGTGCCCATCGAGATCGAGGCCTGCCCTGAAAACGAATCCTACCTGCGCACCAAGAAGGAAAAGATGGCCCACCTGCTGTCGGGCATCCGCTGCCACTAGGCCGCAGGACAGCGCGTCTGCACGGCGGGGGAGAGGACATTGTCCTCTCCCCCGCTTTTTTTGCGCCCGGCTCCCCCTGTTTGCGGAAGGAGCAGGCCAGGGCACGCAGGGCCGGGGATGGCTGGGGCAGGAGCAGGATGAAAAAGCTGCTGGTGGCGGAAAGATATGCCTGCCGCCACAGATGAATTTTGGTAATCTATGGATGAAATGCATGCGATGGATAAAAAAATCATAAAAAAAATCATTTCACATGATCACCGGAACGATTTTTTATGACAGCATATTTTTTACAGAGTGGTATGAAATGGTGGTTTTCGTATCCTGCATCTTTGTTCATGCATTGGTGTCGCAAGACATGAACAGAAATCAAGGATGCAGTGTGCGGTTCCGACGCTGGGGGATGCGTTCCGGTACATCTTTTCCCGGGGGAGTGCTTCCCCCTTTTCCCCTTGTTCCAAAAGCTGGCCCGGCGGCAACAGCCGTACTGCCCGCCATGCGGGCTGTTTTTTGGAATGGCCGTACCCTTCCGGGCGCTCCGGGATGTGACGTTCCCTTTTTTGCCGCAGCACGCTATGCTCCTGCATTGTCCCGGGGTGGTTGGGGACGGCCTGCGCCTCCTGCCGCCAGCCGGGCAGGGGGGCGGCCTCACGCCATATTTCACAAAGTATTTCTTGAAATACTTCTTGTTAGGCCCCTGTGGCTATGCTATTTTCCATGCCGGCCCCGGCACCGCTGGCGGGTCTTTTCCAGGAGCTTCCCATGCAGTTTCTTGCTTTTTCCTCCACGGATCCTGCTTTCAATCTTGCTCTTGAGGAATGCCTGCTGCAATGGCTGCCTGCGGATCACCCGGGCCTGTTCCTGCTCTGGCAGAACGCCCCCAGCGTCATCGTGGGGCGCCACCAGGTGACGCTGGACGAGATCGACAGCGACTTCGTCCGCCGGCGCGGCCTGCCCGTGGTACGCCGCATGACCGGCGGCGGAGCGGTCTATCATGACCTGGGCAACCTCAATTTTTCGTTCATGGAGAACGCGCACGGCCGCAAGACCGTGGATTTCGCGCGCTATCTGCGCCCTGTCTGTACGGCGCTGGCCGGTCTTGGCGTGCAGGCATCCCTCACCGGCCGCAACGATCTGGAGGCCGGGGGCCGCAAGATCTCGGGCAGCGCGCAGTCCCTGCGGCAGGGGCGCATCCTGCACCACGGCACCCTGCTGGTATCGCTGGACTTTGGCGAGCTGGTGCAGGCCCTGCATGTGGACCCGGACAAGATCCGCTCCAAGGGCGTCGCCTCGGTGCGCTCGCGGGTGGCCAACATCTCCGAGTTCTGGGCGCCGGGCAGCAGCATGGAAAGCCTGCGGGCCGCGCTGCTGCGCCACTGCGCCGACGGGGAAGGGAAGCTGGAGCCGGAGGTGCTGCGGGCCGCGGAAGAGCTGGCGGAACGCAAATACCGCAGCTGGGACTGGAATTACGGTGCCTCGCCGGCCTTCAGCCTGCAACGGCGCGAGCGCTTCCCCTGGGGGCTGGTGGACTGGCGTCTGGACGTGCGGGACGGCACCATCCGGGACTGCCGCATCTGCGGGGATTTTTTTGCCACTGCGGACATCGCCGGCCTGGAGGAGCGCCTGCGCGGGGTGCGCTGCCAGAGCGCCGCACTGGCCGGGGCCCTGGAAGGGGTGCCCTGGCAGGAATATTTCTCCCATTGCGACCCGCAGCGCATGGCATGCTTTTTCACGACGTTGTAGGCCATCCCTCCGGGCGTCCCGGGACAGCTCCCGCACGCTTCGGGGAGGAGCGACCTCTCTGCGCTAACATCAGGCCGGTCGGGCCCCGCCCTGACCGTGTCATCCGTCATCCGGCCGGAGCCGCGCCGGAAAGGAGGAAGGAACCGTGGCCGAACTCAAGACCCCGCTCACGGACTGGCATGTGGCCCACGGCGCCAAGATGGCGCCTTTCGCTGGCTGGCTGATGCCCATCCAGTATGAGGGCATCCTCGTGGAGCACCAGCACACCCGCCAGCATGCCGGCCTGTTCGATATCTGCCATATGGGCGAGTTCCGCATCCAGGGCGCCGGTGCCGACGCCGCGCTGGCCGCCGCCGTGAGCCACAACCTGGCTACGCTGGCCCCGGGCCGCTGCCGCTACGGCTTCCTGCTGACGGAAAAGGGGACGGTGCTGGATGACTGCATCGTCTACCGTTTTGGCCCGGACGACTTCATGGTGGTGGTCAACGCGGCCTGCGCCGCCGGGGACTTTGCCACCCTGCGTGCCCGCCTGCCCGAAAGCGTGGCCCTTGCCGACATCTCGGAGCAGACCGGCAAGATCGACCTGCAGGGCCCCGAAGCCGTGGACGTGCTGGAAAAACTGCTGGGCCGCGGCCTGCGCGACCTGCCCTATTTCGGCTTCCGCAGCGAAGGATGGCAGGGCTGCGAGCTGCTGGTGAGCCGTACCGGCTACACCGGTGAGCTGGGCTTCGAGCTCTATGTGCCTGCCGGACAGACCCAGGCCCTGTGGGAAGCCCTGCTGGCCGATGGGCGGGTCAAGCCTGTGGGCCTCGGCGCGCGCGATACCCTGCGCCTGGAAGCCGGCCTGCCCCTCTACGGCCACGAGCTGGACGAAGACCACACCCCGGCCGAGGCGGGCATGGGCCGCATGCTGACCAGCACCGCCCCGTATGTGGGCCGTGAAGGCGCGCAGGACGTGCGCCAGAAACTGCTGGCCCTGAGCATCGAAGGCCGCCGCGCCGCCCGTAACGGCGATGCGCTCCTGCTGGAAGACGGCACCCCGGCGGGCGTGGTCACCAGCGGTTCGTTCGCGCCCTCGCTGGGCCATGTGGTGGCCTTTGCCTGGGCCGATGCCGACAAGGCCGATGCCGCCGCCTATCTGGTGCAGGCCTCGCGCAGCCAGCTCAAGGCCACCGTTACCGAAGCGCCCTTCTACAAGGACGGCACGGCCCGCAAGAAGCTGGCCTAGGGCAGGAGACGGCCCCGGCTTTCGCGGGCCGGTACGGCACCTGCCGTGGCTCTTTGTCCGGCGCGGCCGGGCGAAGAAAGACGGCGCTCACCATGTTTCAGGAAAGATCCCGGCAGGGCAGGGGAGGCCCCGGCAGTGCATGACGGCTGCTTGCCGGACGCCCCTCGCCCCGCCACAGATGCTGACATCAACTTCCGGGACAGCGCATCGCCCCGGACCAAGGAGAAGACCATGAGCAATCCCGAAGACCTCCTGTACAGTGCGTCCCACGAATGGGCCAAAGTCAACGGTGAAGAAGCTGTCCTCGGCATCACCCATTTCGCCCAGGAATCCCTGGGGGACATCACCTATGTGGACATGCCCGCCGAAGGTGACGAACTGACCGCCGGCAGCGAGTTCGGCGCCGTGGAGTCCGTGAAGGCGGCCAGCGACCTGATCTCGCCCGTCAGCGGCACGGTGGTGGCCGTGAACACCGAGCTGGAGAACGCTCCTGAAGTCATGAACAGCGACCCCTACGGCGCCGGCTGGATCGTGCGCGTGAAGCTTTCCGCCCAGCCCGAAGGCCTGATGGATGCCGCGGCCTACGAAGAACACTGCAAGAACGAGCAGCACTAGTCCGTGGAGCGGCAGGGCCCCGTGTCCTGCCGCCTTTTTTCCACCAGCACGGCAGCCTTCGCTGCAAGGAGCTCCCTTATGCCATTCATTCCCCATACGCCGGACGAAGTGCAGGAAATGCTCTCCGTCGTGGGTGTGCGCAACCTTGATGACCTTTTTGCGGACATCCCGCCTGAAATGCGCCCCAAACATTTCGATTTGCCCAAGGGGCAGAGCGAATTCGCCGTGTGCCGCTACTTCGAGGACCTGGCCGCCGCCAACGTCTCGCCTGCCGTCTCCTTCCTGGGCGCGGGCTTCTACGCCCATTACGTGCCCCGCGCCGTGGACGCCCTTTCCGGCCGCAGCGAGTTCTACACCTCCTACACGCCCTATCAGGCCGAATGCTCGCAGGGCACCCTGCAGGCCATCTTCGAATACCAGACCGCGGTGAGCCGTCTGCTGGACATGGATTGCGCCAATGCCTCCGTTTATGACGGCGGCACGGCCCTGTTCGAGGCCTGCATGATGGCCGTGCGCGCCACCCGCCGCAAAAAGCTGGTGGTGGACCAGTGCATCAACCCCGTCTGGCGGGCCATGCTGGAGACCTACTCCTCCAGCCTGGACATCACCCTGGTGACCGTGCCCCACAAGGACGGCCTGAGCGACAAGGAAGGGCTCAAGGCCGCCGTGGACGCCACCTGCGCCGCCGTGCTGGTGCAGAATCCCAACTTCTTCGGCGCGGTGGCCGACTTCAGCGAGCTCTTCGCCCATGCCCGCGCCTGCAAGGCCCTGGGCGTCATCTCCGTCTATCCGGTCATGCAGTCCGTGCTCAAGACCCCCGGCGAGATGGGCGCCGACATCGCCGTGGCCGAAGGCCAGAGCCTGGGCCAGCCCCTGAGCTTCGGCGGCCCCTATCTGGGCATCATGACCTGCCGCAAGGAGCATATCCGCCAGTTCCCCGGCCGTATCGTGGGCCGCACCACGGATCTGGAAGGCCGCACCGGCTATGTGCTCACCCTGCAGGCCCGCGAGCAGCACATCCGTCGCGCCAAGGCCACGTCCAACATCTGCTCCAACCAGTCCCTGTGCGCCCTGCGCGCGCTCATGTATCTTTCGCTGGTGGGGCCGGACGGCCTGGCCCGCGTGGCCGAACACGGCATGGCCCTGGCCCGCTACGCGGTGGAAAAACTCACGACCCTGCCCGGTGTCTCCCTGCTCAATGACGCCCCCTTCGGCAACGAAGTGGCCCTGCGCCTGCCGCGTCCCGCCGAGGAGGTGGTACAGGCCCTGCTGCGCCAGGGCGTGGCCGCCGGTTATCCTGTGGGCCGTGCCTATGCGGGCATGGATGATGTGCTCTTGCTGGCCTGCACCGAATGCAACTCGCGTGCGCAGGTGGATGCCATGGTCGAAAAGCTGGGAGGTCTGCTGTGAAAACCATTTTTGCCGAATCCGTAGAAGGCCGCCGCGCCTCCGGCCTGGCCCTGCCCGTGGACGACGACGCGCCCCGCGCCGCGCAGATGCTGCCCGAAGCCCTGCTGCGCAAAGCCGCGCCGCGTCTGCCCCAGTGCTCCGAACTGGACGTGGTGCGCCACTTCACCAACCTGTCCAAGCTCAACTACAGTGTGGACGCCAATTTCTATCCCCTTGGCTCCTGCACCATGAAGTACAACCCCAAGTTCACGGAATACGTGGCTTCGCTGGCGGGCTTTGCCCGCATGCACCCCCTGCTGGCCCAGCTCTCCGGCGAACTGGCCCAGGGCGCCCTGCAATGCCTGTATGACGCCGAACAGTGGCTGTGCGAGGTCACGGGCATGAAGGCCTTCACCTTCCAGCCCATGGCCGGGGCCAATGGCGAATACACCGGCGTCAAGCTCATCGCCGCCTACCACAAGGCCAAGGGCCGCGACCGCACCAAGATGCTCATTCCCGACTCGGCCCACGGCACCAACCCTGCCTCGGCCGTGCTGGCGGGTTTCGAGATCGTCAACGTGCCCTCGCGCGACGGCATGGTGGACCCCGCCGCCCTGGAAGAGGCCATGGCCAAATATCCCGGCCAGGTGGCCGGCCTGATGATGACCAACCCCAACACCCTGGGCCTGCTGGAGCTGCATCTGCCGCGCATCGTGGAAGTGCTGCGCCGCGAGGATGCCCTGCTGTACTATGACGGTGCCAACATGAACGCCATCCTGGGCAAGATGCGTGTGGGCGACGTGGGCTTCGACGTGGTGCACCTCAACGTCCACAAGACCCTGGGCACGCCCCACGGCGGCGGCGGCCCCGGCTGCGGTCCCGTGGGCGTGGGCGAGCGCCTGCTGCCCTTCCTGCCCGCGCCGCGTGTGCGCAAGGCCGAAGACGGCAGTTATGCCCTGGACTACGACCTGCCGCAGAGCATCGGCCACATCGGCCCCTTCTATGGCAGCTTTGCCGTGGTGCTGAAGGCCCTGGCCTACATGATGCGCCTGGGCGCCGAGGGCCTGACCCGTGCGGCCGAGTTCGCCAGCCTCAATGCCAATTATCTGCGCAAGAAGCTGGAAGGCGTGCTGGACGTGCCCTTCGACCGCATCTGCGCCCACGAGTTCGTGGCCTCCGCGCCCGAAGGCCTGCGTGCCCTGGACATCGCCAAGGCCCTGCTGGACCGCGGTTTCCATGCGCCCACGGTCTACTTCCCGCTCATCGTCCATGAATGCCTCATGGCCGAGCCCACGGAGACGGAGAGCAAGCAGACCCTCGATGCCTACATCGAGGCCCTGCGCGAGATCGTGGCCCTGGGCAAGTCCGATCCCCAGCAGCTGCTGGATGCCCCGGTGAAGATGCCCGTGCGCCGTCTGGACGAGACCGCGGCAGCGCGCCACATGATCCTTACGGAAGATATGGGATAGCAGGCAGGGCGCCATGTCCTCCGGTCACGGAGCGGCGTCCCGCGTGTCATGCCTTCGTCACGGCGGCCCTTCGGGCCGCCGTTGTTTTTGGGGATGAGGAGCAGGGGACGAGAGGGGAAGGGGCGTTTTTTGTAAAAACTGCCCCTTCCCCTCTCGAGCTCTCCCCAACCCCGAAAAAACTTTTGTTCGGGGCTGGCCGTCAGTCCCCGTCGTTGACCGGCAGTTGCTGGCGATCTTTCATGACCGGGAAGAGGAAGAAGGGCGGCGGAGGTCCCTGTACCCCTGGGGTCAGGAGCAGGCATGGCGGCTGCCGTGGGATGGGCGTGAACAGCAGGCAGGGAAAGAGATGCAGGGAGAAAGGGGGATAGGCTCTGGAGGACGATGATAAAGGGGGACGGCAGGCCCTCTCGGCCGTAGTCCTGCCGTTACATATCGTTACGTGACTTTTTCTCCGTTTGCAGATGACGATGGTGATGTCGTTTCTGTCAGCGACGGGGACGTCCCGTACCGTCCAGAGAAAAAGTTTTTGGGAGAGGAGGGGATGCAAGGGAGAGGACCTTTTTTCAGAAAGCTCTTTCCTCCTCGTGCGCGCTCTGCACCTCTCCGGGCACTTGCCACTTTATTTTTGAGAATATATCCTGATAAAAAGGAGACATCATGAACTACTGGTTGTTCAAGAGCGAGCCGGGCTGTTACTCCTGGCAGGATCTGGAGACAGCGCCCGGACAGGTCACTTCCTGGGATGGCGTGCGCAACTATCAGGCCCGCAACTTTATGAAGGCCATGAAAAAAGGCGACCTGGGCTTTTTCTACCACAGCGGTGCGGCCCCATCCATCGTGGGCGTGGTGGAGGTAGTGCGCGAGGCGTACCCCGACCATACGGCCCAGGACCCCGAGAACGATCATTTCGATCCCCGCGCCACGCCGGAAAAGCCCATCTGGGAGATGGTGGACGTGCGCCTGCACAAGGCCCTGCCTGCCCTGAGCCGCAAGGAACTGTCCGCGCATGCCGCCCTGGCCGGCATGGAGCTCATGCGCCGGGGCAGCCGGCTTTCCGTCCAACCTGTGAGTGCGGAAGAGTTTGAATATATTATGCATTTGGCGAATGAGAAAAAATAGACAATCTCAAGGGCCGTATGGGGCACGAGAAAAGTGTTACCGGGAGATCATGGGCAGGATATGGAAAAATTTTTTGTTTTGATTCCTTATCTGAAAGATAGGTGTCTAAAAAATAAACTGTAATATTGTGCAAAATGCAGAGCATATTGCATGTCTATTCTTTCTTTTTTTAGTGGATGTTCTTTGAAAAAAAGCGATCATATCATCTGTGTTGCCGTATTTTTTGTACATTTTTCCTTAATAAAAGAATAAGAAAAGTTTTAAGATTTATTTTATAAAATATTTTTAAAAATATAAGAAAAAGGGGAGTCCCTTTTTTCTTTGCAACATCAGGTTAGGGAGCAGTTTTACCTTTTCAAAAAAAGAAATTCTTGCTAAAAAAATTCATTCGGCCCGGATCAACCTATCCTTCAGAGCAGGTCTTGCTGCGTGCTCTTTTTTCGTGTTCCGGGTAGATCGCGTGCAGGCCCGGTCGGGAGCCCGGGTTGATGAGCATATTTCATGAGTAACAGGAGGCCCTTATGGCAAGCCAGGCGCTTATCAAAGAATTTGAAGATCTCCTCGGCAAGGAAAACGTGTTCAGCTCCGAAGCTGACCGCCAGAGTTATTCCTATGATTCCGCGGTGCTGCCCCCCGTGGTGCCCGCTTTCGCGCTGCGTCCCACCACCACCGAGCAGCTCGGCATCTGTGTGAAGAAACTCTATGATTACGGCATTCCCATGACCGTGCGCGGTGCCGGCACCAACCTGTCCGGTGGCACCATCCCGGACAGCAAGGAAAGCGTGGTCATCCTGACCAACGGCCTGAACCGCATCCTTGAGATCAACTCCGACGACCTGTACGCCGTGGTGGAACCCGGCGTGGTCACGGCCACTTTCGCTGCCGAGGTTGCCAAGAAGAACCTGTTCTATCCCCCGGATCCGGGTTCCCAGGCCGTGTCCACCCTGGCCGGCAACATCGCCGAGAACGCCGGTGGTCTGCGCGGCCTGAAATACGGCGTCACCAAGGACTACCTGATGGGCCTGGAATTCTTTGACGCCACCGGCGAGCTGGTCAAGAGCGGTTCCCGCACCGTCAAATGCGTCACCGGCTACAACCTGGCCGGCATGATGCTGCAGTCCGAAGGCACCCTGGGCATCATCTCCCAGGCCGTGCTCAAGCTGGTGCCCCCGCCGCAGGCCTCCAAGGCCCTGATGGCCGTGTTCGACGACATGCAGAAGGCCGCCGAAGCCGTGGCCGGCATCATCGCCGCCCACGTGGTGCCCTGTACGCTGGAATTCCTCGACAACAACACCATCGTGCGCGTGGACGACTACACCAAGGCCGGCCTGCCCCGCGACGCCGCGGCCATCCTGCTCATCGAAGTGGACGGCCATCCCGCCCAGGTGGCTGACGAAGCCGTGGTCGTGGAACGCGTGCTGCAGCAGACCGGTGCCGTGGCCGTGCATGTGGCCAAGGACGCTGCCGAAAAGTTCAAGCTGTGGGAAGCCC
>CALBAX010000131.1 GCA_937926875.1 uncultured Desulfovibrio sp.
TGCCGGGCTGCCGGAAGGCCGGGTCATCGACATGGTCAAGAAAGACAACCTGACCCTTCAGCGCCCGCGCATCGAGCTGCAGTTTCTGCCGGAAAAATACACGCGCACGGGCCGTGTGCTGGGTGTGCGCCGCACGGCATTGCAACAGGAGCGCACCCGCGAGCTGTACGAGGTGGTGCAAACGGTCAATGCCAATGTCCTGGCCGATGACCGCCCCTGGCTGGAAGCGTTCAGCCTTGCCTTTGCGGCGGCCCTGCCGCGTGGCGGCAATGACAGCCGGGGAAACTGGGTCAGGGTCCGGGCACAGCAGGCAACGTTTGGACGCTCTCCGGACAAGCGTGTCGGGCATCAGGTCATCGAGGTATTTACGCGGGTGAATCGCCTTTTTGTGATTTCCTTTACCTGGAGAATAACTGGCAAGGAGGCGGAAGTCTTGATCCCGACGTTCACCATCAAACCGAAACTCGGATAGGAGTCATCTATTATGGCGACGAAAAAGCAGAACGACGAACAGGCCACCCCCGCTACGCCGGTCGACGAGAATCAGACGGCGTCGGGTATGGAAAACAGCGGCCAGGAGGGAGCGCATGGCGAGGCGAAAGCGTCGGAAGTACGGGAAGCGGCCCCTGTTCCGCAAGAAAATGTGGCGGCAGCGCCCCAGAAAGCGGCAGTCACGGCCTCGCGGGAACCCGCCGACGGGGAAAACCTGGTGGACTTGGCCGTGCTGGCTGACCGCCACCGCGTCCCGTCCTGGATGGAGGCCGCCTTGTGCCGCATGATGGGCTGGGAAGCCGGTAAACGGGTGACTGACGCGGCCTACAAGAGCGCGCTTGACAAGCTCAAGGCCCGCCGTCTCGGCGGCGGTCGTGCGAGGTAGGCGCGGCAGCCGTTAGCGGGCATTGCCCGCTTACGGATGGCGACAGCAAACCGCTAGAGAAGGAGTCATGTTGCTATGGGCGACGTATTGCAATATTTGATCGACGGCACGTCCGGGATCGTTACCGGCGGGGTGGACGGCAAGGCCCTGGTGGCCGGTGTCTGCTCCAGGGGCATTGTGGGCAAGGCCTATCTGATCGGCAAACGCACGGACCTTGCCGCCATGCTGGGCACGGGGCCGCTTGTGGACCGCGTGCGTGACATGCTGACCACGGG
>CALBAX010000132.1 GCA_937926875.1 uncultured Desulfovibrio sp.
GACCGCTGCGGATCTCCGTGTAGCGATCCTGGAAATCCTGCCGGGTGATGGCCCCGGCCTTGTACTGGGCCGCGGCCTTCTTGAACTGCTCGTCATAGCAGCGGGCCGAAAGGCGGGCGGCGGCGGTAGCGCGATCCATGCCTGCGCTGTCCTCGCCCAACTGGGCGGCATAGCTGGCTAGCAGACGGCGGTCGTTCTCCTTCTGCTGGGACTTGCCGTAGATGTTCCCGCCCACGGCGCCCGCGGCACCACCGGCCACGGCACCGGCCAGGGCGCCTTCCACCTTGCCGGTGGCCAGGCCGCCGATGAGGGCACCCAGCAGTGCACCGCCCGCGGCACCGCCCGCCGTGCTGTTGGTGACCCTGTCTTCATCGGCCCGCAACTGGGCCACAGGAGAGTAGCACTGGGGGTAATAGTTGACCTGTGTCGTCTGCGCGCCGTATTTGCTGGCGCAGCCGCCGAGCAGGGCGATGCATGCCGCTGCCACGACCAGAAGGCTGAGATGACGCTTGACCATGTGGATCTCCTTGGCTGGATGCATGGTGTATCGCTATTTCCATAATATGCCTTTGCCGGGGAGCAAGTCAAATCCGTGTCCCGGCAGAAGGGACAGAACACGGCTGATTTGCCCTTTTGGGGCATTTGGTATATACTCGCCGATGGTAGTGAGAACGCCGTTTTGGTCAAGGCGTTCTGTAACCTCTTTTCGGGAGAAGCCTTATGAAAAAAGTTCTCAGTCTTGTCCTGGCCGCTGGTCTGCTGCTGGCCGCCTCGCTGGCCAATGCCGACACCAAACGCCTGACCCTGGCCACTGGCGGGACCTCCGGGGTGTACTTCCCCCTGGGTGGTGCCATTGCCCAGGTGATCACCAACAAGAGCGGCGGTGCCATCTCCGTGACGGCCCAGGCTACCGGTGCTTCCGGTGAGAACATGCGTCTGGTCCAGGCTGGTGACGTGGACTTCGCCATGGTGCAGAACGACGTTGCCGACTCCGCCTTCAACGGCCTGGCTCCCTTCCGCAGCAAGCTGGACAACGTGCGCGTCATCGGCCGCCTGTATCCTGAATACCTGCACGTGGTGGCCAGCAAGGACAGCGGCGTGAAGACTCTCGAAGATTTCAAGGGCAAGAAGGTCTCCGTGGGCGCCCGCGGCAGCGGCAATGAAGTGAACTGCCGTCAGATCTTCGGCTTCTACGGCCTGGATTACAAGAATATCGAGCCTATCTTCCTGCCCTACGGCGAAACTGCCGACCAGTTCAAGGACCGTCAGGTGGACGGCTTCGTTTTCACCATCGGTACGCCCAACCCCGCCATCCAGGACATCACCACCGCTCAGGAAGTGGTCTTCGTGCCCCTGGCCGGCCAGAAGGTCGACGAGATCGTCAAGAAGTTCCCCTATCTGGTGAAGGATTCCATCCCGGCCGGTACCTACCTGGGCCAGAAGGAGGCCGTGCCCACCCTGTCCGTGCAGTGCATCCTGGTGGCCAACAAGGACATGCCTGACGATGTGGCCTACACCCTGACCAAGACCCTGTATGACAATCTGCCCGACGTGGCCAAGGCGCATAACAAGGGTGCCGAGATCTCTCTGGAACATGCCGCTGACGGTGTGACCATCCCCTTCCATCCTGGTGCGGTCAAGTACTTCAAGGAAAAGGGCCTGGACATCAAGTAGACCGGTTCTCAGGCAAACAGTTGATTCGGGACATATGACGATGCGGCGCAATACCATTGCTTTTCTGCTGGCCATGCTGGTCTGTATGACAGGCGTGATGTGGGTTGCGCCGCATCTTTTTTCCAGTGTGCAGGCGCAGGACGTACAACGCCTGGTGCTGCGCGACAGCAGCGGCAGGGAACTTTTCAGCCGGCCCGCACCGGACGGCAGCGAGTTTGCCATTCGTTACAGGCATTCCGTCGCTCTGAGCCCGGTGGAGGACTGGTTCAGTGTCAGCGGGGGCTGCATCTATCTGGAAAAAACGGTTTATCAGGATTTCGGGGCCGGTCTGCCGCATCAGCCGGGCCCGGGACAGCGGATGTATACGGAAAACGGAAAAGTTGTCATCAGCGGCTATCATATGGCCCTGCCTTCCTTTGATGTGCGCGTGGGACGTGTGGCGAACCACACCCTGCTGCTGCCTGAAGAGGGCGGAGCTCAAAAGGAGATCCCGCTGAATTCCCTGCTGGAACCGGGACAAGCCATTACCCTTACCGTCGTTTTACCCTGATAATTCTTGGACATTGACTTGGCGTGGAAGGACACGCCCGCATACTTATACAGGACATGAGAGGATGAGCCACGAAAAACGAATGCACATGATCGATGAGAAAGGGGCAGGGGGATTTGCCCTGGAAGAAGGCCACAAACTGGATTCCAGTGCCGTGGAAAAGATCCAGGAGACCGTGGACGTCTCCGAGATCGTTGCCAAGTACGACAAGGAATCCGTTTACCGCTCCTTCAAGGGGTGGCTCGATATTTTTATCAAGATCCTTTGTATCGCCTTTTCCGCTTTTCATCTGTACACGGCCGCCACGACGCCCTTCGCGCCCCAGATCCAGCGCGCGGTGCACCTGGGCTTTGTGCTGACCCTGATCTATCTGCTGTATCCTGCCCGCGCCACGGGCAACATGAACAAACTGGCCTGGTATGACGCCATCCTGGCTATCGCCGGGGCCGTGGTCTGCGGCTACATCGTCTGGCAGTACGACATCATCGTGCTGGATGCCGGTCCGGCCACCGAGCTGGACTTCATCATGGGCTGCGCGTCCATCCTGCTGGTCCTGGAAGCGACCCGCCGCATCGTGGGCATCCCCATCACCCTGGTGGCCGTGGTCTTCCTGCTGTACGCCAAGTTCGGCAACCTGATCCCCGGCATGCTGGGGCATCCCGGTTTCTCCGTGCAGCGTATCGTCTCGCACATGTATCTGACCACGGAAGGCCTGTTCGGCATGCCGCTGGGCGTGTCGGCCTCCTTCGTCTTCCTGTTCATCCTGTTCGGAGCCTTCCTGCACAGCACCGGCCTGGGCAAATTCTTCATCGACCTGGCCCTGGCCGCCGCCGGTCGCTACGTGGGCGGCCCCGCCAAGGTGGCCGTGCTGGCCAGCGGCTTCTTCGGTACCATCTCCGGCTCTTCCGTGGCCAATACGGTGTCCACGGGTACCTTCACCATCCCGCTGATGAAGAGTGTGGGCTACCGCGGTGCTTTTGCCGGCGCCGTGGAAGCCGCCTCGTCCACCGGTGGTCAGATCATGCCGCCCATCATGGGGGCAGCGGCCTTTATCATGGCCCAGTTCCTGGGCGTCGGCTACGTGGAGATCGCCAAGGCGGCCCTGGTGCCCGCTTTGCTGTACTACCTGGCCGTGGGCTTCATGGTGCACATGGAAGCCAAGCGTCTGGGCCTCAAGGGTATTCCCAAGGAACGTCTGCCCCGCACCTGGGTGGTGCTGCGTCAGGGCGGCTACCTGCTGATCCCCATCATCGTGCTGATCTATATGCTGATGCAGGGGTATACGCCGCTCAAGGCCGCCTACTACTGCATCGTGACCACCGTGGTCATCTCCCTGGTGGCGGAAAACTGGAAGACCTGGCACGGTGCCCGTTACAGCAATGAAAGTGTGATGAGCGCCCTGGCCCAGACCAACTTCCTGTCCCTCAAGGGCGTCCTGCAGGCCATGGAAAACGGTGGCCGGCTGGCCCTGGGGGTGGCCGCCGCCTGCGCCTGCACCGGTTTCGTCATCGGCGTGGTGACCCTGACCGGTCTCGGCCTGAAGCTGGCCAACGCCATCCTGACTATCTCCGCCGACAGCTTTGCCCTGACCCTGCTGTTGACCATGCTGGCCTCCATCGTGCTGGGCATGGGCCTGCCCACCACGGCCAAGTACATCGTGCTGGCCACCATCGCGGCCCCGGCCATCATGCACTTTGGTGTGCCTGCCATGGCGGCGCACCTCTTCATCCTGTACTTCGGCATCCTGGCCGACCTGACGCCTCCTGTGGCACTGGCGGCCTATGCGGCGGCAGGGATCGCACGTTCAGAACCGAACGCCACAGGTTTCATGGCGGTCAAGCTGGCCCTGGCCGGTTTCCT
>CALBAX010000133.1 GCA_937926875.1 uncultured Desulfovibrio sp.
CGTTGCGATGGAGGCGGTAGCCGCGTCGTCCGTTGCGATGGAGGCGGTAGCCGCGTCGTCCGTTGCGATGGAGGCGGTAGCCGCGAGTACGGCAGCGCGGCAGGCCCTGTGGCAGTCTGATACGGCCCTGCTGGCATTGCAGAACAGCCCTGGTGCGGTACAGTGCCTGATCGATAGTCCGTATGCCGTCCGTGGCGAGGCCACCTCTTCGAGCAAGACGTTTGAAGAGAAAGGCACGCGGCTCATCCTGCTGCGCCGCTGGTATTCGTCGACCAGCGAGTATGATTACCTGCAGTGGGACAGGGATGGGGAAAATCTGCCTGGCTATGGGGCGAAGGCCGTCAAGTACGGCGAGGGCTATGCCGGCATCGGAAATGGACCAGACAGCAATAACAGCGATGCCAACAATGTCCGGGCCTGTTCCGGCCTGGGACGGAACACATGGAACACGGGCGGCACGCTGACCGTGTATTACCTGCCCGTTTAGGAGGTGCCCATGCCGTACATACTGTATTCGTCCAGGCTGGGCAGACCCCTGGCGCGCATCGATGCCAACGTGACGGATGCTGTGCTGGACGACGGTTTGCTGGCCCTGCCCTGTGAAGAGGGCGCTGACCCTGACGCTGCCGAGCATTGGCGCGAGGTAGCAGCCGCCATGCCCGAGCCCACGCCAGAAGACCTTCTGGCCCGGGCCAAGGCCCGCAAGCTGCGCGAGATCAATGATGCCTGTGATGCGGCCCTGGGGGCGTTGACCAGCACCTACCCGGCGCACGAGCTGGATACGTTCAGCAAACAGGAGTCAGAGGCCCGGTCCTGGCTCTCCGACACGACGGTGGAGACGCCCTTTCTTGATGCGCTGGCTGCGGCCCGTGGACTGGAAAAGGAGGAGCTCGTCCGGCGGGTCCTCGCAAAGGCGGAGCTCTTTGCCGTGACCTCGGGATTCCTGATCGGCCAGCGGCAGCGCTACGAAGACCAGCTGGCCCTGATCCAGACCGTGGACGAGGTGGAGGACATCGTGCCGCAATACCATTTGCCGGAGGTCCAGGCATGACGCGGGGCGAGATCATCCGGCACAATTGCTGGCAGACCATGATCGGTATCGATCAGCTGGTGCACTGCCTGGGCGGGTTGCTGGCGTCCCTGGTGCTGGCCTGCATCCCCGATGCCGACCTGCCTGTGGTCTGGGCGGACGAAACGCTGTCCTCCCGCTGCTGGCGCTGGCAGGTGGCCGGGGTGCGGCACTGGCCGTGCCGTCTCATCGACGTGCTTTTTTGGCGGGATACGGAGCTGCGCGGCGGACGGACGGTACACCACTGCGAGCTCGCCTGGGAAAGCGAGCGCACAGGTCGTCAACTGCCGCCGGAACTGCGTTCTCCCGGCTAAATCCTCCGCATGGAACGCGCTGTTTCCGGGCAGGGAGCGGCGCGTTCCCGCAGAGTAGGCCTGACAGTGGCGGGGGCGACGCACGCCCCCACCGGCGGGCTTGCCGTAAGCCCACCACGGCCCCACAAGCGGAAGGCAGCCGCTTGCAGAGTATCCGCCTGTCGTGTCGTCTCTGGACGAGACAAGAGGTACGATAGACAGATTTTCGTTGGGGTGCAACGATTTTAGCGCCATGAACCAGGAGAAACTTTCAGACGTCAGGTGCCCGCGCTGCAACAAACTTTTGGGGCGGGGCAAGGTTGAGATCATGCAGTTCAAGTGTCCCCGTTGCGGGACATTCTATACCGTGAGGGCCGTGTGCCCCAACACAGAGCCACCAGAAGGCCGCAAGGAATCCCGTTATGGACCAGACAACGTCCAAGGAGCCCCGGCCCATGCTGGGGGTTAACGGCTTCAAGTACAAGGAAAAATTCGGCGTCATTGTTATGTGCAAGGACGAGGCCGACCACAAGGCCGTGTATGAACGCCTCAAGGCCGAAGGCTACAAGTGCCGGGTGGTGCGCGTATGAAAATTGCCATCCACTATCCCGCACCGACCTTCGATTCCTACCGTGCCGCCCTGGTGCGCTCCCTTTTCAATGCCGACGGTATTGGTTTCGACCTCGACGCGGACCTGCCCATCGATGGCCCCGATGCGGAGCCGTGGCAGATCGGCCTGGTCGTTGGGCCTTCCGGTTCCGGCAAGTCCAGCATTGGTTCCCGTATCTGGGGGGAAAAAGCCCTGCGTGGGGCCGAAGGCTGGCCCAAGGACAGGCCCATCATCGACGCCATTTCCCCAGAGGATGGAGGCGGAAACTGGCAGGCCGTTACGGGTGCCCTGTCCGCTGTGGGGCTTGGAGATGTGCCCGCCTGGCTACGTCCTTACCATGTACTGAGTACGGGAGAGCGGTTCCGGGCCTCGCTGGCCCGTCTGATTTGTGAGGCCCCGGAACGCGCCGTTGTGGACGAGTTCACCAGCGTCGTGGACCGGCAGATTGCCAAGATCGGAGCGACTGCCTTTGCCAAGGCTTGGCGGCGTACCGGCGGGCAGGTTGTCCTGCTTTCGTGCCACTACGACATCATCGACTGGCTGGCCCCGGACTGGATTTTCGACACCGGCGGCGACGGCTTTCGGTGGACACGGGGGTGTCTTCAACGTCCCCGCTTCGAGCTGGAAATCCGGCAAACAGGCTGGGAATGGTGGCCGTATTTTGAGCCGCATCACTATCTAAAGCTGCCGCACATGATCGCGGCCACCAATTATGTGGGCTTTGTGGACGGCCAACCCGTGGCCCATGTGGCGGTTAGCACCCGGCAGGGCTTTGTGGAGGCACGGGCCTGCCGCTTGGTAGTCATGCCTGAGTGGCAGGGAGCTGGCGTAGGTATGCGCTTTCTCAACACTATCTGCCAGATGTGGCGTGACGGCCAGAACCGCTATGGCAAGCCGATGCCGACACTGTTCCACACGTCGCATCCGGGCATGTGTGCGGCTCTGCGACGCTCCCCCTTATGGACGCAAGTAAGCGCCAGGCTCTACGGCGAGAACAAAGCCAGAAGTGCCCGGTCCATAGCCCGGTCGCGGGAGAAGTCCGGGGCTCAAGGGAGCCTGGGGGTTTCTTATGGGTATGGCGGCCATTTTCGGGCCGTGCAGGGGTTCCGGTATATCGGAGGGGCCACATGCGTGTCGTGATTTTCGGACAAAAGTGGCTGGCCGTTGAAGTGCTGCGACAGCTCTCGCTGCTGCCCCGCGTGACCGTGGGCGGAGTGTGTCCGGACACGAGCGGGGACAGGCTTGAGGAAGAGGCCAGGCTGTGCGGTATCCCGGTATTCTCGCTGGAAGACGTGCCCCCGTGCGATCTTGGCGTGGCCGCCTACTGCCAAAGGTACCTGCCCGCTGTGGTGCGCGCCCGGTGCGGCTTGGGGATTCTGGCGTATCATCCATCGCTTCTGCCCCGGCACCGGGGGCGCGACGCCATCCGCTGGACTCTGGCCATGCACGAACCTGTGGCCGGGGGGACGGCATACTGGATGGACGACGGTGCAGATACCGGCCCCATCGAAGCCCAGGACTGGTGTCATGTCCTGCCCGGAGAAACGGCCGCAGAACTGTGGCGGCGGGAGCTTGCTCCTATGGGGGTGCGCCTGCTGACAGCGTGTGTGGCCCGCCTGGCCAAGGGGGAACGCCCCCGCGCCAGTCCGCAGGACCAGCGCGTGGCCACGTTTGAACCCGCCGTGGGTAAAAACAAGCTGGGGCAGTAAGCAAAAAAACAAAAAGGGGCGTGGATGTGTCATTTTCGACACGGCATCCACGCCCCTTTTTGTTCCGGCAAATTTCTAAGCAATGACTGTGCCAACTGCGGAAAAGTGTCAAGCGCCGTTCTCAAGTTTCGTGACGGAAATTCTCAAGTTGCGTGACAGCTCACAGCTTCCAAGCTGGACCAGGGGGCGGAACCCGGAGCCGTGGTTAGGAAGGAGCTCTCTCTGTCAGGGATCCAGCGCCCGCTTTACCCCGGCGAATTGGGAGAGGACGCTGTGGAGGTGTTCAGGTTCGGGGACTTCGTGGGCTGGATTATAGAAGGCTAAAGAATGATGGGTATTTTGTGTTAGTTTTGACACATCGAATACCCCGCCAAAAAAACATGAAAAAAACGTGCCAAAGCAGCAAAAATGCTCTGGCACGTTCTCATTTATTGTGCGGAAGATTCTCATTTCTCTTGCGACCTCACA
>CALBAX010000134.1 GCA_937926875.1 uncultured Desulfovibrio sp.
CTTCCCCCCTGCAAACGACCGGACAACGACCATCTACACCTTGAAGAAGCGCAACCGCAGCGCGTTGCTGACCACGGAGAAGGAGGACAGGGCCATGGCGGTGCCGGCGATCATGGGCGAGAGCATGGGCCCGCCAAAGACATGCAGCAGGCCGGCGGCCACGGGCAGGCCCAGCAGGTTGTAGCCGAAGGCCCAGCCCAGGTTCTGGCGGATGTTGCGCATGGTGGCGCGGGAAAGGGCCAGGGCGGTGAGCACGGCCTCCATGCCGCCGCGCATGAGCACGATGTCCCCGGCCTCGGCGCTCACGTCCACACCGCTGCCCACGGCCATGCCCACGTCGGCCACAGCCAGGGCCGGGGCGTCATTGATGCCGTCGCCCACCATGGCCACCAGCAGGCCTTCGGCCTGGAGCTGGCGGATGCGCTCGGCCTTTTCGGCGGGCAGCAGCCCGGCGGCCACATCGGCGTCAGCCAGACCGGCCTGCCGGGCCACGGCCCGGGCGGTGCGCTCGTTGTCACCGGTAAGCATGACCACCCGGATGCCCATCTCGTGCAGACGGGCCACCACCGCGGCGGATTCGGGACGCAGGGCGTCAGCCAGCGAGAGGATGCCCGCCATCTGGAGGTCGCCCCACTGCCAGCGGGCACTGTCGTCATCTGCGGTACCGGCAAGGGCGGCACGGGCCGGAGCCAGCGCCAGCAGCAGCGGCGTCTGCCCGGCCTCGGCCAGTGCGGCCAGCTGTTCCAGCACTGCGGCATCGGGCACGATGCGGTTCTGCTCCATGAAGGCGGCATTGCCCAGGGCCACGCGCCAGGCCGTGCCGTCCAGCGTCACCACACCGGCGATGCCCAGGCCGGGCGCCACGTCCACGGCATCCACCGGGCAGGCGGGGCAACCGCGTTCCTTGCCCGCGGCCACCAGGGCCAGGGCCAGCGGATGTTCGGAGCGGGCCTCCAGCGCGGCAGCCAGGGTGACGAGGGCCTGCTCGTCATGCTTTGCGAGAGGGACCACGCCCGTCAGCACGGGCTTGCCGGTGGTCAGGGTCCCGGTCTTGTCCACGGCGATGGCCCGGACGTGACCGGCCTGCTCCAGGGCCGCGCCGTTCTTGATGAGCACGCCCAGCTGGGCGCCGCGACCGGTGCCCACCATGATGGACATGGGCGTGGCCAGGCCCATGGCGCAGGGGCAGGCCATGACCAGCACGGCCACGAAGACCGTGACGGCCACGGTGGCGGGCTCGTCGCTGAAGACCAGCCAGGCCAGCCCGGCCAGCGTGGCGATGCCCATGACCGCGGGCACGAAATAGAAGCTCACGCGGTCGGCCAGGCGGGCGATGGGGGCCTTGCTGCCCTGGGCCTCGCGCACCAGACGGATGATGCGGGCCAGACGGGTGTCCTGTCCCACATGTTCGGCGGTCATGGTCAGGGCGCCTTCACCGTTGACGCTCCCGGCCACGAGGCTGTCGCCGGGGCCCACGGCCACGGGGATGGACTCCCCGGTCAGCAGGGAAAGGTCCACGGCGCTCTTGCCGCCGGCCACGCTGCCGTCCACGGGGATGCGGGCACCGGGCCGGATGACCAGGGTATCGCCGGGCATGACCTCGTTCAGCGGGATCTCGCGGCTCTGGCCGTCAGCTTCCAGACGCAGGGCCGTTTCCGGCGTCAGGCGCAGCAGCGCGCCCATGGCGTCCCCGGCCTTGCGCTTGGCCGTGGCCTCCAGGAACTGGCCCAGCTCGATCATGGTCAGCAGCACGGCCACGGATTCATAGTAAAGGTTCATGGCCCGCAGCTGGGGCTCGCTGCCCGCAAGGCCCAGCAGGGTCGTCCACAGGCTGTAGAGCAGGGCCGAGCCCGTGCCCACGGCCACCAGACTGTCCATGGTGGGGGCCTTGTGCGCCAGGGCCAGCAGGCCTTCGCGGTAAAAATGGCGGCCCAGCCAGACCACGGGCAGGGTCAGGGCCAGCTGCGCCAGCATGAAGGTGCGTGGCGCGTGGTGCGGATCGAGCCAGGCGGGCAGGGGCATGCCCAGCATATGCCCCATGGAGAGGACGAGCAGGGGCACGGCAAACACCAGCATGGGGCCCAGACGCCCCAGGCGCACGCGGCGGTCTTTTTCGTCCTGCTGCCGTTTTTTCTCGTACTGGACGGCCACGTCCTCTTCCTGTGACGGCACGGCGCTGAAGCCCATGCCCGCCACGCGTTCCATGATCAGGGGCACGGTCTCGCCCTCCGTGCCCGGCTTGAGCCAGATCTGCGCCTTGGCCGTGGCCAGGTTGACCGCGATGCGCTCCACGTTCTCCATGCGCCCCACCACGCGTTCGATGCGCGAGGAGCAGGCGGCGCAATGCATGCCGCCGATGTCAAAACGCAAGGGACCTGCCTTTCGCGTTTCCATAAAACCTCCTGCCCGCCGGTGGTCTTGACGCTCCGTTCCGGCAGTATTATTCCTGATGGTGCTCCCATTGAAAATGAAAATCAATATGTGGGAACACAGCAAGGAGTGTCGCATGAAGATCCTCAAAGTCAACGGCATGCGTTGTGGCCATTGCAAGGCCGCCGTGGAAGAAGCCGCCGCCAAGATCCCCGGCGTGAGCAAGCCCGTGGTGGACCTGGACGCCAAGGAACTGCGCTATGAAGAAAGCGCTCCGGTCGATGAGGCCGCCCTGCGCCAGGCCATCTTCGACATCGGTTTCGACCCCCAATGACCCCACGACCGACACATCTTTTTCAGGCCGCGCATGCGGCCTTTTTTTGTGCCCTGCGTCCGGAGCAAGCTGCCCCACAAAAAATAGTTCATAAAATCACAGAAGGCTAGTCCAATTATTCTGCACGGATATAGTAAAAAATCGTGTTCCACTTGCCGAGATGGTCTAAAAAACGTACTCATACAATATCTTTTCCGCAGATCGACAGCCCTCTTCAGGAGAGAACATGCTGCGACACACCATCACTGTGGCAGGCGGCGGCAGCTGGGGCACGGCCCTGGCCCATCTGCTGGCTGTCCGCGGGCACAGGACACGCCTGTGGCTGCGCGACGCCGCCGTGGCCGAGGCCATCAACGACCGGCACGAGAACCCGCGCTACCTGCCGGGGCTCGCGCTGCATCCCGACCTGGCGGCCGGGACAGGGCCGGAACTTTTGGACACCGAGCTCCTTTTGCTGGCCATCCCCTGCCAGCAGCTGCGCGGCTGGCTCCACGCCATGCGGGAGCATCTGCATGACGAGCCTGTGCTCATCAATGCCGCCAAGGGGCTGGAGCTGGGCACGCTCTCCCCGTGCAGCCGCATCGTGGCGGAAGAGCTGGCGGGCAGGCCGTTCCACTACGCCATGCTTTCCGGGCCTTCCTTCGCGGCCGAAGTGGTGCGCGACCAGCCCACGGCCGTGGTGCTGGCCACGGCGGAAGAGGCGCTGGGCTGCCGTCTGCGCGAACTTTTTTCCAGCGCCACCTTCCGATGCTACTCCAGCACCGACGTGCTGGGCGTGGAGCTGGGCGGCGCGCTGAAGAACGTCATGGCCATCGCGGCCGGCGTCTGTGACGGGCTGGGGCTGGGGCACAACAGCCGGGCGGCCCTGCTGACGCGCGGTCTGGCCGAGATGAGCCGTATCGGCGAGGCCTGCGGGGCGCAGGCGGCCACCTTCATGGGCCTTTCCGGCCTGGGCGACCTGGCGCTGACCTGCACGGGCGACCTTTCCCGCAACCGGCAGGTGGGCCTGCGGCTGGGACGGGGGGAACGCCTGGAGCACATCACCTCCAGCCTGGGCATGGTGGCCGAGGGGGTCAAGACCACCGCGGCGGTCTACGACCTGGCCCGGCGGCTGGGCGTGGAGACGCCGGTGACCGATACCGTCCAGGGCCTGCTGCACGGGGGCGAGTCCCCCCGCGAAGCGGTCATGCGCCTGATGACGAGGACTTTGCGCCAGGAATGACAAGCAAGCCAAAAAGAGGCTTGCGCCAGTCAGGAATGTCGCGTATCTTTTGGCTAATCGTGAAAAAAATTTTTTTCACGAGGATATCCCGCCGGAAGGGCAAACACGGGCAGATGACGCGCATCCACGTCCATCTGCAATAATTTTGTACTTTTTACCCGGCAGACAATGGGGCGCGTATGACAATACCATCCTACACGGCAAGCGGTTCCTTCATCCTTTTCATCCCGGGCCTGCTGTTCCTGCTGTACGGCGCATGGCAGGCGATCCGCCAGCGGCAGAACGCCCGCCGGCTCATCCTGTGGGGGGCCGTGCATGACGCGGGCCTCATCTGCATGGCGCTGGGTGCGGCCAATGCCGCCGCCGGCACTGGCGTCTGGCTGTTCGTGGCCTTCCAGCTGCTGGCCCGCGGCCTGAGCTGGAGCGCCCTCAATTCCCTGGCCGGGCCTGCCGCGCCGTCGGCGACCTTCGCGGCCCTGCGCGGGGCCGTCAAACTCCAGCCCGTCAATGGCGCCCTGCTCGCCCTCGGCCTCATGGCCAGCGTGGGTGGTTCGCCCTTCCTGATCCCGGAAGGGCGTCTTTTTATCACCCAGGGCATACTGGCCTCTTCCCTGCCCCTGCACTGCGGCCTGTTCTGCACCGTGCTGGCGGCCGTCACGGCCACCGCCCTCATCGCCCTGCATGTGGATGCCCTGCGCCAGTGCTTCCTGCAGCCCTGTAGCGCCGCCTGTGACGGCGATGTCCCCGGCAACTGCCGCTCCGACGCCCTGACCCTGGTGCTGGGCGTGCTGGTGGCCCTCATGGGCCTGGCCCGCGCCCCCATGCTGGATGTGGCCGCCGGCTGGGCCGGCCTGCAGGTGGCCCACGCCGCCGTGCATCCCGCCTTCTGGATCTACTTTGCCGGTGCCTTCGTCTGTGGCGTGGCCGCCTGGGCAAGGTTCCGCTGGATGCCCCACCTTGGCGTGCTGGCCTGTGCCGCCGCCCTGGCCGCGACCCTGACGCTGGATGCGCCCGCGCCCGTGGCCCTGCTCTTCCTGGTGATGATCGGCTTCATCGCCTTCATCGTCTCGGTGTACTCCCTGGGCTACATGGCCCACGCCCACCGGCAGGGCTGGTACTGGTTCTTCCTGCTGCTGACCTTCGCCTCCCTGGCCGGCATCGTCTCCACGCCCGACATGGCCGCCATGTACGGCTACTGGGAACTGATGACCTTCGCCTCCTACTTCCTGGTGGTGCACGAAGCCAACCGCGTGGCCTTCGACGCGGGCTTCAAATACTACCTGATGTGCGCGGGCGGCGCCCTGCTGATGCTGCCCGGCATGCTGCTGCTGGGCAACGGCGGCCTGGGCCTTGCCGATGTCCGCATCCAGAGCGCCCTGCTTTCGCCCCATGTGCTGAACATGGCCGCCCTGCTCTGCCTCGTCGGCTTCGGCGTCAAGGCCGGTCTGGTGCCCCTGCACTCCTGGCTGCCCGATGCCCACCCCGCCGCGCCTTCCTCGGTGTCCGGTCCCCTGTCCGGTATCATCACCAAGATGGGCATGTTCGGCATCGTGGTCCTGCTGCTGGGCCAGACCAACGGCGCCCTGTTCGCCAGGGCCGAGGTCTTCGGCCTGTCCTGGTTCGGCTCCATCCTGACCTTCATGGGCGCGGCCACCCTGATCTTCGGTGAGCTCATGGCCCTGAAGCAGGACGACATCAAGCGCATGCTGGCCTATTCGACCCTGGGCCAGCTGGGCGAGATCGCCCTCGTGCTGGGCATGGGCACCTGGCTGGCCACGGCCGGTGCGCTCTCGCACATGCTCAGCCACGCCATCATGAAGGACCTGCTCTTCCTCGGTGCGGGCGCCCTCATCCTGCGGGCCGGCAGCCGCAAGCTCGCCGACCTGCGCGGCCTTGGCCGGTGCATGCCCTGGACCGTGAGCTGCATGGCCGTGGGCCTCATCTGCATCATGGGCCTGCCGCCGTTCACCGCCTTCTTCAGCAAATACCTGATGATCCAGTCCGCCATCCACGCCGGTCATCCCGCGCTGGCGGCCCTGATCCTCATCGGCTCCCTGGTGGGCGCCATCTACTACGTGCGCATCCTCAAGACCCTGGTCTTCGAGGAACGCCCCGCTGACCTGCCCATGGTGGAAGAGGCCCCGTGGTCCATCCGTGGCGCCCTCATGGCCCTGGCCGCCCTCAGCCTGCTGCTGGGCCTGGCCCCCTGGGCCCCGCTCACGCTGGTCATCCCCGTGGCCTCGGCCTGCTTCGCCCCGGCCTCCATGGATCTGGTCGTGCTCCAGTCCGTCATGGCGCCCTGGCCCGTCTATGTGGCCGTGCCCGTGTTCGGTGCCCTGCTGCCGGCCTTCTTCCGCCGCGATCCCGTCTGGGCCGCCCGCTCCAGCGCCTTCGTGCTGCTGCTGACCGCCGCCCTGGTGATCTTCCTGGGCCGCGACCTGGATACCCTGAGCTACTGCTTCGCGCTCATCGTGCCGCTCATCGGCGCCCTGAACGTCTTCTACGCCCAGGGCTACATGTCCCACAGCCACACCCAGTGGCGCTTCTACTGTGCCTTCACCGCCATGTGCGGCGGCCTGGTGGGCATCTCCGCCAGCACCTACCTCTTCCAGTTCTTCCTGTTCTGGGAGATCATGAGCTCGTGGACGCTCTACATGGCCATCGCCCATGAAGGCGACAGGGCCTCGCTGCGCGAAGCCTTCAAGTACTTCTTCTTCAACGTGCTGGGCGCCGGCTTCATCTTCGTGGGCGTCTGTGTGCTTGGCCCGGCCACGCCGTTCACGTCCGGGTCCATGCAGCACCTGACCAAGATCTTCCTGCTGCCCGGCTGGATCGTCTGGGGCGGTACCGCCCTGCTGGCCATCGGTTTCGTCATGAAGGCCGCCCAGCTGCCCTTCCGCATCGACTGGCAGATGCATCCGGCCCTGGCCCCCACGCCCGTATCCGGCTACATATCCTCGGTGCTGCTGAAGAGCTCCATCCTGGGCCTCGTCAAGCTCTTCATGCTCATGGGCGGCAGCCTGGCCATGATCGGCGTCAGCGCCGCCTGGCCCAATGAAATGATCCAGACCGCGGTCATGTGGATCGGCGGCATCACCATCGTCATGGCCGCCACCCAGGCCCTGCTGGTCAACAACGTGAAGCTGGTCTTCATCTACTCCACCGTGAGCCAGATCGGTTACATGGTGCTGGCCGTGGCTGCCGGCGGTGCCCTGGGCTACGCGGGCAGCATGCTGCACGTGATCAACCACGTGTTCTTCAAGGACCTGCTCTTCCTCGTCTGCGGCGCCGTGATGTTCGCCACCCACGCCGACAGCCTGGATGACCTGGGCGGCATCGGCCGCAAGATGCCCTTCACCCTGTGCATGTTCGCCATCGCCGGCCTGTCCGTGGTCGGTGTGCCGCCCACCAGCGGCTTCTCGTCCAAGTGGATCATTTACCACGCCCTGATGCAGGCGGACCAGCCCTTCCTGGCCCTGCTCTCCCTGGTGGGCAGCGTGCTGACCCTGGCCTACATCGCCAAGTTCCTGCATGCGGCCTTCCTGGGCCAGCCTTCCAAGCATCTGGACCATGTGCAGGAAGCTCCGCTGACCATGCGCGTGCCCATGGCCATCCTGGCCATCGGCTGCATCATCACCGGCCTCTTCCCCGGCCTGATGCTCTGGCCCATCAACGCCATCCTGGGCGACTACAACGCCGGCAGCCTGGCGGTGGGCCTCTCGGGCCTGCAGGAAGGCCCCGGTGCCTGGAACGCCACCGGCCTGAGCGTGATGATGGCCATCGCCGCCGCTGCGGGCTGGTACTTCGTGCGCCGCTTCGTGGTGCTGCGTGAAGTGGACGTGCATACCTGCGGCCTGCCCACCGAGGTGGCCACCAGCCGCATGGCGCCCTCGGGCATCTACGGCGGGCTGGTTCGCCGCCTGGCCTGGTTCCCGGGCAATACCAGCGTAGACAACAAGAGCTAGGAAGGAGAAACCGAGATGACCGACATCATTCTTGGTGTGCTGCACATGTGCATTTTCCCCGGCGGCCTGTTCGCGCTGGCTGTGGGGCTGTTGTTCAAAGGCCTTGACCGCCGTGTCGAGGCCCGCCTGCAGCGCCGCGTGGGCCCGCCGCTGATCCAGCCCCTGCTGGACATCGCCAAACTGCTGACCAAGGAGACCCTGATCCCCAAAACGGCCGTGCGCAGCGTCTTCCTGGCCGCGCCCGTGGTGGGCTTTGCGGGCATGGCCGTCTGTGCGGCCTTCATCCCCGTGCCCGGCGTGTTCGACGGCCTGTACAACATGGGCGACCTGCTGGTGCTCTTCTACCTGCTGCCCATCCCGGCCATCGCCATCATGCTGGGCGGCTCGGCCTCCAGCTCGCCCTTCGGCGCCATGGGCTTTTCGCGTGAGATGCTCATGATGCTGGCCTACGAGACCCCCCTGCTCATGATCCTGCTGGCCGTGGCCATGCTGGTGGGCAAGGCCACCGGCACCGGTGCCGAGTTCTCCCTGCTGGCCATCGTGGACTGGCAGCAGGGCGCCGGTTCCCTGGGCCTCAACCCGGTCATGATCCCGGCCCTGCTGGCCTACCTGATCTTCCTGCCCGGCACCATGGGCGTGCCGCCCTTCGACATCCCCGAAGCCGAGACCGAAGTGCTGGAAGGTCCCCTGCTGGAATACGGCGGCCCCCTGCTGGCCCTGTTCCAGATCGGCTCCGCCCTCAAGACCTTCGTGGTCCTGGGCTTGGGCGTGGCCCTGTTCTTCCCCGGCACCATCTCCGACTTCTGGATCGTCAACCTGGTCTGGTTCGTCTTCAAGTGTCTGGTGCTGATGCTGCTGTCCCTGACCCTGGTCAAGTCCGCCACCGGGCGTTTCCGCATCGACCAGGCGTTCCGCTTTTATGTGAAGGTCCCCACCGTCCTGGCTCTGGTGAGCCTGGTGCTGGTGTGGGCGCTGTAAGGAGGTCGGGCATGAGTCTGGACAACATGCTCAAGAAACTGTCGGTACGCTCGCCGTGGCTCTTCCGCATCAACGCGGGCTCCTGCAACGGCTGTGACGTGGAACTGGCCACCACGGCCTGCATCCCCCGCTACGACGTGGAACGCCTGGGATGCCGGTACTGCGGCAGCCCCCGTCATGCCGACATCGTGCTCATCACCGGCCCGCTGACCACCCGTGTGCGCGACCGCGTGCTCGCGGTCTGGAACGAGATCCCCGAGCCCAAGATCACCGTGGCCGTGGGCATCTGCCCCATCTCCGGCGGCGTGTTCCGCGAAGGCTACTCCATCGAGGGCCCCATCTCGCGCTACATCCCCGTGGATGTGAACGTGCCCGGCTGTCCGCCCCGCCCCCAGGCCATCCTGGAAGGCGTGGTGCTGGCACGCAAGATGTGGCTCAAAAAGCTGGGCATCGAGGAATAAATGGACAGGGGGAAGCCTTTGCACCGGCTGGCCGTCTGGCTGGGGCTGCGTGACGCCGCTCCCGCTGACGGTGCCTCCCCCGCTGCCGAGACAACATCCGGGGATCGGCCCTGCCGGCGCTGCGGCATCTGCCGCCACGTCTGCGACCTGATTCCCCGTACGCCCAAAGGCCCGCGTCTGGGCCCGGAGGAATGATTATGGCGGGTTTTCTGAAGATTCTGTTCCGCAATCTGCTGCAAGGCCCCAGCACGGACCCGTTCCCGCTGGGTGAAACATTCACGCCCGAGCGCTTGCGGGGCCGGGTGAAGATCGACCCCAACCTGTGCATGGGCTGCGGCGTGTGCCGCCATGTCTGTGCCGCCGGGGCCATCAACATCCGCCAGAAACCGGACAACAGCGGCTACACCATCACGGTCTGGCAGGATTCCTGCTGTCTGTGCGCCTCCTGCCGCCAGTACTGCCCCACCGGTGCCATGAGCATCATCAATGACTGGCATTCGGCCCATCTGGACTCCGAAAAATTCGGCCGTGTGGAGCAGCAGACCATCAATTACGAACCCTGCTCGCACTGCGGCACCCTCATGCGGCCCCTGCCGCTCAAACTGGCGGAAAAACTCTACGCCAAGAACAGTGAGATCGACCCCGACACGATCCGTCACCTGTGCCCCAAGTGCCGCCAGATCGAGGACGCCAAGCGCAGCCTCTGCCATCTGCCCGAGCCCCCCAAGGCCATGGCGCCCGCCCAGACCCCTGCTTCTGCCGCGCCCACCACGGATTAGCCGTCTTTACGAGGATTAGACATGCAAGAGATTCTGCAAGGCAACGCCGCGCTCATGGAGGCTCTGGGAGCCCTCTGTACCCGCGACAAAGCCATACACCACAGCACCGACGCCTACGGCAACGCCTTCCACTGGTTCCGCCTGGACCATCCCCGCTTCATGAGCCAGGCCGCCACCGCCCTGCAGGGCGCCCATGCCCGTCTGTGCATGATCACGGCATACAACCTGAAACAGCTGGGGGAACAGCAGCAGGAGCTGTGCTACCATTTCGAACTGGAGGGCGTGGTCTACAACATCACCGCCACCCTCACCGCCGAACACAGCACCGTGCCTTCCATCACGCCCCTGTTCGCCAATGCCGACTGGCATGAACGCGAGATGATGGAACTGTACGGCATCCGCGTGGCCAACCAGCCCAACCCGCGCCGCCTCTTCCTCGACGAGGAACTGGACGCCGGCATCCTCAACGAGGCCGTGCCGCTGTCCATCATGATGAACGGGGCCTGCACCACGGACCTGTGGGAACGCATTCTGAAAGACAAGGAAGGGGAACGCGCATGAGCAAGCTCACCACTTTCAACATGCCGCTGGGCCCCGTGCATGTGGCACTTGAAGAGCCCGTCTACTTCAACCTCACCGTGGAAGGCGAGACCATCCGCAAGGTGGAGCTGACCTCCGGCCATGTGCACCGCGGCATGGAAGCCCTGGCCACCCAGCGCAACCTCATCAAGAACGTCACCCTTACCGAGCGCGTCTGCTCCCTGTGCTCCAACAGCCACAGCTTCACCTACAGCATGGCCGTGGAAAACGTGCTGGGCATGGAGATCCCGGTCCGCGCCCGCTACCTGCGCGTGCTGGCCGAAGAGATCAAGCGCGTTGCCTCGCACCTGTTCAACACCGCCATCCAGGCCCACATCATCGGCTTCAAGTCGCTGTTCATGCACGTCATGGAAGTGCGCGAGATGATGCAGGACGTGAAAGAGACCGTCTACGGCAACCGCATGAACCTGGCCTCCAACTGCATCGGCGGCGTCAAGTGCGACGTGCCCCCGGACATGCTCACGTACATCCTGGGCATGCTGGACAAGGTGGAGCCCGCCGTGGACGAGATCCGCGAGATCTATGCCACCAATGCCATGGTCCTGGGCCGTACCAAGGGCCTGGGCCTGCTGCCCAGGGAAGACGCCCTGCGTCTGGGCGTGGTGGGCCCCGTGGCGCGCGGTTCCGGCATCGCCATCGACGTGCGCAAGGATTCGCCCTATGCGGCCTATCCCGACCTGGAGTTCAAGAGCATCACCCATGACGGCTGCTGCATCCACTCCCGCACCATGGTGCGCCTGGACGAGATCTTCGAATCCTTCAAGCTCATCCGCCAGTGCTGCGAGCGCATGCCCGAAGGCCCCCACTGCGTGCCCATGCGCCAGATCCACACGGCCGAAGCCTGTGCCCGCAGCGAAGCGCCCCGCGGCGAGGTCTTCTACTACATCCGCACCAACGGCACGGACATCCCGGCCCGCCTCAAGTGGCGCGTGCCTTCGTACATGAACTGGGAGGCCCTGGGCGTCATGATGCGCGACTGCGCCGTGGCCGACGTGGCCCTGATCACCAACAGCATCGACCCCTGCGTCTCCTGCACGGAGCGCTAGGCCGGAAACAAGGATGCACGAAGCCAGTCTTGTCCAGGGGCTGCTCAAGATAGCCCTGAAAACCGTGGAAGACCACAATGCGGCCCACCCGGAACAGCGGGTGCGGCGCATCCGCAGCATCACCTGCGAGCTGGGCCTCATCTCCTGTGTGGAGCCGCAGACCCTGAAAGGCTGCTTCGAGATCCTTGCCCAGGGCGGCATGGCCGAAGGCGCGGAGCTCATCCTGCAGACCGCTCCCCTGCCCTGCCGCTGCACGGATTGCGGACATACATTCGAGCTGCACAGAAGGCATTTCATCTGCCCCCACTGCGGCAGCGACGCCATACGCTTCACCGGCGGACACGGTCTTGTGATGACCAATCTGGAGGTGGAGCCGGAGGAAAGCCATGATTGAGCATATTCAGGTAATACCCGACAAATGCCGCGCCTGCCGCCGCTGCGAAGTGGCCTGTATCGCCGCGCACCACGGGATGACCTTCAAGGAAGCCATGAAGCACCGCGACGTGCTGGTCTCGCGCGTGCAGGTGGTCAAGGCCGAAGGCTTCAAGACCACCGTGCGCTGCCACCAGTGCAGCCCCGCCCCCTGCTGCAACATCTGCCCCACCGGCGCCCTGCAGCAGGAAGAGGACGGCCGCATCACCATGCGCGTGCAGCTGTGCGTGGCCTGCAAGATGTGCATCGCCGTCTGCCCCTACGGCACCATCTCGCTGGATACCATCGGCATGCCCGAAGAAGGCGGCGAGACCATGGCCCAGCGCAGCCGCCGTGAAGTGGCCGTGCGCTGCGACATGTGCAAGGCATGGCGCGAAGAGAACGGCAAAAAGATCACCGCCTGCATGGAGGCCTGCCCCGTGCACGCCCTTTCCATGGTGGAGCCTGACGGCACCATCATCGAAGCGCCCAAGCCCGAAAAGAAAAAGCCCGCCGCCGAATAGCGCGCACGGGCCACCAGGCGGCGTTGCAGCCGCATTTCGATGGGGGGAGAGGAGGAGCTTTGAAAAAGCTCCTCCTCTCCCCCCTCGCCTCTCCCTGTTCCCGATACCCGCTGCGTCGTGCGGCGGATGCTGTCCGCAGGGCCTGCGCAGGACGCGACGCCGTCACGCACCGGCTTCATCCGCTGTTGTCTGCGCACGCGACGCTCCAGGCCTTCGTCACGATGGACATGGGCCGCGGGCCGCCATCCGGCCGGCCCATCTTCCTGCCCCGCCTTCCCCTCCTTCCGCCCATGGCAAGAGGAAAGGGCCGCTGGAGGCCGGCGATCCTGTACCAGCGGGCAAGCCCCGTCTCCTGACGGACGTTCCATGAACGCTGCGGCACGGTCTTCCCTGACCGGCGGCTCCGGTGACGGGCCCATGCCCGGAAACAAGACGACCGGCGCCCGCAGGTACGGACGCCGGTCAGGGTGCGGCACGGGCCGCCGTATGCCCGCAGGGGCGGGAGAGATGCGGGCCGCCGGACGGCCGGGCCTTGGGACTAGCGGAACCAGCCCAGATCGAAATCCTCCCCCTTGACGGGCTTGGCTTCTCCGGGGCCGCCAGTCACCAGTTCTTCCGGGACGCTCATGCGCGGCAACAGGTCGCCGGACAGGGCACACAGACGATAGGCCCCCACCAGGATATTGCCCCGTGCCGTCTCGGCCTGAGACGCGGAATTGTAAAGTTCGTTCTCGGAGTCCAGCACGTCCAGCAGGCTGCGGTTCCCCAGCAGGAACTGGTCATGATAGGCCTGCCGGGTATAGGTATTGTTCACCACGGCCTCGGAGTAGTGCTTGTATTGCTCCTTCGCGGCCTGGTAGTTGCTCCAGGTGGATTCCATGTCCAGGCGCAGGGTATCCATATAGTCGTACAGGTTCTGCCGCGCTTCGCGTTCCCGTGCCGAAGCGGCCCGGATGCCTTCCACGTCGGCGCCGCTGTTGAACACGTTCCAGCGCACCGTGGCCAGCACGTCGAAGCTGTAGACCCAGCGGTCACGGTCGCCACCGCGGTCGCTGTACTCCGGCCCGGCCTCCAGCTGGAACGTCGGGTACATGTTGGCCTCGGCCAGCTCCTTCTGCCCCTTGGCAGCGCGGATGTCCTGCAGGAAGGCCGCCAGCTTGGGGTTATGCTTTTCGGCCGTCTCGATGAAGGCCGCCACCGTATCGGGCATGTCCGGCGGCATGGGGACGGCATCCAGCTGTCCCACCGTATAGATGCCCGTAAGGCGGGAATAGGTGGCATAGGCCACGCGCAGGGCGTCCTCGGCCTCGGCCAGGGAAGAGCGGGCGCGTTGCAGACGGGACTCTGCCTGGGTCACGTCGGCCTGGGTGTCGGCCCCCATGCTGGCCCGGTCGCGGGCCTGGCCCAGGATGGCTTCATGACGGGCCACATTGGTACGGGCCAGCTCCAGCAGCTTGATGCGCCGCAACAGGTCGATATGGGCGATGATGCCGTCCAGGGAAAGGGACGTGGCCGTATCGAAGACCCGGGCCTTGACCGAATCCAGGGTGGCCTGGGCCGTGCGTACCCGGCTGCGGGTAGCGAAGCCGTCCCAGATGGGCTGGACCAGTTTTGCGGACACGCTGCCCACGCTCAGCCACTGGTCATCGACATCGAGCCCGCGGGAGGTGGTATCGCTCAGGACACCGACCCCGATGGAGCCGCTGACGTCCACACGGGGCCCGAAACCCGCCTGTGCCTTGCTGACCTCATGTTCCAGGGCGGAACGGTTCTCCTTGATGCTCATCAGGCTGCGGTGGCTGCTCAAGACACCGTGGACGGTATCGTTCACCGTGATGTGCGCCCGCGTGCTCCCCGGCCGGACATCGTCCTTTGCCCAGGCACTCCCGGCGCTCCAGACCAGCAAACAGGCCAGAGCCACGGCCGCCGGCATCCATTTTTTCAGATCGGCCATAATTCCTCCTCCATAGGTTCTGCGCCACGGCAGAGATTGCAGGGCACTCATGCGCCCTGTCCTAAAGCCGGGGGTCGCCATCCGCCACTTCCCGCCCCGTATGCCGCTCCAGCCAGACACGGATGCGGGCATGGGATGCGGCGCGGCGGCGCTTCTTCGCCCGCAGCATGGCGGCATCGGCCCGGCGCAACAGTTCTTCGGCATCCATGCCACCCTTGTCCGATCCCGCGACACCGAATGAAAGCTCCACAGGCAGCTCGCTGTCCTGCCGCCTGTGCCAGAGGGCCTGCCGTATGTCCGCCAGCCGTTTGCGCACCACCGCCCCCGGGCAGAAGAACAGGATGACGAACTCGTCCCCTCCGATGCGGGCAAGGCAGTCCTCCTTCCTGACATGCGTCTGGAGCAGACGGGCGGCACGGCAGAGCAGCATGTCGCCGGCCTCATGGCCCAGGTGGTCGTTGACCAGCTTCAGGCCGTCCACATCGGCCATGACCGCATACAGGGGCCGTCCTTGCCTTACAGATCTCTGCAATACCCGTTCCAGGTGGTAGCGGCTGGAGACCCCTGTCAGCGGATCCGTCTGCACCTTCCCTTCAAGGGCATCGCGTTCCTCCTGCAAGGCTGTGACATCCGTATGCATGCCCACCACCCGCAGGGCCCGTCCCGCGCTGTCGCGGCCGGCCACGCAACCGCGTCCCAATATCCACAGCCAGGAGCCGTCGGCATGGCGCATCCGGTAGGTGCAAACAAAAGCATCACCCGCATCCGGTGACGCTGCCACCTTCATTGGCAGGGCCACGGCCTTTTCATGGTCATCGGGGTGCAGGGCCCGGAGCCACGAGCCCAGCTCCGCCGGGAAGGTCTCCGCTGTGTGTCCCAGCATGGCCAGGTAGCTCTGGCTGTAGTAGACCCGGCCGCTCCAGACGTCCCAGTCCCAAAGACCGTCGCGGCAACCGGTCATGGCCAGGAGCAGACGCCGTATCCCGCCTACGGAGGCCGCCTTGTGCTCCAGCAGCGGCGCCAGGGTCCCCGCCGCCGCGCGGGCACGTCCCCTGTCGTCACGGACAAGGACGGAAGCTGTGAACAGCAGGGGCGTCCCCTGGGGCCTGCGCGGCATCAGCACCAGACGCAGGCGCTCTGCGCCGTCGCGGGCGTCCAGCCAGCGCCGCAGTCGGGAGAGCAGCCCGGCCACCCGGTAACGGCCATGCAGACGGCGCAGCCCCTCCCTGTCCAGCGTACCGGGCGCCTCGCCCAGCCCCAGCAACAGCATGCAGCGCATGTCCAGAAAGGGCATGGCCTGGCCCCGCGTATAGCTCCAGTAGCCATCCTCAACGTCTTCCGGCAGCGATGCCGGAGGATCCAGCAACTCCAGACAGGCAAGGATAATCTGCGGCCTGTCGTCATCATCGCGCCGGAGGACATGCATGTGCTCATTGACGTCCCTCCCGTTGCAGACATAGGCGCAGGCCGCTCCGGGCAGCCTTCCGCCGGAACGCAGGACAGCCCGCTGCTGCCGCAGGAAACGGCGTTGCCGGGGCGGCACGTGCTCCAGCAGGGCTTCCATCGTCGCCGGGGCTGTGTCCTCCCGCATCCCCAGCATGGCGAGGGCCGACGTGCAAAAAAGGAGCGTGTCCGTCTGGAGATGCCAGGCGAAAGCGGGAGAGGAAGTGGTGGGGAACAGCACGTTGCCTCCTCGGCTACGGGGGATAGGGAAGCAGGCGATGCGCTATCCCGTCAAAAACGGGATAGCCTTTCAGAAGCGGCAGCACAGGGAGCTGCGGCCCCTATCCCCTCCCTTTCCGGCAGCCAGCCATCCTTTTTCAGGGACATGGCTGCATGCTAGCCAATAAAAATTCCATATTATGGCAAGAAAGTGTACTTTTTTGCCATATACAACAGAGCCTCCCCTTATTTTGCAATAAGTCATTGACTATAACTATTTGGAAAGCTATCTTCAGCCACATGTGTTAAGGAATATAACACGCTAAAAAAGTACACTTTTTTGCCTTCCTATCGATATTTTTCCACCCTGTACGATTGATGATTCTTGCCTGTCGCCAGTTTGCCGCACGGATGGGCCGCCAGGTCGTCCTGCTTCTCCGGCCGGCCTGGCCCGCGAAGACTGTGCCTTCCTGTGCCGCCGCCTGTCGCCGCCCGCATGGCCGAGACCTTTGAGCGTCGCCTCCCCTCGTGGCCGGGAAAGACCCGGTGTGACGGTTCCCCTTCCTGTCCTGGCGTGCGCGCTCGTCTGGAAAAGTCCGCGCGGCTCGGGCTGTTCCCAGGAAGGCAGGCCATGGCAAGGAGAGGGACACTCCTCTTCCTTCGGGTGCCCGTATCCGCACAACGCCCTGCCTGCCCTATCCAGCGCTGACTATAGCCCGGCCAACCTGATGTGGGCAGGCCGTCCCGCCGCCAAAATACGTCCCTTGTCGCGCAAACGGGGGGTCGTCTTTACGCCACGATCCCAAAAATCTATGATTTCCATCAGATAAAAGGGATCGCGCACTAGCGCGCAATCCGGACAGGAAAGCGCCCCGTCCTTCCGGCGCTGGAAGAAAAGGGCGCTTTCCCGGGCAAGGCGGTTTTTCCTGGAGCTAGGACGCATCACGGAGCGGCGCCCGGCTGAACATGTCGCCACGACAGACTGAAAAGGAAGATCCCCGCTCGTCTGCGCGGGGGCGATCCCGCCCCTGGCCCGCCGGTCCTCTTCCGCATGAAAGCGCGCCATGAGGGCGACAGGATGCGGCCGCCGGCCATGTCCGTTGCGATACAGGAAGCTGCGACCATCCCGGCGATGCTGGCGGAACGGGGAAGTGGCCCTCTGGCGGGCCTGGGGCCCTTTCCCGCCTGGGCGCCCCATGATGCTGCCTGCCTTGGCGCTGCGATGCGCACCGCCAAGGCAGGCAGCTTGCTGAAAGCAAGCGCCTTGTTTAAGATGGCACTGTAGCAAGAAGTTTTCATACGGGGAGCGCTCCGCTGAACAAACCGAGGAACGTCCTCCGCCGTATGTCCCATACATGCTCTCCACCGGGGGCCGTCCGCATGGGTGGCGTCGGCTGGCCGCCGATCTGAAGCGAGGCATGGCCCTCCGCCATCGTCGGATGTTCCCGGGAAGGCAGAGAAGCAGGATCGAGGGCACCATATGCCACGTCCTGCCTGTTACCGTCCATCTGCAAGGCCCAGGCGCCATGAGCACGATACCCCGTCCCCACCTCTCCTCTCTGTGGACCGCTGTCCTGTTTACGCTGTATTTTTTTGTCTTCCTCACCTCGGAAGTTTTTTTGCAAGACTGCCTGCTGGCGCTGGACAGGCCGGAAGACCTCCACATCTTCTTTTTGGGGCAGATGGCCTGCCTGGCGGCGGGCTATCTGAGCCTGGCCCTGTGCCGGCGCTGCGCCTACGGCCTTTTGCGAAGCGTTGCGGCGGCGGCCATGCTGTTCCCCGCGCTGCTGTTCATCGCCCTTGCCTTCATGGGCATCCCGGCCTCCCTGCTCTTGTGGGCCGCCGCCTGCTCGTATTTTCTGGGGGGCACCGGGGCCTTCCTCCACTACAGTGCGGCCCTCTGCCTGCACCGCAGCGCCGTGACCGGCAGGGTGGCAGGCGGGAGCATCGGCCTGGCCGTCGCCATCCAGTTCCTGACGGACACCTGCCTGGACAGCGGGCAAACCGCCATCCTGCTGGCCCTGGTCTCGCTGGTCCTGGCCCGGACGCCCGCTCCCGCGACGGCGGATGAGGCCCCCTCCGCCCCCCCTTCCCGGCGCACACTGGCTCTGGTCACGGCGGGCACGGCCATCCTTTCCATCGTCGTGGGCCTGAACGAAGATATCGTCACCCGGCTGTACGCCACGGGGGCGCTGGACGTGACCTCCTGGCCCCGCCTGTGCTATCTGGCCGGCCTGCTGCTGGCGGGCTTCCTTGCAGACATACGCAAGCGTGCCTTCATGCCGGTGATCACGCTGTGCGTGCTCATGCTGTCCAACATGGCGATTTTTTTCCTGAGCGACCCGCGGCATTACCAGCTCAATCTGTCCATCCTGTATTTTTACAGCGGTTTTTACGTCGTCTATTTCACCGTGCTTTTCCTCGACCTGGCCCCCGGGACGCGCTGGCCGCTGCTCTGGGCCGGTATGGGACGCCTTTGCCGCTCCCTGTGTGTGGGCGCCTTTTTTCTGTGTCCAAGCGACCTGTTCGGCCTGCTGGGGCAGGAGTACTCCATCGTCCTGAATACCCTGCTGCTGGCAGGCGTGTGCGCCATATTCTTCTGGAGCGGACAATTGCGCGATCACGGCGCCGCCAGATCCGCGCCGCCGTTGCGCCAGGATCAGGCCATCGGCCTTTTCGCGCAAAAACACGCCCTGACCCACCGGGAGACCGACGTGCTGCGCGCCGTGCTTGCCTCGTCGGATCCCCTGGGGAATATCGCTGTCTGCCTGGGCATATCGGAACGGGTCATGCAACGGCACCTGACTTCCATTTACGCCAAGTGCGGTGTGAGCGGCCGTCTGGAGCTGGTGACAGCCTTCTTCGGCCAGACGCCCCCGTAACCTCCGTCATCCGCCCCCGCCGGCCTGCCGATGCCGCCCCTACTGCGTCGCTGCCCCAGCCCGGGCCCGCCGCCATACCGGCGGGGCTGCCGGGCATCTGCCGGTGACAGCCCAAAAAACACACGAGCGCCCGTTACCGTCCTTACGGTAACGGGCGCTCGTGTCCTGGACGAAGAAAAAGCGTGCCCCTGGACGTCATCGCCCAGGCCAGGGGGCCTTCCCGCGTGCCGGCGCGGGCACACGGCGCTTCCCGGCCCCAAGGCCGCCTGTCATGTCGCGGTGGAGCCTATTCCCCGGCCATGAAGCCGGACCAGCGGGCCAGCAGGGCACGCAGGGCATTGCCGCGATGGCTGCGGGCGTTCTTCTCGTCACGGGTGAGCTGGGCGGCGCTTTTGCGGATGCTCTCGTCCCAGAACAGGGGATCATAGCCGAAGCCGTTCTCGCCCAGAGGCTCTTCGAGGATGCGGCCTTCCCAGGTGCCGCGCACCACCAGCTCGCGGCCGTCGGGATGCACGGCCACCATGCAGCTCACGAAGCGGCAGGAACGCCGGGCCTGGGGCACGTCGCGCAGTTCAAAAAGCAGCTTGCGCATGTTGCGCTGGTCCACGCTCTCGCCGGGCAGGCTTTCCCAGTCGTTGGAATAGCGGGCGGAGTAGACGCCGGGGCCCTTGTCCAAGGCGTCCACTTCCAGGCCGGAGTCGTCGGCCACGGCCACAAGGCCGGTGGCGGCGCACACGGCGCGGGCCTTGATGAGGGCGTTCTCCTCAAAGGTGGTCCCGGTCTCTTCGATCTCGCCGATCTCGGGGAAAAGGGAAAGGCCCACCACCTCGATGCCGAAGTCGGCCATGGGCTCGGCCAGTTCCCGGATCTTGCCGGCATTATGGGTGGCCAGCACCACCCGCAGCTTTCCGTCGTCGTTCATGAGTCCTCCTTGCGCACCGGCAGGTGCGGTCGTTGCAGTGTCGCGATCAGGATACCGCCGATGATGAGCATGCCGCCCACCACCTGGGCCGTGTTGACGGCCTCTCCAAGGACAAGGTGGGCGCCCGTGGCGGCGAAAACGGGCATGCTGTAATAGACGATGCCCGCGCGCACGGGCCCTATACGGCTGATGGCGGCTGTCCAGAGGCAGAAGGAACAGAAAGAGCAGCCCACCCCGGCATAGAGCACGCCCGTGATGACGGCAGGCTCCCACTGCACGGGCGGCAGCCACCACATCTCGGCCAGCACGGGTGGCACACAGAACAGCGCCCCCAGTCCGAAGGTGGCGGCGCTGAAACCGAGGACCGAAAGGTCCGCCCCCCGATGGCGCATGAACAGCGAATACAGGCCGAAGCTGGCCGCCCCGCCCAGGGACCAGAGATCGCCGGGGGCAAAGCGCAGGGCCGCCAGGCGTCCCATATCGCCGCGGCTGACCAGGATCACGATGCCAGCGGCCACCACCAGCATGCCCAGCAGACGGCGCGGAGTGATGGCCTCGCCATAGAGCAGGCGCGAGCAGATCAGGATGATGATGGGGGCCGTGGGCGCGATCAGGGCCATGTTCAGGCTCTCCGTGCTTTGCCCGGCCTTGTAGAAAAAGGTGTTCATCAGGGTCACGCCCAGCAGGGACATGAGCACCACGAAGCGCCAGTGGCGGCGCAGAGCGGGCCAGTCCTTGCGCAGATGGCGCCAGGCAAAGGGCAGGACGGTGACGAAGGCCGTGGACCAGCGCCAGAAGTTGCACTGCCACGGCGGGATCATGTCCGCCACGGCGCGCGCCACCACGAAATTCCCCGACCAGATGACCACGGCCAGCAGGGCCAGCACGTAGCCTGATGTGTTCTGTTCCATGCTTTTCCCGGCGCCGCCGTCCTCCTGCGCTCTCATAACAGGTTGCCCCGCAAATGGCAAAAGCGGGGCGGGGCGGTCTTTCCTTTTCGCTGCAAACCGGCTATGTTGGCCGTCACGCGACGCACGCTGCGCTGTCTCTGCTCCCGCACGGGGCTCCCCCGCTGCCCACTTCCACCAAGGTTTGCTCTCATGGCTCAGACGCGCCACCTTGTCCTGGGGCTCATGCCCCGCGGGGCCGACCCCGATACCCATTGGGCAGCCGGGCCCTGGTGTTTCGATACGGAAGAAGACTTCTTCCCCGGCTGGGAGGACAGCTTCGTCTTCGGCCGGGAACCCCTGCGCGATCCCGCCACGCTGGACAGGGCCGTGCTCATGGCCCAGTCCCTGACCGTGGACAGCATCCCCGCCCTGGGGCGTCACCTGCGGGCCCTGCAACGCCGGCGCGCTGTGGAGAACAATCCCGTAAGCAGCCTGCTGGGCCCGGAAGAAGTCGATCTGCCCGGTGTCTACTGGGAGACCCTGCTGACCCCCTGGGCCTGCACGGTGGCGCGCCAGATGGTGGAGCGCTGGCTGCGCGTGCGCGCCATGGTGGAAGACTGGGGCCACCTGCCCCTGCATGTGGAGCTGCTGCCCGAGGACTGCACGTTCTCCTTTGCCACGGAACACGATTTCGTCATGAGCGGCGCCCTGGGCGCGGACTGGAACACCTGGCTCATGTCCCGCCTTCTGGAGGCCGTCTGGCCCGAACGCTGGACCCGTTCCTACGCCCTGCCCGTATGCGCGTCCTATGGCCGCCTCATCCCGCCGGAAGACAGCGGCAGCCTGAAACAGCGCCTGCGGGCCTGGGCGCGCTCCTGTGTGCTGCGCCTGCCCTGTCCGCCCCTGCGCGGCATGCGGCTGCATCAGGCCCTGCGCTACTCGCTGGCCCTGCTCCATCCCAGCCGCCAGCCCGATGCCAGCCGTCCTCTGGCCGCCCATTTCGGCAGCGCGGCCACCGGTGTGAAGCACGACCTGCCGCTCGCCCCCCTGCCCATTTTCATCGGCGCCCTGCCCCAGACCCTTGCCGAGCTGGATCACCCCGACCACGTCGCCCCGGCGCGCGTCCCGCGCGTGCGCGTGGCCTCGGTCCGTGCTCATGAGGACACCCGGTACCGCCAGCAGCTGGCCGTCTGGCGCGCCCGCGGCCACCGTGTCATGTTCGTCCAGCACGGAGGCAACGTGGGGCAGGTGCGCTGCCTGTGCGAGACCCCGCTGGTGGAGTTCAGCCAGCATGCGTTCGGCACCTGGGGCTGGAGCCATTACGATGCCACGGGCGCGGGCAAGGGCGGCCAGTTCCTGCCGCTACCCTATCCCCTGCTGGCCAACATGGCTGACCAGTGGCGCGGCGGCGACGAGACCCTGCTCTTCGTGGGCGCGGAGATGCCCCTGTACGGACACCGTCTCGATTCGCGTCCCACGCCCCTCCAGTGGCTCCAGTACCGGGAAGACAAGCAATGGTTCCTTGAGGATCTGCCCCGCCGCCTGCACGACAAGATCCTCTACCGGCCCCATTTCGACGCGCCGGGCGCGCTGGACGATGCGCCCTGGCTGTTGCCGCGTTTCCCCCATGTGCGCCTGTGCAGCGGCCCGCTGGAAGCCCGGATGCTCACCTGCGCCCTCATGGTGCTGGACCATCACGGCACTACCCTGCTCCAGGCGATGGCGGCCAATGTGCCCACCATCGCCTACTGGGACAGATCCATCTGGCCCATGACCGACGAAGCTCTGGCCCGGCTGGACCTGCTGGCCGAGGCCGGCATCTGGCAGCCCTCCGCCGAGGCGGCCGCCGCCAAGGTCCGGGAAGTCTGGGACAACCCCGCCCGCTGGTGGCGGGATGAACGCGTCCAGTCCGCCCGCCGGGCCTTCTGCCGCGAGCACGCCTTCGTCGATCCCAAGGGCCCGGATGCCCATATCGTTTCATTGCTGCAACGCCTGTAAGGAGACCTTCCATGTCCCGTATGTCCACCGGCAGCGCCCTGTGCCGCCTGCCGTTGTTCGCCCTGCCCGCCGTCCTGGCCCTGGCCCTGCTGCTGCCCGCGCCCGTCCCGGCGGCCGATGCCACGGCTCCCGCCCCTGATGCCCCACAGGCCGCCGAAAGCGGCCCCAGCCCCGAAGAACGCGCCGCGGAAGCCGTGCTGGGCGAAGTCCAGAGCGCCCTTGACAGCAAGGATTACAAAAAGGCCGTCAGCCTGCTCACGCCGCTCACCAAGAACGGCAATGCCGAGGCCCTGTACATCCTCGGCCGCCTGACCCAGGACGGGCGCGGCGTCAAAAAGAGCCCCCAGCGTGCCGTGACCCTCTTCCGCCAGGCCGCGGACAAGGGGCTGGCCAATGCCCAGAACGCGCTGGCCACCGCGCTGGCCACGGGCGACGGCGTGCGCCGCAACTACGGCGAGGCCGGACGCTGGTTCCGCAAGGCCGCCGAACAGGGACTGGCCATGGCGCAGTACAATCTGGGCTACCTCTACGCCCACGGACGCGGCGTGCGCAAAAGCGAGAACGAGGCCATCGACTGGTACGGCCGTGCCGCCAACCAGGGGCTGGCCGACGCCCAGTATTCCCTGGGCTGGATGTACCTCAACGCCAAGGCCAGCAATCAGGACGACACCAAGGCGGCCCACTGGTTCCAGCGCGCCGCCGAGCAGGACCACCTCAAGGCCCAGAACAATCTGGCCTACATGTACGCCGAAGGCCGCGGCTTTGCGCAGGACAACCTCAAGGCCGTGGAATGGTACACCCGTGCCGCCGAGCGCGGCTATGCCGAGGCCCAGTACAACCTGGGCTTCATGTACGAACAGGGCCGCGGTGTGCCGCAGGACTACGCCAAGGCCGTGGAATGGTACCGCAAGGCCGCTGACCAGAACGAGCCCGCCGCCCAGTACAGCCTGGGCCTCATGTACGACCAGGGCACCGGCGTGCAGCGCAATCTTTCCGAAGCCACCCGCTGGTACCGGCTGGCCGCCAAGAACGGCGACCCCGACGCCAAGGCCTATCTGCGCGCCCAGAACCGCAAGTAAGGGCGGCGGAGATTTTTTTATGAGGGGGAGAGGGAGCCCCTTTTGGAAAAGGGTCCTCCCTCTCCCCCTCATGCTCCCCCTCTCCTTCCCTAAAACTTTTGTGATGGCATCTGACGGTCATCAGAGACGCCGAAACCGTGCCGGGCGTCTGTCCCCCGGCAGCACAGAAACGCCCCGTATCAAGACGATACGGGGCGTTTTTATGCCATCCAGAGGAATATATGGACGAAGCGTGAGCCTTGCGCCGGGCCGATCCAGCCTTGCGACACCATGCCCGCCATACAGCGACGGAGACCCGCCATACAGACCAGAAGAAAAGTTTTTTCGGGGTGGGGAAGAGCGCGAGAGGGGGAGGGGCAGTTTTTACCAAAAAACGCCCCTCCCCCTCTCGCATCTCTTTCCCCGGTTCAGACGGGGCAGGCTTTAATCGTCATGCCGGGCGGCACGACCGCAAAAACGTCCCTGCATCTCGTTGAGCTGGTTCACGGCTTCGCGTCCGTTGGCAATGTTGTGCACCAGTATCTCGCTCTGTTGCGAAAAGCGGTTGCCCACCCGCACGGTATAGCTGTTGAACAGCCAGCTGCTGAAACCCGAGGTGAAGGCCGCATCTTCCATGTCACGCCATTTGACGCCCACGGCGCCCCGGTTCCAGGGCAGGATGCCCCGGTACAGCCAGACGCCCTTGCTGTCGGCGTACAGGTGCACGCTGCGCACCAGCAATATCCTGTAGGCCATGCACAGCACCAGCAGGGCCCCCACGCCCGCGAAGATCCAGAAAAATTCCGGCATGTAGCGCTGCCCGGCCACGCACAGGGCCACACAGACCAGCAGCATCAGCACCGGCCCGGCCCAGGCCAGCCAGGACTGGCGATAACTGAGCAGGGGCCGTTCACCGGCATCGCTGCCTTCAAGGATATGTTCATCAGGCATGGGCGTTCCTCCTTGGAATAAGGCCATCGCTGTGAACGGCTCCGTGCGGCCGCAGGCACGCCCGCAGAAAGCACGTGGGCGTGTCCGGGGAAAGGTCTCCCCCACAACATGCCCCAGCACATCAAAACATCATATCTCGCTGCCCGGGGCCAGATGCAGCAGGCGCTCCAGCTCGGCGGTGGCGGCATCGCTGTCCCGGCCCTGACGCCGGGCCAGATCGGGCAGGTTGTCCACGGCATCGCAGGGGCGCACATAGAGCGGCTCGATGTCCTCGGGAGCGTAGTCGCCATGGCGTGCCAGCAGGCACAGGGCCTCGGTGGAGGCATGGATGCAGGCGGGCAGGCAGGTCACGGCGGGCAGGGCTTCCAGGGGCGCACAGGCGTCCGCATTGCGCCGCAGGCCCGTGCCGCAGACCAGCACGGCGTCCGCCGTATCGGCCGTGATGGCCGCCACGGCCTCGGCCGGCGTGCACAGGGACACGCCCCGCAGGGGCTGGGCCGGGATCTCGGGCCCGTAGCTGATGAAAGGCTGACAGTGGACAAGGTTGCGACGGGCATGGGTCAGGACCCAGACGTGGCCGCCGTAGAGCATGCCGCGCCGCATGACGGCCGTGGTGGCCAGGGCCTGCATGTAGTCCAGCCCGGCCAGCTGCGCCCGGCCGCAACGGCGCAGGGCCGCGGCCGTGGCCAGGGTCAGGCGGATGCCCGTGAAGGAGCCCGGCCCGCGCACGCAGGCGATGCGGCGCAGATCGCTCCAGCGGATGCCCAGCGACGTGGCCAGCTCGGCCAGCGCCGGGGCCAGGATCTCCGTGGCCCGCTCGCTGCGGTACCATGCCTGCGCACAAAGGATGGCCTCATCCTCCGTGACCACGATCTGCAGCACGCCTTCAGCGGCGTTGAGTATCAGCTCCAGCCCCGTTCCGGGGACAGCGTGTGTCGCCATGTCGAATTCTCCCACCGGACGCTAGGGGGCCGTCTTTTCCGCGGCCGGGGCCTCGTCCGGCGTATTGATGATGCGTGTCACGTCGTTGAAGGTGGCAAAGATCATCAGGCTCAGCAGCAGGGCCATGCCCACGCGCATGCCCCATTCCTGGATCTTCTGCGGCACCGGGCGGCGGAAGAGCATCTCGATGAGGCAAAAGAGCATCTGCCCGCCGTCCAGCACGGGCACGGGCAGCAGGTTGAGGATGGCCAGGTTGATGCTGATGAGCGCCGCCAGGCCGAGCACGCCCACAAGGCCCTGCTCCGCCTGCTGGCCCACCATCTGGGCGATCATGATGGGGCCGCCCACCTGATCGGCGGGCACCACGCGCTGGGCCAGCTTGACGAAGCTCTGCCAGGTCAGGTCCACCAGACGCCAGGTCTGGACAAGACCCGTCTTCAGCGCCTCGGAAAAGCCCAGTTCTTCCACGCGCACCGAGCCCAGCGGCCCGATGCCGATGAGCCAGGCTTTCTCATCCTCGCCAAAGATGGTCTTGCGCGTGCTCCACTGCGGCGTCAGGATCAGTTCCAGTTCCGTGCCCTGGGTCATGCCCTCGGCGGGCTGCCGGGCCACGGTCAGGGTCAGGGGACGGCCGTTGGCCGCGGCCACGGTCGGGGATATCTCGTCCCACGAGCTGAGGGGACGGCCGTCGATGCTCAGGATCAGGTCGCCCTTTTGCAGACCGGCCTGTGCCGCCGCGCTCTGGGGCATGACGGCGCCCACCTGCGGCAGCATGACGGCATTGCCCCAGCCCCAGGCCACCGCCCAGCACAGGATGCAGGCCAGCAGGATGTTGGCGAAGGGCCCGGCCGCGATCACGAGGAAGCGCTGCCACGCGGGCCGCAGGGAAAAGCATTCCTCCCGCGTGAAGCCGCTGGGGATGTCGTTCTCGTCGTTCTCGCCCACCAGGGCCACATAGCCGCCCAAAGGCACCAGCGACAGGGCGTATTCCGTCTTGCCATGGCGGTATTTGAGCAGTTTGGGGCCAAAGCCAAGGGAAAAGGTGGACACGCCCATGCCCAGCCAGCGGGCCACGGCGAAATGTCCCAGTTCATGGAAGAAGATCAGGCCGCCAAGGACAATGATGGCGGCAACGATGGTCGTCAGCACTCGTCAACTCCGGCGCGGGCCAGCTGTTTCACCAGCTCGCGAGTTTTCAGGTCAAGGCGCGACATGCGCTCTGTCAAGATAGTCACTTCCCGTTCAAGGGCAAGACTGTCATCGCCGCTACAGGACAGCGGCGGGCAGAACGGTTCGTGCCCCGGCTCGCCGGCGGCATGGGCATCCATGGCGGCCGAGACCAGCTCCGCGATGTCGGCAAAGGCGCATTTGCCGGACAGGAACAGCTCCACGGCGGCCTCGTTGGCGGCGTTCATCACCACCGACATGCCGCCGCGTTCCCGCAGGGCGCGACGCGCCAGCTTCAGGGCCGGGAAGGCCTCGTCGTCAGGGGCGAAGAACTGCAGGGTGCCGGCCTTGACCAGATCCAGCGGCGGCACGCCCGTATCCACGCAGCGGGGCCAGAACAGGCAGGCCGCGATGGGGATGCGCATGTCCGGCGTGCCCAGCTGCGCCAGCTGGCTGCCGTCCGTGAACTGCACCAGCGAATGCACCAGCGACTGCGGATGCACCAGCACCGTGATCTTTTCCAGCGGCACGCCGTACAGGTGGAAGGCTTCCACCACTTCCAGGGCCTTGTTCATCATGGTGGCCGAGTCGATGCTGATCTTGGCGCCCATCTTCCAGTTGGGATGATCCAGGGCCTGCGCGCGGGTCACGTTGCGCAGCTCCTCGCGGCTGCGGCCGCGGAACGGGCCGCCGGAGGCCGTCAGCAGCAGGCGGTCCACCTCCTGCCCGCGTCCGGCCAGACACTGGAAGATGGCGTTGTGTTCGGAATCCACCGGCAGGATGCTGGCATGGGTGCGGGCGCAGACCTGGCGCAGCATGTCGCCGGCCAGCACCAGCGACTCCTTGTTGGCCAGGCAGATGACCTTGCCCGCCAGCGCGGCCGCCAGCGTCCCGGCCAGGCCCGCCGCGCCCACCTGCGCCGAAAGCACGGTGTCCGCTTCGGGCAGGGCCGCCAGACGGGCATAGCCTTCGCTGCCCACCAGGATCTCGGGGCTGTAGCCCGTGGGCAGCAGTTTGCGCAGGCCCGCGGCCGAAGCCTCGTCCAGCACGGCCAGATACGGGGGCCGGAACTCCTGCGCCTGCTCGGCCAGGGTCTTGACGTTGCGCGCGCAGGAAAGGCCCAGCACCACGCATTCACGCCGCCGCGAACGGATGGCCGCCAGGGTGTTGCCGCCGATGGAACCCGTGGAGCCCAAAAGGACAAGCTGGCGCACGCCGCGCCGCCACGCCTCGGAAGGCGCTTCCGAAATATACCGAATCGCAGGGCCGTTCAGCCCGGGCCACAGATCTGACATGTGTTTCTCCTTTGTCTCCGGGACAAAATCGTCCACAGCATGCCAAAAATCCCTTGCCTCGTCGAGAGCGGGCCGCAGGGAGGAAGGAGAGGAAACAGGCATGCCGCGGGGGAAGGGAGGAGACTTTTTCCAGCGGAAAAAAGTCCCCACCCTTCCCCCGGCCCCCCTTCCCTCCCCCAAAAACCGCTCATAAGGCGAACAGAACCATACAGGGAGTCTCGGGAAAAAACGGACAGGATGACACGACAGGCAGAGATGGAAAAAAGTGGCCCAGCCTCCCGCCTTTTGTCAGCGTCACGCCCGGCATCATGGCTCCTCTCTCCAGTCAACGGCCTGTCCATCAGGGATCAGGTTCTCCCATTCCTTCCGCTCTGCGCCAGCAGCCTTACCTCCCCCTGACGCCTCGCCGCGCAGGCGACCCAGCCTGGATGCCGGGCAATGGCCGTCATCCGACGGCTATTTCGCAGAGTGCAAGTGGATCTATCCCCGCCAGCGTCCCCCCCAAAAAAAGAAAAGGGCCGGTCCTCCAGAAGAAGACCGGCCCCTTCGCAAAGTCGGGCTCGGCACAGACAGCCGATGTGTCCATCAGCTGCCGGCGGCATGCCGGCTAAAAGAAGAAGAACCACTGGTCCACGACGGCGAACATGGGCATGGCGAACAGGATGCTGTCCGCACGGTCGAGGATGCCGCCATGACCGGGCAGCAGGTTGCTGGAATCCTTCACATGCACCGCGCGCTTGAGGGCGGATTCGAACAAATCGCCCAGCTGGGCAAAGGCATTGATGGCGATCCCCAGCAGGGCGAAGGCCCACCAGCTGGCGCTGCCCAGGCAGGCGCCGTAGATGGTGCAGAAGATGACGCAGCCCACCAGGCTGCCCACGGCGCCTTCGGAACTCTTGTTGGGGCTCACGCGGGGCCAGAGCTTGTGGTGTCCGAAGCGGGTGCCCACGAAATAGGCGGACGTATCGGAAACGGCCACGGCCGCCAGCACGAAGATGAGCTTGGTGGTGGAAAGATAGGTGGCGGGCAGCAACAGCAGCGGGATGTAGGCCAGACCGGCCATGAAGATGCCGCTGGAGGCAAAGGCGGGCACGCCTTCTTCTTCCACCTCGTTCCAGCGGAACAGGAAGCTCATGGCGGCCAGTACGAAGCCCGCCCCCAGGCAGACCAGGGCGTCCTGCGTGCGATGGGCCCAGGTCAGCGCCAGCATGCCCCAGCCCAGGGCGATGGCGCAGATGCGGCTGGGGATGCGCTTGTTGCCCCAGAACAGGGAGAAGAACTCCCACAGGCCCAGCGCCGCCACCAGCAGGATGAGGGCAAGCAGCACCCAGCCCCGCAGGACGAGGGCAAGGACGACGATGGCGGCCAGAACGAGGCCGGTGATGGTGCGGCGGATGTCGGTAGCGTGATCAACGGCCATTGATTTGCTCCTGGGTTTTCCCGAATCGGCGCGAGCGTCCGGCGTAGACGGCCAGGGCCTCGTGCAGGGCCTCCACGCCGAAGTCGGGCCAGGGCGTGGGGGTGAAGTAGAATTCGCTGTAGGCGCACTGGTAGAGCAGATAATTGCTCAGGCGCTGTTCTCCGCTGGTACGGATGAGGAAATCGGGGTCGGGCTGTCCGGCGGTGTACAGATGGTCGGCCAGGCTCTGTTCGGTGACGTCCCCGGGGCGCAGGCCCTCGTCCATCATGCTGCGCACGGCACGCACCAGCTCGGCGCGGCCGCCGTAGTTGAGGGCCAGGTTGAGCACCATGTCCGTATTGGCCGCCGTGCGGCGCAGGCCGTGGCGCAGGGCCGTGCGGGCGGCCAGGGGCAGGGCCTCCATGTCGCCCAGGATGTTCAGGCGGATGCCCTCGCGCTCCATGCGGGGCACTTCCTGGCCCAAAAATTCCAGCAGCAGGGAGAACAGGGCCGAGACTTCGGCCTTGGGCCGCGACCAGTTCTCGCTGGAAAAGGTGTACAGGGTCAGGTGGCGGATGCCCAGACGGCGGCATTCGGTCACGATGGTGCGCACGGTCTCGGCCCCGGCGCGGTGCCCCGCCTCGCGCGGCAGGCCGCGGGCCTGGGCCCAGCGGCCGTTGCCGTCCATGATGATGGCCAGATGTACGGGAAGATGGGTAAGCGTTTCGCTCATGGTACCTCTCTGAACCGGGGACGACAGGCCCGGAAAACATGACCGTGCCGAAAAAAACACGGCCCGGTGCCCCTGGGGCCGGCCGGGCTGCGGAAAACGTCCGGGAGCGGCAGGGCCGCTCCCGGAAGGCGGACACTAGATGTCCATGATTTCCTTTTCTTTGGCCTGGCTGCGCTTGTCGGCATCGGCCACGAACTTGTCGGTCAGCTTCTGCACTTCGGCTTCGGCCTTCTTCTGTTCGTCTTCGGTGATGGCCTTTTCCTTCTCCAGCTTCTTCAGGGAGTCGTTGGCATCACGGCGCACGTTGCGCACGGCCACCTTGGCGTCTTCGGTGTACTTGCGGGCCACCTTGACCAGCTCCTTGCGGCGCTCTTCGGTCAGCGGCGGGATGTTGATGCGGATGATGCGGCCGTCATTGACCGGGGTCAGGCCCAGGTCGGACTTGAGGATGGCCTTCTCCACCACGGAGATGCCGCCCTTGTCCCAGGGCTGGATGGTGATGGTGCGGCTGTCGGGCACGGCCACGGAAGCCATCTGGGAGATGGGGGTGGGGGTGCCGTAGTAATCGGCCTTGATGCCGTCCACCAGGGCAGTGGTGGCGCGACCGGTGCGCAGTTTCTGGAAGTCGCGTTCCAGGGCGGCCATGGCTTTTTCCATGCGGTCTTCGGTATCCAGAAGGATGGTATCGATATCCATAAAATCTCCTTGCGGACTATAGGGGTTCGGAAAGGTCGTGGCTAGCAGTCGTGCACGATGGTGCCCACCTGCTCGCCCAGGATGGCGCGGCGGATGTCGCCGCCCAGCATGCGGCAGACGATGATGGGCACGTTGTTGTCGCGCACCAGGGCAAAGGCCGCGGCGTCCATGACGCCCAGATGACGGGACAGGGTCTCGTCATAGCTCAGGCTGTCGTACTTGACGGCATCGGGGAACTTGGCGGGGTCCTTGTCGTAGATGCCGTCCACCTTGGTGGCCTTGATGATGGCATCGCACTGCAGTTCCATGCCGCGCAGGGCCGCGGTGGTGTCGGTGGTGAAATAGGGGTTGCCGGTACCGGCGGCGCAGATGACCACACGGCCCTTTTCCAGATGGCGCATGGCACGGCGGCGGATGAAGGGCTCGCACACTTCCTGCATGTCGATGGCTGACAGCACGCGGGTGGGGTAGCCGAATTTTTCCAGCATGTCCTGCACGGCCAGGGCATTGAGTACCGTGGCCAGCATGCCCATGTAGTCGGCGGAGGAACGTTCCATGCCCTTGGCGGAACCGGAAAGGCCGCGGAAGATGTTGCCGCCGCCGATGACCAGGGCAAGTTCCACGCCCATGTCGAGCAATCCGCCGATCTCCTTGCAGATGGTGCCCACGGTTTCGGGGTCGATACCCGTTTTCTGCTCTCCGGCCAGGGCCTCGCCGCTCAATTTGAGCAGCACGCGCTTGTACTTGAGTTCAGCCATATGTTCCGCCTTGGTTGAAGCCGGCCACGCCGGCGGTTGCTTTCATGGATCGTCCGGCACGAAAAGCGGGCATTCGGACGCGCTCTTTTTATCATAGCAAAAAACATCGCTATCTCAAAGCACTTTTACCATGCCGCCCCCGCAGACTGGCGTGGGGCGCCCCTTTGCATGACAGCCTGTCCGGCAAACGGAGCATGCCGCGGCGGCAGGGGCACCGCTGCATGACCGGAGGAAGGCACGCCCCACCGTTGCCGCCTGCGCTTCCCTGCCCCGGCAGGGCGCACGCTCCGTTCCGGCAGCCGGGAGGACATGCCCGGGAACCGCCATCGAATGGGCCGCTCGGGACGCCGCCGGGGACCGTGCCCGACAAGAGGCCGCATTTGCCTGCCCCCGGCTTTTGCGGTATCGAAAAGAGTCCCGAACCGAAACCGTGCGCACCCGGCAAGGAGCCCCCATGCTCGAATGCACCAACCGTTTTGAAGATCGCGCCTTCATCCTGCTGCTGGCCGGCGTCTCGCTGGCCTTCCTCTGGATGCTGCGCCCCTTCTTCGATGTCATCTTCTGGGCCATCGTCATCGCCCTGCTCTCCACACCTGTCTACGAAGCCCTGCAACGTCGCGGCATGGGCCGCAACCTGGCGGCGCTGACCTGCGTGATCCTGAGCCTGGTGCTCATCATCGTGCCCTGCGCGTACATTTTTTATACCTTCATCAACGAGGTGGCCAACCTCTACGGCCGCCTGACGTCCGGCGGGCATGACATCCGCGAGACGCTGGAGAAGCTGCGCGAGGTGGCGCCCGGCGTGCAGGACTGGCTCACCCGCTACGGCTACGGCCCGGAGGTCATCAACCAGAAACTTTCCGAGCTGGCGGTCAAGGCCAGCGGCCTGGTGGCGCGCAACACCGTGGCCCTGGGCGGCAGCACGGTGAACTTCCTCGTGGACCTCTGCATCATGCTCTACCTGGCCTTCTTCCTGGTGCGCGACGGCAAGCAGCTGCGCGTGCTGCTCATCCGGGCCCTGCCCTTTGGCGACCACCGCGAGGACCTGCTCTTCGCCAAGTTCGCCGAAGTGCTGCGGGCCACGGTCAAGGGCAGCCTGCTGGTGGCCATGGCCCAGGGCGCGCTGGGCGGCCTCATCTTCTGGATACTGGGCATCAAGGCCCCGGTGCTCTGGGGCGTGGTCATGACCCTGCTCTCGCTCATCCCGGTGGTGGGCGCGGGCGTGGTCTGGGCGCCGGTGGCCGGGTACCTGCTGCTCACGGGCGATCATGTGTCCGGCGTGGTGCTGCTGGCCTACGGGATCTTCGTCATCGGTCTGGCGGACAACATCCTCCGCCCTGTCCTGGTGGGGCGTGATACCAAACTGCCGGACTTCATGGTCCTGCTCTCCACGCTGGGCGGTTTTTCGCTGTTCGGCATGGACGGCTTCGTGACGGGCCCCATGCTGGCCGTGCTCTTCGTGACGGTCTGGAAGATCTTCATGGACGAATTCAAGCCGCCCCTGACACTGGACGGCAGTGTCCCCGCACAGGAGGGGGACGGGGCCGGCCCTGCGGCATGACGCAAAAGGCCACCCGCAACGGCGGGTGGCCTTCCATTACCTGCCCGGCAGGTAAAAAATGGGGGACGGGATCCACGGCCCCCGTCCCCCGTATGCGACAGCCTCCCACAGCTGCCGCTCCGGAAGCAAGGAAGAGGGGAAAGGAGGAGAACCTGATCCTTTGCTTCCGGTAAATCCTGCTGTCCCGGCGGAGATGTTCCCATCCCCGGCGTCCTGCGGCGGCCCGGGACACACGGGCCGGCATGCCTTGCCGGGCACCGGTGGCAGGCGCCCCCGCCGGGACAGCTAATGCTCCAGACGGCGAACCAGCACCTCGTCGATGCGGTTGCCGTCCATCTTCACTATCTTCATCCGCCAGCCCTGGATGCGCACCCGTTCGCCTTCGTGCGGGATATGGCCCAGGGCCTCCAGCAACAGCCCCGCCAGCGTGGCCGAAGAGCTGCGCGGCGGCAGGTGGATGCCGAGCCAGGAGGTCACGGCATCCACGGTCAGGCGGCCGGGCATGAGCCACGAGCCGTCGGGCTGGCGGCAGGCTTCGGGCCCGGCGGGCATGTCGCCCATCTGGCCTGCCAGCACGCTCACCAGATCCGTGGGCGTGATGCAACCCACCACGCTGCCGTATTCGTCACGCACGAAGGCCAGGGGCGTGGGCTCTTCGCGAAACGTCTCCAGCATCTCCGTCAGCGAGGCATGCTCGAAGATCGTGGGCGCGGGGCGCAGCAGGGGCCGCACGCTCCAGACCTGTCCGCTGCCGTCCTCCTGCGGCGCTGCCGCACCAGGGCGCTCCGTATCCGTCACGGGCCCCCGGGGCGTCACGGCCGCCAGATCCCCGGTATGGATCACGCCCAGCACTTCATCCCTGTCCGGATCCAGCACCGGCAGCCAGGGAGAAAGGCTCTCGCTGGCAAAACGGCAGGCCGTGGCATAGTCGGCCTCGCTGTCCAGCCAGCGCACCCGGTGGCGCGGGGTCATGATGAAGCGGGCCGTGCGGCCGCTCAGACGGATCACGCGGGCCACCATGTCGCGCTCTTCCGGCTCGAACAGGGGCTGGGCGTCGCTCTCGCTGGCCAGGGCCGCGGCATCGCGCCGCGCTTCTTCCTCGCCGGGACGCCCGCCGCCCAGCAGCCCCAGCACCGCCATGGCCATGGATTCACGCATGTCGCGCATGCTGATGCGCTTGCGGCGGTTGCGCAGGGCCACCTGGTTGCAGATCTCCACCAGCACCGAAAAGCAGATGGCCGCATAAAGGTAGCCCTTGGGGATATGGTAGCCCAGGCCGTCCATGAGCAGGCTCAGGCCGATCATCATCAAAAAGCCCAGGCACAGGATGATGACCGTGGGGTGCCGTTCCACGAAGCTGGTCAGCGGCGCGGCGGCCATGACCATGACCAGCATGGCCAGGATGACGGCCAGCATCATCACCGGGATGTGATCCACCATGCCCACCGAGGTGATGATGGAATCCAGGGAGAACACAGCATCCAGCACCAGGATCTGGATGATGACCTGCCAGAAGCCAGAGCGTGTGGGTGCCGAGGAATATTCGGCCATGCCGCCTTCCAGGCGCTCGTGCAGCTCCATGGTCCCCTTGAGCAGCAAAAAGATGCCGCCGCCCATGAGGATGAAATCCCGCCACGAGAAGGCCTTGCCGAAGATCGTGACCAGGGGCTCGGTCAGGCTGACGATCCAGGCGATGGCGGAAAGCAGCACCAGGCGCATGACGAGCGCGAGACCAAGACCGGTGAGGAAGGCCCGGCGGCGCTGTTCCTGCGTATGCAGGCGCGAGGTGAGGATGGAGATGAAAACGAGGTTGTCGATGCCCAGCACGACCTCGAGCACGATCAGGGTGCCCAGCCCGGCCCAGGCCGAGGGATCGGCGATCCACGAGAAATCCCACATGGGAGCTTTCCGCCTCCTTGCGGCAGTGATGCTGAAGTGATGCCCGGCCCTCCCGCTCCGCACGGAGTCCCGGACTGGATGGAGACAGTATACGCCGTCGTCCGTCAGGAAAGCGTCGGCATGGCCGGGAAAAAGGCCAAAAAAAAGGAGGGGCCGGAGCCCCTCCCGGAATCATCGTGACGGAAAGCTTATTCAGCGGCCAGCTGGATGCGGCTGAAGCCGGCGACCTTGATGTCGCCACCGGCGGCCTTGGCCACTTCGCGCACCACTTCGGTCATGCTCTTCTTGTCGTCGCGGATGTAGGGCTGTTCCATCAGGCAGACTTCCTTCTGGAACTTCTTCACGGCGCCTTCGGCGATCTTTTCCACGATCTGTTCGGGCTTGCCTTCTTCGCGGGCCTTCTGGCGGTAGACTTCACGCTCGCGTTCCATGGCGGCGGCGTCCAGGCTGGCGGCGTCCAGGGCCATGGGGTTGGTGGCGGCCACCTGCATGGCCACGTTCTTGGCCAGTTCCTGCACTTCGGGCTTGGCGGCGGTCGCGGCGCTGTCGCACACCAGGTCCACCAGCACGCCGATCTTGCGGTTGGCGTGGATGTACTGGCCGATCACTTCGTTGTCTTCACGGGTGTGACGGGTGAAGTTGCCGAGCTGCATGTTTTCGCCCACGGAGGCGATGAGCTGGGTCACGTCCTCGCCCACCAGGCCCTTCAGGGCTTCGGCGTCGGCGGGATTGCTGTCCAGCACGCTCTGGGCCACCTTGGCGGCCAGGGCTTCGAACTGTTCGCCGCGGGCCACGAAGTCGGTCTCGCACAGCAGGGCGGACATGGCCACGGTCTTGCCGTCAGCGCTCACGGCGGCCATCACCAGGCCTTCGCTGGTGGCACGGCCGGACTTTTTGGCAGCCTTGGCCATACCCTTCTGGCGCAGCCAGTCGACGGCCTTTTCCAGGTCGCCGTCCACTTCCACCAGGGCTTTCTTGCAGTCCATCATGCCGGCGCCGGTCTTTTCGCGCAGTTCCTTCACCATAGCGGCGGAAATAGCCATTGTATTCTCCTGTGTATCCGGCCTGGGCCGGAGCAAGATTCCAAAAAAAATCGCGCAGTGCGCAGGGTGGCGGCACAGCCCGAAAGCCGCGCCGCCACCTTTTGAAGCATGGGGGGGCCGGAGCCTCGCTGCTCCGGTTCCTGCGTCGCCCGCCACGGGGCATCCCCGTCCGGGCGCGGACATCAGCAGGGCCGATGCCCGGGGCAACAGCGTTGCCCGAGGTCAGAAGACCGTACCAAAACTACTCGGCGGCAGCTTCGGTCTCGGCAGCCTTCTGCATGGCTTCTTCGGCGTTGGCTTCCACGGCGGCGCCGTCCTTCATCTGGGCTTCGCCTTCCTGGCAGGCTTCGGAGAAAGCCGTCACGAACAGCTTGATGGCGCGGATGGCGTCATCGTTGCCGGGGATGATGTAGTCGATGACATCGGGGTCGCAGTTGGTGTCGGTCACGGCCACGATCGGGATGCCCAGCTTGCGGCATTCCTTCACGGCGATGTCTTCGCGATGGGGGTCGATGATGAAAGCCAGCTGGGGCAGGCGATCCATGTTCTTGATGCCGCCCAGGGTCTGTTCCAGCTTCTGCATTTCGCGTTCCAGCAGCAGGATCTCCTTCTTCTGGTAACGGTTGATGCTGCCGTCGGCGAACATGCCTTCCAGCTTCTTCAGGCGTTCCACGCTCTTCTGGATGGTGACGAAGTTGGTCAGGGTGCCGCCCATCCAGCGGTTGGTCACGTAGTACTGGTTGGCCTTGGTGGCTTCGGTGGCCACAGCTTCCTGGGCCTGGCGCTTGGTACCGATGAACAGCACCTTGCCGCCGTTGGCCACGGTGTCGACCACCTTGTCATAGGCCACGCGGAACAGCTTCACGGTCTGCTGCAGGTCGATGATATGGATGCCGTTGCGGGCGCCGAAGATGTAAGGACGCATCTTGGGGTTCCAACGACGGGTCTGGTGACCGAAATGCACGCCGGTTTCCAGCATCTGCTTCATGCTGACGTAAGCCATTTTTCAATCCTCCAAAAGGGTTGTGATCTTCCACACCGGCCCAGACCCTGCAACCCGGCCTGCCGCCGCCCCCGGCCCCATGACCGGAAGACAACGAAAAATGCGCCGTAGCGCATTGCCGGGCACCCCGGGCCGCTGCCGGAGTGTGCTTCGATGAACGAGCTTCCATAGACCAAAAGCCCGCAAATGGCAAGCCCCAAAGGCAAAAAGGGGCCCTTGCCCGGCAGGACGGCGCCTTGCCCGCGTTCCCTGTGGCGTCCGCATGACAGGGGACGGCGGCCATCGTCCCGATCCTGACCGGCTCCTGTGGCAGGCAGAGCTCACCGGCGGAGATCCCCGCGGCGGTCACCGCCGGCTCCTGGGCGGGGCCTTGAGCGTGGGCGGGGGCCTCCGCGATACGTCCCCTTCCGGTACGCGCGGCCTGTCTTTGCCCAGACGCCCGGGCATCAGCCGCTATGGGCATGGCCTAGCGGCAAAAGCCCCTTTCGCCCGCTGCCTGAAAGATCCGGCAACCGGCATTTTCCCGGAACTTCAAAAAATTTTTGCCTGATGCCTCTGGAAGACCCGGCAACGCCGCCCAAAAAGAAAGGCTCCCCAAAGCGGGGAGCCTGACCGGGGAAGACTGCGGCGTTGCCTGCCGGCGCTTGAAGGCGACATGGCAGGGGCTGCTGCCGTTCCGTGGCCGTACCGGTAACGGAGCCGTGACGCGGCGCGTGGCCGGATCCGATGTTCTCCGCTAGCGGGAAATTTTCCGGAGCCACCGGCAGCCCCTCAAGGGGGGCGGGGCTGCCGGGGTATTGGGAGGAGGAAGGTCGGTATGTTCCCGGCCGGCTCCGAAGGAGGGACGAGCCGGCCGGGAAGGGACTTTTTCAGGAGGAGGAAGGTTGCTGTTTTCAGTCCCGGCCGGCCCTGGGGGGGGGGGACAGGGCCGACCGGGGGAAGGAGGTCTCAGGAGAAGCGGAGGATGTTCGTTTCAGGATCGGAGGAGGTCCGTCAGGCTGTCCACGCTACCGCGGCCTGTCGCGGGCCGAGGCAGCAGGGAGGCCATGCGGCTGCCGCGGTAGCGCGGACGGTGAGAAAGTCGCTGTGTTCCATGACGGACCTCCATTGAAGGAAGAAGCTGGTATGGCATGTATATCTGTTCGGCGCTGTCCCCGTAGCGGTGGCGGACCGGAGGGCCCGTCCTGGACGATGCCGTCGTTGCACAGGATACAGCAATCGCCGTGCCAAAATATATTTTTACAATAAAAACAAATTGTTATAAAAACAGACAGCCAAAAGGCTTTTTCTTTTATCCGGCACCTGTACAGAAATTGAACACTTTTCCCTGCCATCCCGGCAGGTTGTAAAAAAATTGGACGCTTTGCCCCGCAGCGGGCGGCCCATGTGCTTTTTTTATACAGTGCGCGGCCGCCGCTCCGGAAAGGCTCCTGCGCCGGGGCGCCAGCACGCTCTTTGCAAAGCGGCTGCTCCATAGTATAGCCGTACCATATGAATCTTACCAACGAACCTTCCCTGAAAGGATCCCTCATGAACAGTCATGGTTTCGAACTCGTCACCGAGCGCCGCCTGCACGAAGTGGGCGGTACGGCCCGGCTTTGGAAACACGGCGTCACCGGCGCGCAACTGCTCTCCGTCAGCAATGCCGACGAGAACAAGTGCTTCGGCGTGAGTTTCCGCACCCCGCCCACGGACTCCACGGGCGTGGCCCACATCCTGGAGCATTCCGTGCTCTGCGGCTCCGACAAATATCCGGTCAAGGAACCCTTCGTGGAGCTGCTCAAGGGCTCGCTCCAGACCTTCCTCAACGCCTTCACCTTCCCGGACAAGACCTGCTACCCCGTGGCCAGCGCCAACCTGCAGGACTTCTACAACCTCATCGACGTCTACATCGACGCCGTCTTCCATCCCCGCATCAGCGAGGACATCTTCCGTCAGGAAGGCTGGCACGTGGAGGCCGGGGACACCAAAGGCCCCTGGACCTACAAGGGCGTGGTCTACAACGAGATGAAGGGCGCCTATTCCTCGCCCGATTCCGTGCTGTCCGAACAGAGCCAGCAGGCCATTTTCCCGGACATGCTCTACAGCCTGGACTCCGGCGGCAACCCGGAAGTCATCCCGGACCTGACCTATGAGGCCTTCCGTGATTTCCACAGCCGCTACTACCATCCCTCCAACGCGCGTTTCTTCTTCTGGGGCGACGATCCGGAAGAAAAACGTCTGGAGATCGTGGCCGCGGCCCTGCAGGGCTATACCGCCCGCGTGGTAGACTCCGCCGTGCCCCTGCAGCCCCGCCGCGACACGCCCCGGCAGGTGGAAGTGCCCTACGCCGCCACCGACGGCCAGAAAACGGCCCTGTTCACGGTCAACTGGCTGCTGGGCGAACGTGGTGATGTGCATCAGGCCCTGCTCATGGAGATGCTGGAACACATCCTCGAAGGTCTGCCGGGCTCGCCCCTGCGCAAGGCCCTCATCAGCTCCGGCCTGGGCGAGGACACCACCGGCTGCGGCCTGGAGACCGACCTGCGCCAGATGTACTACTCCACCGGTCTCAAGGGCGTGGATCCGCGCAAGGTGCAGGACGCCGAGATGCTCATCTTCGAGACCCTCGCCGACCTTGCCGAGGACGGCATCGACCCCGCCGCCGTGGAGGCCGCCGTCAACAGCGTGGAGTTCGCCTACCGTGAGAACAATTCCGGCCGCTTCCCGCGCGGCCTCTCGGCCATGATCCAGGCCCTGTCCACCTGGCTCTATGACGGCGACCCGCTGGCCCCGCTGGCCTGGGAAGGCCCGCTGGCCGACATCAAGGCCCGTCTGGCCGCCGGGGAGAAGGTCTTCGAGGACGCCATCCGCGACCACTTCCTCAACAACGAGCACCGCGCCACCGTGGTGCTGCTGCCCGACGCCCGTCTGGCCAAGGCCCGCGAAGACCGCGAGGCCGCCCGCCTTGCCGCCGTGCACGCGGCCTGCTCCGAGGCCGAGCGGCAGGAGCTGGTGGAGGCCACCAGCCGTCTGCAGGCCGCCCAGTCCGCCCCGGACAGCCCCGAGGCCCTGGCCACCATCCCCAGCCTGGGCATGGATGCCCTGCCCCTGCGCAACACGCCCGTGCCCTGCGCGCAGGAGGCCCTGGGCGGCGGCCAGACCTGGCTGGCCCACGACCTGCCCACCAGCGGCATCGCCTATACGGCCCTGCTCCTGCCCCTGAACGCCGTCCCGGCCCGTCTGGAGCCCCTGCTGCCCCTCTTTGCCCGCAGCCTCACCGAAGTGGGCACCGCCCGCCGCGACTTCAGCGAGCTGGGCGCGCGCATGGCCGCCAAGACCGGCGGCGTGGGCGCCGACCCCCTGCTGGCCACCACCCGCGGGGAACGCGGCCTGGTCAAATATCTGAGCGTGGCCGGCAAGGCCGTCTACGACAAGGTGCCCGACCTGTTCGACATCTTCCGCGAGATCCTGCTGGAGCCCCTGACCGACCGCGCCGTGCGTCTGGAGCGCCTGCGCCAGATGCTGCTGGAAGACAAGGCCCGCCTGGAACACGGTCTGGTGGCGGCCGGTCATTCGGCCGTGGGTTCCCGCCTGCGTGCCCACTTCACGCCCGCCGGCCTGCTGGCCGAGCGCCTGTCGGGCATCAGCCAGCTCATGGCCGTGCGCGAGCACCTGCAACGTCTGGACAGCGATCCCGACAGCCTGCTGGCCGATCTGGACGAGCTGCGCCGCCTCATCGTGGCCAGCCCCGACGTGCTGGTGGACTGCACGGCCGAGACCGCCGGTCTGGATGCCGTGCAGCGGCAGGCCGCCGGCCTGCTGGCCGCCCTGCCCGCCAGCCGTGACGCGGCCCCGGCCCTGCCGCCCTTCAGCGACGGCCTGCCCGCCGCCGAAGCCTTCCTGGCCCCGGCCCAGATCAACTATGTGGGCAAGGCGGCCAACCTCTATGACCTGGGCTATACCTACCACGGTTCGGCCAGCGTCATCCTGCGTTACATGCGCATGGGCTATCTGTGGGAACGCGTGCGCGTGCGCGGCGGTGCCTACGGCGCCTTCTGCATGCTGGACCGCATGGGCGGCACCCTGGTCTGCGCCTCCTACCGCGACCCCAACGTGGACGACACCCTGACCGCCTATGACCAGATGGCCGACTACCTGCGCTCCTTCCGTCCCGACAAGGAGCAGCTCACCAGCGCCATCGTGGGCGCCATCGGCGACCTGGACAGCTACCTGCTGCCCGACGCCCGCGGCGCGCAGGCCCTGGCCCGCCATCTGGCCGGGGACGACGAGGAGGCCCGCCAGCAGATGCGTGACGAGATCCTCGGCACCACGGCCCGGCACTTCCGCGACTTCGCCGACGTGCTGGCCGAGGCTGCCGGCCACGGCGTGACCTGCGTGCTGGGCGGTGCCCAGACCCGCGCCGCCGCCGAGGCCCACGGCTGGCAGACGCAGGAACTGCTGTAGTCCCGGCCTGCGGCCTGGATGCGTGCATGACCATCCGGGGGAAGGGGGATACGTTCGCCGCGGCGAAGGCTTTCCCCTTCCCCTTTTTCGTTCCTCTCGCCAGAGCTTGCCGGTCCGATAACTCCAAAGGAGCGGGCACGGCAGGGGCAGCCGCCTTTCAGTATCCCGGCCCGCAGGGACAGGGGCCCGCGGCGGCCCATCATGCGGGGACGCAGGCGGGCGGCCTCTCCCGCTGGTACAGGGAGGCCGGTACGCCGCTCCTGCTCCGTGCCGCGTTGCGCACGAAACGCCGAAGCGTCCTCTGCCGGCAGGATACCGCCTGCCACGCGGGAGGCCGTCAGCTCCCCTGTCCTGTACCGGCAGCAATGGGCAGTATTGCCTTTTCTCGCCGGAATACCTACCTTTTCAGAGCAGCCGCCAGACAGGCTCCCGCGCGGGCATACGCTGCCTGCGCGCCGCCTTGCCGTGCTGTGCCGGCCTGCCGCCGGGGCCGGGATGCCTGCGTGCCCCGACATCCCCGCGCATCACGGCTTTCAGGCAACGACCATCCCTCCCCTGTTCCGGGAGCCCCAACGGCGCTCCCTTTCCCTGTCCCAAGGAGGCTCCATGAAGCAGACCACCGGCCCCGTCATCGGCGCCCCTTCCTTTGTCCTGCCCGCCAATGTGGCCGAGAATGCCCGCTTCCTGGCCGGGCGCGTCGACGAGGTGGCCCTGTGCCTTTTCGAGGCCCGTCCCTGCCTTGCCTATGACGAAGAAGACCTGCCCCCCGCGCTGGCGGATCTGCCCCTGAGCTGGCATGTCCACCTGCCCGTGGACCTGCCCTGGCCGCGCAAGAAGGATGCCGAAGCCGTGCGCGTGGCCGTGGAACTGGCCCTGCGCGTCTTTGACCGGGTGGCCCGGCTCAAGCCCTGGGGCGCCGTGCTCCACGCCCCCAAGGGCAGCCCCGTGCTGCAGCGTTTCATCCTGCGTCAGGCCGCCGCCTGCTGGCAGCGGCGCAGCAAGATCCCCCTGCTGCTGGAGAACACCGACATCTGCGACATCGCCGGCCTGGGACGCGGCTTTCCGGCCGATCACGGGCTGGGCTTCTGTCTGGACGTGGGGCACCTCATGGGCTATGCTCAAAACGCCCTTTGGGCATCCCCCCTGCCCGAGACAGCGGCCCTGGTCCACTGGAGCGCCCCCGGCACCCAGGACCAGCACCTGCCCCTGCACCGGTTCACGGCATCCCAGCGGCATCTGGCACGGCAACTGGCCGGCCGCCTGCCCGGGAGCTGCCGCCATCTGCTGGAGATCTTCCGCTGGCAGGGGGTGGAGGAATCCCTGCCCCTCCTGCGCGACCTGCTGGCCAGCCAGCCGGATACCGTGTCCCCCGGCTGCCCGCACGGCCCCCACAACGCCAAAACAGCGGAGTAAAGCGGTCATGACCAATCCCTATGTAGCGCAGATGCGACAGTGGCGGCAGACACTGACCAAGGATCAGCGCTGGGCCATCCTCATCTCGGCGGACCCGGACGCCCTGGCCTCGGCGCTGGCGCTCAAGCGCATCATGGCGCATCGTGTGCGCGGTGTGGACATCTTCCGCATCAACGAAGTCACCCGGCCCGACAACCTGGCCATGATCCGCTACCTGCGCATCCCGGCCAAGCTCTGGCAGCCCGAAAAGGCCGAGCTCTACACCCATTTCGCCATGGTGGATTCCCAGCCCCACCACAACCCGGCCTTCCAGGGCATCACCTTCGACCTCATCATCGACCATCATCCCCTCACAGCGGGCCAGCTGCCGCAGGCGCCCTTCTGCGACATCCGCCCCGGCTTCGGTGCCACCAGCACCATCATGACCCGCTACCTGCAGGGCCTGCGCATCAAGCCCGGGCCCCTGCTCTCCACGGCGCTGCTCTACGGCATCCGCACGGATACCGCCACCTTCGAGCGCTCCGGTGGCGAAGACGACCTGCGCGCCTACCAATGGCTCATCAAGCATGCCGACGCCACCCTGCTGCGCCGCATCATCCGCAGCGAATACCTGCGCGCCTGGCTGCCCCTCTTCTCCCGCGCCTTCCGCTCCCTGCGCGACTGTCGCGGCGGGGCCATGGTCTGGCTCAACGAGGTGGACAGCGCCGACCTGCTGGTGGCCGTGGCCGACTTTTTCACCCGCGTGCACGGCCTCAAGTGGATCGCCGTCTGCGGCGTGGTGGAAAAAACCGTGGTGGCCATCTTCCGCGGTGACGGCAGCCGCGACATCGGCCGTCTGGCCGACGCCTGCTTCTACGACGTGGGTTCCGCCGGCGGCCACCGCAACCTGGGCCGCGCGGAGTTCCCCCTTGCCGCCATCCCGGCAGGCACCAAGCCCGCGGAATTCATCTTCCAGCGCCTGCACAGCCGCAAGCTGCGCCCGGTCACGGCCAGCGCCGCGCCCCTGGCCGAAAACGCCGGGCAGCAGGCCGTGCACAGCGAGAAGCTGGAGCCCGCTCCCCTGCAGGCCCTGGCCCACGGGGCATAGGACGAAGGACACGCGAGCAAGAAGGGCAGATGACGCATTGCGCCAGCTGCCTTTTTTTCTGCAGCAATGGTGCCTCCGCAGGGGCGCAGCGCACCGCCGCTGCGGGCGCTGCCGGTGTTCCCTTATGCAGAAAATCATTTTTTTAGTTTAATAAAAACAATAAGATACAAAAACATCCCCCGCTATTTTCCGGCGGGAAGCATTTTTTTCACGAGCGACTCTTGACAAGCCAGGGCCTGCGGCGTAGCGTTCGTGGAAACTGTTGGAGTTTTGAAGATGTCCCGTTTCGTTCCTGCCACCTCCTGCTACGCTGCCACCGGCTTTTGCTTTAGCTGGTTTTATTTTGCGTACTTTAGCGGAGCCTGTGGTCAGGAGCTTTGCTGACATCTTCTGTCAGAAAGTTTCGGGGCCGCAGGCATCAGCCGGCGGCCCTTTTTTTGTATCCAGCGCCGCCGGAACGGCTCCATTCCACAAGGAGAGATCCCATGTACCTTGGCAAACAGGTTCGTCTGGAACGCATCATCAATCGTGAAACCGGCCGCACTATCATCGTTCCCATGGACCACGGCGTGACCATCGGCGCCGTCGACGGCCTCATCGACATGCGCGAGACCGTCAACGATATGGCTTTGGGCGGCGCGGACGCCGTGCTCATGCACAAGGGCCTGGTCCGCTGCTCGCACCGCAACGCCGGCAAGGACGTGGGCCTCATCGTCCATCTGTCCGCCTCCACCATGCTCTCTCCCCAGGGCAACACCAAGACCCTGGTGGGCACCGTGGAAGAAGGCATCAAGCACGGCGCCGACTGCGTCTCCGTGCATGTGAACCTGGGCGATCCCAACGAGCGCCTGATGCTGGCCGACCTGGGCCGCGTGGCCGCCGCCTGTGACGACTGGCACATGCCCCTGCTGGCCATGATGTACGCCCGCGGCCCGGCCATCAAGAACGGCTTCGCTCCCGACGTGGTGGCCCACTGTGCCCGCGTGGGCGTGGAACTGGGCGCGGACATCGTCAAGGTGCCCTACACCGGCGACATGGAAAGCTTCTCCGACGTGGTCTCTTCCTGCTGCGTGCCCGTGGTCATCGCCGGCGGCGAACGCATGGAATCCACCCGCGACGTGCTCCAGATGGTGCACGATGCCATCAAGGCCGGCGGCGCGGGCATCTCCATGGGCCGCAACGTGTTCCAGCATCCCAACCGCATCCAGCTCGTGCGTGCCCTGCGTGCCATCGTGCATGAGAACGCCACGGTGGAAGAAGCCCTGGCCATCGTGGGGGAATAGCATGGCCCGCATCTACTACCGTTGCGAACCGTTCAGCAAGGCCGACGTGACCCTGGCCCTGGAATCCGGTGTGGACGGGGTCATCGTGCCCCGCGCCCAGGTGGAGAAAGTGGCTGCCCTTTCCCGCTGTGCCGTCTGGGCCTGCGAGGACGTGGCCAGCGTGCCGCTGAACGTCAAGGCCGACGAAGAAGCCCTGGTGGCCCGCCTCAAGGCCGGTGAGACCGCCTGTCTGGCCCGCGGCTGGGAGATCATCCCCGTGGAAAACCTGCTGGCCCAGGCCGGCAACGTGCTTGCCGAGGCGGGCAGCCTGGAAGAAGCCCGTCTGGCCGCCGGCATCCTGGAACGCGGCGTGGACGGCATCGTGGTCCTGCCCGAGGCCCTGGCCGAGCTCAAGGCCATCGTGGCCCAGTGCAAGATCTCGCAGGGACGCGAGGAATTGCAGGAGGCCGTCATCACCCGCGTGGAAGCCGTGGGCCTGGGGCACCGCGTCTGCGCCGACACCCTTTCCCTGCTCAAGCGCGGCCAGGGCATGCTGGTGGGCAATTCCAGCGCCTTCACCTTCCTTGTCCATGCCGAGACCGAACACAACGAATATGTGGCCGCCCGACCCTTCAGGGTCAATGCCGGGGCCGTGCATGCCTATGCCCGCCTGCCCCACGACAAGACCTGCTATCTGGGCGAGCTGGCCGCAGGACAGGAAGTGCTCATCGTGGGCGCCGACGGCCAGACCAGCGTGGCCACGGTGGGCCGGGTCAAGATCGAAGTGCGCCCCATGCTGCTGGTGGAAGCCGAGGCCGAGACCCCCGAAGGCCCCAAGCGCGGCGCCGTGTTCCTGCAGAACGCCGAGACCATCCGCCTGACCGCCCCTGACGGCACGCCCCTGAGCGTGGTCAGCCTCAAGCCCGGCGATACGGTGCTCTGCCGTCTGGATCAGGCAGGCCGCCACTTCGGCATGCGCATCCAGGAAGAGATCCGCGAGGTGTAGCATGGCCGACGCACATTCCCCCTCCGACGCCCCCCAGCGCCTGACCGCCATCCGCGGCGAGATCGACAGCGTGGACCAGGAACTGCTGGCCCTGTTCAACCGCCGCGCCGCCCTGAGCCTGGAAGTGGGCCGCATCAAGGCCGGGGACCCCGGCATCGTGTTCAAGCCCCTGCGCGAGCGCGAAGTGCTGGACGGCCTGGCCCGCAAGAACGGCGGTCCCCTGCCCGAAGAGCACCTGCGTGCCATCTGGCGCGAGATCTTCTCCTCGTCGCGCGCCCTGCAACGCCCGCAGAACGTGGCCTACCTGGGCCCGGAAGGCACTTTCTCCTATTTTGCCGGTGTGGAGTACCTGGGCCATGCCGCCAGTTTCCACCCCTGCAACGACCTGCCGCAGGTCTTCGCCGACGTGCATTCCGGCCGCTGCGAGCTGGGCGTGGTGCCGCTGGAGAACTCCCTGCAGGGCACCGTGGGCGTCAGCTTCGACCTGTTCCTCAAGTATGACGTGCATATCCAGGCCGAGCTTTTCTCGCCCATCTCGCACTGCCTGCTGAGCCACGCCGCCAGCCTGGCCGAGATCACCACGGTCTACTCGCATCCCCAGCCCCTGGCCCAGTGCGGCGGCTGGCTGCGCAGCCATCTGCCCCAGGCCGGCCTGATCCCCGTGGAATCCACCGCCGCCGCGGCCCGCATGGCCGCCGCCAACCCGCAGTCCGCGGCCATCGGCAACGGCAAGCTGGCCGACATGACCGGCCTTTCCATCCTGGCCCGCCGCATCGAGGACGAGCCCGGCAACTGGACGCGCTTCGTCATCATCGGCCCCAGGCCCGTGGGACAGCTGGACAAGCTGCCGCGTACCACGCCCGTGCCCGGCCATACCGGCGCGGACAAGACCTCCATGCTCTTCACCCTGCCGGACAAGTCCGGTGCGCTCTCCGGCGTGCTCTCCCTGCTGGCCGAGCACAAGATCAACATGCGCAAGCTGGAGTCCCGCCCCCTGCGCGGCCAGTGCTGGAAGTATGTCTTCTTCACGGACGTGGAATGCGACCTGACCGCCCCCCAGTATGAGGATCTGCTCCAGAAGCTGGCCGAGGCCTGCACCAGCTTCCGCATCCTGGGCAGCTATGCCACCGGCCCGCAGCTGGACCGCATCGGCCTGGACGACGTGGAGGACAGCCATGCCTAGCCCCCATACCGCCTGCGTGCGGGCCCCGGCCTCCAAATCCATCTCGCACCGCTACTGCATCGGCGCGGCCCTGGCCCACGGCACGTCCGAGCTGCACCACGTGCTGGACAGCCGCGACCTGGAATGCACCCGCGCCATCCTCTGCGCCGCCGGTGCCCGTATGGAAGCCCTGCCCGGCGAGGAAGGCGGCTGGCGCGTCACCGGCATGGACGGCCGTCCCCGGGGCGGCACGGACACGCCCCTGAGCTGCGACGTGCACGAGTCCGGCACCACCTGCCGCCTGCTGACCGCCGTGCTGGCCGCCGGCCATGGCCTGTTCCGCATCCACGGCGCGCCGCGCATGCATGAGCGGCCCATCGACGAGCTGACCCGCGCCCTGGAGGCCCTGGGCACGGACGTGCGCTTCGAGCAGCGTCCCGACTGCCCGCCCCTGCTGCTGCGGGCCGCGGGCCTCGATCCCGCCCGCAACGGCGGCCACGTGCGTCTGGGCATGGATGCCTCCAGCCAGTATTTCTCCGGCCTGCTGCTGGCAGCACCGCTGGCCCCCGCTCCCCTGTGCGTGGAACTGGGCGGCCAGAAGGCCGTGTCCTGGCCCTATGTGGGCCTGACCCTGCATTGCCTGGAAGATTTCGGCATCCGCTTCAGTGTGGAGACCCGCGATCCCGACGGCCCGTGGCAGGCCCTGCCCGACGGCGGCTGGCGCGCCCTGCGCACCGCCCGTCCCGACGGCCTGCGCATCACCGTGCAGCCCGGCACCTACCGTGCGGGCAGCTATCAGGTGGAAGGCGACTGGTCCGGGGCCTCCTACCTGCTGGCCGCCGGTGCCCTGGGCAAGCACCCTGTGCGTGTGGACGGCCTGCGGGCCGATTCCCTGCAGGGCGACCGCGCCATGCTGGACATCCTGCGCGCCATGGGCACCCGCGCCGAGGTGGAGGGCACGTCCATCACCGTGCATCCTTCGGCCCTGCACGGCGTGGATGTGGACATGGGCCACTGCCCGGATCTGGTGCCCACGGTGGCCGTGCTGGCCGCCTTTGCCCAGGGCCCCACCCGGGTACGCAACGTGGCCCATCTGCGCATCAAGGAATCCGACCGCATCACTGCTCCGGCCACCGAGCTGGCCCGCCTGGGCGTGCGTGTGGACGAGCATGACGACGGCCTGACCGTCCACGGTCTGGGGCCCGACGGCCCGGCCTGGGACGAGGCCGTGCGCTTCTCCGCCCATAACGACCACCGCATCGCCATGTCCCTGGCCCTGCTGGGCCTGCCCCACGGCAAACACATGGACGCCCTGCTGGACGATCCGCTGGTGGTGCGCAAGTCCTTCCCCACCTTCTGGAAGGTCTGGGAGCGGTTGCTGTGAGCCCGGATACCACGCCGACGCCGCCCAGGGCGGACGGAGACGACGCAGGCCCCGTGCAGGTTGACGCCGCGGCCTCCCTGCGGGGACGCGCCGTGCTCGTCGTGGGCTGCCGGGGCCGCATGGGCGCCATGCTCTGCCGCCGCGGCACGGCCGCCGGCCTGGACATGCGGGGCGTGGACGTGCCCCTGACGGACGCCGTGCTGGCCCCGGCCTGCAAGGATGCCGCCCTTGTGCTGCTCTGTGTGCCCGCGGCCGTCTTTGCCGACGTGGCCGCCACGGTCTGTGCCCATCTTCCTGCCACGGCCATCCTGGCCGACATCACGTCGGTGAAGGTGCGCCCCCTGCAGCAGATGGAAGCCATCTGGCCCGGCCCGGTGGTGGGCACGCACCCGCTCTTCGGCCCGGCCACGCCCGACGAGGACGGCCTGCCCGTGACCGTCACGCCCGGCCGCACGGCCCGCGAGGAGGACACGGCCCTGGTGGAAGCCTTTTTCCGGGCCCTGGGGTGCAGCACCTTCCGGGCCACGGCCGACGAGCACGACCGTGCCATGGCCCGTGTCCAGAACATGAACTTCATCACCAACCTGGCCTACTTCGCCCTGCTGGCAGGACAGGAAGACCTGTTGCCCTATGTCACCCCCTCCTTCCGCCGCCGCCTGCACGCGGCAGAGAAGATGCTCACCGAGGACGGCACCATGTTCACCGGCCTCTTCGAGGCCAATCCGTACAGCCACGAGGCCGTGCGCCAGTATCGCAAGATGCTCAACGTGGCCGCCGCCGGTGACATCGAACTGCTCTGCCGCCGCGCGCAGTGGTGGTGGAAAAAATGACAGCGGGGAAGGGAGCGCCCTGGACAAGCGCTTCCCTTCCCCTTTCCCCTGTCCCGCCCGGCGGCCGCCCGCGGCGACACTGAACGTCAGCGCTCCGTAGCGGGCAGGGGCATCCGCCCTACGCTCTCGAGGTCTCCCGATCCAGCTCATCACCCCTGACGCCCGCCTGCGGCAGTGGTCAGGGCTTGCCGGGGATCCCCGAAGAACCGTTGCCCACGCAACCTTGACCGCCGCGCCCCTGTTGCCGCATCATGGTCCCCTCGCTTGCAACCTACGGAGGAACCATGACCACCTTCCTGCTCCTCATCGCCTGCGGCATCGCGGGCGGTCTGCTGTTCTCCTTCCTGCACATCCCCGGCGGTGCCATGCTGGGGGCCGTGGTGGCCGTGCTGGCCGTCAAGCTGCTGGGCCATATGGAAGCCGACACCCCGCGCCTGTTCCAGCTGGGCGCCCAGATCGCCATAGGTGTCATGGTCGGCAACATGATGACCGGCAATACCCTGCTGGAGATCCGCGCCATGGCGCCCCTGATGTTCGGTTCCACGGCCCTGCTCATCGTGGCCGGGGCCCTGGGAGCCTGGTTCATCTGCCGCTCGGCCGGGCTGGACGCGGGCAGTGCCATCCTGGCTACCAGCCCCGGCGGGCTCCAGGCCGTAGTGGGCATGGCTTCTGACCTGGGCAGCAACGCTCCCGCCGTGCTGGCCTTCCATCTGGTGCGCCTGTACACCGTCCTGCTGCTGGCGCCGTTCCTGAGCTGGCTGCTGCACCGTCTGCTGCCGCACGGCTGATACCGGCCATAAAAAAGCCCGGCCCGGGAAGGTCTCCAGGGCCGGGCCACCGGCGGCCCGCGGCAACGGCGGCCTAGATATCGTAACGGACCGTCCCCAGCCAGCTCACGATCGCCGGGTCATAATGGGAAAAAAAGCAGCTCCTGCCGCTATCCAGAGCCGCGATGCGCCGCATGTCGGCATCCTCCAGTACGAAATCAAAGACCTGGAAATTCTGCTCGATGCGCTCACGGTGGATGGACTTGGGGATGCAGACCACCCCGCGCTGCACGAGCCAGCGCAGTACCACTTGCGCCACGGAGCGGCCATATCCAGCGGCGATCTCCTTCAGGACAGGATTCTGGAACAGGCCGTTTCGGCCTTCTGCAAACGGCGCCCAGGACTGCATCCTGACTCCCCTGGATTCCATGAGTTCCTGGTCGGCCACCCGCTGGCAGAAGGGGTTGACCTCCACCTGATTGACGGCCGGAGGGATCTCATTGTGATCCATGAGGTCTATGAGCCTGTCCGGCATGAAATTGCAGACACCGATAGCCCGGATGCGCCCTTCCCGGTACAATTCCTCCATGGCCCGCCAGGCACCGTAATAATCATTGAATGGCTGGTGTATGAGGTACAGGTCCAGATATTCCAGTCCCAGCCGGTCGAGGGAACGCCGGAAGGCCGCCTTGGCGCTTTCATACCCGGCATCCTGTATCCAGAGCTTGGTGGTGACGAACATGTCCTCCCGGGCGATGCCGCTCGTGCGGATGGCCCGGCCTACGGCCTCCTCGTTGAGATAGGCCGCCGCCGTATCCACAAGGCGGTACCCCACCGCCAGGGCATCGGCCACAGCCCGTTCACACTGTGCGGCATCCTCTATTTGATAGACGCCAAAGCCCAGAATGGGCATCCTGACACCGTTGGCCAAGGTAACGTACTGCATGACACTCCTCCTGTGGACAAAAGGAGGGGCCGGGGCCGTCTGCCCTGCCAGCGATACACGCAGGAGCCCCTCCCCGAAATGGATCCTGTCCTTTTATAGGACGGTCCAGTCTGCGGGAGAATGGCAAATATGCTCGTACAGCATCAACCTGAAGTTCATACAGGGGCATCGCATGTACAACAGTCAACTCAGGACGCTGGTCTGCGTGGCAGACTGCGGCAGCTTTACCCGGGCAGCCGAAAAACTTTTCATCTCCCCCAATGCTGTCATGAAGCAGATCAACGCACTGGAAGATCGCCTGGGACTGGTGCTGCTGGAACGTTCGTCACGAGGTGTGCGCCTGACCGGTGCAGGGCGCTCCATCTACGAAGACGCCCAGCGCCTGTTCGATTTTTCTCGCGAGGCTGTTGCCCGGGCACGACGCCTGGCGGCATCAGGCAAGCCCGCGTTCCGGGTAGGGGCATCCCTGCTCAACCCCTGCACGATATTCATGGATCTCTGGCGTGAGATAGGCGATGCTTTCCCCCAGTATGCCGTGCACATCGTCCCCTTCGAAGACGCACGCGGCGGCATACTGGCGGAAATCGGGGCCCTGGGTGACAAATTCGACTTCCTCACAGGGGCATGCGATTCCGGTGCCTGGCTGAGCCGCTGCAACTTTTATCGCCTCGGCAGCTATCGCCTGTGTTGTGCCGTCCCCAAGGGGCACCGTCTCGCCCGGAAGAAAAAGCTGCGCCTGGAAGACCTGTACGGGGAATGCCTGATGATGGGAGCACGCGGGGATTCCTTTTCCGTGGACCGCGTACGGGACGCCCTGGAGCGACAGCCGCAGATCGGCATCGAAGACACGTCCCGTTTCTATGATATAGATGTGTTCAATGCCTGCCCGCCCAACCGGATCCTGTTGAGCCTCGAATGCTGGAAGGATGTCCATCCGTCGCTTGCCAGCATCCCGGTGGACTGGGATTTTTCCGTCCCCTACGGCCTGCTGTATCCTCTGGAGCCCGGCACGCATGTCCGCCGTTTCCTGACTGTCCTGGAACGGCGGCGTAGCGGAAAGAAAGCCGGGAAATAGGATGACGAGGACGGGATGCCTTCCTCTGGCGGCAGACCTACAACGCGAAACGCAGGCGCGGCAGGGAGCCGTCCAGATAGTCCCGGGCCTGCGCCAGCACGGCGGGCCGGGTGGAGATATGGTCCGGCCGCAGGGGCAGGGTATCGAAACGGAAGCCGAAGGAACGCGCATAGCGGGCCACGGCAGCGAGCCCCGCGCCCACATCGGCCTTGTCGTGGGCATCGGATGCCAGGCAGATGTCCACACCGAAGTCGGCGGCCAGGCCCATGATGGCCGGGCAGGGATAGGGCTCGGCAAAGGGCTGGCGCAGCCCGGCCGACGAGACTTCCATGATGACCCCGTTATCGGCCATGGCCTGCACGGCGCTGGCCACCACGTCCAGGCTGCCCTTTTCGCGCAGCCATCCATGGAACAGGTCACAGGAGGCCCGCTTGATGAAGTCGGGATGCGAGGCCACGTTCACCAGCCCGCTGGCCGCCATGCGGGCCATCTCGTCATAATATTCCCGGTAGCGGGCATAGGCGGCCTCCCGGCCGTCGGTCCAGGTGTTGGGGCGCGCCACCGGGAAGAGCCCCACATAATGCAGGGAGCCGATCACATAGCTGAACGGCCAGCAGGACAGGAAACGGCACATGTGCCTGGGGTAGTCGGGCAGCCAGTCCAGCTCCACGCCCAGCAGGGGCAACGGCCGGTCTTCCCGTTCCAGCTCCCGTTGCCGCAGGGCCTGCACGTCCCGGACGAAGTCGCGGAAATTGCCGGGGAACGCCGGCACATACAGCTTGCAGGCATATTCCTCCGGCAAGGGGGAATGCTCGCTCAGGCCGAAAAGAGCCAGCCCGGCCGCCGCCGCGGCCTCATACATCTCGGCGGCGCTGTGGTGCCCGTGGGACGTGTTGGTGTGGGTGTGCAGGTCTGCCAGCATCCATGTACCTCCAGCCGACCACCTTATGCCGGAGCGCGGCAGGACTCAAGCACGATCCGCCGGGGATTCCAGGGCCGCCAGCAGGGCCTGCGGCCTTCTGATGACGATGCCCCGGCCGCGGATGTCGATGAGGCCTTCGTCCTGCAACTGGTGCAGGGTCTCGCTGACCGTGGGCTGCGTGGAACAGACCATGGCCGCCATCTGGCCTTGCGAGAGGTTTACCGGCAGGGCCAGGGGCCGTTCCCAGGCGGCAGGATCGCGCAGGCTCTCGTGTGCCAGCGCGAGCAGCAGGCGGCCGACCCTGTGGCGGACATCGCAGGTCTGGGCGCTCAGGCTGTCGCCCAGATAGCGCAGACGGCTGCCCATGACGGTGATGACCCGGCGCGCCAGGGCGTAGTTCCCGGCCAGCAGACGGTCAAAGGCCTCCCGGTCCAGACGGAAGATGACGGAAGCGGCCAGGGCCTGGGCACTGACCTTGCGGGGAAGATCCTGCAGGACTTCCGACAGGCCGAAGATCTCGCCCGCAGTGCGCAGGAAAAAGGTGGATTCCTTGCCGGCCTCGGTCACGCAAAAGATGCGCAGCAGCCCCGACGCCACATAAAAACAGGCCCCGCCCGCGTCGCCTTCAAAAAAAACGATGTCGTTCTTTTTCAGTTCGATGCGCTGGGCACTGCGCAGGAAGCGTTCCTTGCATTCTTCTATGCCGTCGAAGAAATCCCCTTTTTCCAGATGCCAGAAACTGCGCATGCCGCCTCCCGTACACCAGGCCCGTGGAGAGGCGTCCCCTGTCTGCCGTTACAGACGCCGGAACCGGTACGCCGCAACCAGACATTGCGGCGCACCGGCAGCGCGTTCCCGGACCCGGCCTTAGCCGTGTCGTGTTCTAATGACGTATCCTGTTGACATATTTATATGTATATTCATTGCCGTCAATATCGCGGCATTTCCAGGTGATGCAGTCCTTGCCCATGATGGGGCGCAGGCTGGCCTTGTAGTAGCCCAGCTGGTAGGGCATGCGTGTTTGCAGGGCGCCGGTGGGACAGACCTTGATGCAGGACATGCAGTCCCAGCATTCGCCGGTGGCCCGGCAGCGGGCCTTCCCCGTCCCGGGGTCGAGCATCATGAGGTCGCCGGGGCAGACCATCTCGCAGGCGGTCTCGGGCTTGCCGCCGCAGCCGTTGCACTTGTCCAGATCTATTCTCGGGGGCATGGTTGGCTCCTTGCTTACGCGGTATAACGGTCACCGGGGATCAGCTGCTCGTACGGACGGGTGAAGGTCTCCACCTTGCCCGTGGCGGGATCGCGCCGGGATTCGATGAAACAGTCGAAATGGGCATCGTCGCGTTCCGGGTAGTCGGAACGGGTCTGCCAGCCGGCCCAGCGGGTCTCCTTGCGGGCCTTGAGATGATGGACCACGGCCTCGGCCACATCGACCCTGTCCATGGTCTCGTGGGCCTGCATGAGCTCGTGCAGGTCGCGGGCACGCAGGTAGCCGAACTGGGACTGCAACATGGCGATGTGCTTCAGGGCGTAGTCCAAGCGCTCCTCGTTGGTTCGGTAGAACTGCGACACGCCGCCGGCGTATTCGTCCATCAGGCGCTGCAGGCGTTCCTTCATCTCCACGGGGCGCACGCCGTCCTCGTCCCGGGCCAGCAGGGGCGCGTAGACGCGGGCCTTTTCCTGCTCCACGGCCGCCATGTCCAGGGGCGGCAGCTCCAGATCCTTCATGTAGGCGATGGCCCCGCGGGCCGCCAGCTTGCCTTCGGCGCAGCAGCCGCCCACGAACTTGTTGGGGTTGCCGCCCGCGGTCTCGCCCGCGGCGAACAGGCCGGGGATGGTGGTCATGCGCTGCATGTCCACCCAGAAGCCGCCGCCGGTATGGCCGCCCAGGATGTAGGGGTCGGAGCCGTAGATCTCGATGGGCTCGCGGGTGACGTCCTGGCCGCGGCTGGCCAGGAAGAGCACGAAGGAAGGACGCTCGTTGAGGTAGTCCTCCATCATGGCCTTGGCCGTTTCGGGGGTCAGGTGGGTGGTGTCGCAATAGCAGGGCCCGCGACCGGCCAGCCATTCTTCCATGGGGGCGTTGGCGCGGATGTAGCGCGGCGCGGCGTCCCCGCCCAGATGTTCGTAGCGGCTCATGACGCGCTCACCGTGCGCGTTGATGATGGGCGCGCCGTAGCCCACGGAGATGGTGTCCACCGGGCCGCAGAAGTCCTTGGTGCGCGTGGCCACCCAGCGCTGTTCCAGGCTGGTGAGCTCGGCGCCCTGACGGAAACCGATGGCGTAGCCCGTGCCCACGCAGTAGGGGCACATCCAGATCTGCGCGCCGCTGTCGGTGCTGTCGGCCGTATAGGACTTGTACAGGGTACCTGCCCCGCCGGTGCTGACCACCGTGGCCCTGGCGCGGAAGATGTAGAACTTGCCGTCGCGCACGCCAAAGCCCATGGCACCGGTGCAGCGGCCTTCGTGCATGATGAGGGCCGTGGCCGTCACGCGGTTGTAGACGTCCGCGCCGCTCTCCAGGGCTTTTTCGGCCATGATGGGCTTGAGCTGTTCGCCGTGGATGGAGATGTCCCACTTGCCGCGGTAACGGATGCGGCCCTGCCCGTCGCGCAGGATGGGCAGGCCCCAGCGTTCCAGGTCGTCCACGGACTCGTTGAGCTCGCGGGCGTTGGACAGGGCCAGATCCTCACGCAGGGGGCCGCCGCCCACCTGGGCACGGCTCCAGCGCACCAGGTCTTCGGGGGTCTTGCCTTCGGGGATGTAGGTGTTGATGGCGTCCATGCCGGCGGAACAGGCGCCGGAGCGCATGATCTCGGCCTTTTCCATGATGGTGACGCGGACGCTGGGGTCCACCAGGGCGGCTTCCGTGGCCACGAAGCAGCCGGCATTGCCGCCGCCGATGATGAGCAGGTCGGTCTCGACGACGACGGTCTCGATATCGTCCAGGTTTTCAGGGGTGAACTGGCGCATGTGCGCCGCAGGGATGTTGGCCATGATGTTCTCCTGTAAAAAGCTGTTGGCGCCGGGGGCATACCGCCCCGGCAGGTCGGCAAAGGGCTAGAAGGGCCAGGGGGCGCTGGCGTCCCAGACCGGCAGGCCCCACAGGGCATACCAGGGAGCCATGACCAGCAGGCCATAGGCGATGGCGATACAGACGGAGACCCAGCCGGCACGGGCGTAGTCCGTGGAAGAGAAGGTGTCCGTGCCGTGCGCGATGACGGCCGCGGTGATCTGGGTGGGCAGGATGTAGGCAAAGGTGTCCGTGTCACAGACCAGCATGGTGAAGGCCACGGGGTGCAGGCCCAGCTTGGGCGCCATGGCAAAGACCACCGGCGCCAGCATGGCCACGGCCGCCACGTTGGAGAGCATGCCCAGACGGATGATGTGCGTGCCCACCATCATGGTCAGGATGGCCTGCCACCAGCTCATGCCCACCACCCAGGCGTGGATGTGGTCGGCCAGCCACTGGGCCAGGCCGGACTGGGTCATGGCTGTGGTCATGGTCATGGCGCCGCCCAGCAGCAGGAAGGTGCCCCAGATGGTCTTTTCCTGCACGGACTTCCAGGAACAGGGCATGAGGCCGGGCGCGAAGAGCACCAGCATGCCCAGCAGGCCGATGACGCCCAGAGGCTGGTGGTGCAGTTCGGCGATGAAGCTGCCCTTGCCGGTCATGAACATGATGCCCGCCAGGGCGAAGATGCCCAGCAGCACCTTTTCGGGCCTGGTCATGGGGCCGAGGCCGTCGTATTTCTTCTGCAGGGCCTCCACCCCGCCGGCGATATGCACCGCGCGCGTGCCGAAGTGCCAGCGGATCCAGGCCTGCGTCAGGGCGAACATGCCCAGATAGGGGGCCTGCAGCAGCATCCAGTTGAGATAGTTGAGATTGCCGAACCCGGCCTTGTCGAAGATGCCCACCATGATCATGTTGGGCAGGTGGGCGGTCATGATGAACATGCCGCAGATCATGGAGCCGTAGACCAGGGACTGGATGACGATGGCCTTCTTGGCGGCGCGTTCTTCGGGCGTGTCGCCGAGCAGGCGGCAGATGCCCTGCACCACGGGCAGCAGGGTGGCGGCGCGGGCATTGGCCGCGGGCACCAGGAAGCCCAGCACGATGTTCACGAAGAACATGCCCCAGATGACGCGGCCCACGCTGGATGCCTTGAGCCGGGCCAGGATGCCCAGGGCGATGCGTTTGTCCAGGCCCACCAGCTGCATGACGGCCCCCACCAGGAAGGCGAACAGGCACAGCCAGATGACATGGTTGGTGAACCCGGCGAAGATGATGGACATGGGCGGTTTGCCGCCCTGCCAGGGGATGGCCTGGGTGATGAGCAGCAGGGTGGGGATGGAGATGCCGGTGATGCCCGTGGGCATGGCCTCGCTGACCCACATGACGCTGGCCCAGAGCACGATGCCCAGTACGGCCATGCCGTTGTGGGTCAGGCCCGGGAAGGGCGGCAGCACTGTCCAGAAAAGGAAAAAGAGCGCCCAGGCGATGACGAAGCCCGTGTAGACACGCACGGGGCTGCGTCCGTTGCGGCGCAGGTTCCCGGCCAGGTACTGCAAAAACGAAGCGGAACCGGCAGAGGTTTGCTCAGGCATGGCATACTCCTTTTTTCATGACAAAACGGAACATCTGCCCTGCAACCTAGCTGGGAAAAAATTCCCAATCTATCAGCCCGCCGATAGTTCGTGAAAAAAAAGACAGAAACAGGCCCCTTGCGGGGCCTTTCCCTGACTTGTGCCCGGATATGCCCCGGAAGTTTTCTGCGGCCTGCCAGACGGTCTCCTGTGGTAGCCCCTCAGCCCTGCCGACCGTAAGGCCATAAGATCCCCTCTGACAAGATGTGCGTATCCCAATAGAAATCACCGGGATACGCACATCGTCCAAATCAGGTTCCGGGAGAAAATGATGGATTATTCAACAGTGACGACCTTCTTGAGCACAGGCTGTCCCTTTTTGACCTCGACCACACAGGCAGAATGGCGGCCGTCCCCATTGGGGGAGAAGCTGTAAGTCCCCAGGACACCGCGGTAATCCCGCAAATTCAGGATCGCCTCGCGGACCTTGCTCCTGTCAGGCCCGACCTCATGGATAGCCTTGGCAAGGATCATCAGCGCGTCATAATTCCACGCAGCCCAGGCGTCCATCTCTTCGCCGTATTCCTTTTTGTAGGCTTCGCTGTAAGCCGTATATTCGGGGCTGCCGCCGGGTGTGGCGTCCGCAATGGCCAGGATGCCTTCGGCGGCCTTGCCAGCCAGATGGATGGTATCCTTGACGGCACTGGAGGGAGAGCCAAGATACGCATAGGGCAGGCCCAGCTGGCGGTATTGCCGCTGACAGACGGCCACATCTTCGGCATTCGTACCGTAATGGATCATCACTTCTGCCCCGGCCACGCGGAAAGCCAGCAGCTGTGCAGTGTAGTCCTTGTCCTTCGTCGTGTACTTTTCACGCTTGACCACGGTCAGACCGGCCTTGGGGGCCAGATCGTCAATGAGGTCGGCACCTCCCGTGCCGAAAGCATCGGCATCGTGCAGCACAGCGATCTTCGTCAGCCCCATGTCTTCCTTGATGTATTTCAGCATGACCTTGACCACGATGGAATCATCGGGGCGGCAACGGAAGAGCCAGGGGTTGCCCTGCTGCGTCAGATTGACATTGGTACCGCCGATCAGGGTAGGCAGCTCGGTCTGCTTTACCCTGTCAGAAATGGCGAGGACCTGGGTACTCTTGATGGGGCCAAGCAGGGCAAAAATATGATCCTGTTCTATGCTCTTGTTGAGTGCGGCCAATGCACCCGGATTCGTAGACTGATTGTCCTGGATCAGCAGCTTGATGTTGTAGCCGGCAGCATTGGCATGCTTTTCCGCCAGTTTGGCGGCTTTCATAAAATAGACAGCCTCCCCGGCAGCCGCCCCGGTAACAGGAGTATTCATGCCGACAAGCACGGCCTCGGCAGACAGCGCACTGCCGATAAAACAAACGGAGATGCCCAGGACACCCACTAACACATGCAGTATCTTTTTCAGCATAGGAAGCTCCTTTTGTTACAGATACATCTTCATGATGCCTTTACTTCCATGACAAAGCATACGGTCCCGCTACGCACCTCCAAGATAATGTTTTTTCATTTCAGGATTCTCCATAAGATTTGTGGAGGTATCCTCCATAACGATGGATCCCGTTGTCAGCACATAGGCACGCGAGGCGATCGACAGGGCCATCCTGGCGTTCTGCTCCACCAGCAGGATAGTGACGCCGCGTTCGATATTGATGTTCTTGATGACCTGGAAGACCTCCTGCACCAGGACGGGAGAGAGCCCCAGGCTGGGTTCGTCCAAAAGGAGGAGCTTGGGATGTGCCATCAGGCCGCGTCCTATGGCCAGCATCTGCTGTTGCCCGCCGGAGAGCTGCCAGCCGGGACGTTTCCTGAATTCCGCCAGGATAGGAAAAATCCGGTAGATCTCCTCCATGTCAGCCGCCAGTTCATCCGCCGGTACCTTTCCGCGGGAAATGGAGCCCAGGAGCAGGTTGTCTTCGACGCTGAGGCCGGGAAAGATGTGCCGGCCTTCAGGAACGCAGGCGATCCCCAGCGCGGCGACCTTCTCCGGACGCCTGCCGGTGATCTCCTCGCCCAAGAAGGCAATGGAACCTGCACGGGGAGAGACCAGGCCCGTTATGGCGCGGATGAGCGTCGTCTTCCCTGCGCCGTTGGCGCCCAGCAGGGAGACGATCTCTCCCTGGTCTATCCGCATCGTGACATCCGAGAGCGCCATGACGGCACCATACATGGCGGTAAGTGAATCAATGCGCAGCATTGCACTCCTCCTGGCCGAGATAGGCAGAGATGACCTCAGGATGGGTCCGGACCTGGTGCTCATTTCCCTCAGCTATCTTGCGCCCGAAATTGATGACCGTGATCACATCGGAAACGTTCATCACCAGTTCCATATCGTGCTCTACCAGTAAGATAGTGATCCCCATTGCCTGGATGCGCTGCAAGAGTTCGCGCAAGTCCGCCGTTTCCGACGGATTGAGGCCTGCTGCCGGTTCGTCCAGCAGCAGGACCTCCGGCTGCGCCATCAGGGCACGGGCGATCTCGAGCATCCGCTGCCGGCCGTAGGGAAGGCTGCCCGCCTCTTCATTCTCCAGGCCTGTCAGACCGGCGAAACGCAGCATCTCCATGGCCTGCCGCCGCAAGGCGGCCTCTTCCCTCCGCTGGGAAGCCGTATGCACGATGCTGCTGAACACATTGGCATGGCTCAGGCAATGCCGTCCCACCATCACGTTCTCCAGCACTGTCATCTCGGCAAACAGACGGATGTTCTGATACGTCCTGGCGATGCCAAGGCGGGTGATCTCATGCGGCAGGCGCCCGGAGACTTCCTGGCCGCAAAGAGTGATACTGCCGCGGGTCGGCCGGTACAGTCCGCTAAGGATGTTGATGACGGTCGTCTTGCCGGAACCGTTGGGCCCGATAAGGGCATGGACGGTCCCCCGTTCCACGCTCATGCTCAGGCCGTCAACGGCCTTGATGCCGCCAAAGTACATGGCAAGATCACGGATCTGCAGCACCTGACTGTCAGGGCACGGCCTCTGTATCGGCTTTTCCAGGCATACCGGCTCGCCCGCTTCTGCCGCCAATTCCCGGCCCATGGCCTGCTGGCGGCGCTTGCGCCAGGCACGTACCTGGGGAAGCTGCGCCAGCAGATTGGCAACGCCACCGGGCATATAGATCATGATCAGCACAATGGCCGCGGCAAAAAACATCATGTAGGATTCCTGCAAAAAACGCAGGGATTCAGGGAGCAGTGTCAGCAGGGTGGCCCCGAACACGGCCCCCAGCGCAGAGCCGTCCCCTCCCAGGACCGTCATGGCCAGCAGGAGCACGGACTGTTCAAAGGAAAACGTATCCGGGCTGATGTAGTGCGCCCCGCCGTGGGCGAACATGGCACCCGCCAGCCCCGCACACGCCGATGACAAGGTAAAGGAGACGATCTTGCACGACGTCACGTTGATACCGTTCGTGCTTGCCGCCATCTCATTCTGGCGTACGGCAAGCATCGCCCGCCCCATGCGAGAATCCTTGAGCCTGGTGATGGCCCATGTGAGCAGAACGACCATGCTGCCGGAAAAATAGAAGTACTTTTCTTCATCATCAAAGGAGATGCCGCAAAGATCGAGGACAGGGATCTGCGGTATGCCGTCCGAACCGTGCGTCACTTCTATCCAGTTGATGAGGATGAGCTGGACGATGAAGCCGAAACCGATGGTCGTCACAGCAAGATAATGGCCGGAAAGCTTCAGGCTGGGGATACCCAGCAGGATGCCGCAGATACCTCCCATGGCTGCCCCGCAGAGCATCCCGAGCCATACGGGGATGCCGAAAGTCACGGTAAGCAGGGCCGAGGTATAGGCGCCGATCCCCACGAAGGCCATCTGTCCCAGATTGATCTGGCCCGTGTAGCCCAGGAGGATGTTCAATCCCAGGCAGGCGACGCTCATCACGCAGCAGTGGTTGAGCAGGTTCAGCCAGTAGTTTTCGGAAACGATGTGCGGGATAAGGAAAACGACGCACATCGCCCCCAGGACATAAAAGTACTGATGCAAGCTCCTGTTCATATGCGCCCTCCTAGGCCTTCTGGGCAATGCGTTCTCCAAACAGCCCCTGTGGCCAGAACAGCAGCACCATGATCATGATGATAAAGGCAAAGGCGTCTTTGTAGGCTGTGGACACATAGAATGCCAGGTAGACTTCCATGACCCCCAGGAACAATGAACCAAGGATGGCACCGGACACGGAACCGAAGCCGCCGATGATGGCGCCGCAAAAACCCTTCAGACCGGCCATGCCCCCCATCTCCTTGGAGACGTAGAAAAGCGGCCCCACCAGCAGGCCGGCCACACATGCCAGCATGGTGCTGAAAATGAAGGTGATGGCGATCATCCGCGCGATCGGGATGCCCATCAGCTGTGCGGCCTCCTTGTCCTGCGCCGTGGCCTGCATCATTTTTCCGAGCATGGTGCGTTCGAAGAAGAAGTGCTGCGCCACAAGGAGGATGGCTGTGGTGACGATGATGATGATGTACTGGGGATCGATCACGATATCCCCGATCATGAACAGATCGACATCGGTCGGACGGGGCATGACAAGAGGCAGGGCCCCGAAGGCATATTGGGCACTGTTCTTCAGAAAGATGGAAACACCGATGGTGCTGATGATGACAGGCAGGAAGCTCCTGTTCCTGAGCGGATAATAGGCTACCTTTTCAAAAACATAGCCTACGCCCCCCATGAAGACTATCACGAGCGGATAAACGACATAGGCAGGGAGCTCCCAGGAATTGAGCATGAACACCGCCACAAAAGCCGGGAGCATGACCAGTTCCCCCTGGGCAAAATTGACGATGTCCGCCGCCCGGTAGATCAGGACGATGCCCAGCGCTATGAGCGCATAGATGGAGCCCATGGCCAGGCCCGTGAAAAGCAGCTGGATATTGATCGTCCAATCCATATCAGGCCCCCGTCGGATTGGCGCTATAGGCCGTCATAAAGGGAATGCCTGTCGTCTTCCAGCGCGTGGCCTCGACGACGAGGACTTCCATGGGGGGGATGTTGCCCAGATTGACATTGGTACCGAGCCGGTCAATGAAGATCTCCTGCTGATGACGGAGCGGAGCTTCAAAAATGATCTTTTCCGGCCCGCCCGCCGCCTCGGTAAGCGCCCTGAGGCCTTCCTCGCTGGGGTTCCCCTCGGCATCCATGATCCCCACGCTCTGGCCTATTTCCATGGCCTCCACGATGACCTTGTCCACGCCGCAGGCAAGATCGCGCTTGAGGTCGGACACCAGATCCTCAAGCCCTGTCTGCGGCGACCATTCCTTGCGGCCCACTTCGCTGAAAACACGGAACCCGCCCGCAAGGGCCCGGTCGATGGCCTCGCGGCGCATGGCATCGGGCATTTCGATGGTCCCGTCGGATATCTCGATCCCCGTAAACCCCCATTGCCCGGCCTTGGCCAGGAACGCCGGATACACCTTTTGCCACAGCATCACCTCGGCACACGTGCCGCCCACACAGACATCTATATCCGCGTCGCGCAGCAAACGGATCTTGCTCCGCAGCACATCCGGATCGTAAAATGCGGATGTCAGGGAAGTCAGTTTGACGACATCTATGTACGGGCCGGCCACGCTGATCAGCTCTCTGGTACCTTCGATACCGAGGTGCTTGTCCAGCACGCAGGTCAACCCGCTCCGGCGAGGCTTGCTTTCACGATGGATGCCGAGTCCGGTCAACACGTCTCCCCAAATGGGCATAAGGCAGCTGCTCATTGCAATACCTCCAGAAAATAACGCGGCGACGCAAGGTAGGTCTCCACAGCGGGCGAGCCGGCGGCTTCCAGGAGGGCCCCGGCGGCTGTCAAACGTCTCCGGCTGAGCTCCAGGCAGTCGAACCCGTTGCAGGCCATGCAGTTATACATGGTGAATGATGCGCCTATCTTTTCAGAAAGATTATCGAAAAGTGCCTTTGTCTTGGCCCCGTCATCCAGGATCCTGCCAGAAATGACAGGCGAACGTCCGGCCTCCACCTTGGGGATGATGAGCCGCAAACGGGGATTTTCTATCGGGCCTCTGGCCTTGAAGGCCTGCATGTTCAGCAAATACTTGGAACTCGGCGAAGAAAAACCGCGGGGATCCGGGACTTCCAGCCTGTCCAGCAATTCGGGGAAGTCCTCCCACACGCAGCTTGGACGGATATTGTCCATGCAGGAGCTGGGATAGAAGGTGTACCCTTGCTCGCTCAGGCGGAAATGCACGAGCTCGGTACCCACCACCTCGAGCCCGTTGCACAACCCTGCCATCAGGGCAGGGCTTTTGCCCGAAGCGGCACCGCCGAAAACGACGAAGAGCTCGTTCCGCCCCCTGTGGTAAAGCGCGTTGGCGTGGAAGCTGTAAATGCCGTATTTCTTTTCCAGCTGGTACAGAAGGAAGCGATACAGCAATCCCTGGTTGCCCAGCAATGTATACCGCTTGTCCGGCATGGCTTCTTCAAGCTGTCCGAATGGTCCCCGCACCACGACGGTATCCCCGGCAACATGCACTTCTGGAGCGCAAGGCATGTCAAGGATGATGAGGGTCCCGTCCACGGGGACATCAGCGACGATGTCCTTGATGGTCTGAAAGTCGGAATGGAGTGACTCCACATCCGTGAAGGAAAAATAGTTCCCTTTCCGGATGAGATCCGTGTTTGCGTACAGAGCCACGACGACATCAAGAACTTTCATGATTCTGGATTTCATGCCGAACGCCTCCTGTTCCCCCTGGGGGGGCCATATCATACGGCCAGGATCAACCTGTGCCGCGTATTCTCAAGATGAGTGTTCATTGTCTGCCGGGCCAGCTCACTGTCACCGGCAAGCAGGGCTTTCAAAATGGCGATGTGTTCCTCACGGCTTTCCGCAAAGCGGATGGGAGTCCCCAAATTGCGTGCGCGCCGGCAGATGCTGCGCATGTTATCCATCAAATCCATGAGGCGGCGATTGCCGAGGGCCGCCAGTATCAGGTCGTGCATTTTGGTGTCCAGCTGGTTGTGGCGGGCGAACAGCTCTTCATCGTGCCCTTCGGTCAGCGTCGGTTCCCCCATGGCCTCGAACTGCTCCAGCAGCTCGCGCAAGGGCTCGGGACGGAGTTTCTTGGCAGCTTCGGCGGCTGCCGGCGGTTCGATGAACTGACGGATCTGAAAGGATTCCATGACATCCCTGAGACTCAGCTCCGCAACGACCATCCCCATTTTGGGATAGCGTTTGACCAGCCCTTCGGCCTCCAGCCGCAGGAGGGCCTCCCGCACCGGCGTCCGGCTCAGCCCGTGCTGCTCGGCGATCATGCGTTCAAACAGGGAGGCACCTGGTTCCAGCCTCTGGGAAAGGATCTCTTCACGCAAAAAAAGATACAGGTCTTGAGGATGCCATTTTTCTTTGCCGGACGTCGTCTTGCTCATAACTATTCCACCGGTAGCAAAAGGTTGTTGGAGTCAAAGGCCATCGGGGCCAGCGGACGCAATATCTCCAGATCAGTGCGTCCCTCCAGTTCTTGCAATACGGCAGTGGAAACTTCAAGCTCCTCAAGATGCAACGTATCCCGGGCATGGATGATACGGCGGTCCGCCAGGGAACCAGCCCCGAGCAGCACAGCAGCAGCATGCAGAAGTTGCCTGTCATCGGGCATGACCATGGGGATCTTGCCCTGTACGGGAAAGCCGCCGGAAATGCTGTTCAGATAGGTGGCCTGAACATCGATGGCCTGACAGAGACGATGGGAGATGAGGTCGGCCAGCCCTACGCCCACGGCATTGCCGTGCGAAGCCTCCGTCAGCCCCAGCACCGCCAGGAGCGATATCCGGGGAGAAGGCGGGTCAGGCTCGCCGTTGGCCATGATCCGCCCTGTGACGCTGCTGTCCATGCCCGGGCCACTGATATCCTTTCCCATGCGATCCAGGATCAGCAGATCCAGGCTCTGCACGGGCAGACGGGGCATCAGCTCGCGTGCCGTACAGAGCAGGCGCTTTTCCTCGGAGAAAAAATCTTCAGGCATCAGCGCACGCACGAGGGCAGTTTCATGCCTCTGGTCCTCCACCACGGCCAGACCGAAAAGCACTTTGCCGGAATGCAGGAAAACCTCCGCGCTGAGCGGGATATACTCCGCCAGCCCTCTGGTGCCGTAACCGTGTATGGTGGCCGCCCCTCTGGCCTTGCCAAAGCCTATGACCAGCATCTTTAAAAGGCCGCTTTCCGTGGGAGCATGGAACTGGGTGTGGGGCTTGACCCTGTTGATGGGGATGAGCCAGTCCGCCTGCCAGGCAGCGGCATCGCAGTACACCGGTACCCCGGCGGCATTGAAGCCGATGCGGACGCTTTCTTCCCCCGCAAGGATCGGTACGCCTGTGCTCTCTTCCGTGATACCGCATGACGCCAGTACCGCGCGCTGCCCCGCGGCAGTCCCTCCACCATGACTGCCCATGGCAGGTACGATGAATGGTACGCCATTGCGCCGTTTCACATAGGCGACGACCTCCTCCACCAGGTCGGGAAGATGAGCTATCCCCCGGCTCCCCACGCCGATGGCGACACGCTTGCGCCCTAAGTCGAGGGGAAGGGGCAAAAGCTCCAGTTCCTGCCGCGCGGCAGAGCGCACATCCTTCAGGCTGGCGACAGGAAAACGCTGTCTGATGCGGGCCATGCAAGGAAGCGGGGCTTCAGGAAAATGCAGCATTGGAGGCTGGATGGATACGGACATACGTCCCCCGGTGGCGGTTTATTTGTATACCAGCTGTATTCCATACAAACACACGATAAAAACAAAGGCAAGCATAAAATAAAATTTTTTATAACATATTATTATAAAACAATTTATTATGTATACCGCACGTATTCCTATACGAGGCCGACCTCTGCCACCCGTCCGGCTCCCAGGAAGACGACATAAAAAAAAACGCGCAGCGATGTTCCATCGCTGCGCGTCGTCTCCATACGCATCCTCCGGCCCACAGGCCGGCGAACGTCATCAAAAATACATGGTCAGCAGGTCGCGGGCCCGGGCCACGTCGGTGCGGATCTGGGCCACCAGGGCGCCGGCAGACTCGAAGCGCTTCTCATCGCGCAGGCGGGCCACGAAGTCCAGACGCAGTTCATTGCCGTAGAGGTTCAGATCCGTATCCAGCAGGAAGCTCTCGATGCTCAGGCCGTAGTCCCCGAAAGTGGGCTTGCGGCCGATATTGGTCACGGCCTGCAGGGTCTTGCCCAGATGCGGCACCACCACGCGGGTGGCGTAGACGCCCGGCGCGGGCAGCATGGTGTCCGGGATGGCGATGTTGGCCGTGGGGAAGCCCAGGCCGGTGCCGCGGCCCTCGCCGTGCACCACCAGGCCCTCGCAGCCGTAGGCATGGCCCAGCAGGCTGGCGGCCGTGGCCACGTCGCCCTTGCCGATGAGCTCGCGCAGGCAGGTGGAGCTGACCACATGCCCGCCCACTTCCACCGGCGGCAGCTGATCCACGTCGAAGCCGTACTTGGCGCCCAGGGCCCGCAGCACCTCGGGCTGGCCGCTGCGGCCGCGCCCCAGCGTGAAGTCATGGCCGATGACCAGATGCTTGAGCCGCAACGGCAGCAGATGCTGCCGGACGAACTCCTCGGGCGACAGCGCGGCCAGCTCACGGGTGAAGGGCAGCTCCAGCACACGCAGGTCGCCCAGGCCCTGGAGCAGACGCAGGCGGGCGGCCCGGCTGGTCAGGGGCTGATGCGGCTTGCCGAAAAGCACGCGCGGATGCGGCCAGAAGGTGATGGCCACGCAATCCAGGCCGAACTGCTGGCTGTAGGTCAGCGCACGGCGGATAAGGACCTGATGGCCCTGGTGCACGCCGTCGAAATTGCCGATGGTGACGGCTGTGGCGCGAGGAGGCGCGGAAGGGGAAGTGTCCATGATGATCCAGTTGCTCAGATAAGACGCTCGAAAATGGATTGATAGGTCTGCCGCACATGCAGCATCAGGCGCAGGGCCATGGCCTGGGCGCTGGCCTCGTCCTTGAAAAAGACAGCGGCCAGGCAGCGGGACACGGGGCGGAAGTCCGTATCGCCCCGCTCGGCCAGCACCTCCCAGTAGGCCGGGGCACGCTCCAGGGCCAGGGCCGACGCCCTGTCCGTGTGGCTCTGCCCGAAGCTTTCCCGGAACTGCCGGAACATGGCCTCGGCATGGTCAGGGAAAGAACGTTGCAGGGCCAGGCGCCACAGGGCCATGCACAGGCCGCGCCACTCCGCCAGCAGCCGGGCACGGCGCCGGAATTGCAAACGGCCGATGCCGAGGATGTGCAGGGCCCGTCCCGCATCCAGATCGAGGAGCAGGACGGGGAAATTGTCCAGGGCCTCCTGGACCGCATCGGCACGGACGGCCGTCAGGCTGCTCATGCCTCTGCCTGGCCTTCAGCCGCGGGCTTGCGGCGACGGCGGCGACGGCGACGCCTGGCCGTGCCTTCCCCTTCGGCAGGGGCGGGGGCATCCCCGCTCTCCGCCGCAGGCGCGGCTTCCGCAACGGCCTCGGGAGCAGGGGCTGCGGCCTCGGCGGCCTGGTCCCCGCGATCACGACGACGACGGGAGGAACGCTTGCGGCCCCGGCTTTCCCCGTCACCATGACGGGAGGGCTCGCTGCGGCCTTCGGGCAGCTGCTGCACATGGCCCAGGCTCTCCTGATAGGCGGCATCCACCAGCATGGCCAGCAGCAGACCGTTCTCGTCGTCCTCGGCCTGGCTGGCCAGTTCGCGCACCAGCGGCGCATAGCGGGCCACGCGCATCTTCTCCAGACCGGTCAGCTTGCGGAAGCGGCTCTCCAGCAGGGTGGTCACGCGGGCACCGGCCACCACGGCCACGTCCTCGTCCGTGGGCGCGGGGATCTCGCGCAGGGCGATCTTGTAATGACGGGCGATGCGTTCCAGTTCCATGCGCTGCATGATGTCCACCAGCGAGATGACCGTACCGGCGGCCCCGGCGCGGCCCGTGCGTCCGGCACGGTGGATGTAGCTCTCGTGGTCTTCCGGGGGCTCATAGAGGAAGACGTGGGACAGGGCCGGGATGTCGATGCCGCGCGCGGCCACGTCCGTGGCCACCAGATATTGCAGGCTGCCCTGGCGGATCTTGTCCAGCACGGCTTCGCGACGGGCCTGGGAGAGGTCGGCCGACAGCTCGTCGGCATTGTAACCGAAGCCCTGCAGCACGCCGGTGATGTAATGCACGTTGGCCTTGGTATTGCAAAAGATGATGGCCGACGCCGGGTTCTCGGTCTCCAGCAGGCGCACCAGCACGCGGTCCTTGTCCATGGGGCGGCTCTGGCAGAACAGGTGCTGCACTTCGGCCACGTGCACTTCCTTCTGCGACAGGGAGAGCATGGAAGGCTCGGTCAAAAATTCCCCGGCCAGCTTGAGCACGTGCGGCGGATAGGTGGCCGAGAACATGCTGGTGTGGATGCGGCGGCGCGGCAGGTAGCGCTGCACTTCCTTCATGTCGGGGTAGAAACCGATGGACAGCATGCGGTCGGCCTCGTCGAAGACCAGGGCTTCCAGGTCGTCCAGCGAGAGGGTGCGGCGCAGCAGATGGTCCAGCACGCGGCCGGGCGTGCCCACCACCAGCTGGGCTCCGGCACGCAGGGCGTCCATCTGCTTTTTGTAGCCCACGCCGCCGTAGACGGCCACGGGGCGGATGCCCGTGCCTTCGAACAGGGTGCGCGCCTCGTGCTCCACCTGCACGGCCAGCTCGCGGGTGGGCACCAGGATCAGGGCCTGGGCGGCATGCAGCCCGGGATCCAGACGCGGCACCAGGGGCAGCAGATAACAGCCGGTCTTGCCGCTGCCGGTACGGGACTGCACCATGATGTCCCGGCCTTCCAGCAGGTACGGCAGGGCCAGGGACTGCACGGGCATCAGGGACGTCCAGCCCGCGCGGCCGCAGGCAGCGGCGATGGCTTCGGGCAGGGTCTCCAGCGTGGCACGCGGCAGGGCGTTCTCGGGCTCGGCCACGGAAAAATGTTCAAGGGAAGCGCCGGGGGTGGAAAGTTCGGCCGCGGGGGCGGCCTGTTCCTGCGCGGCCTCTCCGGCGGGGGCGGGGCAGGTAGGATAGGTGATGTCGGACATGATGGCTCTCTGACGCATGGCGGCCGGGGGCTCCCCGTCTGCCGCCGATGCGGATTGGATTATTCTTTGGATGTCGGAAACACATTAACCTGCCACAAGCGGCGCCCATGCGCAAGGCGCCGTCCGAGCAGGCCCGCGGCGGGCGCCGGCGCTGTTCGCGCACGTCCCACTGCCGGCAACAGCAGCCAGACGACGGCTCGGGCGCGTCCTGTGCCGGGCTCAGGCGGCCTTTCCCCCATCTGCTGCCGGCGGAAGGGCCGCTCCGTCTTTTCCGGGCAGGTGGTGCAAGGCGCGCCTGCCCGCAGAGGAACACCTGAAAGGCAGGAGCGCAGGTCTTGTCACCCGGGTGTCGCCAGCCTGTCACCGGCAGCGGGCAGGCTGTGAAAAAAGGCCGCCGGATGCGGGCGCCGCTTGCGTCTGGGCAAGAATGCGGCTAGCCTGAAAGGCCTCACCGGTGCGCCCGCCGTGCGGCAGGGGCACCGGAGCATGTTTTTTTGATTCGGAGGGAGCCATGGCGCAATTACAGCCGGATTTCGGTCCCGATTTCTCCAAGGGACTGGTCCCCGCCATCGCGCAGGACGCGGCCACGGGCGAAGTGCTCATGCTGGCCTATATGAATGAGGAAGCCTGGAAACGTACCCTGGAAACCGGCGAGGCCCATTACTGGAGCCGCAGCCGCAAGGAACTCTGGCACAAGGGCGGCACGTCCGGGAACGTGCAGAAAGTGCTCTCCATCCGCCTGGACTGCGACAGCGACACCGTGCTGCTCAAGATCGAGCAGGTCGGCGGCGCGGCCTGCCATACGGGGCGGCGTTCCTGCTTCTACCGGGAATGGGACAACGGCGTGGTGCGCGAGTGCTCCCCCGTGGTCTTCGATCCCCGGAAGGTCTACGGCGCCGAATAGCCGGGACCGCACGATGCTTTTTTCGGGCCCCCGGGCCCGTCTCTGGGAAGGAGCCATGCGGCGCATGGCCCAAACAACACAGCAGCAGGCTTTTCGCCTGCCGGAGTAGACACGATGAGCGAAGAATCGCAGGCCATCCTCAAACTGGGCGTGCCCAAGGGCTCGCTGGAAGACGCCACCATCAACCTTTTCGAGCGCGCCGGCTGGAAGATCCGCAAGCATACGCGCAACTATTTCCCGGACATCAACGACCCCGAGATCACGGCCTCCCTGTGCCGCGTGCAGGAGATCGGCGGCTACATCGCCGCGGGCATCCTGGACGTGGGCATCACCGGCCTGGACTGGCTCACCGAAGGCGGTCATGAAGACAAGGTGGTGCATGTGGCGGATCTGGTCTACTCCAAGACGTCCAACCGTCCCTGCCGCTGGGTGCTGGCCGTGGCCGGCGACTCTCCCTACCAGTGCCCGCAGGATCTGGCCGGCAAGCGCATCGCCACCGAGCTGGAAGGCCTGACCCGCAATTACTTCAAGCGCGTGGGCGTGGACGTGAACGTCTTCTATTCCTGGGGCGCCACGGAAGCCAAGGTCGTGGAAGGCCTGGCCGACGGTATCGTGGAAGTGACCGAGACCGGCACCACCATCCGGGCCCACGGCCTGCGCATCATCGACGAAGTGATGTGCTCCTATCCGGTCATCATCGCCAACAAGGAAGCCTGGGCCGACCCGCGCAAGCGCGCCAAGATCGACCAGCTGACCCTGCTCCTGCAGGGCGCCCTGCGCGCTGAAAGCCTGGTGGCCATCAAGATGAACGCTCCGGCCTCCAACCTGGACGCCATCCTCGAGATGCTGCCCTCCCTGAACTCGCCCACGGTCTCGCCCCTGCGCGACGAGGCCTGGCTCTCGGTGGAGACCGTGGTCAACATCGACGTGGTGCGCGACCTCATCCCCCGCCTGCGCGAAGCCGGGGCCGAAGGCATCATCGAATACGCCCTGAACAAGGTCATCTAGCAGGGCCTGACGGAAAGAATGTCCGTGGGGGAGGGGCCCCTTATCTCTGCTGTCGATGCCCGTAGCTTCCTTCGTCGCAACGGGCACGGCCCTTGCGGTCCGCCTTCGGTCGCTTGCTCGCGGCAAAAAGGGGGCCCCTCCCCCACACCCCCTCCCTCCCCAAAACCCGCCATACGGGGCTGGGGATACCGGAAAGGACAGGCAGCGGCATCTCCTGCGGGAGAAGGTCGCTTTTTTCTTATTCGGGTAAAGGAGTAGAAGAGATGGCTGCCATCACACACGCCATGATCCAGGCGGTCTGCGAACAGGGAAAATGCCTTTCTCTCCATGAGATAGACATGAAAACCGCCGTTGCCAAGGTCGCAGGTCCAACTGATATGGATCCCGCATCAGCAGCCCATCATCTTTCTGGCTTCATGGATTATGATGAAAGGAATGACGCATAAAAGGACAGTCAGCCATGCCGCGACAGCTTTCTTCCTCGACCGTATGGGGAAAGAGTTTGGCGTCGGGAAACAGCGGGATGCGGCCACAGCAGTAAAAAAGCATGTAGCCTACTATGCAACCATCAATGGCTGCCAGAAAAAAATTGATGCGCTGGCTCAGAGCTACCTAGCAAGATAAAAGGTTTTCTCTCCCCTTCTGTCCCCCTCCACGAGGTCTCGTCATGTATCGCCAGACCCTCCGCCTGCTGACCGTCCTCTGCCTTTTGGGCATCGCTCCTGTCTTCGCCGCACAGGTGGCCGCAGGCAGCGGGCCTCTCCCGTCCACCGGCACCAGCGTGGCCGCCGCGGCCGGCTCTGTCCGGCAGCCTTCGTCCTCCGTCCGGCCTTCCGCCCGCCCCGCCCAGCGGCAATGGCAGGGCAATCCCGCACGCAAGGGCTACGACGACTTCCGCAGCAAGCACCATCTGCGCCCCGAAGGCCAGCACCGCCTGCCCCGGCCCCGCATCCAGCGGGACGGCTCCTGGCGTCCGGGCCGTCACGACTGAAGACGGCCGGCGTGCAGGGATCTCGCGCACGCCTCCACAGGCCCGCGACGCTCCACCATGCATGAAAAGACGGCTCTCCGGGCCGAAGTCCGGTATGCCCCTTCGCACGCCTGCCCCTCTGGTAAGAAGATGCGGGCCTCTCCCGTGCTCTCGGCACGCAAAACCACGTGTCCCTGCACGGCAGCAAAAGCATACGCCATGCTGTCCCGCCGCCGCGGCACATAGCCTTCGTAAAGGGCGTAGCCCGCTCCACTGCGCCGCGGCCTTCCTCCGGGACGAAAAAGTTTGCAGCAAACCCCGGAAGAGGATACAAGCAAGCAGGACAGCGCATACTAGGGAAATTTTTCCCAAGCGTCGGCCCACTCCCACAACCATCCAACAAGAGAACGCATCATGGAAAAAGACGCCAGCCGCGAATTCATGGAAAACCTGCCCGAGCTGGAACCGGGCAAGACCTTCTGCTTTGCCTGCCATCCCGAAGTTCCCTGCTTCAACCGCTGCTGTGCGGAACTGACCCTGCCCCTGACCCCCTATGACGTGCTGCGCCTGCGCCGTCATATGAACGACATGCCCAGCGAGGCCTTCCTCAACGACTTCACCCGCATGCGCACCTTCCCCGACACGGGCTTCCCCCTGCCCCTGCTGCGCATGCTGGAAGGCCCCGGCGAGCCCTGTCCCTTCGTGACGCCCGGCGGCTGCTCCGTGTACGAGAACCGTCCCGGCGCCTGCCGCTTCTACCCCCTGGGCCGCGGCACCAAGATGGGCCACGAGGGCGTGGACGAACGCTTCTTCCTGGTGCGCGAGCCCCACTGCCACGGCTTCGACGAAGGCAAGGAATGGACGGCCCAGACCTGGCTGGCCAGCCAGGAACTGGACGAATACAATGCCGCCAATGACCGCTACATGCGCCTGATGGCCATGGTCAAGGCCACGGAAAAGCCGCTGGAACCGCGCATGGCCACCATGGTCATCCTTTGCCTCTACCAGCTGGACAAATTCCGCGAACTCATCGAGAAGATGGGCATCTTCCGCCGCGTGGAGATCAGCGAGGAACGCCAGAAGGCCGTCATGGGATCCGATGAAGCCACGCTGGACTTCGCCCTGGACTGGCTGGAACTGGTCATCTTCGGACAGAGCGAAGGTTTGAACAAAAAGTAGACTTTTTTTGCAACTGTAAAAAAAACTGACATGTGACAGCCTGCTTCCCCCTGGAGGAGCAGGCTGTTTTCGTTTTTCGTATCCCTTTTGGTTACAGCATGTTAGTTTGCGATTGGGATTTTTTGCACAAATGGCATGTTTTTTGCTGTCTTTGGCGGCAAACATACCGGGAGGAGTTATGAGTTTTGGCAGATCACTGTATCAATTTCTGTTAAGCAGCTCGCAGGCGTATGCCAAATGGGACCTGGAAGTCTCCACGTCCATCATCAAGAACCGCAAAAAGATGCTGTTCCTGCTGGCCCTGGCCGCGCCCATCCTGCTCGTGTGCGGTGCCGAAGCCTATGAAGCCCACGAGATGCTGGGCGGCAAAAGCGCGTATGCGCCGGCCTTCTACACCACCACCATTTTCCTGGCCTCCATCGCCGTTGGTCTGGCGGCCGGCCTCATCACCGGCTGCATCGGCGCCGGTGGCGGCTTCATCATCACCCCGGCCCTGATGGCCGCGGGCGTCAAGGGCATCCTGGCTGTCGGTACGGACCTGTTCCACATCTTCGCCAAGGCCATCATGGGCACCACCGTCCACAAAAAGCTCGGTAACGTGTCCGTCAAACTGGCCATCGCGTTCCTGGTGGGCTCCGGTGCAGGCACCTTCGTGGGCGGCGCCATCAACAAGGGCCTGTACAATGCCGACCCGCTGCTGTCCGAAATGTTCATCAGCACCATCTACGCCGTGCTGCTGGGCTTCCTGGGCTTCTACGCCCTGTTCGACTTCCTGAAAGCTACCCGCGGCACCCAGGCCGACAGCGGTGACGCTCACGGCGGCACTGCCGGCATGACCGGCCTTTCCGTCAAGCTGCAGAGCCTGACCGTGCCTCCCATGATCACCTTTGACGAAGACCTGGTGCCCGGTGGCCGCCGCATCTCCGGCTGGATCGTTGCCGCCGGTGGCGTGGTCGTGGGCATGCTGGCCGCCATCATGGGCGTGGGCGGCGGTTTCGTGACCTTCCCCATGTTCGTGTACATCTTCGGTGTGTCCTCCATGACCACCGTGGGTACCGACATCCTGCAGATCATCTTCACCGCCGGTCTGGCTTCCGTGGGCCAGTACGCCATTTACGGTTACGTGTTCTACACCCTGGCTGTGGGCATGCTGCTGGGTTCCCTGCTGGGCATCCAGGTGGGCGCCCTGACCACCAAGGTCGTCAAGGGCGTGCACATCCGCGGTTTCTACGCCGTGTCCATCATCTCCGGTTTCATCAACCGCGCCGCCACCCTGCCCAAGAAGCTGGTCGAAATGGAATACCTCGACTGGTCCATGTCTGTGGTGAATATCATCGAAGAAGTGGGCAACGTGATCTTCTGGGTGGTCGTCGCCTTCTTCGGCCTCTGGGTGTTCAGCAAGTTCTTCCTTAATCTCGGCAAGCTCAGAGGGGAGGCCTAATTATGCTTATTCATGAAAAAGGCCCCTTTGTCCGGGGTTCCATCCTGCTGATCTCGTTCCTGGTCCTGTTCTGTGTGCTGCTCACCCCCGTCATGCGTGACGAAAAGGGCAACCACCTGACCGGCCTCCAGTACGCCGACAACGTGTTCAACGAACTTTCCAAGGGTTCTTCCTACTTCATCCCCAGCGTGCGTGAACATGTGAAGACCGTGGAAAAGGTCAACGTCAAGGTCACCGTGACCATGAAGAAGGCCGATCTGGCCGAGACCGCCGTGCAGGTGCTGACCAAGGCCGGCATGACCGCCAGCGCTGACGGCGCCAAGGTCACCTACGAAGGCAACCTGGCCGCCATGCTGAACGCCGCCACCACCGACGCCGACAGCCTGTACCACAACGACGCCGCCACCGTGACCGCCCGTTATGACGGCACCCATGCCCTCAAGGCCGCCGCGGCCTGGTGGTATGTGCTGAGCCCCTCCATCAAGGAACTGCAGAAGCAGCGCCTGATCGCCGAGGCCCAGGTCGTCGACCAGGTCCTGCGCCGCGCCGTGGAACCCGGCAACAACTTCTACAGCGTGGAACCCGTGAAGGTGTCGGATCACATCTGGCTCATGAGCGGCATGCTGATCTTCTACGTCATCTACACGCTCTGGTATGGCTTCGCCATCTTCGAGCTGTTTGAAGGCGTTGGCCTTGCCATGACCAAGTCCAAGGTCAAGCAGGAAGGCTAGTTCCCGGTCTGGCCTTTCCAGGCGGGCAACGTCAGGCGCCGGCGGGCAACCGTCGGCGCCTTTTCCATGGCCGCGTCCCGGCGCATCCGGCACAGGCGGCCCCTCGTTCTCCCCCCCGGCCATCCCGGGCGGCCCTGTCCCTCCCCGCTTTTTCCTCTTTCTGTCCTGCCGCCCCGTCTGCGGGGAACGTTGCGGGGAACGTTCCCGGCCCGTCCACGGCCGCCCGGGGAAAACGCGTTGTTGCCCCACCCCGCCCGCCGTACGGCCCGCACCTGCGGCGGGGCTGGAACAGCGCGGGACATCTGCTCCCCGCTCCCCCATCCCGCGTTCCCCTCCTGTCCGCCACCATCCCTATCGGGCCGGGACACGCCTTTCTTTCCGCCCTGCGCCACGGCTTCCTTTTTCGTCCTTTTCCCCTGCGGGACATTGACACCCCCGCTTTGCCAAGGCTATCCTGCCGGGATAACGCCCGTAACGGGCCAACTCCACGCAAGGACAAGTTCGATGATGGATATTGATCGCCAAATGGCCGTGATCAAGCGCGGCGTGGCGGAACTGATTGACGAGAAGGAACTGCGCAAGAAACTGGAACGCGGCACGCCCCTGCGCGTGAAGGTGGGCTTTGACCCCACCGCCCCCGACCTGCATCTGGGCCACACCGTGGTCATGCACAAGATGCGCCACTTTCAGGAACTGGGGCACCAGATCATCTTCCTGATCGGTGACTTCACCGGCCGCATCGGCGACCCCTCCGGCCGCTCCGAGACCCGCCCCCCCCTGACCGAGGAACAGGTCATCGCCAATGCCGAGACCTACAAAAAGCAGGTCTTCAAGATCCTCGATCCCGAAAAGACCATCGTGGAATTCAACTCCCACTGGCTGGGCAAGATGGACGCTTCGGATTTCATCCGTCTGGCCTCCAGCTATACCGTGGCCCGCATGATGGAGCGCGACGACTTTGAAAAACGCTTCCGCGAGCAGCGCCCCATCTCCATCCACGAATTCATCTACCCCCTCTGCCAGGGCTATGATTCCGTGGCCCTCAAGGCCGATGTGGAAATGGGCGGTACCGACCAGAAGTTCAACCTGCTGGTGGGCCGCAACCTCCAGGCCCACTACGGCATGGAAAGCCAGTGCATCCTGACCATGCCCCTGCTGGAAGGCCTGGACGGCGTGCGCAAGATGTCCAAGTCCTACGGCAACTACATCGGCATCGACGAAGCTCCCTCCGAGATCTTCGGCAAGGTCATGGCCATCTCTGACGAACTCATGTGGCGCTACTACGAGCTGCTGTCCTCCAAGTCCCTGGAGGACATCGCCAGCCTCAAGGAAGACGTGGCCCAGGGCCGCGTGCATCCCAAGGCCGCCAAGGAGATGCTGGCTCACGAGATGGTCAGCCGCTACCACAGCGAAAAGGACGCCGAGGAGGCCCGCCAGGGCTTCAATGCCGTCTTCGCCAGCGGCGGCGTGCCGGACGACGCCCCCTGCCACACCTGCGCCCAGGGAGACGACAGCACCCCGCCCGCCTTCCTGGAAGCCGCGGGTCTGGTCAAGAGCCGCGGCGAAGCCAAGCGCCTCATCAAGGAAGGCGCCCTGTCCGTGGACGGCCAGCGCTGCGACGACGCCCTGTCGCCCCTGGCTGCCGGTGAATACGTCATCAAGCTGGGCAAGAAGCGCTTCCTGCGCCTGACCGTCACGGCCTAAGCTGCCGCAGCTGTTTTTTTGCGAGGGGGCGGGGGGACTTTTGTGAACAAAAAGTCCCCCCGCCCCCTCGCGCTCCCCCACCCCTTCAAAAAACTTTGCTCCGCTCCGTGCGCCGGTCCCCGTCGCTGCCCCACCGGCAAGGACATCCTTCCCTGAACGGTCGACCTTTGAAAGCGGGACGCTTCCGTACCGCCAGAGCCCGCCCGGACAGGCCACGAGCGGCCAGCCCGTATCCGCTTATTGTTCCCCATTCCGGCAAGATCTTTGAGCCTGTCCTCCCGCCCCTGCGTCCGGAGCGGCCCCGCCCTGCCGGTACTCCACGACTTCCTCTCTGTCCGCCGTCTGCCCCAAGCCCAGCGCATCCCCTCACCTTTCCCATTTTCAGGCGACACGGCGGACACGCCGCATCCGGCAATTTTCAAAAACGCCCTTCATTCCCGGAGGCGCACCCATCCGCGCTCCTTCCCGGCCGCCCGTATGTCCCTGCCATCCAGACGGGGGACCGCCATCCGCCCCAAGCAAGGTCTTTTCGGGGCTGGGACGTGGGGGAGGGACAGTTTTTGCTCAAAAAACGCCCCTGCCCCCACCACAAACCTGCTTCCAATCCCCGGGGCGGCAATGCTATCCTGCGGCAGGAGTAAATTATGCGAAACACGCTTTTCAGCCCGCTGTGCGCGGCTTGTCTGCTGGTGATGCTGCTGTGCCCCCTTGCTGCCGGTGCGGCGCAGCCCCAAAAAGAGAAATCGTCCCCCCTGACCATCACGGTACAGGAGGCGGATCCCGGCCAGATGCTGCTTTTGGGCAGCGCCCCTGACGACAGCGGCCTGCGCGTGGGGGCCCTGATCTGCCGTCCGCTGGCCGAACAGGCGGTGGACAGGAAAAAAACAGGGGGCGGCCTGCGCCTGGACGTGCCGCTGGAATGGCTGGACGGCTATGTGGCGGCCCGCAGCGGCAAGGAGGATCTTCCCTTCCAGCTCTGGCAGCAGGGCGATCAGTGGACCTCCAGCCTGCCCATACGCCTGCGTGATGCCTGCGCCGCGGCCCCCATGGCCCGCCTGACGGAACGCTGGCAGACAGTGCGGGAAAAGCTGTCGCGGCAAAAACTCTCCCAGCCCTGCCGCGCCTTCCGCCAGCAGGGCGACAACTGGCTGCCCCTGGTCCTCTGGTGGGACGGCTATCAGGCATTCAGGGAGGACCGCCCCTACCGTCCCCTGGAGCTGGGGAGCATGGCCGCCCAAAGCGATGCCTTGCTGGAATGGTGCGGCAAGCATCCCGGCAAGCCGCTGAAAAAGGCCCTGGAGCAGCTCACCGCCCCCAAGGCGGCCCCTGCGGCACACTGACCGGCATGACGGCCGTCCCTGCACCTTCGTGGCCGGGCGGCTCTTGATCCCCGTACAGACCAACGCCCCACAGGAGTCACATGCACAAGCTCTATCTCGTCATGGTGGGCCTGCCCGCACGCGGCAAGTCCCGTCTGGCCCGGCGCATCTGCGGCGGCCTGGCGGCTGACGGTTTCCGTTCAGCCATCTTCAACAACGGTGATGTCCGCCGCGAACTGCTGGGGGCGGAATCCACCCTGCCGGAGTTCTACTCACCGGACAATGCCGAAGGCCGCAGGATACGCGAGGAGATCTGCCTGCGGAACCTGATCCGGGCCAAGGAATGGCTGAACCGGGAAGGGGACGTGGCCATCCTGGATGCCACCAACGTCAGCCGCTCCCGGCGGACCTTCATCGAGCGGACACTCACGGATCATCCCGTGCTCTTCCTGGAATGCGTCAATGAAGACCCCGTCCTGCTCAACGCCTGCATCCGCAACAAGACCAGATTGCCGGAATACGCGGGCTATACCGAGGACGAGGCCCTGGCGAGCTTCGTGGGCCGCATCGGCTATTACGAGGCCATCTATGAGCCTGTGGGCAAGGAACAGTACTGGCTGTGCGTGGACACCATGTCCAGCCGCATCCTGGCGGAACAGCCCTGCGAAGGCTCCCCCTACTATCCCGCCATCCGCGAGATCGTGGTCAGCTGGTGGGTGCAGAGCCTGTATCTGGCGCGGCATGGCCAGACGGAATACAACGTGCAGGGCCGCATCGGCGGCGATCCGCCCCTGACGGTCAAGGGCCGGATGCAGGCAGAGGCCCTGGCCCTGCACCTGCGCGACCAGAAGCTGGACTGGGTGTTCACCTCCACGCGCATGCGCTCGCACGAGACAGCGGCTCCCCTGCTGCGCGGACGGCACGAGACCCGCGTGATGGCCTTCAAGGAGTTCGACGAGATCTGGGCCGGGGACTGCGAAGGCATGTGCTACAGCGAGATCCGCGAGACCATGCCCGAAGTCACGGCAGGCCGTAACGCGGACAAGTACCACTACGCCTACCCGCGCGGCGAAAGCTACGCCATGCTGCGCGAACGTGTGCGGCGCGGCTTGCAGCGGGCCCTGTTCCTGGCCGGTGAGCTGCCCGTGATGCTGGTGGGGCACCAGGCCATCAACCGTGTCATCCTCTCCCTGTTCCTGCGCCAGCGCGAGGAGGACATCCCCTACATCAACGTGCCGCAGAACCAGTATTACCACATCTCGCTCACGCCCCGCCGCAAGCTCATCGAGCGCATCAGCTACTAAAACAGGAAAGAAATGGCTTACATCAGACCCCAGCCCAAGCAGCGCATAAGCAAGGAAGAACGCAAGCAACTTCTTCAGGAATATTACCTGCATTACAAAGAGCTCATCCATAATCAAGGCATTGAAGAACTTAATCTGAAAATTCCACGAGAAGTCTTTTCTTCTGTTCTTGATGAAGTGGGGGGGTACTGCTTCAAGAGAGAGCCGCCCAGCTCTTATCTGAAAATGAAGCGGTTCGCCAAGTTCTGGAGAAAACACCTGTTCCTCCGTCGATGGCCTCACAGCTTCCTGAAGATTTCCGAGTGTTTGCACTGCTTCTGAATGCACTTAAACAATGGGTATCCGCTGAATCAGCTGCAACAGACAGATTCCTTCTTGGAGGAAATGCCCGCAAGGAGTGCAGAGAAGTTACAAATATTTGCTTGGTGACGGGAAAAGAAATCGGGGATGATGGCGAACTGCACCACCCCGTCAGGGATGGGCGGCCTCCCATTTTTCTTTCCCGGGAAGGGCACAACATAATTGAGTACGGGCAGAAAAAACGGGGGGAGTCTCAACAGGTGGATGATCCTGTATGGCAGATTATCTGCAAGCGCAGATCAAAAAGTAATCAATCATGGCAGCAGCTTAAGGAAGGATGCCGCCACCTCATCACTCCTGAATCCTTTTGCCGTTCTAATGCAAAATCGTTTGCCAACAAGGTCGTGGAAGAAACTGGCCTTTCTCCCAAAGAAATTCTTACTCTGATAGAAAGCAAAATTGGCTAACTAAGAAGCGGCGCGAACAGATATCCGCACCGCTTTTAGTTTTTGCAGGGATTCCTCCCAAACTTCCCCAGCTATCCGAGCGGGTCCAGTAATCCGAGGGCATACCGGAGCAGCAAGGAACCTGACAAAATGCGCTTGAGGGAACACCCCTAGCCTTCCGTGCTGCGGTATTCGTGGGCCGAGGCCACCACGCGCTTGAGCAGGCCCTGCAGGGTGCACTTTTCCTCCTCCGTCAGCGGGCTGGTCACCGAGGCATCCCAGCCCCGGATGATCTCCAGCACGTACGGATACACGTCCAGGGCCTTCTGCGTCGGGAAGACGGCGGCCGTGCGCTTGTCCTGCGGATTGACCTCGCGCCGGATGAAGCCGCGCTTCTCCAGATGGGCCAGGGCACGGGTGACGTTGCTCTTGTTGATGTGGATGATGTCCGGCAGCTTGTCCTGGGTCAGGCCGGGCTGGCGGCAGATGTTCAGGATGAAAAGATACTGGCTGCCGCTGAGACCGTACGAAGCAAGACGCTTGTTCAGGTACATGAGGTAATGCCGGTTGGCCAGCGCGATCCACTTATAGGTCAGTTCCACAACAGCTCCAGAAAAAAGATATAGGTAGGATACGTCGTTTTGTCATAGTCAGCCTTGCAACGCCTTGCAAGGGCAAAAGCGCTCCGCGCGCACCGGGCTTTTTCTGCTTGACAAGGGGAAGCCGCCGGACGTATATCGTTGCACTCGCAACGGTACAGCGACATTTCGCCCAGGATGCCCTATGCCCACCCAACACAGATCCCGGCCCAGGACACAGGACCGCAGCACCGCCAGCACCGGCGAAGCCCTGCGCTCCATCTTCAACCGCAACTTCAATGTGGTCGCCTGCATCAACCTGCTGGTCATGACGGCCTACTACCTGATGTTCGTCACCAGCACGGCCTATGCGCGGGCCGCGTACGGCGCCAGCCTCAGCAGCGCCGGGCTCACCGCGGGCATCATGGTCATCGGCTGCCTGATCGGCCGCTTCCTCACTGGCAACCTGCTTTCCCTGTTCGGCTGCCGGGCCATCCTGTTCGCCGGTCTGCTGCTCTATTCGGTCAGCATCGCAGCCTTTTTTCTGGTCCCCAACCTGGCCCTGCTCTTCGTGCAACGTCTGTGCATGGGCCTGGGCGTGGGCGTCATGGGCACGGCCACCGGCACCATCGTGGCCTATGTGGTGCCCCACCAGCATCACGGTCTGGGCATCAGCCTGTTCAGCATGAGCACGGCCTTTGCGCTGGCCCTGGGGCCCTTCCTGGGCATCCTCCTTTCCCAGTACTTCAGCTACACGGTCCTGACCCAGACCTGTCTGGGCATCGGTCTGGCCTGCATCGTCATATTCCTCGGGCTGCACGATCTGCCGGAGATGCGTCACCGTCACCGTCCCTTCCTTGAACTCAACAGCTACATCGACCCGCGCGTGGTGCGTTTTTCGCTGGTGGCGCTCATCACCTGCCTGAGCTACGGCTGCATCCAGGCCTTCATGACCTCCTATGCGGCGGAACGCGGCCTGACCGGCGCGGCCAGCCTTTTCTTCCTGCTCTACGCCCTGGCCGCCCTGGTGACCCGCCCCCTGACCGGTCGCCTGTTCGACCTGCGCGGCGAGAACATCATCTTCTACCCTGCCCTGCTGCTGACGGCCCTGGCCCTGACCATGATGGCCCATGCCAGCAGCGGCTGGATCCTGCTGGCCGCGGGGCTGATCCTGGGCATGGGCTTCGGCAATTTCCAGTCCGCCGGGCAGGCGGTCTCGCTCTCGCTGGTGTCCAAGTCCCGTTTCGCCCAGGCCACCACGACCTTCTTCATCTTCTTCGACCTGGGCATCGGTCTGGGGCCCTACCTGTTCGGCTTTCTGGTCCCCACCGCGGGTTATGACGGCATGTATCAGATCCTGGCCTTCGTTGTCCTTGGCGCGGTGTTGCTGTACTACGTCCTCCACGGCCGCCACATGGCAGCTGCATAGGCATCTCCTTCCCCAGAGAGGCGGCATCGTCATTCTCCCGGACGATGCCAGAACGCCGGGTATCCCCCGGCGTTCCTGCTTTTGCACGGCCGCGTCACCACCTGCCCTCCTTGCGGCCCAGCAAAAGCGGGATGCCCGCCTCCCTGCCGTGCATGCCAAGGATGAAAGGCCGACCAGGATGCCTTCCCTGTCAGGATGCGGGCACCGTTCCGGTGCTCCCGGCCCGTAGCCGGCGCAGATGCAGGAGCGGATACGGCTGCCCGGCTCCGTCCAGCGGGGAGCGGCCCACCACCTCGAAGCCCCGGCGGGCATAAAAGGCCCGGGCCGCCGTGTTCTGTTCATTGACGTCCAGCAGGATCTCGGGATGCCGGGCACCGAATTCGTCCAGCAGAGCCGTACCGATGCCCCGGCCCCGCAGGCCCGGCTCCACGAAGAGCATCTCCACCCGCTGTCCCACGCTGCCCAAAAAGCCAGCCAGCCAACGACCGCCAGTAGGGCTGGGCACCGCCACCGTACCGGACAGGAAGGCATCTTGCCCTGCCCCCGGAGCACATCCCTCCCCGTCGCCCCCACCGGGAGCGCCTGCCAGCCAGGCCAGACGCACGCATTCCATGGCCGGGAGGTAGACGCCCGGCAAAGCGGCCCCGATGGCCCGCAGATAGCCCTCCGCCACGAAGCCATGGCTGACACGGACATTGCGCCACCACAGGCACAGCAGGGCCGGCCAGTCCTCAGGCCCGGCATCGCTGAAGACCACTCGTTCCATCCTCTCTCTTTCCTTTCAGAGACATGCGCCCAGGGCCATCAGGCCTGCGGAAACATGCCGGGAGCGCCCCGGACGCTTCCACAGGCAGCGCCCAGCGACAGGCAAGGCGCATCCGGCCGGGCTCCCTGACGGCTGCCGGCCCTCCAGGTGTGCCCAAGACGCACCGCAGCGGCCTCACCGGGCGGGGCTATCGCAAGCCCCCTCACCGCGCCCCGGCGCCGCATCAGTAGTTCATCTTCCACTGGATGCCGGCGCTGGTATTGTCCTGTTCCGTGCGGATGCCCGCCTTGCTGTGCGGGGTCAGTTCCAGTTCCATGATGACGGCGGTGCTGTCCGGCTCCAGGCCCTGTTCCACGCCAAGATAGATCTTCTCGCCGATGAACTTGCCCACTTCCAGGCTGCTTTCCTCGTCGCCGCTTTCCTTGTCCGTGGCGGAATTGACCCGCAGCACGTCCACGCCCAGCACCGCGCGGCCCAGATCCAGGACACCCAGCCCGCCGGAGCCGAACCCGGCCAGGCGCGCCACGGCGGCGGCCAGGCGCAGGCTTTCGAAGCGGCCCAGCTCGCTGGAGCCGCGGCCGAACATGACCCGCGAGATGATCTCTTCCTGCGGCAGGGACGGCGTGCTGGTCAGTTCCAGCTTCATGCGCCGCACAGAGCCGCTGACGCGCACGTCGGCCGTGATCTCCGGGGCTTCGTAACGCAGGGTCACGTCCAGCAGGGGGTTGGAGACCGCCCCGCCGTTGAAGGAAATGGTGCTGGGCCGCAGGGTGAAGATCTTGGAGAGCAGGTCGAACTGCCCCCGCACCGAGCGCACGCTGCCGATGACCAGCGGATCGTTGAGGGCACCGCGCACGCGCAGACCGGCCTGCCATTCGCTCTCCAGCCCGTGGCCGTTGACCGCGATATGTCCCGGAGCCCGGACGCTCACGTCCAGGGAACCGCGGCCTTCCTTCTTTTCCGTGACCGGTTCCGGGGCCTCGCTGGTGCCCTCCACGGGCAGGGTGGTCACGCTGCTGCCGGTCAGGCGGTTGAGATTGACCAGGGCTTCGTCGATGGTGATGTCCGCCGCCACCTGGGGCGCCATGAGCGTGCCCTTGACCGAGGCCGTGCCCGACAGGGTCGCCTGGATGTCCGTGCGCCGCAGGGGACGCAGGCGCTTCATGGCGGCATCCAGGTCGAGCCTGCCGCCTTCGGGATGCAGGCTGCCCGCAGCTGTCACCAGACCGCCGCGGCCGTCGCTCATGGAGGCCTCCACGTGCACGGGCTCCAGCTTCAGGCCCTTGCCGCTGCCCGCCGTCACCGAGGCTTTGATGTCCGTCAGCAGGATGCCCAGGGCCAGATCCTCATAGCGTCCGCCCGCGACATCCAGCCGCCCCTTGGCCGTCGGCACGGCAAGGCTGCCGGCCAGGGCCAGATGCATGTCCAGCCGCCCGGTCACGCGGCGGTCGGCCACCGGCACCAGACGCCAGAGCGGGGCCAGCTCGCCCTGCCAGTCCACACGCCCGGAAAGCGGGGCCGCCATGTCCGGCAGGGGCAGACCGTTGGCGGAAAAATGCAGGGGCAGGCGGACTTCCAGACCGGCCTGCTCCGCCCCAAGGGCCTGCCGGGCGGCCGGCGGCAGCTCCAGCCGTGTGTCCAGATGTCCTTTGCCCTTGCTGCCGCCCAGCTTGCCTGTCAGGGCCAGATCCAGCGGCGGCAGGGAGCTTTGCGGGATCTCCAGTCGCCGCACGTCCAGCCGGAAGGTCCCGGCAGGGGCCGCGGGGCTGCCGTGCAAACGGCTCTGGAAAGCCAGCGCGGCCGAAGGCAGGCCCGGCACCACCGTCCGCCACGGGGCAAGATCCATGCTGTCCAGCGTCAGGCGCACGTCCATGGCCGCGGGCTTCAGGGTGGCCGTGGCCCGTATCCGCCCCGCGGGAGCGATGCGGGCATCCAGACCGCGCAGGGAAAGGCCGTCCCTGTCCAGCACCAGGGCCGTCCCTGCCTGCAGGCGCAGGCCCACGCCCTGTTTGAGGTGCAGGTCACACACGGGGACGTCCAGCCTGTCGCCCTGCCAGCGGAGGCGCACCCTGGCCCGGACATCTCCGGCGCAGGCCAGCTCCGCTTCCAGCGGGGTCGCCAGTTCACCGTTCAGGCCCGCGAGCACACGCTCCAGCCGCAGACCGGCCACATGGAGCTGGCGCACGCCCAGACGCTGTTCCAGCTTTCCCTGGCCGAAAATATCGTCGATGCGCAGATGCTGGTGCAGCTCACGCAACAGCAGCCGCTCCCCCCCCCTGTCATGCAGGCGGAGGAAGCCCACGTCGGCATCCAGACTGAACCACTGTTGCCAGTCCTTGCTGTCCAGGAAGGCCGGATCGGCCAGCCCGGCCACCGCCGCCAGCGGCAGTCCTTCCGGGCTGTCCGGCACAGACGGCAGGCCGCCTGCGCGCAGCATGAGCCGGACAGGCCCGTCATCCTTCTTTTCCAGCCGCAGGCCCGGTGACCAGTAGTCCAGCACCCGGCCCAGCGCGGCCCAGTCCTCCACTTCCCCGTACAGCGAGGCCCACAGGCGCGGCCTGGTCCCGGGATCGGGGAACAGCCGCGACAGCAGCCGGGCCGGGACAAAATCGCTGCCCACGATGGCCGGGGCCGGGGGGGCGGAGGCCGCGACAGCGTCCGCAGCGGATGCACCGGAAGCCGCAGGAACCGCCGGAGGTATCACGGCGGGCTGTCCGGCAGCGACCACAGGGGCCGGGGGCGTCCCGGCGTCTCCTGCCGCAGAGACCGGAGCCCGCATCCCCGCCGGGGCAGGAAGAGCGGCAGGCGTTTCCTGCAGGGCGACGGGCAGCAGGGCCAGCAGGGCACCGTCCAGACGGGCCCCGGCACCATGCAGCTCCAGCTGCGGCAGGCCCAGCAGCCAGGCCGTGCCGTCATGCCCGGCCCGCAGGCGCAGTTTCGTGGAGATGTGGTCTTTTCCGGTGCGCACCTGCAGGGAGAGCGGCAGTTCCACCCTGCCTTTGGCAGCCAGCTGCGGCCACGGCAAAACCTCGCCGCCTGCCAGCAGGGAGAGATCGTTGACGGCATGCCCGCCCAGATCCAGCGTAGCGCAGGCCAGTTCCAGACGAGGTTCGGGCGCACCGGGACTGCCCTGCACGCCGATGTCCAGACGCAGGGCATCGCCCAGGGGCGCCAGCAGGGCGCGCGCCTGGGGCAGCAGGGCCGCCGCCCCGGCAGCGGGAGACAAGACCAGCGAACAGTCCAGTGCCAGCGGCGAGGCCAGCACATCCGCAGCGGTCGCGAGCTCCAGCGTCCCCTTGCCGCGCAGCTGCACGGCCCCGGCATCCGCCTGGAGGGTCTCCAGCGCCAGCACGGGCCGCTCACCGGGCCGCAGGGCCAGCTCCACCCGCAGGGACGACGCCTGCCCGGGCGTCAAAAGCAGGGCCAGCGGCGCGGGCAGCCATTGGCCTGCCGCTTCCTTCAGGGAGGGAGCCGTGTCCGTGTTTTTTTCCTGCGCAGGAACAGGACTGGCTTCTTGTGCCGGGGCCGCCGGAGTTGCCCCGGTCGCCGTCGCCTCTTGTGCGGGAACAGGCACAGCGGCGGAGGGCGTCCCCTCAGCGGCCGGGGCAGCGGCTGCCGACGCGGACGCCAGCTGCCACGAGGCCTGGAGACCGGCCCGGGCCGTGGTCCCGCTCAGGGAAAGATCCGCTTCGCCTGTCAGGCACAGCGAGAGCTCCAGCCCTTCACCGACACGAAGGGCGCTCTCCGCGGCAGCCACAGCCTCGGACAGGAGCGGCGCCGGGGTCTCCCCGGTCGCCGTCGCGTCATGTGCGGGAGCAGGCCCAGTGGCGGCAGGGGCCGGGGGCGTCTGCCCATCCGCGGGCACGCCGCCCGATCCGGACAAGGCCGCAACATCCCGCGCTGCCTGCCCGGAGGCATCCACCAGCGTACCGGACGTCCCGTCCAGCACGGCCGATCCCAGCCACAGGCCCTCCAGCGCCACTTCACGCACGTCCAGGGAAGGCAGCCAGCCCGGCAGGGAGGCCATACTTCCCAGCGCGCGCCGCAGGCTTGCCTCCAGCCCGGCCAGCGTCTCTGCCAGCGGCGGAGAGGGGTCGTCGGGAGAGGGAGGCAACTGGGGCAGACGGTACAGGGAGGGACGCTCCAGACGCAGCGTGAGGGAGATGCGGGGCGGGAAGACGGACAGGCCCACATCCACGATCGCCCGGGGCACGTCCAGCCAAAGGCCGTCGGCATCGCGCAGGCGCAGGGCGCATTCCACCTCCAGCGGCAGGGCGCCCTCCAGACGGAGCAGCTCCAGGGAAAGGCCCTGTTCGGCCAGGGGCGGGGCCAGCAGGGTGCCGGCTTCCTGCCGCAGCCAGTCCTGGGCACCGGGCGTACGCAGCCAGAAGACCGCCCCGGCCCCGGCCAGCAGCGGCAGGAGCACGAGCAGCAGCAGGCACGGCAGGACACGGCGCCGGAAAAAGCTTCTGCGCGCGGGCGCTGCGCCTTCCGAGGGGGCGGGGCCCGACGGCCGGCCGTCAGGGGCAACTGGGGGAGTTCCGGGTACGCGGGACATCAGAAGCTCTGTCCTATGCTGATATAGAGTTGCAGGGGGGGATCACCGTCCACGGGGTTGAGGGGGGTGGCCACGTCCAGGCGCACCGGGCCGATGGGGGTGTAGTAGCGCAGGCCCAGGCCCGCGCCCCAGCGCATGTCGCCGAAGATCCGCGGCAGGGCGTCCTCGTAGACCATGCCGCCGTCCAGGAAGGGCACGATGCCTATCTCGTCGGTGATCTTGTAACGGGCCTCCAGATTGACGATCTGGTATGAGCGGCCGCCGCTGGGGTCGCCCTTGCCGTTGCGCGGACCGATGGCCTGATAGGAATAGCCGCGCACCGAACCGGCACCACCGGCGTAATAGCGCAGCGTGCTGGGCAGGTTGTTCATCTCGGCTCCGGCCATGCTGCCACCGCGCACACGGGCCGCCAGCACGAGCTTGTCGTCGATGGCAGCCTTGCGCGGGCCTTTGCGGAAAGGCGCGTAATAGAACATGCCTTCCACTTCCGTGCCCAGGGCCGTGAAAAAGCCGTCGTAATAGCCGAAGATGGGTTTGGAATTGATCTCCAGCACCGAACCGCGCTTGGGATTGACCTTGTTGTTGCGGCTGTCGCGCACGATGCGCAGGTGCGGGCCCACAAAGCTGTAGGGCTCGTTGGTGTGGTCGTCTTCGGTGAGGGTGCCGCTGTCGGAAGAGGCCCCCACCCCCACCCACCAGTACGGGCTCAGACGGCGCTCGATACCGGCGCCCACGCGCAGGCCGCGCCGGCCGTAGGCATCGGTGAATTCCTGCAACAGGGAGGCTTCGCCCACCAGCTTCTGGTCGCGATCCAGAAAGGCCGGTTTTTCGAACGACGCTTTCAGCCCCTGCTTTTCGGGCGTGATGGGCAGGGAGACCACCACCTTTTCCCCGTTGCCGAAGAAATTGCGGTGTTCCCACTCCCCTTCCACGCCGATGCCGGAATCGGTCTCATAGCGTGCGGCGGCGCTGACCGAGCGCGGCGGGCCCTCGCGCACCACCAGTTGCACGGGCAGCACCACCATGCCGTCCTTGCGCGGCGACGGCACGTCCTTGATGGTGCGCTGACGCACCATGCTGAACAGCCCCAGCCCGCGGAGCTCGTCCACATAGTCCTGCACCCGGCTCTCGTCCCAGGGGTCCGCCCCCGCCTTCCAGGGGGCGCGCTCGCGGATGTAGGTCGCGCTGACGTCCTCGTTGCCTTCCACCACGATCTCGCCCAGCAGGGCCGGAGGGCCGGTGTCCACCACGATCTCGGCATTGAGGGTACGGGCCGCGCGGTCGAGGAAATAGCGCTGGCTGCTCACCCGGGCCAGCGGATAGCCCCGGCGGCGCAGGCGTTCGGGCAGCTTCTCCACGGCTTCCAGCATCTGGTCGGCCGTCACGGGTTCACCGGCAGTGACCCCGCGCAGGGTATCGGGAAAACGCGGGGGCGGGGTCGCTTCGCGGGCCTCGTCGCCCCACAGGGCCCCCAGACCGCTGTACGGCGCCCGCCGCTTGCCGTGCTTGAGGGCCGCGGGCACCACGGGGACAGGCTCATAACGCACCGAGGCCCGGCCCAGCACATAGCGGGGGCCCGGCGTCAGCTGCAGGCGCACCGTGACCGGTTTGGACGTATCGTCCATCTGGAAGGTCGCCGTGCCTTCGTAATAGCCCTGGGAATGCAACAGCTTGACCGCCGTCTCCACATCGCCCCGGGCCCGGCGTTCCAGGCCCAGCAGGCTGTCCGGCGGATCGGAGCGCAACTGCTCCAGCTGGCTCAGGGCACGCATCTTGTCCGACAGGCCGCTGCTCCCTTTGGAGGCAGGCGGCGTGGCTCCCGTCCCCTCACGGTCGGGGACATCTGCCTGCGGGGCTGCCGGCCCGGCCTCGTCGCCCTCCTCCGGGCTGCCCCCCAGGGACACGCCCCCGGACTCCCCGTCAGGGGCCGTGCCCACGGCGCGCTTTTCATCCGCCGTTACGCGGCGCTCCCCGTCCACTTCGATGGACAGCCTGTAGGGGATGCGTTCGCCCTGTGCGGCGGGCATCTTGGTCCCGCCGTCATCGCGAAGTTCACCGGCGGCATCGCCGAACAACAGGCCGCAGCCGCCCAGAAACAGACAGGCCATGAGCAAAAAAGAAAAAGGGATATATGTTCGGCGCATAATAATCCCATAGCCGCAGAAAGACAGCTTGGCAAGACAAATCCCCTTTGTTACCATGAGCTTATTCAGTCCTTTTTTTCAGGAGTCTCCCCCATGTCGTATGATCTCTGCCTCCATGTGGACGCCAATGATCCCGCCCTGCTGGCTTTTGCCTTCGTCAATGCCCGCAACTATCTGAACGGCCTGCCCGGCAAGGAATTCGAGCTGGTGCTGGTGGCCAACGGCCCGGCCGTCAAACTGTTCGTGCCTGCCCAGGCCGAGCTGCAGAAGACCGCCGAAGAACTCATGGCCCGCGGCCTCAAGCTGCGTCTGTGCAAGAATGCCCTGGATGCCAACAAGATGACCGCGGCCGACCTTTGGCCCGGTTGCGAAGTGGTGCCCGCCGGCCTGGTGGAGATCGTGGAACTGCAGAACAAGGGCTTCGCCTACATCAGGCCGTAGCCCCGCATCCTTGCCCGCTGCCCGCAGCCTCATCCTCCGGGCAGCGGGACACCGTCGCAGGCAGGCAGCTCCCTCCCGGCAGGGCCTTACGCGACCTGCCTGCGGCCGATGCTGCCCCGATTGCCTGCCCCGGAGGGGAACATGCAACGCATCTCCCTGCTGTCCATACTGCTGCTGTCCGCCCTGTTGCTCTGCCCCCGGGCCACAGTGGCGGAAGAGATAAAAACGGACAGCTTCACGCTCACGATCCCGCAGGGCTGGCAAAAACACGCAGACAGGACAGAGGGCAACGTCTATGTCCTGATGCTGCACGAGCCCACCGAAAATCTTCTCCTGAACATCATCATCGGCCCCGCCCTCGTCCCGGTCAAAACATTCGTCGAACGATACAAAAACAAATTCGAACAGGGGGGCTTCACCTGCAGCGGGATCATGTCCCAGGGGGAGGCCTGCATCATGGAATTCTCCTCTCGAAAACACCATATGCATGGTCTCAGCTACGCCGCCTCCAACGGCCACCAGAGCAGCATCACCATATTCATGGCATCGGAAAAGGACGCCTTCCCCAAACTCAGGGAGTTCATGAAGACCAACTTCAAGCCCCTGGATCCCAAACTTTTCCCCCGGACGTTCTGACAGCCTGCGGGCCCCGCTGCCCGGCAGCAACGGCCAACGCCAGCAGGGACCTTTCCTCTCCCCTTCCGGGCCCGCCCGCCTGAAAACGGAAAAGGGCCGGCAGACATGCGAACATGTCTGCCGGCCCTTCATGCATCCGGGAAAGGAGACCTAGGCCTTTTTCTTGGCCCCGGCCATCTGGTAGCGCTTCTGGGCGGAGAGTTCCACCTTGCGCAGGCGCAGGGAGAGCGGGGTCACTTCCACGAGCTCGTCCTCGCGCACGAAATGCAGGGCGTGTTCCAGGGTCATCTTCTTCACGGGGGTGAGGATGACGTTCTCGTCCTTGCCGGCGGCGCGCAGGTTGGTGAGCTTCTTTTCCTTGGTGGCGTTGACGTCGATGTCGTTGTCACGGTTGTGCTCGCCCACGATCATGCCTTCGTAGACCGGATCGCCGGGCTCCACGAACAGGGTGCCGCGAGGCTCCAGGTTGAACAGGGCGTAGGCCACGGCGTTGCCGGGACGGTCGGCCACGATGGAACCGGAATAGCGGGTGGGGAAGTCGCCGCGCCATTCCTCATAGCCTTCCAGATAGGAGTTCATGATGCCGGTGCCCTTGGTGTCGGTGAGGAACTCGTCGCGGTAGCCGATGAGGCCGCGGGAGGGCACGGAGAACTCCAGACGCACACGGCCGGTGCCGTTGTTGGTGCAGTTGAGCATGCGGCCCTTGCGCTGGTTGATCTTGTCGGTGACCACGCCCATGAAGACTTCGTCGCAGTCCACGTACAGGTGCTCGATGGGCTCCAGGGTCTTGCCGTTCTCGTCCTTCTTGAGGATGACCTCGGGGCGGCCCACGGAAAGTTCGAAGCCTTCGCGGCGCATGGTCTCGATGAGGATGGCCATCTGGAACTCGCCGCGGCCCTTGACCAGGAAGGCGTCCTTGTCGGTGGTGTCTTCCACGCGCACGGCCACGTTGCGCAGGCACTCGCGCTCCAGGCGGTCACGGATCATGCGGCTCTGCACCAGCTTGCCTTCACGGCCGGCCAGGGGCGAGGTGTTGATGCCGAAGCGCATGGCGACGGTGGGCTCGTCCACGCGGATGCGCGGCAGGGCGCGGGGGTTCTCGCGGGTGCAGATGGTGTCGCCGATGGTCACGTCCTCGATGCCGGCCACCACCACGATGTCGCCGGGCTGGGCCTTGTCCACCTCGGCCAGTTGCAGGCCCTCATAGACCTGGATCTTGGAGGCGCGCAGGGGACGGGCCTGACCGTCCTCGCCGATGCAGGCCAGGCTCTCGTTGGCGAAGATGCTGCCGTGCATGATGCGGCCCACGGCCAGACGGCCCAGGTAATCGGAGTAGTCCAGGTCGGCCACCAGCATCTGGAAGGGCTGTTCGGGATCGTAGGAAGGACCGGGGATCTTCTCGAGGATGGTCTCGAACAGGGGGGTCAGGTCCTTCTGCTCGTCGTCGATGTTGCGCATGGCCACACCGGCGCGGCCGATGGCGTAGAGCACGGGGAACTCCAGCTGCTCGTCGCTGGCGTCCAGATCGATGAACAGGTCGTAGACCTCGTTGAGCACTTCATCGGGACGGGCGTCCTTGCGGTCGATCTTGTTGATGACCACGACCACGGGCAGACCGGCTTCCAGGGTCTTGCGCAGGACGAAACGGGTCTGGGGCAGCGGGCCTTCAGAGGCGTCCACCAGCAGGATGGCGCCGCTGGCCATGGAGAGCGAACGTTCCACTTCACCGCCGAAGTCGGCGTGGCCGGGGGTGTCGATGATGTTGATCTTCACGCCGTTCCAGTGCACGGCGCAGTTCTTGGCCGCGATGGTGATGCCGCGTTCGCGTTCCAGATCCATGCTGTCCATGACGCGGTCATCGACCTGCTGGTCTGCTCGAAACACGCCGCTCTGACGGAAAAGGGCGTCCACCAGGGTCGTTTTGCCGTGGTCAACGTGGGCGATGATGGCCACGTTACGAAGTTTGTCATTCTGCTGCATAGTTCTGTCTCGCTCTGGTAAAAAATCGCCCCGGAACGTTGCCGGGGCGCATGGTTTACGCGATTTTTACAACTTTGTCACCACCGCTTCCACAAGGCGGCCCAGGTCCTTCCCGGCCCGGCCGGCCACGGCGATGACTTCTTCCAGCGGCGCGGGCCGCATGCAGTCGGGCAGGTTCTTGTTGGTCAGGCAGGAGATGCCCAGCACGCGCAGGCCCATATGGCGGGCGGCGATGACCTCCAGCACGGAGCTCATGCCCACGGCGTCGGCGCCCCACTGGCGGAACATGCGGGTCTCGGCGGGGCTTTCCATCTGCGGGCCGCGCACGCCGATGTAGACGCCGCGCTCCAGGCGGATGCCCAGCTCGAGCGCGCACCGGCAGGCCAGGTCGCGCAGGCCGGCATCGTAGATGGCGCTCATGTCGGGGAAGCGTTCGCCCCAGGCCTCATGGTTGGGCCCGCTCAGGGGGGAAACGCCGGTGAAGTTGATCTGGTCGCTGATGCACATGAGCCCGCCCGCGTCGAACTGCGGGTCCAGGGCGCCCGCCGCATTGGTGAGGATCAGCGTGTCCGCGCCCAGCCCTGCCATGACGCGCACGCCCATGCAGACCTTGTCCGGCCCGAAACCTTCGTACAGATGGCAGCGGCCCTGCTGCACCAGCACCGTACGGCCGCCCAGACGCCCCAGCACGAAGGCCCCGGCATGGGAGGCCACCGTGGACACCGGGAAGCCCGGCAGGCCGGCATAGGGGACGCTGACCGTGTCCTCCATGCGTTCCACGAGCCCCGAAAGACCGGTGCCCAGGATGATGGCCGCATCGGGCCGGGAGGGCAGCGCCGCCCCCAGACGCCGGCGCAGTGCCGCCACCACGAGCTGGACTTCTTCCCAGTTTTGCATAAAATTGACCCCCTCAGATATTGAAGACCAAGCCGATATGCTGTAGTAGCTCTTGTTTTTCAGTCGCAAAAGCGAACCGCTTTATAGCGTGCTGACGCCCATTCCACAAGAGCGGCACAGCACCGCCCTCAGGAGACCGCCTTGGAGACCAGCCAGAAAGACTCTTTGCAACAACACAAGGTTCTCGTCGCCAACCGCGGCGAGATCGCCATACGCATCATGCGGGCCTGCCGCAAGCTGGGTGTGGCCTTTACTGCCATCTTTACCGCCGAAGACGCCGCTTCGGGCCATGTGCGCTACGCCCGCGAGAACGGCGGCGAACGCAGCCTGTTCCGGGTTTCTTCCTATCATGACGCCAACGAGCTGATGTCCGTGGCCGACCAGGCCGGCTGCACGGCCGTGCACCCCGGTTACGGCTTCTTCGCCGAGGACTTCCGCTTTGCCCGCCGCGTGACCAAACGCGACCGCAAGATGATCTTCATCGGCCCCTCGTGGAAGATCATCCGCGAGCTGGGCGACAAGATCAACACCAAACGTCTGGCCCGCAGCCTGGACGTGCCCACCGTGCCCGGTTCCGACCGCCCCATCTATGACGAGATGGAAGCCGAGCGCATCGCCCGCAGCGTGTTCGAGTTCCAGGTGCAGCAGGGCATCAAGCGCCCGCTGGTGCTGGTCAAGGCGTCGGCCGGCGGTGGCGGCATGGGCATCGAGGAAGTGTACGACATCGACAACTTCCGCTCCGTGTACCGCCGCATCCGCAACTACGCCCTGCGCCAGTTCAAGGACGAAGGCGTGCTCATCGAACAGCGCATCACGGACTTCAACCATCTGGAAGTCCAGATCGTGTCCGACCGCAGCGGCAAGAACCCCGTGCACTTCGGCACCCGCAACTGCTCCATCCAGTCCACCGGCCTGCAGAAGCGCGTGGAAGTGGCCCCCGGCTTCGTGCCCGCCCAGATGGACTACAGCTTCGACGCCGCCAAGGTGCTGCAGGACATCGTCCACTACTCCCTGACCATGGCCCGCAAGGTGGGCTATGACAACGTGGGCACCTGGGAATGGATCGTCACCCGCCAGGGTGAGCCCTTCCTCATGGAAGTGAACACCCGCATCCAGGTGGAGAACGGCGTCTCGGCCCGCATCTCCAGCATCCGCAACCACGAAGGCCCCGTGGACCTCATCGCCGAACAGATCCGCATCGGCCTGGGCGAGCCCCTGGGCTACACCCAGGACGACGTGACCTTCGACGGCGTGGGCATCGAATACCGCCTCATCGCCGAGGACCCCGAACACGGCTTCACCCCCTGGGTGGGCCGCATCGAGCGTTTCGCCTGGAAGGAAGAGCCCTGGCTCACCATGCTGACCCACGTGCCCACCGACACGCCGTACGAGATCCCCACCGAATTCGACCCCAACCTGGCCCTGGCCATCGTCTGGGGCAAGGATCTGGCCGAGGCCCGGGAACGCGGCGTCTCCTTCCTGGACAACCTGCACCTGGAAGGGCGCAACAACGCCGGTGAAGCGCTCAAGTCCAACGTGGACTTCCTGCGGGCCAACACCGCCCGCACCCTGCGCTTCTAGCTGACGGGCCGCCCCGGCGGTCCCCTTCCATCAACGTCAAACGGCGCAAGAGATTATGGACAACACTATCGAAAAACGCATCCAAAGCCTGAACGACAGGCTCTCGTATACGCGCGACATCTTCGCCGGCAAGCACGAGGACAGCATCCGCCTGCTGGACGAGAAGCTGACCGAGTTCACCACCCGCGTGCGCAACGGCGAGGTCGAGGATCCCCATACCGAGATCGTCTCCCTGGAAGACCTTTTCGTCTTCGTGGAAAAACGCCTGGAAAAACTCATCACGCCCATGGACCGCGTGCGCATCGTGCGCCATCCCCAGCGCATCTGCCTGCGTGACATCCTGGAGAACGTCTACGACAACTTCACCGAAGTGGGCGGCCAGGACGAGCACAGCCTCGACCCCAGCATGCTCATCGCCCGTGCGGTCATCACCCGCCGCCGCGGCAAGAAGATGCACACCCAGTCCGTCATGGTCATCGGGCAGGAAAAGGGCCACGGCGCCGAGTTCCGCAACGGCGGCTCCGTGAAGCCCTGGGGCAACGCCAAGGCCCTGCAGTACATGCGCGTGGCCGAGACCGAGGGCATCCCCATCCACTGCTACATCTTCACGCCCGGTTCCTACCCCATCGAGGACTACCCCGGCGCGGCCCAGCAGATCGCCCGCAACATCTACACCATGGCCGGTCTGCGCGTGCCCGTCATCTCCATCATCTCCGAGGGCGGTTCCGGCGGTGCCGAGGCCATCGGCCTGGCCGACAAGCGCCTCATGCTCTCCCACGGCTACTACTCGGTCATCTCGCCCGAAGGCGGTGCCGCCATCGAAGGCCGCCTCAAGGCCGGCCAGCGTGCCGCGCCCGAGCTCATCGAGCACTGCGCCCAGAACCTGCACATCACCGCGCAGGACAACCTCTCCTTCGGCTACATCGACAGCGTGGTGCAGGAACCCGCCCTGGGTGCCCGCCCGCACCACTTCGACTTCTTCCGCTCCCTACGGCAGGAAGTGCTGCGCGCCACCGACGAGGTGGTCATCACCAACACCAAGCCGCCCATGATCCGCGGTCTGGCCCTGGCGCGCCTGCGCAACCCCGAAGCCAACCTGGACGAGATGTATGTGCGCTGGGGCATGTCCGGCGCGGCCAAGAACCGCATGCGCGAACGCCGCCAGCAGAAGTTCCTGCGCCTTTCCCGCGCGGCCGCCATCGACAACCGTCCCTTCCTGGCCAAGAACGCCGCCGCCCTGCGCGACTGGGTGACCAAGCCCTGGATGCACTTCAAGTACGACTTCGTGCGTCGTCACCAGCGCAAGCTGCACAACATCATGGAAGAGCTGAGCAGCGAATGGGACGTGTTCAAGGGCCGCCTCTTCAGCCCCTGGAAGCGCATCGCCAGCCCGGCGGAAAAGAAGGCCACGGCCAAGGAACTGACCACCCTCTCCAACTGGGTGGAAGACAACCGCGTGAGCAAGTGGAACTACCTGTCGCCGCGCTACAAGATCGACCGTACCATCACCTGCCCCAACAGCGCCTCGTACGGCTGCCTCGACCTCTGGGGCCCCGACCTGTTCGCCGAATTCGCGGGCGTGTGCAGCCATTGCGGCTACCACTTCCCCATGGAGCCCGAATGGTACGTGCAGAACGTCTTCGACAAGGGGTCGGTCTTTGAGTTCAACCGCGAAATCGAAGCCGGCAACCCGCTGAACTTCCCCAACTTCGAGGAACGCATCAGGGCCGCCCAGGAAAAGACCGGCTGCCGCAGCGGCTGCATGACCTTCGAGGCCCGCATCGACGGCACCAAGCTGGTGGTGGCCATGCTCATGGGCACCTTCCGCGGCGGTTCCTTCGGCGCCGCCGAAGGCTACAAGTTCGTGGAAGCCGCCGCCCGTGCCGCCAAGAAGCGCTATCCCTTCCTGGCCTACGTGCACGGCACCGCCGGCATCCGCATCCAGGAAGGCACCCACGGCGTCATCCAGATGCCCCGCTGCACCGTGGCCGTGCGCCGCTACATCGAGTCCGGCGGCCTGTACCTGGTGCTCTATGATACCAACTCCTTCGCCGGTCCCGTGGCCAGCTTCCTGGGCTGCGCGCCCTACCAGTTCGCGGTGCGCTCCTCCAACATCGGCTTTGCCGGTCCCGGCGTCATCAAGGAGACCACGGGCATGGACATCCCGCCCAAGTACCACCGCTCCTACCGGGCCCTGTCCCGCGGCCATATCCAGGGCATCTGGGACCGCCGCCAGATCCGTGCCAACCTCAAGCAGGCGCTGCTCACCATGGGCGGCCGCAACCTGTATTACCGTTAGCAAACAGACGGCGGGGCGGACTTCCCGCCCCGCCTTTCGCCGCCCCCGACGGTGCGGCCCCACCCACGACAAACGAAAAAGCGGGAAAACCACATGATCAACATTTCCGCATTGCTGGACGAGATAAAAGCCTCCCCTTACCGCGAGATCGTCATCCGTACGCCCCACACCGGCGTGGTGACCTTTGCCGACATCAAGGAAGGCGACGAGGTCCTCGGCCCCCAGGGCCAGTGGAAGGAAAAGCCCGGCACCCGCCTGGCCACCCTGGAACGCGAACGCAACCCCAAACCCATCTGCTCGCCTGAAAAGGGCATCGTCAGCAAGATCCACAGCCAGCTCGAAGGCATGTTCGTGGAAGCCGGCACGCCCCTGATGGTCATCCGCCACATGCTCACCCGCAGCGAAGTGGAACACCAGATCCTCAAGAAGGCCCTGCACCTCTTCCGCGCGCCCGAGCGGGCCAAATACTACTTCACCCCCGAAGTGGACAAGAAGATCCGCGCCTCGGACGCCCACTCCGTGGTGGTGCGCGACGGCATGGAACTGCTCATCATGTCGCGCATGAAGCGTGAGGTGCCCCTGCACTACAGCGGCCCCACGGGCGTCATCTACGCCGTCTACTTCAGCTACAACGAGAACATGGACGCGGACGCCCCCCTCATCGGCGTCTGCCCCGAAGACCAGCTTCCCGTCATCCAGGACGTCATCATGCGCGTCCAGACCGAATGGACGGAAAAGGGCTAGACCGTCATGGGCAAGGCACTGCAGATCCGCCAGAAAGCCGCCGACAGCCCCCAGGGGCTCACTGCCCGGCGCTGGCCCGCCCTGCTGGCCCTGGCCCGCAAGGCTGCCAGCCCCTATGGTGAGGACGTGGCGGCCTGGCTGGCCGTGCCCGGGGCACAGGCCGAGCCCTGCCTGCTGGAACTGGCGCAATGCCTGGGCCGCCTGACCATGCGCAACGTGGACGACCTTGCGCCCCTGACGCTGGACAGCCTGCGCCCCCTGTGCGACCTGACGAGCCATTGCGAGGACGCCCTGGGCAGCTGGCAGGCCGAAGACGCCGCCGCGGGCCTCCAGGCCCTGGCCGCCCTGCTGGACACGCTGGAGGCCACGCTCACGCAGTCCGCCATCCGGCCCCCGCTGACCACGCCCGTGGCCTGCATCACCACCGTGGACGTCACCTGGAACTCCGGCCTGCTGGAAAAATGCTGGCCCGGTCTCAGCCTCCTGGCGTTCGGCCATGCCGGTGTGGGCGCGGCCGGTGTCCGCGACCTGCTGGACCGTCTGGAACGGGGCATGGCCGAGGACCGCTGGCCCCAGCAGCAGGCCCCCTTCAAGCAGGCGCTGGCCGATGCCCTCGTGCAGCGCAGCAGCCTGGACGCGGCCCTGCGCGCCAATGATCCCCGGGCCGCCCACCGCGCCAGCGAGGCCCTGGAAGACGCCCTGACCGAAATGGAAGACAGCCTGCTTGCCGCAGGCTCCGGCCCCAAACGCAAAAAACCGTCCTTCTTCCGGCGCCTTTTCGGCCTGCGCTGAGACGGTACAACGAGCAACCGTTCGAGGAACAGAATCTATGCTGAACAAAGTCATGATCATCGGTCGCCTTGGCCGCGACCCCGAACTGCGCTATACCCAGAGCGGTTCCCCTGTGGCCACCCTCAACGTGGCTACCGACGAATCCTACATGGACCGTGACGGCAACAAGGTGGAACGCACCGAATGGCACCGCGTGTCCGTGTTCCAGCGCCAGGCCGAGAACTGCGCCAACTTCCTGGCCAAGGGCAGCCTCGTCTACGTGGAAGGCAGCCTGCAGACCCGCAAGTGGCAGGACCAGAACGGCCAGGACCGCTACACCACCGAGATCAAGGCCCAGCGCGTCCAGTTCCTGGATCGCCGCAGCGACGGCCCCCGTGCCGACATGGGCGGCTATGAAGACGACTACGGCGCGCCTGCGTCCGCTCCCCGCGCTCCCCGCGGCGGCAACATGGGCGGCGGCCAGCGCCAGGCCCCGCGCCGTCCCGCGCCCCAGCAGCGTGACGACGACCTGGGCCCCGCCTTCCCCTCCGAAGCGTCCAACATGGACGAAGTGCCCTTCTAGGCACGGATGCCCCATCTGAACACACGGCAGGGCGTTCCGCACGGAGCGCCCTGCTTTTTTTGCGCCCGACGTCCGTCAGGCCCTCTGCACTCCTTTCGCTCCTGTGTTCCGGCAGATGCCTCCCGCCTGCTCCGGGACGCCCGGCGGAGCGCGGGACAGCCAGGCGCGTCCCGGGCCATAGAATATAAGTTATCTCATCGAAATAATTATAGAGCGACAGGATGTTCCCCCAAATTTCCATAGAAATATACAAAAAATAGATGGTTATCTCATTAATAGTAAAAATTATTATTGACTTTCAGGCGCACTTGTGAAAAAAAGCCTCTGCTACCCTGGCAAAACCCGTGATGCCGACCCGGCATCGCCCACAAGGAGGACGATATGAAGGAAAAACTGCTGGCTTCCGCGGCCCTCGTGCTGCTGGCCTGCACCCCTGCCACGGCGCAGGGGCTGGACGATGTGAAGCACAAGTTCGCCAGTGTCTCGGGCATCGTGCAGGACAAGTGCATGGCCTGTCACTCCCGCGGCTATGACCTGCCGTTCTATGCCAAGGTCCCCGGCATCAGCGGCATCATCGAAAAAGATTACAGGGACGGCATCCGCGCCATGGATCTCAACCAGGAGCTGGTACAGCGCAAGGATAGCCCTGTGGGCGAGACCGTGCTGGCCAAGATGGAATGGGTCATCCTCAACGACACCATGCCGCCCGCCAAGTTCGCCGTGGTGCACTGGGGCAGCCGCCTTTCCGACCAGGACAAGAAGGACATCCTGGCCTGGGTGGCCCAGACCCGCAAAGCCCACTACGCCACGGACGCCGCTCCCGAACATGCCAACGAGCCCATCCAGCCCATCCTCCACCGCCTGCCCGTGGACGAAGCCAAGGTGGCCCTGGGCAAGACCCTGTTCAATGACGCCCGCCTGTCGGCCGACAGCACCGTGGCCTGCGCCACCTGCCATGCCATGGACAAGGCCGGCACGGACAACGCCCGCTTCTCCGAGGGCATCCGCAAGCAGCTGGGCGATGTGAACGCCCCCACCACCTTCAATGCCGTGTTCAACTTCGTACAGTTCTGGGACGGCCGCGCTGCCGACCTGCAGGAACAGGCCGGTGGCCCGCCGCTGAACCCCATCGAGATGGGCAGCAAGGACTGGGACGAGATCGTGGCCCGTCTGGCCGCCGATGCCGAACTGACCGCCAAGTTCCGCGCCGTCTATCCTGACGGCTGGTCCGGCAAGAACATCACGGACGCCATCGCCGAATACGAAAAGACCCTCATCTCGCCCGACAGCCGCTTCGACCGCTGGCTGCGCGGCGACAAGAGCGCCCTGACCGCTGCCGAAGTGGAAGGCTACGAACGCTTCAAGGCCTATCGCTGCGCCTCCTGCCACGTGGGCAAGAGCATGGGCGGCCAGTCTTACGAATATCTGGATCTCAAGAAGGATTACTTCGCCGACCGCGGCGGCAAGCCCCTGGGCTCCGACAAGGGCCGCTTCAATGCCAGCGGCAAGGAAGAGGACATGCACCGCTTCAAGGTGCCCAACCTGCGCAACGTGGAGCTGACCCATCCCTATCTGCACGACGGCACCGTGACCACCCTGGACGAGGCCGTGCGCATCATGGGCATCTACTGCTCCGGACTGGACGTGCCCCAGAAGGACCGCGCCCTCATCGTGGGCTTCCTGCGCACCCTGACCGGCCAGCATGAAGGCCGCCCCGTGCAGGGCGAGGCCGTGGCCCGATAACCTGACCCGACCGGACACGATCCGCGATATCCCCGGCCCGGCACTTCACGTGCCGGGCCTTTCTGCATCCTCAGGCCGCCGGTCCGGCGCTGCGGGCCGCACGCCTGTCCGGGACCGCTCCGCCGCCCCGACGTTACCCTGCGGCCAGCGGATGGACGGCAAAGCAAAGAATTTGTCCTTTTTTTTCGCACGACTGCAACAGGGATATGGCAGCGGGCCCGATGCCCCTCTTTTCATGCCCTGCCGGGCGTGCTATGTTCCACCCAAATTCCGGCAGGGGCCCTGGCGGGCCTTTCCGGCCGGAGCGGTATGGGGCACGAGTGCGCGTCAATTTTCACAATAAAAATTTTCCCGTACTCTTTGTATTGTAAATCAATGTGATAGCCGTTTTCTGCTGCGTCTTTTTCGTGTCGTTTCCGTGAAAAATCCGGAAAGGTGGTTGACTTTTTGTTAGATTATTCACAAGATGCAACTCACAAAGAGACGTTACGGATGCGCCACTTGCGCAACGGTATAGCAACAAATCAAATGGAGGATTTCTCAATGTCCAAACTGGTTCCCCCTCATGGTGGCAAGGGCCTGGTGTGTTGTCTTCTGGAAGGCGCTGCTTTGGAAGAAGAAAAGAAAAAGGCTGCCGGCCTGAAGCAGATTGAGATCTCCTCTCGCGCCAAGGGCGACCTGATCATGATGGGCATCGGCGGCTTCTCTCCCCTGAACGGCTTCATGAACAAGGCCGACTGGAAGAGCGTCTGCGAAAAGATGACCCTTTCCGACGGCACCTTCTGGCCCGTGCCCGTCACCCTGGACATCTCCGCTGAAGATGCCAAGGGCCTGAAGGCCGGTGACGAAGTGGCCCTGGTCCGCAAGGGCGAGATCATGGCTACCCTGAAGGTCGAAGAAGTCTATGAAATGACTGAAGCCGACAAAAAGTGGGAATGCGAACTGGTGTTCAAGGGCGAAGGCCCCGACTCCGAAAAGTTCTGGGAAGTGGCCCCCAATGACCATCCCGGCGTGAAGATGGTCCTGGCCCAGAAGGAATATAACCTGGCCGGTACCGTGAAGGTCCTGTCCCAGGGCGAATTCCCCGAAAAGTTCCCCGGCGTGTACATGACCCCCGCCCAGCTGCGTGCCAAGATGGACGAACGCGGCTGGCAGAAGGTTGCCGCCCTGCAGCTGCGTAACCCCATGCACCGTTCTCACGAATACCTGGCCAAGATCGGCGTGGAAGTGTGTGACGGCGTCGTGATCCACTCTCTGGTGGGCGCCCTGAAACCCGGCGACATCCCGGCCGAAGTGCGCGTGAAATGCATCGACACCCTGGTCGACAAGTACTTCGTGAAAGACTACGTCATCCAGGCCGGCTATCCTCTGGACATGCGCTATGCCGGTCCCCGCGAAGCCCTGCTGCACGCCACCTTCCGTCAGAACTACGGCATCAACAACCTGCTGGTCGGCCGTGACCACGCCGGTGTGGGCGACTTCTACGGCATGTTCGAAGCCCAGGAAATCTTCCGCAAGATCCCTGTGCCCGCCGAAGAAGGCAAGCGTCTGCTCTGCCAGCCTCTGAACATCGACTGGACCTTCTACTGCAAGAAGTGCGACGGCATGGCCTCCATGCGTACCTGCCCCCACGGCAAGGAAGACCGCGTCATCCTGTCCGGTACCAAGCTGCGTAAGATGCTGTCCGAAGGCGCTGAAGTGCCGGATCATTTCGGTCGTGAAGAAGTGCTCGCCATCCTGCGCGAATACTATGGCAGCCTGACCGAAAAGGTCGAAATCAAGATGCAGCGCGCTGCTTCCGGTTCCACCATGTAAGCATCGCCGGATTTCCCCAGCGAGATCCTGATAGCGGGCGCCCCTTCGGGGGCGCCTTTTTTTTGCCTGGCCTGCCGTTTTTTCATATTTCTGGCATCGTGCACAGAATCACAATGTTCCCTCACGCAACGGTCATCCTTGAGCAGGCAAGAATGGGGATGAAAGCTGTCTGTACCATGATACAGTTGTTTTCCAAGAGCATATAACGACTGTAACACGGCATCTTTTCTCAGCAATGGAAAAAAATTTTTTCTTTTTCCTCTTTTCCTTGCAGAGGGATATCCTTTTCAGCTCTGTTTGTTTCAAAATCAAGACAGCGGTTTCTTTTTCCTTCTTCTGGACAATGGCATATGACACAACGCAACTCCCGGCAGGCGTGACAAGATGCCTTTACCTGTCCGGGATTATGGAGTATACAGGGTGTGCGTCTGCATCTGCCGGACGTAGTTCCTTTACCAAGGAGAGCCATGAAACAGGCCTACGGCATCTCCGGCGGCGCACTGGCGGCCGCCTTTCTGGGTATGCTCTTCTGCGTCTGGACGGCATTGGGCAACGAAGTGGCCTTTTGCGTCACTGCAGGCTGCTCCCTGTACCAGGACCTCACCATCGGCGGTCTCTCCATGTGGTGGATCGGCACGGCCGCTTTTGCTGTGCTGGCCTGCCTTGCCCTGCTGGGGGCTGTCCCGGCGGGGCACTGCCTGGCGGGGCTGGTCCTGCTGGGCGATGTTTTCCTGCTGCTGCTCATGGCGCTGACCTCCCCCTGTGTCAGCTGCCTGGTAGTGGCCTGTTTTTTTGCCCTGACCTACTGGCTCTTCGGCCAGGCGCTGCACCGGGACGCCAGACGCCCGCAGGGGCGTTCGCTCCTGCTCTGTGCCTGGCTGGTGCTGTTCGTGGTCAACGCAGGCCAGGTGGTGCGCATGCAGGGCGAGGTCTGGAGCATCAGCGAGAACCCGGACCAGGCCACGGTACGCATGTTCTTCTCGCCTTCCTGCTCGGCCTGCCGCGAAGGCATCGACATCCTGTCGGGCAGCGTGGACGTGGCCTTCTGCCCGGTGGCGGAGAACGATGCCGATGTGGTCCGCGTGGAGCGCCTGCTGCGCCTGCTGGAAGAGGGCAAGACCCTGAAGGAGGCCGTGGCCGCCTGCCAGAACGTGGAAGAACCGGGCCCCTGGGCCTTCCTGCATCCGGGGCAGTGGGGCTTGCGCCTGCGCCTGCAACGCAACCGGGCCCATATCTTCAACGCCGGGTCGCACACGGTGCCGTTTTTCGAGTATCACGGCCTGCCTGCCATGCTCAAAAAACAGGCCCGGCCTCCGTCCTCTGCCCGTGTACAGGAACCGGTCATCGAATTTTCACCGGCCGGCGGCCAGACGTTCCCGGACGCCACCCTGCCCCTGGAACCCCAGGTTGCCGGACAGTGCGGCGGCCCGGCGCCCTGCCCGTAGCCGCCGTTGCCGGCCGATGAAAAACTTGACGAGAAAAGCCGGGCACTTTATAGGAATGCCCGTTTACCCTTTTGCCAAAGTACTGCCATGAACGTACAAAAAATTTTCCGTGAACAGCGCGCTGTCATCGTCGAGGGGTGGATCAATGCGGTCTATTCGACCTATCCCCTCCAAACGACTGGTTTTTTGCGCACCAAGAACGATCCTTTCACCAATCCGGTGGGGGATATGACCAAGGAAGCCGCCGGCCTCATCTATGACGTGATCGCCGGCGAACATGCGACACCGCAAAAGATCAAGCACGCCCTGGACCGCTTCGTGCGCCTGCGTGCCGTGCAGCAGTACACGCCCAGCCAGGGCCTGGGGGTCTTCTTCCTCATGAAGCCCCTGCTGCGCGAACACATCCTTCCCCTGTGCCGGGAAAAGGAAGATCTGGCGGAATATCTGGACGCGGAATCTCGGCTGGACAGCGTCACGCTGCTGGCCTTCGATTTGTATTCGGCCGCGCGCGAGACCCTGGCGGAAACGCGCATCGCTGAAATACGCAATCAGCATGCCCAGCTGGTGCGCTGGGCGCAATCGGTGGATGGCAGCCCGGTTTCGGGCAAAAGCTAACACTCTTCGAAGCGAGGTAGGGAATGTTCGCATCATTGCTGGTGGTGGCGCTCATCGGGGCCATTGCCTGGGCAGGTTCTGCCATGGGTCTGGCGTACCTGTTCGGCGTGGTTTTGCCCTATGTGGCGGTAGTCACCTTCTTCCTGGGCGTCATCTGGCGCATGGTTTACTGGGCCAAATCGCCCGTGCCTTTCAGCATCCCCACGACCGGGGGGCAGGAAAAGTCGCTGGACTTCATCAAACATGAAAAGTGGGACTGCCCCAACACCAAGTTTGGTGTGGTCGTCCGCATGTTCCTGGAAGTCTGCTTCTTCCGTTCGCTGTTCCGCAACACCGCGGCCGACGTGCGTGAATTCGACCCTGTGACCAAGGGCCCCCGCACCATCTACTACTCTTCCAAGTGGTTGTGGTTCTTCGCCCTGCTGTTCCATTACTGCTTCCTGCTGGTCTTCATCCGCCACTTCCGTTTCTTCATGGATCCGGTGCCCGGCTGGCTGGGCTTCATGGAAAGCATCGACGGCATCATGCAGATCGGCTCCCCCCGTTTCTTCTGGACCGGTGGCCTGCTGCTGGTGGCCGTGCTCTTCCTGCTGGCCCGCCGTCTGTTCAACCAGCGCCTGCGTTACATCTCCCTGATGAACGACTACTTCCCCCTGTTCCTCATCCTGGGCGTCGTTCTGAGCGGTATCTGCATGCGCTACTTCGATAAGACCGACATCGCCCAGGTCAAGGTCTTCATCATGGGGCTGGTGCACTTCTCGCCCGTGGCCCCCGACGGCATCAGCCCGCTCTTCTTCATGCATCTGGCCTTTGTCAGCGTGCTGCTGCTGTACTTCCCCTTCTCCAAGCTCATGCACATGCCTGGCGTGTTCTTCAGCCCCACGCGCAACCTTCCCACCAACACCCGCGAAGTGCGCCACGTGAACCCCTGGAACCCGCCCAAGCAGTACTTCACCTATGCCGAATATGAGGACGTTTACCGCGATGCCATGGCCGAAGCCGGCCTGCCGCTGGAAAAGCAGCCCTCTTCCAAGGCCGCCGAGTAAGGAGCTGACATCATGGCTAAATTACCTACGCCACAAGAACTCATCGCCAGCCGTCCCGAGTTCCCCTCGGAACCCTGGCTGGACATCAAGCCCCAGTTTGCGCCGGGCAGCTTCTGCTATCCGGCCAAGAAGGAAACCATGGAGCTGCTGCACATGCCCAATCCTCACGATTGGGATCCGGCGGCCGAAGACTGGAACCTGCCCGAGAACTGGGAACAGATCCTTTGTGACGCCTTCGAGGAACGCCTGCAGAAGCACCGCTCCCTCAAGCTGTTCATGGACATCTGTGTGCGCTGCGGCGCCTGCGCCGACAAGTGCCACTTTTTCCTGGGCACCAACGACCCCAAAAACATGCCCGTGCTGCGTGCCGAGCTGCTGCGCTCCCTGTACCGCCGCGACTACACCAAGCTGGGCAAGATCCTCGGCAAGCGCGCCGGCGCCCGCAGCTGGGACAAGGAAGTGGTGAAGGAGCTCTTCTACTACGCCTACCAGTGCACCGAATGCCGCCGCTGCTCCCTGTTCTGCCCCTACGGCATCGACACCGCCGAGATCACGGCCATCGTGCGTGAACTGCTGCACGAAGTGGGCCTGGGCATCCACTGGATCATGGACCCGGTGAAAAACTGCTCCTTCACGGGCAACCACCTGGGCATCCAGCCCCACTCCTTCGTGGAGATCGTGGAGATGCTGGCCGATGACTGCGAGACCATCACCGGCATCCGTCCCAAGACCCCCTTCAACGAAAAGGGCCACGAGATCCTGTTCATCACGCCTTCCGGCGACGTGTTCGCGGACCCCGGCATCTACACCTTCATGGGCTATTTGATGCTGTTCCACGAACTGGACCTGGACTACACCTTCTCCACCTATGCCTCTGAAGGCGGCAACTTCGGTTCCTTCACCACCTTCAACATGGCCAAGAAGCTCAACGCCAAGATGTACGCCGAAGCCGAACGTCTGGGCGCCAAGTGGATCCTGGGCGGCGAATGCGGCCACATGTGGCGCGTCATCAACCAGTACATGGCCACCTACAACGGCCCGGCCCCGTCCTGCATGATGGATGTGCCCACCTCCCCCATCACCGGCACCAAGTTCACCAACGCGGCTGCCACCAAGATGGTGCACATCACCGAGTTCACGGCCGACCTGATCAAGCACAACAAGCTGAACCTGGATCCCAGCCGTAACGACCATATCATCACCACCTTCCACGACTCCTGTAACCCCGCCCGCGGCATGGGTCTGCTGGAAGAACCCCGTTACGTGCTCAAGGCCGTGTGCAACAACTTCGTGGAAATGCCCGAGAACACCATCCGTGAGCAGACCTTCTGCTGCGGCGCCGGTTCCGGTCTGAACACCGAAGAGATCATGGAACTGCGCATGCGTTCCGGTATGCCTCGCGGCAACGCCCTGCGCTATGTGCAGGAAAAGTACGGCGTCAACCACATGGCCTGCGTCTGCGCCATCGACCGCGCCACCCTGCCGCCCCTGGCCGACTACTGGGCTCCCGGCGTGACCGTGAGCGGCGTGCACGAACTGGTGGCCAATGCCCTGGTCATGAAGGGCGAATGCAAGCGCACCATGGACCTGCGTCAGGAAGACCTGCCCAATGTGACCGCCGAGGCCGAGGAGGAATAACAACATGTACAACGCCAAAGCTGTCATTCTCGGGATCCTCGTTTTCGCGGTCCTGTTCTCCACCCCCTTCTGGGCCAACTTCGGCGGTACCAAGGACTACAAGCGTCCTGCCATCGTCCTGCCCCAGAATGAAAAGGAATGCGTGGAACCCGTCGAGTACATGCGCGCCGAGCATATGTATCTGCTCAACGAATGGCGCGATCAGGCCCTGCGCTATGAGAACCGCACCTACGTGTCGTCCACCGGCAAAAAGTGGACCATCAGCCTGCAGAACACCTGCCTGAAGTGCCACAGCAACTACGAAGAGTTCTGCGACAAGTGCCACGTGTCCAACAGCGTCGATCCCTACTGCTGGACCTGCCACATTCTTCCCAAGGGGAACAAGTAATGAACAAAAGCAGAAGATCCTTTCTGAAGGTGGCGGGCCTTTCGGTCTTTGCCCTGAGCAGCGGCCTGGCGACCATGGCCGGCTCTGCCCAGGCCGGTGCGCGCATCGGCTCCTATGAAGCCAACGCCAAGGCCCTCAAAGCCAAGCGCTGGGCCATGGTCATCGACACCCGCGCCTTCAAGAACGCCAAGGAATACGCTCCCATCATCGAAGCCTGCCACAAGGCCCATAACGTGCCCAGCATGGAAGGTCATCAGGACATCAAATGGATGTGGCTCGAAAAGTTCGACCACGCCTTCCCCGACGACCTGAACGAACACCTGACCTCCCGTGTGAAGGATGCCAGCTATCCCCTGCTGTGCAACCACTGCACCAACCCGCCGTGCGTGCGCGTGTGCCCCACCCAGGCCACCTATCAGATGGAAGACGGCATCATCGCCATGGACTACCATCGCTGCATCGGCTGCCGTTTCTGCATGGCCGGCTGTCCCTTCGGCGCCCGCTCCTTCAACTTCGTGGATCCCCGCAAGTACCTGAGCGATCCCGTGCCGAACCCCGCCTACCCCACCCGCATGATCGGTGTGGTGGAAAAATGCACCTTCTGCGCCGAGCGCCTGGCCGTGGGCCAGATGCCCGCCTGCGTGGAAGCTGCCGGCGGCCGCATCCTCTTCGGCGATCTCAACGATCCCAAGTCCGATGTGTGCAAGGCCCTCGCCTCCAACTACAGCATTCGCCGCAAGCCCAATCTGGGCACCCAGCCCGGCGTTTACTACCTCATCTAGGGAGAACAGGCCATGCTTGAAAAATTGCTTACCGGTCCCAAGACCTACTACCTGTGGCTGCTCTTCCTGCTCGCAGTCATCGCCGGTTGCGGCCTGGTCTACCTGCAGCAGCTGCAGGAAGGCCTCTCCATCACCGGCATGAGCCGCGATGTCTCGTGGGGCCTCTACATCTCGCAGTTCACCTATCTTGTGGGTGTGGCCGCCTCCGCCGTCATGCTGGTGCTGCCCGCCTACTTCCATCACTACAAGAAGTTCAAGCGCATGATCATCTTCGGTGAGTTCATGGCCATCTCGGCCGTGGTCATGTGCGCCCTCTTCATCGTGGTGGACCTGGGCCAGCCCCAGCGCATGATGAACGTGCTGCTGCATCCCACGCCCAATTCGGTCATGTTCTATGACATGATCGTGCTCATCGGCTACCTGACCCTCAACGCCGTCATCGGCTGGGTCACCCTGGAAGCCGAGCGCCATGACGTGGAACCGCCCAAGTGGATCAAGCCCCTGATCTACCTCTCGATCCTGTGGGCCTTCTCCATCCACACCGTGACCGCCTTCCTGTACGCCGGCATCCCCGGCCGCCATTACTGGCTGACCGCCATCATGGCCGCCCGCTTCCTGTCCTCGGCGTTCTGCTCCGGTCCCGCCATCCTGCTGCTGCTGATCTTCATCGTGCGCCGCCTCACCGGCTTCGATCCCGGCCGCGACGCCATCAAGACCCTGACGACCATCATCACCTATGCCATGTGCATCAACGTGTTCTTCTACCTGCTGGAAGTCTTCACCGCGTTCTACAGTGGCATCCCCGGTCATCAGCATCCCCTGGTCTTCCTGTTCGCCGGCCATGAAGGCCACGTTTCCTGGGTGACCAACTGGATGTGGGCCGCTGTGGTCATGGCCGCCGCTTCCCTGATCATCCTGATCCCGCCGCAGTGGCGTACCGGCCCCCTGCTGCCCCTGGCTCTGGTGATGCTGGTTGCCGCTTCCTGGATCGACAAGGGCCTCGGCCTGCTCATCGGTGGTTTCACTCCCAACATGTTCGAGACCATCACCGAATACGCCCCCACCGGCCGTGAGATCATCGTTGCCCTGGGCGTGTATGCCGTGGGCGCCCTGGTGCTCTCCCTGCTCTGGAAGATCGCCCTGGGCGTGAAGCGCGAGACCGGTCACTTCGGCGACTAGTCTCACGATCATCCCGCACTCCGAAGGCCCCGTGTCCGCACGGGGCCTTTTTTGTTGCCCGGGGCAGCCGCGCGAGCAAAGCTGCCGCACCTCACCGCAAGAGCAGCACGACAACGCCCCGCCGAAAGGCAGCCATGCCTGCTCATGGGCCTGTCCCGCTCCCCTGCAACAGACTGCTGATGGGGGGCCGCACGCCATCCTGCCCGCTCACCGGACGTTCCGGGGGCAATCGTGGTGGTCGGAGGGCTCATGCGGGCATCCGGGCATGGCTCCCACGCAGGCCAGGGCCTCTGTCCCAGCCCCTCCCGCCCACCGGAAGACATCGCGCCCGGAACGCACTGTTGCTTGACTTTGCCCCCATTGCCGCCGATACTGAAACCAGCGGCCTGCGATGCGGTCAGGCCTTCACAACGCATGTCTGCCGGGGTTTTCCCTGGATGCGGCTTCGCCGCTTGAGGAGTTTTCATGGAAAAAGCGCTAAAAGACGCCATCACCATCTGCAAAACCCTGCTGCGCAATGGCTATGACGCCCATGTCATCAATGCGCCCGTGCAGGAACATCTTTTGAAACACAGCAAACAGCTGGCTGTGGATATCGCCTGTGAGCCCGACCTCGAGACGCTTCTCAAGCTTTTCCCCGAAGCCCACGTCGAGCCGGACCAGCGTGCCATCGCCCAGATGGAAAAAGACGGCGTGCTTTTCCGTTTCTATGCCCTGGAAGTGGAGGATGCCAGCCATCCCGAGCTTTCCCTGCTGCGCATCACCCCCACCATGGCCAACATGATGGACCCTCAGGAGCGCTTGCAGCTGCGCATGACCGGCTTTGGCAGCCCGGCCCCCACCGGCGACGTCTACGACGGTTTCATGGACGTCAAGGGCGGCCTCATCCAGCTCACCGGCCTGCCGGACGAGACCCTGCGCCACAACTACCTGCTGGCCATCCGCGCCCTGCGTTTCGCCGCCAACTTCGACATCCCCATCGAGCCCAACACCTGGCTGGCCATCGTGCGTTCGGCCGCCCGCGTGCTGGACTACGTGCCCGCCGCCGACATCATGGACGAATGGCGCAAAGTTGCCGCCGAATCCATGTACCGCTTCGTGAAGCTCATGTTCGACGCCCACATCCTCCAGGGCCTCATCCCCGAAGTCGCCGCCCTGACCTGCATCCGCCAGCGCCGCAACGATGATGACGACACCGAGGAGACGGTCTTCGACCACACCCTGGAATGCATGCGCCATTACCCTGAGGAAGGCTTCCACTATGACTGGCTGGGCACCATGGCCATGCTCTTCCACGATGTGGGCAAGCTTTTCACCGGCGAATACTTCGACGGCCAGTGGACCTTCTACCAGCACCATCGCGTGGGCGCCAAGGTCACCCGCAAGATCCTGCGCCGTCTGCACTTCAGCCCCGAAGACATCGACCTGCTCTGCCATCTGGTGCGCTACCACATGCGCTTCCACTTCATGCTCACGGACCGCGGCATCCGCCGTTTCAAGGCCCTGGACGAGTACCCGCGCCTCATCGCCATGTCCCGTGCCGACATCCAGGCCCGCGACGGCAGCTACACCTACTTCAACCACAATATGAAGTATCTGGAACGTGCCGAGACCCCCGAACAGATGCTGGAGCCCCTGCTCAACGGCAACGAGATCATGAGCGAAACCAAGCTGGCCCCCGGCCCGCTGGTGGGCGTCATCCGCGATGCCCTGCTCCAGGCCCAGATCGCGGGCGAAGTCACGGACCGCGCCTCGGCCCTGCACTTTGTGTGCGAATACGCCCGCAAGTCCGTGGGCTAGACGCATCCTGCATCCTGCGGCCCCCAAACGGGACCGCTCCGACATGACCATAAGGGAGAGGAAGCACGGCGCCATGCCGTCTCCCTCTCCCTCTCGTATTCCCGCTCCGGCATGTCCCCGGCAGGCGGCCCTTGTGCCGGACACGGGGCCACAGCGCTGCCCCGCCGCCTGCCTGTCCCTCCAACCCACGGTCGAGCCCTGCCGTGGCATCCCCGAAGACCATGATCAATCTCCTCGACTATACCCTGCCCGAACTCACCGACTGGATGCAGAACGAGCTGGGCGAGCCCAAGTTCCGGGCCGTCCAGGTCTGGCAATGGATCTGGCAGAAGATGGCCCGCGATTTCGACGCCATGACCAATGTCTCCAAAGCCTGCCGGGAACGCCTGGCCCAGTGTGCCGAGATCCGCTGGCCCGAGATCGTCACCGTGGAACAGAGCAGCGACGACACCACCAAGTTCCTGCTCCGCCTCCAGGACGGCGCCGAAGTGGAGACCGTGCTCATCCCCAGCGATTCCCGCGAAGGCGTGCGCCGCTGGACCCAGTGCCTTTCCTCGCAGGTGGGCTGCGCCATGGCCTGCACCTTCTGCAGCACCGGCACCATGGGCTTCGAACGCAACATGACCATGGGCGAGATCCTGGGCCAGATCCTGGTGGCCCGCGAGCATCTGGGCGATACCCGCCCCGACTGGCCCGTGCTGCGCAACCTGGTCTTCATGGGCATGGGCGAGCCCCTGCTCAACCTCAAGAACGTCATGCGCGCCCTGGAGAGCCTCAACAACGACAAGGGCCTGAACTTCTCGCCCCGCCGCATCACGGTCTCCACCTGCGGCATCGAGAAGGGCCTGCGCGAGCTGGGCGAAAGCGGCCTGGCCTATCTGGCCGTGTCCCTGCACGCCCCTACCCAGGAGCTGCGTGCCCGCATCATGCCCAAGGCCGCCCGCTGGCCCCTCGAAGACCTGCTCCAGGCCCTCAAGTCCTATCCGCTCAAGACCCGAGAGCGCATCACTTTCGAGTATCTGCTGCTGGGCGGCGTCAACGACGGTCTGGAACAGGCCCGGCAGCTGGCCCGCGTAGTCAGCGACGTCAAGGGCAAGCTCAACCTCATCGTCTACAACCCCTCCGAGGGAGATCCCTACAAGGCCCCCTCGCCGGAACGCGTGCTGGCCTTCGAGCAGTACCTCTGGGACCGCAACATCACGGCCATCATCCGCAAGAGCAAGGGGCAGGACATCAAGGCGGCCTGTGGCCAGCTCAAGGCCGCCCGCCAGAACGAGGCCGGGGAACAGGCCTAGGCGGGAGATGCTTTCCGGGGGAAGGAGGCCCTTTGCCAGCGCCCAAAGTGCCTCCTTCCCCCGTACCCCCATCCTCTCCAAACGCGTTTTTTCAGGGGCAGGCGGGGAAAGCAGCGCGAAGGATCGCCACGGTATCTGGGAGACCTCTTTTATCCCTTCCCAGCGCCCTTCTGGACGCTGAAAAACAAATGTCTGGAAAGAGAAACGTGCAAACAAAAAAGACGCCCTCAGGGCGTCTTTTTTCGTTATGGGGAGCGTTGTCCGATCTTGTTTGGGAAGACCTGGGGAAGGCCAGCCGGCAAGCTCACGCGCGGGCCCGTCGGTCTGTGCCCCGGCGACGATCCCACCACAGGCCGCGGCGGGCCAGACGGATGAGGACCAGCAGGGCCCAGAGCAACGCGCAGCCCAGATGGCAATGCTTGATGAGGGTATAGACGGGCCCGTAAAAAGAAAAATCCTGGAAGTTGTGCAGGATCAGGCCCAGACCGGAAAGCATGAGCAGGGCCAGCAAGACCAGACGCAGCATCCCGAAGGGGGTCAGGCTGTAGCTGCGCGTGCCCCTGACCAGCCAGACGATGGCCGCATAGCTGCTCAGGCAGAGCATGGCCGCTGCCGCCCAGTAATGGGCCACTGTGCCCGAATAGGCCGCGGGCCGCAGCCAGGGGAAGGCATCTTCGGCGTAGCGGTAGATCACGGGCAGGTGCGCGAAACCGCTGACCACCGCCCATACCACGCTGATCCGCCACAGCAGGCGGAAAAGGAAGCCGAACAGCGGGCGGCGCTCAGTCCTCATCCCTGTCCCTCCAGTGGTCACGCAGCAGGCGCAGGCCGGCCAGCGCGGCCCCGGCCAGCGGTGCGGCCAGCACCGTGCCCACAAGATCGTTCTCGCGTTCCAGGCTGGCCCCGGCCGGACGCAGGCTGGGCCGCCCGGCGGAGACCAGCCCCTGCCGCAGCAGGGCTGCCTCGATGTCCCGGAAGGGGATGGACGAGACATAGATCAGGCAGGTACCGCCGTTTTCCTGCAGGCCGAACAGATCGCCGTGCCGTTCTTCCGCCATGCGGCGCGCCAGGGACGTCATCTCCATGTAAGGCCCGAAATGCTGCGCATCGTGCGGACAGGCCGCCACGCAAAGGGGGGGCTTGCCGTCGCTGATGACATCTTCACAAAAATCGCATTTGAAGGTCTGGCCATAGCCCAGATAACCGGGAGCCAGGTGCAGATACGGCCCTACCCCGGCCTGGAGGCGCGGGATATGCCACGGGCAGACGGCGATACACTGGCTGTCGCCGAAGCACAGGGACGTCTCCGTGTAGACAGCGCCGGTGGGACGCTGCCGGGCGGCCCCCAGAGGGCACAGGCTGACGCAGGGCGGGTTGAGGCATTGCAGGCAGCGCCGCGGCATGAAGACCCGGCGCTCGCCACGGGCCGTCTGGACGGTACAGGATTGCAGATACAGCCAGTTGTAGGGGGTCAGGCGGTCCGTGACGTTGCGCCGCCCCCACCAGTCGGGCTTCCTGTCCCGGCCCCAGCGGGAGGCCGGGATGGGCGATACCGGCTGCGGGACCCGGGCGGCAGCCCGCTCATGGCAGGCCTGCACGCAGGCCCCGCAGCCCGTGCAGGCATCCACATCCACGACCACAGCAAGGCAATCTTCCAGCCCGGCCGCCTGAGCCGGGGCCGCAGCTCCCCAGGCAGAGAGCATCCCCGCTCCCAGACCGGCGCCTGCCAGCGATTTGAGAAAGCCGCGTCGTTCCATATATGATCAGGCCTCCTGGCGCTGCTCCTTCTCAAAAGCCGGCGGCGGGCGCCAGTACCAGAACAGCGCCAGCAGGGGCAGCAGGCCGGCCAGTTCCGCCACCTCACGCGGCAGGGCCAGGACCATGCCCAGCGACCACCACAGGCCCACGGCCACGGCGATGGCAGCCAGCATCAGCAACCATTGTCCCAGGCTCATGGGACGGGCCACCCACTGGAAATAGCCCACGGTGAGGATGGCCACCCAGACCTTGGTGGCGGTCAGGGAAAGCGCGGCACCTTCCAGCGGCATGGGCTCGATGATGGTCAGGCAGCAGACGATGTTGACCACCAGACCGCTCAGATAGAAGAAGAGCAGCAGGGTATGCTTCCTCATGCCGATCATGGCATAGGCCGCCAGATTGTGCAAAAAGGCCGTGGCCAGGCAGGGCGTCAGCAGGCGCTGGGCCGTGGCGGCCATCTCGTAGCCCGGGCCGTAGATGGTGGGCAGGAAGCGGTCGCTCTCCACGCAGATCAGGAAGATCAGCGGCAGGGAGGCCGCCCAGAGCGAGCGGGCCGTCTGCCCCGCCAGCTGGCGGAACGCGGCCCTGTCCTGCGCCCAGTAGCGGGCCAGCAGGGGGAAGATGACCTTGCCGAGCAGTGCGCTGGAGACCAGCACGGACAGGCCTTCCACAGTCTCCCAGGCCACGTTGTAGCCGCCCACGGCAGCATCGCCGCCGTAGTTCTTGAGGAAGAACACATTGATCTTGTTGTAGAACATGGCGCAGCCGGCCATGATGGTGAAGATGAAGCCGCTCTTCATCTTCACGGCCAGGTCGCGCACGTTGTCGTAACCGAAGCCCACGAAGGGGTTGCGTCCCAGGGCACGGAAGGCGAAGCCCGTACAGAGGACGGATTCGATGAGCTTGTAGAGGGCGATGAAGATCAGGGGCGCCCCGGCCACCACGCAGACGATGCCGTAGCCGATGCCCAGCAGGGCAGAAGGGACACGTATGCGCATCTCCACGTCCTGCCGCCCGCGGGCCTGGCAGAGCGCGAAGAAGGAGTCCGTCACGCCGTCGAGGCCGAAACCGGTGGCGATGGACAGGACGATGAGCCGCAGCTCGAAGCTGTACCCCAGCCAGCCCGTCACGAACCAGGTGACGATCAGGGCCAGCATCATGAAACAGGTCTTGAGGCCCGTCACCTCGCCCAGCAGGGTACGGGGGCGTTCCTCACGGCGGGCGAAGGTGGACAGCAAAAAGTCGTTGAGCCCCACGTCCGAGACGGTCTTGACCAGATAGCCGCAGGAAAGGGCCACGGCGATCTGGCCCAGCATCTCGGGGCTGCGCCGTGCCAGCAGGATGGTGAAGATGGTCCAGGAAAGGTCCCTGGTCCACTGGGCCCCCAGGATGTATCCCAGCTGGCGCGGCAGGCTTTTCAGCTTCATGGGCTACTCGGCAGTGCCAAAGCGCACCAGTGCCTTGAAGCCGGGCTTGAGCTCAAGCCGGCTGTTGGGCACGGTCAGTTCCACCGTGTAATACGAGGGCTGGGCCACGTCCATGTTGGTCGAGATCCACGAGATCTCCGTGATGGTGGCCGAGAACACCTTGTCGCCCAGCGAGGGGATCTCCACGCGGGCATGGCCGCCTTCCTTGATGCGGCCCAGGTCGCCTTCATAGACCGGCACCTGGATCAGCACGGGGTCCAGCTGGCCCACGGTCACGGGCGTGGCCTGGGCGGGCAGCAGCACATCGGGGTTGAGGTTGGGCATGAGCTGCAGCACATAGCCGTCGATGGGCGAGGTCAGCACCAGCTGGTCCGGCAGCGTCTCGCCTTCCCGGATGGGCTGGCCGTAATAGCCTTCCAGTTCCTTCAGGCGGGCCCGGAAGCTCTCTTCGTTCTTCTTGATGGAGATCTGGGTCAGCTCGATGCGGTGCTGGAGGGAGCGCACGCTCTCCTCCAGACGCCCCAGGGCCTGGCGCGAGCCCAGCCCGGAAGCGGCCAGCTGGCTGGCGCGGTTGCGTTCGGCACGGGCCTGCACCAGTTCGCGTTCCAGGTCGAGGATCTGGCCGCGCAGGCTCTCCGTGGCGGCGCCGGTGGTCACTTCGCGCTGCAGCACGCGTTCAGCCTCGTCCTGCAGGTGATAGCGCACCAGCGGATCCCCGGCCTTGACGGCATCCCCGGGACGGACCAGCACCTCGTCGATGACGGCATTGAAGGGCAGACGCACATCACGCGTCACAGTAGCCACCACCTTGCCGGTGGCAGTGGTCTCCACGGCCATGGCCGGGGCTGCCAGCAGCAGGCAGGCCAGCAGGGCACAGAATACGGTCAGTCTTTTCATTATTTTTCAATCTCCGTGGCAGGAAGGCCCAGGAAGCGTTCCTGCAAGAGGTTGGCGACGTACATCCATTCCAGATTGGCCAGCTTGAGTTCCAGTTCGGCTTCCACCAGCTTGATGCGGCTCTGGACCATGGCCTCGTGGGCGGAACTCATGGCGGGCATGTCGCCCAGACCGGTATCGAAGGAGATGCTGGCTTCCTTGTAGCGCATCTCGGCCGTCTCGAAATGGACCTTGGCCAGGCGGCGGTTGGTCTCGGCCAGGGCCACGCGCTGTTCGCACTGCAACCAGGTATTGGAGTAATCCGTGCGCTTGCGCGACAGCTCATGGAAGGCCTGGGCCTTCTTCATGCGGGCCGCCTGCACGCCACGGTAACGGCGGTTCCAGTCGATGAGCGGGAAGTCGAAGGTCAGGCGCCAGAAGTAGTCTTCCTGGCCGTCAGCGGGCTGGTACTGGCCGGCGGGCGGGTTCTTGTCCACGCGGATGGTCATGTCGGGAACATATTCGGCCCAGGCCAGCATGATGTTGTAATCGCCCAGACGAATCTGGGAACGCAGCAGCAGATTGTCTTCCGTGACCAGCCAGCGGTCTTCCCAGCGGTAATCCTTGCCGTTGAAACCGCGCAAGATGTCGTTGGCGCTCTTGCTGTCGATGTTCAGGCGCTGCTGCGGTTCCACACCGGCCAGGATCTTGAGGCTGGTGCGCTCCATGACCTCTTCCATGGTCATGCGCTCGCTGGTCAGCTCCACTTCGCGCTCGTGCTGCTGGGCCAGGTTGAGGGCCACGCCCTGACGGCCGTCAGCGGACTCCAGCTGCTGCCAGTAGCGGGTCGTTTCCCTGGCCAGGGGAGCGACTTCTTTCTGGATGCGCAGGATCTCGTTCTTGGCTTCCAGACGCAGATAGGCCTGGGCCACCTTGTAGATGGCCTCGCCCACGGCCTTGCGGTGCGTGGAGATGGCCAGGTTGACCATGATCTTCTGGGCCTGGTGGTTGAAATAGGATTCCACGGGGTTGGGGAAACGCGCGTAGAAGCCGATGCGGGGCACCACCTTGCCGTAATTGCTGGGCACGTCGTCGCGGTCCGCATTGTAATAGGTCAGGGTATTGCCCACTTCCACGGTCATGCGGGGTTCGGGCAGATACTTCCAGACCGCGTCGGTCAGGGCCAGGCGCTTGATCTCCAGTTCCACGGCGCTGTTGACCAGCAGGGGCGACTGCTGGATGGTCAGGAACACGCAATCCTCGAACGAGAATTTCTTGGCCGGGTCATAGAGGTTGGGGATCACGGCCTCGAGCTTGCTCTTGTTCTCCACCGGCACACCGGGCACATCTTCCAGCCAGTGTTTGGCAGGCAGTTCCGGGGCATCCGATCCGGCTTTCTGCGAAGCGCATCCCGAAAGCGCCATCCCGGCGCACAAGGCCGCCACAGCCAGTCCCTGTTTCCAGCGAACCCTTCTTTTCGTCATGGTCATTCCCTTGCGAAACATATTAGGCACCGGCGCCTTCCTGCGGCCGGACATCCTTTTCAAATTCCATCTGGTGCAATGTCAGCAGCACCCGGCCGTCCGCATCCACGACCTGGGCGTCATAGCGTTGCAGGCGCTCATCGTCCCAGCCGCGGCGCAACTGGATGCGCCAGGGCATCCGGGCACCGCACAGCAGCCCCGTATCCGCGAAACGGATGAAGCCTATGCCGCTCAGACGCCAGCCGCGCGGCCAGAGCAGACGTCCTCCGGCAAGCTCCGCCCCGGGGACAGTCTCTTCCATGATGCGGCAGGCTGCCTGCAACGTGGCGTCCACAGCGGACAACAAGCTACAATAGCCGGATTTGCCAGCCGGGGCAATGCCTTGCCCCCTCCCGCCGAAGCGGCCTTGCCACAGATCACGGCCCGCCGGAGCCAGTTCCTCCAGCAGGCGCCATCCTTCCGCCATGCCGCAGCCCGCGTAGAACGCCTCCAGCGGCAAGTCGGGGCCTGTGGCGGTCATCTCCCCGGGCCAGAGGGACGGCAGGCTCCCCGCGGCAGCGGCCAGGAAGACCATGCCCCGCGCCAGGGGCGAGAAATGGTTGATGCGCCTCAGGTTGGGGGCCAGATCGCGGCTTTGCAGACGCACATGGCACATGCGCGTCATCACGCCGTCCTGCAACAACCAGGACTGGGAACGGGCCGTGATGCGGCATTCCCGGGTCACGGCCACGGGCAGGGGCAGGGGCGCCGCGAAGCGCAAATCGGAAAAACCGGTGGGCTCCAGCCAGGGCAACTGCAAACGGCCGCTCTCCAGCATGGCCTGGAGCAATTCGCTCAGGGGCAGCCAGGGCTGTCCGTCCTGCGGCAGGGCACCGTGCCCGGCAAGACGCGGATCGGCATAGCGGGAGAACTGCGCGCAGGCGAGCATCTGGCGGGAAGAAGGCCGTGCGGCTTCAGGCCAGGGCATGGCCTCATGCGCCACAGCGGCGGAAAAAACACGCGGGAAGAACTCCGGCCGCTCCAGCCACTGCCAGTCACGGACAGGGGCATCGGCCGGGGCACGCCGCCAGAGCACCCTGTCGGACGTCCCGTGCGTCAGGGCCCGGGCCAGCAGGTCCCCCAGTTCGCGGGGGATGGGGGGACGCCCGCCATCGTCCACGCAGACCACCCGCCAGGGCAAACCCAGCTCGCGGGCGGCGGCCTCACCGGCTTCCTGCCAGGGCGCGGCATGGGCCGCACCAGCGGCATGCAGCCAGCGCAGGGCATACACATAGCGCACCCCGCAGGCTTTTGCCGAATGGCACAGCGCTCCCATCTCGCCCGCATCCAGCTCCCTGTCCGCGGGCGCGCACAGCAGGATGCCATCCAGGCGCCCGCAGGCACGGTGCACGGTCTCGGGCAGGGCCGTAAGGGCCGTCAGCGCGGGCTGGCCGTACAGATGGCCGCCCAGCTGCTCCAGCGACAGGCAGCCTTCCAGCGCGGCTTCAGGCAGGGCAAAGGTCATGCCCAGGGGCGCCAGCGAGCCCAGCAGCTCGGCCAGGGGCAGGCGATGTGCATCAGGCCCCCAGACAGCCAGCACGTCACCGGCATGGGCGCCCATGCCCCGGGCGGCCGGATCGAGGACCAGAGGCAGCGGCTGTCCGTCCTCGTCGCAGCAGCCCAGGTCGAAGCAGCACAGGGGCGGCAGATCCTCGCCGGAGCCGTGCCGTGGCGCGCTCAGGGGAGCGGCCTTCCCGGGCTCTTCCTCCGCAGGGGCAAGGCTGGCCAGCACGCGCAGCAGGTCGCCCACGGTGGCCACATGCAGCAGGGCCTCGAAATCCACGCTGATGCCCAGCGCCTCTTCCACTTCCTGCACGATGAGCGGGAAGCGGCTGGAACGCAGGGCCAGGTCGTAGCGCAGATCCATCTCCGGCTTCAGGGAAGCCGCCTCACGGCCGCAGGCAGCGGCCAGGATCTCCAGCACCGTGCGGGCGGCCTCGGGCAGCTTGTCCCGGGCCGGAGCGGCCGCGCGCGCCGCCGGGGCGGCAGGGGCCCCCGCAGGTTCAGCCGCCGGGGCAGGGGCCGCATCCAGCCAGCGCTGCCGGTGCCGCGCCACGCCGTCATGCGTCAGATGGCCAAGGGCATAGAGGCGCGCGCAGGTCTGGCGCATGCCTTCGGCTTCCTTGCCCTTGCGCCCGGCGGCCAGGCACAGGGCCTGCGGCTCGATGTCGTTCACCAGACCGCACAGGGTATCCTGCGGGCCCACTTCCACGAAATGCCGGATGCCGTCACGCTGCCACATGGCCTGTACGCATTCCACCCAGCGCACGGAATTCTCGTCCAGGTCGCCGATGTGTTCGCAGATGCCGGGCTGGTCGTCGGGATAGGGGCGCGTGGTGATGCAGCTGAGCATGGGGATCTGCGGCGCCTGCATGGCCAGGGCATTGAGGCGGCGCAGGGACATGTCGCGCAGCACGCGCATGCTGGGATGATGGAAAGCCAGGCTCACGTTGAGCATGATGGCCGGGATGCGGCGTTTGCGCAGGCTCTTGCGGGCCTCCAGCAGCACGTCGCGGGGGCCGCTGATGATGAACTGTCGCGGGGAGTTGTAATTGGAAACGTAGAGCTGGGGCCAGGTCTTGCGGGCCTCTTCGATGACCGAGGCCTCGGCGGGCACGGCCATCATGCCGGTCTCGCGGGTGGCACGGGCCTCCAGTTCGGCCATGTGGGTGGAACGGGTGTCCAGGATGTACCAGGCAACTTCCGGCTCGTAGACGCCGGCCAGGCACAGGGCGATGAGCTCGCCCAGGCTGTGCCCGCAGATGAGGGAAGGCCGCAGCCCCAGCGAGGCCAGATGGCTCCACTGGGCATATTCCAGCAAAAAGAGGTAGGGCTGCTGCCAGCGGGTCAGGCCGATCTTTTCCACATCGGTCTCGTCCAGCAAGGCCAGCACGTCCCAGTCGGCGGCGCGGGCGATGCGGTCCATGGCGGCCCGGGCCGCCGGGAAGTGGTCATAGAGCTCGCGGCCCATGCCGGGCCAGACGGCCCCCTGGCCGCAGCACATGACGGCCAGCGGCGGCACGTCGCCCTGCGGCTGCAGCCAGATGCCCCGCTGCCCCATGGCTTCGAGGGCCGCGGCATCGGGACGGGCCCCGAGGGCCAGCAGTTCCTGGCGCCAGGCGGGCACCACGGATCCGGCATGCCAGATGCCCCCGCCATGCGGCAGGTCGGCGAAGCGCACGCCGTCGCAGGCGATCTCCCCTTCTCCGGGCTCACAGGAAGGCGCAGGCGTCTCGGGCATGCCCACTACGGCAACATCCGGCGCCGGGGCTGCCGCCGCTTCCCTGCGGGCCAGCAGCATGCCTTCCCAGGGGCCTTCGGTACGGGGCTGGAGGAGCAGGACAGGACGGCCTTCGGCGGCCAGCCGGGCCAGAGCGCCGGGACCGGGGACAGCCGGAAGGCCCTCGGGCACAAGGCCGGGCCAGAGCGCGGCAGCCAGAGGACGGAGCATGTCGAGCGCGGCGGCTGTGGCCTGTTCGCTGCCAACGGGACTGAGGACGAGACGGGGCGCCCGCCCCTGGAGCCGGGACAGGCGAAAAGCTTCTTCGAGGAGCAGGCGGCAGGACTCGCCGCTGTCGGCACCCTCGTGGCCGGCAAGGGGCCAGAGTTCGAGAGCCGCAGACGCTCCGCAAGATTCGGGTCGTTGCATCGTAAGGATACCGGGAATACCGCCACCGGCGGGTAAGGGACCCGGAGGGGTCCGGTATGTACAGCCCGCTGCCCAAGGGAGCCGCGGCCATTCTATCACAATGTAAAAGCAAATTTTAGGCCATCTCAGGCATCTTGTCCAGCCCGCACCACCCGCAGAGCTTTCCTGCTTGCCTTGGGGGGACTCTTGGGATATGGTTAGCCCTTAAAAACAATTTTTACGGGCAGTTTGCCCGGGACGTTTACCGTACGTCATCCGTAACGTACGGTTTTTATACTATATCTGAGAGGATCCGGAATGAAAGAAAACCACTCCAGCCAGAACGCCCAGGATAGCGGCACCAGCAGTTTCACACGGTTGCGCTCCAAACTGTCGTTTGAGCGCATGGTGGAAATGGGTGCCAAGATGGGCATGGAAAACCCGCTCTTCCTGTGCCACGAGCGGGCGGCTAAGGCCACCACTGTGATCAATGGCAAGGAGTACATCAACTTCTCCACCTACGACTATCTGGACCTCAATACCCATCCCGAGATCACCGAGGCCGTCACCGAGGCCGCCAAGGTCTTTGGCAGCTCCGCCGGCGCCAGCCGCCTGGTGGGCGGCGAACGTCCGCCCCATCGCCAGCTCGAACGGGCCCTGGCCGACTTCTACGGTGTCGAGGACTGCATCGCCTACGTGAGCGGCCACGCTACCAACGTCTCCACCCTGGGCTTCCTCTTCGGTCACCGCGACGCCATCTTCTATGACGGTCTCGCCCACAACTCCCTGATGCAGGGCGCCCGTCTTTCCGGCGCCGACCGGTACTCCTACGAGCACAACGACTGCGACGCCCTGGAGAAGATGCTCAAGGAACACCGCAGCAAGCACAAGCGCGCCTGCATCGTCACCGAAGGCCTGTTCAGCATGGACGGCAACATCCCCGACCTGCCGCGCATCATCGAGCTGAAGAAGAAATACGACTGTATGCTGCTGGTGGACGAGGCCCACTCCTTCGGCGTGCTGGGCGCCACCGGCCGCGGCGTGCACGAATACTTCGGCATCGACGCCAACGAAGTGGACATGTGGATGAGCACCCTCAGCAAGGCCATGTGCGGTTGCGGCGGCTTCATCGCCGGCCGCAAGGAGCTGGTGGAATACCTCAAGTACGGTTCCCCGGGCTTCGTCTTCAGCGTGGGCATGCCTCCCATCGTGGCCGCCGCCTGCCACAAGGCCCTGGAGCTCATGCAGCGTGAGCCCGAGCGTGTGCACAAACTGCAGGCCATCTCCCAGTTCTTCCTCAACTACGCCCAGGAAAGGGGCCTGGATACCGGCGCCGCCCAGGGCTACGCCATCGTGCCCATCATGGTGGGCGACTCCATGGTCAGCGGCTTCCTGGCCACCCGCCTCTTTGCCCGCGGCATCTATGTGATGCCCATCACCTTCCCCGCCGTGAAGGAAGGCGCCGCCCGCCTGCGCTTCTTCCTTTCCGCCTCCCACACGGAGGAACAGATCCGCAAGACCATCGACACCGTGGTCGAAGAGATCCCCGTAGCCCGGGAGATCGTGGAGAAATTCCGCCGCGAGCACCAGGACGAACAGAACGCCTAGTCTGTCGCACAGCACGAGGCCGGGCACCTTGCCCGGCCTTTTTTTCTTCCCCAACATCCTGCCCATCCGAGGTCCCTATGCTGTCCCCCCGTATGGCCTATGTCCTGCTCTGGTTCCCCCTCTCTTCCGAGACCTTCGTCTTTCGTGAGATCCAGCAGCTGGTCCAGCGCGGCATGGATATCCGCGTCTATACCATGTACGGCGAGAAGCTGCGCGGTTGCAGCGACGAGATGAAGAATTACGCCGGGCCCATCAAGCGTTTCGGCTCCGTGGCGACCCTGCGCCTGCTCAAGGCTTTCTGGCGCGCCTGGAAGCGCGACCGCGAGACCGTCAAGACCCTGCTGCGCCGGGGCCTGTTCCGCAAGATGCGCAATCTGGAAGCCTATGCCGAGAACCTCTGGTGCTTCCTGGCCGGTTTCCTGCTCGCCGAAGAGGCCCAGCGTGACGGCATCGAGCTTTTGCATTCCTCCTGGGGCAACGGGCCCGCCACCGCCGTCTGGGTAGCCTCGCGCCTGTCGGGCATCCCCTTCGCCTTCACCGGCCGTGCGGGCGACATCTACCCGCAGGACGGCATCCTGGCCGAAAAATCCCGCGACGCCATCTTCATCCGTACCAACAACATGGCCAACAAGCCCTGGCTCCAGAGCTTCTGCCCCGCCGGACAGAAAGACAAGGTGCACGTCATCTACAACGGCCTGACCCTGGGCCGCCGCGTGGATTGCCGTGCCCCCTTCCAGAAGCCCTACCGCCTGCTGGCCATCGGCCGCTTTGCCCGTACCAAGGGCTTCCCCGAGCTGCTCACGGCCATGGCCCGCCTGCGTGACGACGGCTTCCCCGTGCGCCTGACCCTGGTGGGCGACGGCAACTGGAAGCGCAAGCTGGTAGAGATGCGCAAGCGCCTGCATCTGGAAGATCTGGTGGACATGCCCGGCTTCGTGCCCAATGACCGCATCCGTACCTTCATGGAAGAGCACGACATGCTGGTGGTGCCCAGCGTGGTGCACACCAACGGCGACCGCGACGGCATCCCCAACGTCATCATGGAGGCCCTTTCCTGCGGCATGCCCGTGGTGGCCACCGATGTCTGCGGCGTGGGCGAGGTCATCCGTGACGGCGAGACCGGCTACCTCATCCCCCAGCGCGACCCCGCCGCCCTGGCCGATGCCATCCGCCGCATGCTCTCCGACCGCGAGGCGGCCCTGCGCATGGCCCAGACCGGGCGCGAGCTCGTCTTCCGCATGTTCGATACCGAGACCAATATCGCGGCCCTGCAGGATCTTTACTGCCAGCAGTACACGCAGTGGCGCACCACGCACGGCCCCAGCGATTAGGGGGGATCGCCGGGAAGGCGGCCCTTCCGCCAGCGCGGGAGGCTGGCCCCGCCCCTTCCCCCGGCGCACTTTTCCGAAAGACGCCGTACCGCGGCCCCGCCGCGGCGTCCCCTCCGGCAGCGGTCTCCGCAAGTGCCCTGGACCGCATGGATACGGGCCTGAACATGGGGAGCTGCCGCAGGCAAAGGCCATGTCCCCAGTCCGGCAGCAGCGCGCAGCAAGCTGCGATGGGGCTTTGCCGCTGCCGGGCACTGCCCCGGCGGCGTGCCGGCCACGACACCCGGACGCCTGGGCGAGAGCAGGCGTTCCCCCTGCCGGGGATACGGACAACGCCCCTTTTTCCCGCTCCGTGACGGCCTTCCGGACGGAGCCCCTTCCCCCGACACCTGCAACCGGCGGCCGGCGGCCTGAACCTCCGGTACGCCCTGTGGATATGCCATGTGCGGAATAGCCGGTATCTGCCGTCTTGACGGCCAGCCCCTGAACGAGGACGCCCGGGCCCATGTCCGGGCCATGACCGACGTCATCACCTACCGCGGCCCCGACGGCAGCGGCATCTGGCAGGAAGGGCCCGTCTGCCTGGGGCACCGCCGCCTGTCCATCATCGACCTTTCCGGCGGCAGCCAGCCCATGCAGGACGTGGACGGCGAGCTCTGCATCGTCTTCAACGGCGAGATCTACAACTTCGCCGAGCTCCGGCAGGAACTGCTGCAGGCGGGCGCCCGCTTCCACAGCAGCCACTCCGATACGGAGGTCATCCTCCAGGCCTACCGCGTCTGGGGCACGGACTGCCTCCAGCGCTTCGACGGCATGTTCGCCTTCGCCCTCTGGGATGCCCCCCGCCGCCGCCTGTTCTGCGCCCGTGACCGCTTTGGCAAAAAGCCCTTCTTCTACACCCTGCAACAGGGCAGCCTTTTCTTCGGCTCGGAGCTCAACTGTCTGGCCGCCGTGCCGGGGCTGGAGCTCACCCTCGATCCACAGGCCGTCATGCGCTACCTGGCCTACGAATACGTGCCCACCCCGGACACCATGTACCGCGAGGCCAAAAGCCTGCCGCCCTCGCACTGGCTGCTGGTGGAGGACGGGCGCCTGAGCATACGCCGCTACTGGGACCTGCCCCCGGCCGATGAGGACGACCGCCGCTCCGAGGCCGACATCTGCGCCGACGTGCACGGGCTGCTCACCCGCGCCGTAGGCCGCCGCATGGTCAGCGATGTCCCCCTGGGGGTCTTCCTCTCCGGCGGCATCGACTCGTCCATCGTGGCCGGTCTCATGGCCCGCCAGTCTGCCACGCCCATCAAGACCTTTTCCATCGGCTTCACCGAAGCCAGCTATGACGAGAGCCGCTACGCCCGCGTGGTGGCCCAGCGCTGGCACACCGACCACCACGAGCGCGTGCTCTCGGCCGAGGACTGCGCCGAGCATCTGCCCAACATCATCAGCCGCATGGACGTGCCCATGGCCGACGCCTCGGTGGCGCCCACCTGGCTGCTCTCGGGCGTGACCCGCGAAAAAGTCACCGTGGCCCTGGGCGGCGACGGTGCCGACGAGCTCTGGGCCGGGTACGAGCACTACATCGCCTTCAAGATCGCCGAATGGTACAATGCCATCCCCGGCATCGTGCGCCGCGGCGTCATCGAGCCCCTGACCCGGCTCCTGCCCGCCTCGGCCGGATACATCAACCCCCGTCTGGCGGTGGAGACCTTTTTGCGCGGCGCCCACGCCCCGGCCTGGGAACGGGTGCAGACCCTGCTCACCTCCTTCACGCCCGAGATGCAGGCAGAACTGCTGGCCTGCCCCGACCACGACTTCCTGCGCCGCGAGAACCTCTTCGCGCCCACGCGGGAGCAGTTCGAGCACTGGCCCGCCGGTCCCTCGCCCCTGGCCCGGGCCTTCCACGTCTATGCCCGCCAGTTCATGCTGGACGACATCCTGGTCAAGGTGGACCGCTGCTCCATGCTCCACTCGCTGGAAGTGCGCGCGCCCTTCCTGGACAAGGACTTTGCCGAATATGTGGCCCGCCTGCCCATCCGGCACAAGCTGCGCGGTTTCCAGCGCAAATACCTGCTCAAGAAGGCCTTCGCCGACGTGCTGCCGCCCGAGATCCTGCACCGCAACAAGCGCGGCTTCCAGATCCCCGTGGCGGCCTGGCTGCGCGGCCGCATGCGTCCGCTCATGGAAGAGCTTTTCGCTCCCGAGCGCCTGCGTGCCCAGGGCCTGTTCCGGCCCGAAGCCGTACGTTCCCTGGTGGACGCCCACTGCTCCGGCAAGGCCGACCTGCGCAAGCCGCTCTGGACGCTGCTCGTGCTCCAGCTCTGGCTGCGTGCCCGGGGGATGTAACGAACACTAAAAAAAGGCCCGGTACGGCAGGCACGCCTGCCGGGATGGACGAGGGGGCGGGGGAACTTTTCCTGGCGGAAAAAAGTTCCCCCGCCCCCTCGCGCTCCCCCACCCCTTCAAAAAACGCTCATACGGGTTGGGAAAAGAGACAAGGGCGCATCACAGGCCCGGAGAGGACGCATCCTGACAGGATGGCGGCATTCAGGCCGGACAGCAAACGACAGGGACGGGCCGAGGCCCGCCCCTGGATGAGGATCTGAAAAGAAGGGATGTGTGGATGAAGCAGCCTGTTCGTGCTGACGGCTCACGCCTTCACATAGCTGCTGAGGCCCCGGTGGATCTCCCGGGCCTCATCCGTGAACAGGGCATCGAGACCGGCCACGCCCTTGGTCTTGAAGCCTGCCAGACCGGTGTTCAGGCGCTGCATCTCCAGATTGCCGCCGTTGATGGCCACCTGCTGGAAGATCTGCTGGTCCATGTGGCTGCGCGGAGCCTCAAAGGACGGCAGCAGCCCGCCGTTCTCGTGCATCTGCAGAGCCAGGGTCTTGCAGGCCACGTCCATCTGCCCGGTGCGGTCCTTGCCGCTCTTGCAGTTGAACAGCGGCATCATGCCCATGATGTGCCCCAGCATGGCCAGGCGTGCAGGCAGGCGATAGGGGTCCGCCCCGCTCATCCTGTACCCCCCGGCGGCCCAGAGGGCGTGGATCTCGTAGCGCAGGGCCTGCACGTTCTGCCTGTCCTGGGCGGAGATGTCCGACCGCCCAAGATAGGTCGCCACCATCCCGCCGGACATGTCGTCTTCGTTCCCGAAAAGCTGGATCACGGCTTCCCTGTTGTACCGGTAGGACGTGCCCCAGCCGCCGATAAGGCCCTGGAGCCCGCCCTGCGCACCGGTGTTCACACCGAAATTGAAGGTGAGCACCTGCGGCCTGACCTTGACCGCCCGTTCCTGGCCGTCAGGCAGGACCACATTCACCGTACAGGTGCCGTCAGGCCCGCAGGCATCCTTCCACGAAGCGCATTGCTCGGCCAGATAGGTCTTTTCCGACGTGCCGAAGATCTCGCGCGGCACATCGGGCGTGACCAGACTGGTGGAGAGCAAAGGCAGCTCGATGACGGCATCGGGGTTCACCGCCAGCCTGCGCTGGACGTCCGCCAGCTTCGGGGAGCTTTGCAGGGCCGCCGTGAAGATCTCTCTGGCGCGGGTGGCGTTGGCCGCCCTTCTGGCCGCGGGATCCTTGATGGAATAGGCGCTGTTGATACCGTGCCGCAGGCCCCGGAACAGGGTGTTGCCGCCCACGGCGATCTCCGTGCGGGCCAGGTTCAGGGCATGGTCGGGCTGGCCCCTGTCCTCGCAGGAGACGCCGTTGATGCCGTGCCGGGCCATGCTCCGGCCGATGGGGCCCGGCTGACCGCCCGCGGCACCGATATGGCAGGCAGGCGTGATGGTGGACGTGGCCGTCACTCCCGTGCCCCCGCGCCCCAGGTATTGCAGATCGCGCCGGATGACGCCCCAGCCCTGTTCGTTGAGCACCCGGATATGGGCATCCTTGATCTCCCTGGCCAGCTTCCCCGCCGAAAGCTCGGGCAGCAGCCGGTGCAGTTCCTTGCCCAGCTCTCCGGGGAGGTCGTTGAAGGACTCCATCACCGCATCGGGGACGCGTTCCCCGTCGGCCAGGCCACGCAGCTCGGGCGGATCGGTCATCTTGTCCTGCATGGCTGCCATCAGCCTGCTGAGATCCCGGGCCCGTTCCGCAAGGCGCATGCCCTTGTCCGAAGCGGGATCCAGAGTGCCCAGCTCCACACCGGTCCGGCGCACATGCTCCCCTATGACCCGTTCGTAAGCGGCATAGGTCTGCCGGAAGGCAAGACGCACGTTCCCGGCCGTGAAGGGGCTCTGGTCCTTCTGGGCGGCCATGATGTCCCGCTTGGCATCCAGCTGCGCCTTGAGCCCTTCCAGACAGTGGAGCACCCCGTCCACGCCCGCCGCGCCTGCGGGCAGGCCCGCCTGGAAGGCATCCAGATCCCTGCGTATGGCGTCCACCGCCCAGGAGACCGAGGCAAGCTCCCGCTCGCCTTCCGCAACGGACTGCTGCCCCCAGAAGTCGTTCCCCACCAGACGCACGCCCTGGCTCACGAGGCTGACGAAATAGTCGGGATCCACACCGGCCCGGCCCAGCTCCGCCATGAGCTCCGGCCGGAGGGCCCGCTGCCCCGGGGCCACCATGCCGCGCCCCAGGCAGGCAAGATTGCGCTCCGCCGCCGCATCCAGAAGCCTGGACAGGTTAGCGCCGGTGAAGGCCTTGCCCTCCAGGGACTTCTTGCCGATGTACTGGTTGAACAAACGGGTGCCCTCGGCCTTGCCGCAATAGGCGCAGACGCTGTCGCGCACGCGCTCGGCCGCGGCCCTGTTCCCGGCCTTTTCCCGGCTCTGTTGCGACCACTGCCAGAAACGGGCCTTGGCGGTCGTCGCCTGGAGCTTGTCCGTGCCCTGGTCGAGGCGGACGAAGCTGCCCTGGGCCTGGCTCAGGTGGCGCAGGCTGGCTATGGAATCGATAGGCATGGCTCCCTCCTAGACCTTCACGTAAAAGGGCTGCTCGCTCTCCATCACGGTGTCGCCCAGGGTGGCGCAGCGCTGCGTCCAGAAGTCCAGCGACAGGGCAAAGGATTGCAGGAAGGCATCCAGTTTGTCCGCCGTGGCCTGTTCTGGCAGCCACATCTGTTGCAGCAGCACGGTGTCGCTCTCCGGGGCCAGGGTGATGGTGGCGCCCTGGGTATCCTGCCACATGAGATTGGCAGTGAGCAGGGCCCGCAGTTCCCGCAGGGACACTTCCTCATCCCCGGAAAGCGTACCTATGCTGCCGAAGGCAATGAACGTGCCCTGCCCTTCATCGAAACGCAGATGCACCACATGATCGTCGGCCGAAGCCAGGGCGCAGTAATTGGCCTCATCGAGCTGCAAAGGCTCGATCTCCTGCTGACGGGAAAATTCTTCCAGAAGCGTGTTGGCGGTCTCGCGGCTTATCATGATGCCTCCTTCCGTGCAGAGGTCTAAAGAAGTTCAGGGGATATTTGCGGCCTGTCCCTGATGTTGGCGGTACTGCCGACAGCGTTGGCAACGGAACAGGTCACACCAGTGAATCAGCAAAAAGAGTGCCAGTGGGCAGCCTCGGCATGGCAGCGGGGCAGCACCACGCACCATACCAGCCTCCGGGCAGAGCCTCCTCGCCTTGCCGGAGGGGCAACGACAATCCGTACACGCCACCGGCAGAGGTGGGAGGATGCGATGTGTCATTATCCCCCAGGGGCATGGACTTTTCAACGTGTCTGCTTCCCGGCGCTCTTGCCGAAAACAGACCGCCTATATCCGGCAAGACGCCCCGGCGGGCAGCCGTAGTGGCGACGGCTCCGGCAATCTGGCCCATCCCGGCGGTGGGCGTGCGACGGGGCCTCCGTCCGCCGGCAGGCACAAAAAAGCGAAGCCCCGGCAGCGGGGCTTCGCATCATACAGCAAGGAAGAGAGAGAAGTATCAGAGGTTGGCTTTGAAAAACGCCTCGATCCTGTCAAAGGGGATGATGTCCACCCGGTCGTACAGGTCCGTGTGCGAGGCCCCGGGCACGATCAGCAGCTCCTTGTTGTCCCCGCTGAGCTTCTTGAAGGCATCCTCGCTGAAGTAGCGGGAATGGGCCTTTTCTCCGTGGACCAGCAGGACCGCGCTGCGGATCTCGCCCGCATAGGCCAGCAGCGGCATGTTCAGGAAGGACAGGGCCGAGGTGGCGTTCCAGGCACCGTTGGAGTTGATGGAACGGGGATGGAACCCGCGCCTGGTCTTGTAATAGTCAAAGTAGTCCTTGACGAACTGCGGCTCGTCGCCCGTCAGGGCCTCGGGCAGGCCCGCGGCGGACGGTGCGATGCTGCCGGAGCGTGCGTCCCGGGTGCGCTGTGCGTTCAGCTGCTGGCGCAGCGCGTAGCGGGCCTCGGCATCCATGGCGTCAAAATAGCCGTTGGCCGTGACGCGGCTCATGTCGTACATGGTGACGGCCACGGTGGCCTTGATGCGGGTATCCATGGCGGCAGCGTTCAGGCCCATGCCGCCAAAACCGCAGATGCCGATGATGCCGATGCGCTCCGCATCCACCGCGTCCAGCGTGGTGAGGAAGTCCACCGCGGCGCTGAAGTCTTCGGTATTGATGTCCGGCGAGGCCACGTGGCGCGGCTCGCCGCTGCTCTCGCCCGTATAGGAGGGGTCGAAGGCCAACGTCAGGAAGCCGCGCTCGGCCATGGTCTGGGCATACAGCCCGGACGCCTGTTCCTTCACCGCGCCAAAGGGGCCGCTCACGGCCAGGGCCGCCAGTTTGCCCCCGGCATCCCGGGGCACGTACAGGTCGCCCGCCAGGACAGTGCCGTAACGGGTGCGGAAGGTCACCTTACGATGTTCTACCCTGTCGCTCCTGGGAAAGACCTTGTCCCATTCCTGTACCAGTTCCATAGCCTTACCATCCTTGGAAGAAGCCGTGCCAGAGGGGGCCTTGTCCGCTGCGGCCGCAGATCCGGCAAACAGCATCGTGCCTGCCAGGATCGTCGCCGCCAGTGTCCTGCAAATGCGCATCATGTCGCTCCGGCTTGAAGTTGCCCGGCTGGAAAGTCCTGCCGGTGTTCTTTTCTGTGTAGCCGCAGCTCCTATCCATGACAAATACCTATATCGAATGCTTAACCATAGAAATAAAGCATATCTGAGCCGGCACATGCCCCGGCATGCCCCACAGAAGCAGGCGTACTCACGGGAAGCCCTCTCCCGGCCTTGCCCGCGGAGGGCATCCGGCCGGGAACCTTCACAGGCCCTGCGGCCCTCTGCGGTCCGCGCCGGGACACTTGATTTTTTCAAGAAAACGGCGCGCATTTCTTGGCCCGGCTTCTGGCCCGGCCCGGCGCCCCTGGTACCTTTCCCTCTGGATACCGGGACTCCGCAACAACATCCCAGAGAGGTGACCCAGATGAAGATACAGCAGATCCGCAACGCCATGGTCCGCATCCATTATGCCGGCAAGACCTTCCTCACCGACCCCTGGCTGGCATCCAGAGGCAGCATGGGGACGTTCCGCGACCATCCCATGTTCCGCTGCCGCCCCGAGCAGCTGGACCTGGCCATGCCCCTTTGCGACCTGCCCATGCCGGTGGCGGACATCCTGGCCGGTGTGGATGCCTATATCGTGACCCATGTGCATCCCGACCATATCGACATGGCTGCCGATGGCAGTGTGGGCGCGCCGCTGGACAAGGACGTGCCCGTGTTCGTGCAGAGCGAAGAGGATGCCGCCGTGCTCCGGCGCTCCGGCTTTGCCCGGGTGGCGGTGCTGGGAGAGGAGACCGTCTTTGCCGGCATCCGCCTCAGCAGGACGCCCGGACGTCATGGCACCCTCATCCCCTGCGGGCCGTCCTGCGGCGTGGTCTTCCGCCATCCTGACGAAAAAACGCTCTACGTGGCCGGCGACACCATATGGTATGAAGGTGTGGCCGAAAGCCTGCGCCGTTTCCGGCCAGATGTGGTCATGGTCAATGCCTGCGCGGCCGAACTGCTCGACGAGGGCCGCCTGATCATGGACGACGCGGATGTGGCTGCCCTGCACGCCGCCTGCCCGGAAACGCGGATCATCGTCAGCCATATGGACACCGTGGCCCATGCGTCCCTGACCCGGCAGGGCATGGACCAGGCCCTGCGCTGCCGCGGCATCCGGGATGCCGTCTTCATGCCCGACGACGGCCAGAGCGCTGACTTTTAATGGCAGGAAAGCGCCGCATGGCCCGCAGACAGGCGGGCTGACGCCATAGCGGGGCAGGCAGGAGGGATCCGTCCCGCCACAGCGCCCCCGCTTCGGCCGGAGCCGACCTCCCCGGCGCCTCCTGCCCTGTGCCTTCCCCGAATCAGGTCCCCGCCGGTCCCCAGGCAGAACGCCTTCCTCTTCCCCCTCTCCGGCGGGGGCCTTCATTCCGCCAGATCTTCCGCTTCCCGCAGGACCACGTGCAGCTCGTAGCTGCCCAGCGGTTCCACCTCGGACAGGAAGGCGTCCAGGGCCTCCATGTCCGGGAAATACATGTCGAGGAAATACAGGTTGTCGCCTGTGGTGCGGTACCAGTGGATGGTGCGCCTGCCCTCCTTGCGGCAGCAGGCCTTCAGGGCCTCCACAGGGCCGTGCCTGAGCTGTACCCTGATGACGGCATGGACCTTGTAGCCGAAGACCGGACAATTGACGTTGATGGTATAGCGCTGGAGGATGCCCATGTCCTCCAGCCGTTCCACCCTGTTCCTGACGGCCTGCCCGGTGAGGAAGACCCGCGCCCCCAGCTCCTTCATGGTGATGCGCGCATTCTTCCTGAGTTCTTCGACGATCCTCACATCCGTTGCATCTATCCTGGTCTTCATACGGCCTCCGCTCTGCCCCGCCATCTTCCCGGATATGCAGGGCAAAAGCAAATCCTCTGCCCGCCTGACGGCAAGGCCGGCATCTTTGCCCCTTCTTCCTTCCTGTCCTCTGCCCCTTCCGCAGCGCCGTCCGCCTTTGTTGCCACATGACGGCAGTCGGCCTCCCTGACCGCGAAGACGGTCTGTTCCCGCGCATCCCGGCACCGGGCAAGAAAAAAGCCCGGCGGACAGGGCGTGCCTGTCTGCCGGGCTCGATGAGGCGGACGGATCCTCGCTGCTAGTAGGCGTGTTCGTCCTTCAGGTCTTCAGCGCCCAGGCTGTGGGAGAACAGGCGGTAGACCCAGAACTGGTACAGCAGCACGATGGGCACCATGACCAGAGCCACGCCCAGCATGATCTTGAGGGTCAGCTCGGACGAGGAGGCATTGAAGGCCGTCAGGGTGGCGGTGGGATCGATGGACGAGATGAGCATGCGCGGGAACATGCCCATGACGCCGAAGAAGGTCACACCGATGATGTACACGGCGCTGCACATCCAGGCCTTCCACAGATGGCCGCGGCGCAGCATGCAGCGCACGCCCAGCAGGCCGGCCAGGGCCACCACGGGCAGCAGGAACAGCAGCGGGTTGCTCCAGTAGTTGTTGAACAGGTCGGTGTTGAAGAAGGTCAGCACCAGGAAGGCCACCAGCAGGATGAGCATCACGGGCCAAAGCAGGGTGGCGCTGGCCACGGCGCGGGTCTGCAGTTCGCCCTGGCTCTTGATGGCCAGCCACAGGGAACCGTGCAGCATGAACATCACCAGGAAGAAGATGGCGCCGGCGATGCCGTAGCCGTTGACCAGGCCCATGAGCGTGCCGTGGAACACGCCTTCACCGTCGATGGGGATGCCCATGAACAGGTTGGCGAAGGTCACGCCCAGCAGCAGGGAGGGCACCAGGTTGGACAGGAAGTGGACCAGATCCCAGAAGCCGCGCCACACGCCGCTTTCCACCTTGCCGCGGAACTCGAAGGACACGGCGCGGAAGATCAGGGCGAAGAGCAGGATCAGCAGGGGAGCGTACAGGGCGCTGAACATCACGGCATAGACCTTGGGGAAGGCCGCGAAGGTCACGCCGCCGGCGGAGATCAGCCACACTTCGTTGCCGTCCCAGAAGGGACCGGCAGCGTTGTACATGATGCGGCGCTCTTCCTCATTGCTGCCGATGAAGGGCAGCAGGCTGCCCAGGCCCAGATCGAAGCCGTCCAGGACGAAATACACGGCCCAGAGCAGCGCCCACAGGATGAACCAGATTACTTGCAAGGTTTCCAGCATGACTTAGTCCTCCTGCCCCTGCGGGCCCTTGATGGCGTACTTGCGCAGCAGGAAAATGTCCAGAAGGCCCAGCACGCTGTAAACGATGATGAAGGCCAGCAGCGACGTGGACACATGCTCGGCGGGCACCGGCGAAACGGCATCGCTGGTGCGCATCAGGCCGTAGACGATCCAGGGCTGACGGCCCATTTCCGCCACCAGCCAGCCCATGGCGATGCTGATGTAGGGCAGCGGGATGCACCACACCAGGGCACGCATGAGCGTGGGGTTGATGGTCTCGCGGTTACGCTGCAGCGTGGCCCAGGCGGCCAGGGCCAGGAAGATGGCACCAAAGAAGATCATGGCGCGGAAGCCCCAGAACACGGGCGTGACCGGCGGACGGTCTTCCTTGGGGAAGTCCTTGAGGCCCTTCACTTCGGCGCTGGCATCGCCGTAGGAGATCCAGCTCAACAGGCCGGGGATGCCGATGGCTTCCACGGAGTTGGTCTCGTTGGCTTCGTCCGGCACCACGGCCAGATAGAAGGGAGCGTTCTTGGTGGTCTCCCAGTGGGATTCCATGGCGGCCAGCTTGGCGGGCTGCAGGGCGGCCACCGTCTTGCCCTGGATGTCGCCGCTCAGGGCGAGGGCCAGCACCAGCACCAGACAGATGGGAGCGGTCATGCGGAAGGAGCGGCGGAAGAACTCCACGTTGCTCTTGCGCAGCAGATGCCAGGACGACACGCCCAGCACGAAGAAGCAGGACAGCGTCCAGGCAGAGAGCAGGGTGTGGGCGTACATGCCCCAGGCGTAGGGGTTGGTGACCACGGCCATGAAGTCGGCCAGTTCGGCGCGGCCGTTCTGGATCATATAGCCCAGCGGGTTCTGCATGAAGCCGTTGGCCAGGATGATCCACAGGGCCGACAGGTTGCCGGCCAGCACCACCAGCCAGATGGCCAGCAGATGGGTCTTCTTGCCCACGCGGTGCCAGCCGAAATGCCAGACAGCCAGGAAGGTGGACTCCAGGAAGAAGGCCACAGTGGCTTCTATGGCCAGCAGGGAGCCGAAGATGTCGCCCACGTATTCCGAATAACGGGCCCAGTTGGTCCCGAACTGGAATTCCAGGGTGATGCCCGTCACCACGCCCAGGGTGAAGTTGATGATGAAAAGTTTGCCCCAGAACTTGGCATGCTTGCGCCAGACCTCATCCCCGGTGCGCACATAGCGGGTCTCCATCAGAGCGATGAGCAGGGACAGGCCCAGCGTCAGCGGCACGAAGATGAAATGGAAAAAGACGGCCACGGCGAACTGTAGCCGCGAAAGCAGAATGACATCATCCATAGATCGTCCTCCTTATGGAGCGTCCTGCATACCGTTATCCTTAGCGGAAAGCAAGACAAAGTTTAGGCCTCGCAAGGCCTTGACGCCTGATTGGGAAAGATTACTTATTCCCCAGCAAGTATCCCATGGAGGTTGTCATCATGCCGGAAACTACGGCTCAATCCTGCGAATTCCGCGCCGAAGTGCGCAAGGTGCTGAGTATCCTCACCAACTCTCTGTATACCAATCGCGAGATATTCCTCCGCGAACTCATCTCCAACGCTTCCGACGCCCTGGACAAGCTGCGCTTCCGCAGCAACCGGGGCGAGACCCCGCGCCATGACGACCTGCCGCTGGAGATCCGCATCAGCCTCGACAAGGACGCCAGGACCCTGACCATCGAGGACACCGGCCTCGGCATGACCGCCGCCGAACTGGCCGAGAACCTGGGCACCATCGCCAAGTCCGGCACCGAGGCATTCCGTGCCCAGCTGGCTGCCGAAGAAGCCAAGGCCGATGGCGAGAAAGCCGATGCCGCCAACATCATCGGCCGCTTCGGCGTGGGCTTCTATTCCGTGTTCATGGTGGCCGACAAGGTGGACGTGACCTCGCGCCCGGCCTTCGGCGATGACGACAGCGCCGCCACCTGGACCAGCGACGGCCTGGGCACCTATACCGTGGCCCCCGCCGGTGACGACGCCCCGCAGCGCGGCACGCGCATCGTGGCCCACCTCAAGGAAGACGCCGCGGAATTCCTGGAAAAGTTCCGTGTGGAATCCGTCATCCGCAAGCATTCGGCCTTCGTGCCCTTCCCCGTGCTGGTGGACGGCGGGCAGGTCAACACCCAGCCCGCCCTGTGGCGCGAACCCAAGTCCTCGGTCACCAAGGAACAGTACGATGCCTTCTACCAGGCCCTGACCTACGATACCAAGGCGCCGCTGGACGTGCTGCACATCTCCGTGGACGCGCCCGTGCAGTTCAACGCCCTGCTCTACATCCCCGACGCGCGTCAGGATCTCTTCGGCCTCGACCGTGATTTCTGGGGCCTGGACCTCTACGCCAGCCGCGTGCTCATCCAGCACCGCAACAAGGAACTGATCCCCGACTGGCTGGCCTTCCTCAAGGGCGTGGTGGACACCGAGGACCTGCCCCTCAACATCTCCCGCGAGACCCTTCAGGAAAACGTGGTCCTGCGCAAGATCAACCAGACCATCGTCAAGCAGACCCTGAGCCACCTGGAAAAGCTGGCCGCCAAGGATGCCGAGAAGTACGCCGCCTTCTGGCGCCTGCACGGCCGCATCTTCAAGCTCTCCTACCAGGACTTCGCCAACCGTGAGCGCATCGCCGGCCTGCTGCGCTTCAACACCTCGGCCCTGGACGACGGCGAGGCCCTGTCCAGCCTGGACGAATACATGTCCCGTGCTCCCGAAGGCCAGAAGACCTTCTGGTACGTCTCCGCGCCCAACCGCGAAGCCGCCCGCCTGAGCCCGCATCTGGAACGCTTCACCCGCAAGGGCATCGAAGTGCTCTTCCTCTACGAGCCCGTGGACGAGTTCGTCATGGAAGGCATGGGCAAATACAAGGACTGGGAGTTCAAGGCCATCGAGAACGCCGCCGATGACGCCCTGGACGCCTTCGCCGACAAGGCCGACAGCGAAAAGCCCGCCGCCGCGCCCCTTTCCGACGACGACAACGCCAGCTTCGACAAGCTGCTGGAACGCATCAAGGAGATCCTGGGCGAACGCGTGGCCGACGTGCGCGTCTCCCACCGCCTGGCCGACAGCCCGGCCGTGCTGGTCTCGCCCGACGGCATGACCTCGTCCATGGAAAAACTCATGCGCGCCATGCAAAAGGACGACTCCCTGCCCGTCAAGGTGCTGGAAGTCAACCGCGACCATGTGCTGCTGCGCAGCCTGCTCAAGATGTTCAAGGCCGATCCCCAGGACAAGACCCTGGCCGGCATGGTGGAGAACCTTTTCGACGCCTGCATGCTCCAGGAAGGCTACCTGCGCGATGCCCAGATGCTGGCCGGCCGCAGCAGCCATCTGCTGGAACAGGCCGCGGCCTGGTACGTGGAAGTGAAAAAGCTGTAGCCCGCCGACACACCCCGCCCGCCGGCAGGACACCGGCGGACGTTCCTCCTCGCAGGATGCCCGGCCCCGCTCAGGGGGCCGGACATCTCCCCTGTACCGGGATCGCCGCGGGCCTTGCGCCTGCGGCGATCTTGCGTCATCCCCCTGTCCTGGTCGCTGCATCCATAAAAAAGGGAGCGCCTCTGCCCCGTGGGTGCGGCAACGTCGTCCATGTTTTGTCGCCGTCCTGTCCCCCTGCCGTAAAGTTGGGGCGTCAGGACTTGACAAGCGCGTCCGTGCATTGTATGTGTTGCCGCTCTACGGCATTCATGCGCTGCCTGTCCGTCTTGGGCAGGCAGTGAAACTTTGGAGGAAACTATGCCTACGATCAACCAGCTCATCCGCATCGAGCGGACTGCGGTGGTGAAGCGCAAGAAGACCCCGGCCCTGCAGGCTTGCCCCCAGCGCCGCGGCGTGTGCACCCGTGTGTACACCACCACCCCCAAGAAGCCTAACTCTGCTCTGCGTAAGGTCGCCCGTGTGCGCCTGACCAACGGCATCGAAGTGACGGCCTACATCCCCGGCGAAGGCCACAACCTGCAGGAACACTCCGTGGTGCTCATCCGCGGCGGTCGTGTGAAAGACTTGCCCGGTGTCCGTTACCACATCGTGCGCGGCACCCTGGATACCTCCGGTGTGGCCGACCGTCGCAAGAGCCGTTCCAAGTACGGCGCCAAGCGTCCCAAATAGGTTATTTTTCGCTAACTCCGGCGTACGTCATGCAACGCACCCAGGCTGCCCCCTCACGGCGCGCCGGGGCGCTGCGGGGCTGGTGACGCCGAAACACAGAGATTCTCAAGGAGAATATCATGCCCCGTAAAGGTCCTGTCCCGAAGAGGGAAGTGCTGCCCGATCCGCTGTACAACAGCCGTCTGGTCACCAAGTTCGTGAACCGTCTCATGTACGACGGCAAGAAGGGCGCTGCTGAAAAGATTTTCTACAGCTCGCTGGAAACCCTGGGCGAAAAGACCGGTGAAGAACCCATGCGCGCCTTTGAAAAGGCCCTGGACAACGTCAAGCCCCATCTGGAAGTCAAGGCCCGCCGCGTGGGCGGTGCCACCTACCAGGTGCCCATGGAAGTCCGTCCCGAACGCCAGATTTCCCTGTCCATCCGCTGGCTGATCAACTATGCCCGTTCGCGCGGCGAAAAGGGCATGACCTCCAAGCTTTCCGCTGAACTGCTGGACGCCTACAACGGTCGCGGCGGCGCGGTGAAAAAGCGCGAAGATACCCACCGTATGGCCGAAGCCAACAAGGCTTTCGCCCACTACCGCTGGTAAGCTCGATTCCGAGTGACTGCTGCCGCGCCCGCAAGGGCGCGGCGCTTTTCCCCCCGCCCCACTGCCCCTTTTCTGGAGGATAACGTGTCCCGCACCACCCCCGTAGACAAACAGCGCAATATCGGCATCATGGCCCATATTGACGCCGGCAAAACCACCACCACCGAACGCATCCTTTTCTACACCGGTGTTTCCCACAAGATCGGCGAAACCCACGACGGTGAGTCCACCATGGACTGGATGGAACAGGAACAGGAGCGCGGCATCACCATCACCTCCGCCGCCACCACCTGCTTCTGGAAGGACTGCCGCATCAACATCATCGACACCCCCGGCCACGTGGACTTCACCATCGAAGTGGAACGTTCCCTGCGCGTGCTGGACGGTGCCGTGTGCGTGTTCGACGCCGTGGCCGGCGTCGAGCCCCAGTCCGAGACCGTGTGGCGTCAGGCCGACCGCTACCACGTGCCCCGCATCTGCTTCGTGAACAAGATGGACCGCATCGGCGCCAACTTCTTCCGCTGCGTGGGCATGATCCACGAACGCCTGGGCGCCAAGGCCGTGCCCCTGCAGCTGCCCATCGGCGCTGAAGACAAATTTGAAGGCGTCGTGGACCTCATCGAAGGCAAGGCCCACCGCTTCGACAAGAGCTCCAAGGGCGCCCAGTTCACCGAAGAAGACGTGCCCGCCGAACTGAAGGACCTGTACGAAGAAAAGCGTCACGAACTCATCGAAGCCGTGGCCGAAGAAGATGAGACCCTGCTGGAAAAGTACCTGGGCGGCGAGGATCTGACCCGCGAAGAGATCATTTCCTGCATCCGCAAGGCCACCATCGCCCGCAACATCGTGCCCGTGCTCTGCGGTTCCGCTTTCCGCAACATGGGTGTGCAGCCCCTGCTGGACGCCGTGGTGGACTACCTGCCCTCCCCCGTGGACATCGCCGTCATGACCGGCCATGAGCCCGGCAACGAAGAGCACCTGATCGAATGCCCCTGCGACGACAAGGAACCCCTTGCCGGCCTGGTGTTCAAGCTGTTCTCCGACCCCTTCATCGGTCACCTGTCCTTCTTCCGCATCTACTCCGGCTGCCTGGAATCCGGTACCAGCGTGTACAACGCCAACACCGGCAAGAAGGAACGCATCGGCCGCATCCTGAAGATGCACGCCAACAAGCGTGAAGACATCAAGTGGGCCGGCGCCGGTGACATCGTGGCTCTGGTGGGCCTGAAGAACGCCTCCACCGGCGACACCCTGTGCGACGAAAAGCGCCCGGTGATCCTGGAATCCCTGAACATCCCCGAGCCCGTCATCGAAGTGGCCATCGAGCCCAAGACCAAGGCCGACCGTGATGCCCTCTCCGCTGCCCTGAACAAGCTGGCCAAGGAAGACCCCTCCTTCCGCGTCAAGGGCGACGAAGAAACCAACCAGACCCTGATCGCCGGTATGGGCGAACTGCACCTGGAGATCATCGTTGACCGCCTGACCCGCGAATTCAACGTCAACGCCAACGTGGGCAAGCCCCAGGTGGCCTACCGCGAAACCATCTCCAAGCCTGCCAAGACCGACATGAAGCATGCCAAGCAGTCTGGTGGTCGCGGTCAGTACGGTCACTGCGTGATCGAGGTGGAACCCAACCCGGGCAAGGGGTACGAGTTCATCAACTCCATCACCGGCGGCGTGATCCCCAAGGAATACATCCCCGCCATCGACAAGGGTATCCAGGATGCCATGAAGTCCGGCGTGCTGGCCGGCTTCCCCTGCGTGGACCTGAAGGTCAACCTGGTCTTCGGTAGCTACCACGAAGTGGACTCCTCCGAACAGGCATTCTATGTGGCCGGTTCCATGGCCATCAAGGACGCCATGCAGAAGGCCGGCCCGGTCCTGCTGGAACCCATCATGGACGTGGAAGTGGTCACCCCCGAAGAATACCTCGGTGACGTGATGGGCGACCTCAACGGCCGTCGCGGCCGCGTGCAGAGCATGGAAGCCCGCGCCGGCGGCGCCCAGAGCGTGCGTGCCCAGGTTCCCCTGGCCTCCATGTTCGGTTACGCCACCGACCTGCGCTCCCGTACCCAGGGCCGCGCCACCTTCACCATGCAGTTCGATCACTACGAGCGTGTGCCCCAGGCCATCGCCGACGAGATCCAGAAGAGCAAAAACTAGCGTCCCGGACGTCCGTTCCTACAAAGACCGGACAGCGCTGGTTGCTTGATATGACGGCGGGGATCTTGCAAGGCAAGATCCCCGCCTTTTTTTCATCGTTTTCCTCCCGGAAGCCCATGACCGGAAAGGATGTTCCCATGAGCGATACGCGCAACGACCTGCCCCTCGGCTTCTCCGCCGGGGCCGCTGCGGCCGGTTTCAAAAAAGCCGGCCGCGACGACCTTGGGCTGATTGTTTCCGACCGTCCCGCCGTGCTGGCGGGCCTGTTCACCACCAATGCCTTCAAGGCCGCCCCTGTGCAGGTCTGCCAGCAGACCCTGCGCGAGCACGGCACCTGCCGCGCCGTGCTGGCCAACTCCGGCCAGGCCAATGCCTGTACCGGCGACGAGGGGCTGGAAAATTGCCTTGAGACCCGGCGCATGGTCGCCGCCCTCACCGGGCTGGCCCCGCACGAGATCATGCCCATGTCCACCGGCGTCATTGGCGACCAGCTCAAAATGGAGCGCTGGCGCGAGGCCGTGCCCGCCCTGGTGCAAAGCCTGGGCAGCCGCGATGCCGAAGGCTTCACCCGCGCGTTCATGACCACCGACGCCTTTCCCAAGTTCGCCAGCATCACGGTGCCCCTGTCCGGCGGCACCGTGCGTCTCACCGGCATGGCCAAGGGCGCAGGCATGATCTGCCCCAACATGGCCACCATGCTGGCCGTCATGCTCACCGACGCCGCTGTGGACCGCGAGACCTGGCAGGCCATGTTCGCCCGCGCCGTGGACAAGACCTTCAACCGCGTCAGCGTGGACGGCGATACCTCCACCAACGACACCATCCTCGGCCTGGCCAACGGCGCTTCCGGCATCCGGGCCGAAGGTGAGGACGCCGCCCTGCTGGAAAAGGGCCTTACCGACATCCTGGGCCAGATCTCCTACATGCTGGTCAAGGACGGCGAAGGCGCCAGCAAGGTCATGCACATCACCGTGAGCGGCGCCGCCTCCGACGAGGACGCCTGCCGCATCGCCCGCACCGTGGGCCACTCCCAGCTGGTCAAGACCGCCATCTACGGCCAGGACGCCAACTGGGGCCGCATCGTGGCCGCTGTGGGCCGCAGCGGGGCCCGGGTCGATCCCAGCCGCGTACGCCTGGTGCTCTGCGGCATCGAACGCTTCCGCGACGGCCAGCCCGTCAATGGCGACAAGGAAGCCGAACTTTCCGAGCTGCTCAAGGCCACCGACATCCCGGTGGAGATCCATATGGGCCTGGGCGACGGCTGCTACGATCTGCGCGCCTCCGACCTCGGCCACGAATACGTCAGCCTCAACGCCGATTACCGCTCGTAAACGGGGAGTGAGGATTTTTTGTTGAGGGGGAAGGAGGCCCTTTGACGCTAGCAAAGGGCCTCCTTCCCCCCTCAAACTCCCCCCTTCCTCCCCAAACGCGCTTTATCGGGGAGAGGCGGAGAAACACGGCATCGCCGTGCTTCCCCGCCTCTCCTTCTCTGTCACAGGAATAAACATTTCCCCGGCCATTCCTGCCGTCCTTCCCCATCCCCCCTTCCCGCCTCTTGCCACTTTGCTGACGCATGCTTATCTACAGTGAGCGAATCCTTACCTCGCACATCAAGGAGACAACATGACCAGCCAGATCAAGACCGTGCTGCTTCTCGCCCTGCTTTCCGCCATCATCATCGGCCTGGGCGGCATCATGGGCGGCCGCACCGGCATCATCATCGCCTTCGTGATCGCCATGATCATGAACGTGGGTTCCTACTGGTATTCGGACAAGATCGTGCTGTCCATGTACCAGGCCCGCGAGCTGTCCGAGGATGAAGCCCCCATGCTGCACCGCATGGTGGCCGAGCTTGCCGCCAATGCCGGCATCCCCAAGCCCCGCGTTTGCGTCATCCCTGAAGATGCGCCCAACGCCTTCGCCACCGGCCGCGACCCCGAGCACGGCGTGGTGGCCGTCACCGACGGCATCATGCGCATCCTCAGCCCCGAGGAGCTGCGCGGCGTCATCGCCCACGAGATCGGCCACATCGCCAACCGTGACATCCTGATCCAGACCATTGCCGGCGTGCTGGCCTCTGTCATCGTCAGCATCGCCAACTTCATGCAGTTCGCCGCCATCTTCGGCGGCAGCAGCAACGATGAGGAAGGCAGCAGCAATCCCATCGCCGCGTTGCTGCTGGCCATCCTGGCCCCCATCGCCGCCAGCATCATCCAGATGGCGATCTCCCGCTCGCGCGAGTACCTGGCCGACGAGACCGGCGCCCGCATCTGCGGCCAGCCCCTGGCCCTGGCCGGCGCCCTGCACAAGCTGGGCGTGGCCAGCGGACAGATCCCCATGCAGAACGGCAACCCCAGCACCGAACAGATGTTCATCGTCTCGCCGCTGTTCGGCTTCGGTGGCGGCAGCATGGCCAACCTGTTCAGCACGCACCCGCCGCTGGAAGAACGCATCGCCCGCCTGCAGGAGATGAGCCGCCAGGCCCGCTAGCGGCCTTCCCCACGCCCTCCGGCGTACGAACCTTTTGACAAAAAAGCGGGCTTGGTGTGTAGTCAGTCATGACGCCACCTGCCCGCTTTTGTCGTGCCCGGGGGCGAATCTGATGCCGGTACGCCCGGCAGGAGAATGACATGAAACGTTTTCCCGTGATCCTTGCCCCCGCCCTGCTTGGGTCCCTGCTGATGCTGGGCGGCTGCGCCGCCACAGGCCCCAGTACGGCCCCCCTGCCGCCTGACCGTGACTGCCAGGACGTCTACACCGTGGCTCCCGGCAATTACATCATCGACATCGCGGGCGGCTCCATGGTCGTCCTCGACCCGGCCGTGCAGGACTTCCCCCTGTTCTGCTCGCCCGAAGAAGCCCGCGCCGGCCTGAAGACCGCCATGGACAATGGTGCCCTGCCCGCCGGGGACTGGCGCATCTACCGCCTCAACGGCACCCTGCAGGAGATCGGCCAGCAGCACGAGCCCGGCCATTACAGCCTGGCCCGCATGGCCCGTCTGGTGGACTGGGTGAGCAAGGCAGAGACCGCCACGGAACAGGAATAGGCCCGTACACTGCCCTGCGCCGGGAAAGGCGGAAGCCCTCTCCGTGTGGCGGCATGCGGCGATGCCCGGCCGTACAGCTCCGTGCGATCCCCTGTCCTTTAGAGCAATAAAAAGAGCTCCATCCTGTTGTGGATGGAGCTCTTTCCATATGCTTCGGCCTTCCTCCCGCCCGCAAGCGCGGCCCCTGAGGCGCACGGGCCGCAAGACAGGAGCGGCTTCTTTGCGAGGCGGCTACTTCCAGATGCACGCAGGGGCACTGCGGAACGGGATGCGCCGGTACGAGACCGCGGGCGTCCCCACCATGAGCGCCGCGTACAGTTTGTGCCCCTCCGGCAGGTCGAGCCCCGCAGGTGATCCGTGGGCGCAGGCCTCCAGCAGCATCCCGGCCCAGCAGGAGCCCAGCCCCAGCGAAGGCAGGATGAGCTCAAGATACGCTGCAGCCGTGGCACAGTCCGTCTCGGAAAGGATGCGTTCCGGCGCGTGGATGAGGATGAGGCAGGGCGCGCCGCGGAAAAGCGTGTCGTTGCCGTTGCGTACGTTCCGCGTATGCCCGGCATACAGGCCGTGTGCCTCCATGAGTTCCACCGTCCCCCGCAACAGGGCCTCCACCCGGGGACGTCCGTGAAGGATGGTGTAGCCCACTTCCCGGGCATTGTGGGCCGTCGGCGCATAGGCCGCCACGTCCAGGGCACTGCGGAGCAGGGCCCTGTCAGGGGCCTCCGGCCTGAAATCCCTGATGGCCCGCCGCGCCTTGAGCCAACGGCCTGCCAAAGTTGCGGGCAGGGCTTCCCCTGCCTCCTCCAGCTGTCCCGCGCTCATGCCGTCCAGCCGGATGGCTCCTTCAGGACAGACGGCGATGCAGTGGCCGCAATGGACACAACTGTCCTGGCGGGACGGCTCGATATACGGGACACCAGCCTCCGGCAACCGGATCAGGCCGCACACGCAACCGGAAGCACAGCAGCCGCAGTGACGGCACAGGGAGATATCGACAGTGAACGGCATGGAGATTCCTTTTTGAAAAACAGTGACGATGGCCGGGACAGCATGCTGCGCTCCCCGCGTCATGCACGCCTTTCCGGGCCTTCCCTCAACAGCGCTCGACGTGCAGGCGCCCGTCCCGGAACAGCAGGGCAAAACTGCCCCCGTATCTGTCGCACAACTCTTCCGCGGCGATGAAGGGGCCCCCCCGACGATACACAGCTCGTCCCGGGACCCGTCCCGTACGTCGATGCCCGGCCCGAGCATCTTCGTGGCATGTCAGCCGCCGAGCGTGTATTCCTTCAGCCGGATGCAGGACCCCGGAACTTCCTGCCGCAGCAGCACGGCCAGTTTCTCAAGCACGGCCGGATCGGCTTTTACGGTGAACATGGGGACTCCTAAACGATCTCCGTTTCCAGTCCGTGGGCCGCAAAGCGCGCCAGGGCAACATGGAGCCCGGCGGGACTGAATTCGCGCACGTCCGGCACAGGACGGGCCAGGGCCTGATACTTGCCGCTCCCGAAGGAATGGCAGGGCAGCACGTCCACATGGCGCACGCCGTATTCCCCGAGCAGGGCCGCCACGGCAGCGACATCCTCCTCGCCATCGTTCAGGCCGGGCATCAGGGGGACGCGGATACGGATCTTTTCCGGGCAGGCCGCCAGAGCCGTGCGCAGGTTGCGCAGGATAAGGCTGTTGCCCACGCCGGTGAGGCGCTTGTGCGCGTCGCTGTCCATCTGCTTGATGTCGAACAGGAACAGGTCCGCCTTGCGGAGCAGCGCCCGGAAGAACACGGGATCCGTCTGGCCGCAGGTGTCGATGCAGACATGCAGGGCCTCGTCCTGGCAGGCATCCACCAAAGTCATGAGGAACTCCGGCTGCATGGTGCACTCGCCACCGCTGAAGGTCACACCGCCACCGGAATTGCCGAAGAAAGCGGCATCCTTGCGGACGACGCGCATGACCTCCCCGACCTCGTACTCCCGCCCGGACAGGCTGCAGGCCGATGTGGGGCACTGGGCGGCGCACTGGCCGCAGCCCGTGCAGCGCGAAAGGTCGCGCCCGATCACCTGATCCTTTTCCGTAACGGCCCCGTGCTGGCATACCTGTCGGCAACGGCCGCAGCCGGAGCACAGGTCAGGAAAGAACATGAGCTGGGGCGCCGGGGCCTGCGATTCGGGATTGCTGCACCACAGGCAACGCAGGGGACAGCCCTTGAAAAAGACGGTGGTCCTCAGCCCGGGGCCGTCATGCACGGACATGCGCTGGATATTGTAGAGGATCCCTCGTGGGGTCATGGTTACCTCGCCTGACCGGGCAGACCTGCCCGGCGAAGAACGTGAAAAGCCGGACGGGTGCGGGCATCCGTCCGGCTGTCAACGACTATTTGTATTCGGTACGCTTGATGATCTCGTCCTGCACACCGCCATCCAGACGGGTGAAGTAGGCGGAGAAGCCGGCCACGCGGACCACAAGCTCCTTGTGGGCCTGCGGATGTGCCTTGGCGTCCACCAGGGTCTCACGCGAGACGCAGTTGAACTGGATGTGGCTGCCGCCCCAGTCGAAGTAGGTCTTGATGAGGTCGATCAGGTTGCGCGCGCCCCGGGCGCCTTCCAGCGCCGACGGCAGGAACTTCATGTTGAAGTGGTTGGACACATACCAGGTGGTGTCCACGGCCTGGGCCGCGGACTTGATGAGCGCCGTGGGGCCTTCGGTATCCGTGCCGGGCATGGCGGAAACGCTGCCGTCAGTGAAGGCCACGCCCTTCTTGCGGCCGTTGGGGAAGGCGTTCATGATGGAGCCGTACAGATTGTGGAAGGACAGGGAATAGGCATCCAGATAGCAGTTCTTGCCGAAATAGTTGGGGCCGCATTCCGTGTAGATGTCCTTGAAGTCGTCGAACAGGCGCTGCACATAGGCATCGCTTTCCGGGTCGTCATTGCCGTACTTGGGCACGTCGAGGCACATCTTCTGCATGTCTTCGTAGCCCACCCAGTCGGCTTCCAGAGCTTCCCGCAGCCGGGCGATGGTAAAGAGCTTCTTGTCGAACACCAGCTCCTTGATGGCGTGCAGGGCGTTGCCGGCATCCACCACGGTGGACAGGATGGCCATGCCTTGCGGGTACTTGTGGCCGCCGGCCTCTTCCGTCATGCCGGTCTCGATGCAGCCGTCGTGCAGGGCCGAACGGAAGATGCTGGGCACGATCTTTTCGTGTGCCGCCGTGGACAGGTTGGAGTGGCGGCGCTGCACCAGCATGCCCGCCCTGATCTGCTGGCGGACGGCCTCGTACAGCTCTTCGTAGGTAGTGAAGTCATCGGCCTCGCCCGTCTTGGGGCCCAGCTGCTTCCTGGTGGTGGGGTCCCAGCCATCGTACAGGGCCAGCTCCACGAACTTGGCGGCGCAGATGGCGTCTTCACCGGCGATGTACGAACCGGCCTCGGCCACACCGCTGGCCACGCAGCCGAAGTTGGCCACGTTGCGGGCCTCCTCGATGGTCACGCCGTCAGGGCCGAAATGCAGCAGGTTGCGCGCCACGCCGATGGCCGTATTCATGAACTGGGGCTGGCCGCAGCCCGTGCGCACCACGTCCACGGCCTTCATCAGATAGGCCGGCTCCATCATGGGCGTGTACCACAGGGCCAGCGTGGGCTGGATGTTCTGCATGCGGGCCTGGACTTCCATGATGACCATCTCATAATCGTTGCTGGCGTCCTTGCCGTCAGGCGTCAGGCCGCCCAGGCCGATGGTCTGGCCTGTATGGCCGGAAAGGGCCTTCTGATGGGCCATGCCGGAATAGGTGCCCAGTTCCGTATGGCGGATGAAGAGGAAGCAGGTCAGCTTGTTGGCCTCGTCACGGGTGATGCGGCCTTCTTCGATGTCCTTCTTGTAGAAGGGGTACATGAACTGGCCGAAGCGGCCCGGCGAGTTGGCGCAGCCCATCTGTTCGATCTCCACCAGCAGGTGCGCGAACCAGTAGGACTGGATGGCTTCGCGGAAGTTGCGGGCGGGGTTTTCCGGCACCCAGCGGCAAATGGCCGCGGTCTCCAGCAGTTCTGCCTTCTTTTTGGGATCCGTCTCGGCGGCGGCGGTTTCTTCGCACAGGTCGGCATAGCGGTGCGCCCACTTGATGAAGGCTTCCAGGACGATCTTGATGCCCTGCAGGAAGGCCAGCTTGCGGTAGTCGCCGCTTTCATGCCTGAGCGCGGCCATGCTCCGTTCCACGTCCGCCAGAACGCCGCGCGCGCCCCTGGTCAGGATCATGCTGTAATTGGCGCACCCGGAGCCCAGCGAGACGTTCATGACGTCGTAGAGCATGCCGGAATTGATGTAGGGCCGGGGATCCACGCCGTACAGGCTCTTGTAGTTGGCGTCCGCGGTATCGCGGACGGTATGGCCCTTCCACTGCTTGTAGACGCCCATCATCAGTTCCTTGGTATCGTCGGGGATGACGATCTCGCCCAGGGAACAGATCTTGGCCATGTCCATCTCGTCCTTGATCCAGTCGCAGCTCCACTCGGGATAGGCATACAGGCCGCAGCGGATACTGGTCAGCGTGCCCACCACGGGGTTCTCGTCAAGGAAAAGTTTTTTGGTCAGCAGCAGGCGCTCCAGCAGCTTCGCACGGATCAGCACCGGCTCTTCCCCGAGGTTCTCCTCATAGACGGCCTTGAGCACGCTCAGGCGTTCGGGGTCCATCTGCTGGTTGGTGTCGGTGACGATGCCCTTGCAAAGGCGGATACGCTCATCGGCCGTGGCCCAGTCCACGGCATAGGTACCGTGGCCGGCTTTTTCCGCAGCGATGCTGGCTTCTGTCCGTTGGGGGATGAACATGGCAGGCTCCTTGTAGGGATATGGGCAAAGGGAATGTGTCCACTCCCCCAGCAGGAACCGTGCCAGAATTGAAAATAAAAAATCGTTTTATTTCAAACAGTAATGAAACCGTCTTATCCAGATCTCCTGCCATATGTCTTTTTTTGGAGACTTTACTGTCAATAAAAAAAGACATATTTCTCCTAAAGGAGACAGATGCCCCGTGTCTGCGTACCGTGCCGGACGTTCTCCGGTAGTGCCGCATCCCCACAGGCCACAAGGAGCCGGATACCATGTCCCATGAAGACTTCCTGCGATCCATCGACGTGAACATCGCCACGCTGGAGCCCCTGCATTCGGGCATCGCCATCTTCAACGACCAGGCCAGGCTGGTGTTCGCCAATACGGCCTACAAAAAGATGTACCGTCTGGATGACAGCTGTCTGGGCCTCGATGCCACCGCCTTTTTCATCACGGCGCGGCAGGGCATCCTGGAAGTGCTGAAAACGGGCAAGGCCAATTCCTGCGCTTCGGTGACCGTCAACGGCCTGTACGGCGTTACCTACCGCTGGCCCCTTTTCGACCGGCAAGGGCGCATCGCCGGCTGCATGACGGAAAACATCTCCGTCTCGCCCCGCAAGAACAAGATCCACGAGATGCAGCACATCCTCGGCGAGCTGGAAGCCTATGACGGCTATTCCTCGCTCATCTGCCCGCGGCAGAGCACGGAGCCCGTCACGTTCGATGCCATCACGGGAGAAAGTCCCGCCATGCGCATGCTCAAGGAAAAGGGCAGGCGCTTTGCCCAGCATGACGAGCCCATCCTGATTCTTGGCGAGAACGGCACGGGCAAGGACATGGTCGCACAGGCCATCCATGCCGCCAGTTCGCGCAGTTCAGGGAATTTCGTCACGGTCAATTGCGCGGCCATCCCGCACGAACTCATGGAATCCGAGCTCTTTGGCTATGAGGCGGGGGCGTTCACGGGGGCCCGGGCCTCGGGCAAGAAGGGCCTGTTCGAACTGGCGGAAGGCGGGACCCTCTTTCTGGACGAGATAGGCGAGATGCCCTTCCCTCTCCAGGCAAAATTGCTGCGCGTGCTGGAGAACCACGAGATCCGGAAGCTGGGCAGCAGCAGCCCGCGCCATGTGGATTTCCGCCTGGTGTCCGCCACCAACCGGAACCTTGAACAGATGGTCCGGCAGGGACAGTTCCGGGAAGACCTCTATTACCGGCTCAACCTCTTCGACCTGGTGGTGCCGCCGCTGCGCGAACGCCTGGCCGACATCCCCCTGCTGGCCTACGCCATCATCACCAGCCTCCTGGGGCCGGAACGCGGCCATGCCATCCGCATCCACAAGGACGTCCTTTCCGTGTTCAGTGCGCATCCGTGGCGCGGCAACGTCCGGGAATTGCGCAACATCCTGACCTATGCGCTCTACTCCATGCAGGCTTCCGAGGCCGTCCTTGGCCTGCACCACCTGCCGGAGCGTTTTTTCCACAAGGAGACCCGCGACCTGCTGCACGGTGCCCTGCGGCAGACCGGGACGGCGGAGGAAGCACGTCCCGGTACACCGGCGCACGCCTCCGAACGGCTGGCGGACAACAGACGCGCCGCGGAATACCGCACCATCACCGAAGCCCTGGAGAGATGCGGCGGCAACAAGGCCAAGGCCGCCCGATCGCTGGGCATCTCGCGCAGCTATCTTTACAAGAAGCTCGCCGCGCTCCATATCGCCCGCCAAAAGCACGGCTCATGATTTTTTTGAGGGGGAAGGCCGCCATTACTCGTGACCAAAGGCGGCCCTCCTGCATCAGCCGCCGGGAACGCAAACAGACCGGCGCTTCCCATACCGCCCATCGTGCCTGACGCGACACAAAAACAGACCATCCGCCTTCTGATGCGGACAGCATTTTCACATTTCCAAGACCAAAGAGCGCCCTCCCCTCAGGGAAAGGCGCTCTTGCTGCTCACTGGGCCACTCAGGCCCATGATAAAAGTTTTTGGAAGGATGCGGGGGGAGCGTGAGGGGGGAGAAGGGAACCTTTTTCCAAAAAGGTTCCCTTCTCCCCCCTCACAAAACATCCTTATTGCGGCAGCGGGCAGGGCGTCAGGAAAAAGGAGCGCTCTTCCTGTACCAGCGAGACGATCTCGCGCAGGCCTTCCAGTGTGGGCTGGCCCTTGTTGGCGGTCAGCAGCCCTTGCAGCTTCCTGACCAGGGCCGCGCGGGCCTCGCAGTCTTCCAGCCCCAGCATCCCCTTCTTGCCAAGGATCTCCAGGGCCTTGCCGTGCCGGGTGGCCAGACCGGTATGCACCTGATAGAGCGGCTCCAGCGTGTCGCTTTCCGCAGCGGCCAGCACCATGACCGAGGCCATGTACAGGCGCTCCAGATAAAGGCCGTACAGATGCGCGCCCAACAGGCGCAGCAGCTGGTCGTCCTGACGGGCGGCCTCCAGCAGACGGGAAAGCTCCTGCTGGCGAAAGCGCGCCAGGATGTTCGCGGACTCCTGACTGTGCGGGGCCTTGCGGATGCGGGCCATGTCCTTGCCGTTCAGCGTGGGCAGGGGCTTGCCCACCAGCTGCTGGAGCAGCTCGTTCTTCCTGGCCGCGTCGGACACGTCACCGAAATAGAAGGCATACATCCTGTCGGCGGCCAGCATGCCGCTGAGCACGGCCAGCTGGTCCCGGCTGCCGTCCACGGGGCACATCTCGCCCGTGATGGTCAGGTCGGGCTGGTAGATGAAACCGGCCTTCTTGAGCAGGCCGATGTCCTGGATGCTGTTCACGATGGCATCGCTGTCCAGCAGGGGGGCCAGCTCGTCCACCACATGGGCACGGGCCGGCAGGGCGGACAGGCAGAGCACCAGCAGGAGCAGCAGACGATACAGCGGCGCGGCCGCCGGCCGCCGGCCCGAAAGGCCGGAGGCGACGACCGCGCCGGGCACGACGCCCACCGCTCCGCGCCCGGAAGCGCAGAGCATGGGGGGCGTGGCAACGGCGGACATCTTCATGACGTTGTTCCTTATTCCTCGTTGAGGGCTTCGCTGAAGCGCTGGCGCAGGGCCTGCATCTTGGCCTTGGCATCCAGCAGCTGTTCGGCACGGGCGCGTTCGCGTTCCACCACCTGGGCGGGGGCGCGGCTCACGAAACTTTCGTTGTGCAGCTTGCTCTGCACGCCCACCAGATCCTTTTCCAGTTTTGCCATTTCCTTGTCCAGACGGGCCAGCTCGCCGGCCAGGTCCACGGCGCCCTTGAGGGGCACGATGACCTGGCAGCCGCCCACTACGGAAGAGGCGGAAGCCTTGGGAGCGTGCAGGTCGGCGCCGATCCGCAGGTCTTCCAGACGGGCCAGGGTGGTCATCATCTGGCGGCAGCTCTCCAGCAGGGCGGCCTGCTCCCCGTCCACGGGATGCAGCATCAGGCCCACTTTGTGGCTGGGGCTGATGTTCAGCTCGGCCTTGATGGTGCGCACGGCCACGATGATGCCCTGCACCAGTTCCATGCGGGCGGCCTCGGCTTCATGCAGGCAGCCGGGACGGGCCGCGGGATAGAGCTCCAGGGCGATGTCCGTGGGCTGCTCGCCGGCAGGCACGGGCAGGGCGTTCCAGATCTCGGCCGTGACGAAGGGGATGATGGGATGCAGCAGGAGCAGCAGCTCGCGCAGCACCACCCACAGCACATACTGGGCCACGGGCTTGCGGGCCTCGTCCTGCATGTCGGGCTTGATGAGTTCCAGATACCAGTCGCAGAACTCGTTCCACAGGAACTTGTAGCCCAGCTGGGCGGCGTCGTTGAAGCGGTATTCTTCCAGCGCCTTGTCCATGTCCTGCTTGACCTGCTCCAGACGGTGCAGGATCCACTGGTGGTGCAGGCCTTCCACGCTTTCCAGGGCCACCGGGGCGGGCGCGGTCTCGGGCAGGTTCATGAGGGCGAAGCGGGCGGCATTCCACAGCTTGTTGACGAAGTGGCGGTAGCCTTCGATGCGGGCTTCGGACAGGCGGATGTCACGGCCCATGGCGGCAAAGGCCGTCAGGGTGAAGCGCAGGGAGTCGCAGCCGTACTTGTCGATCATCTCCAGCGGGTCGATGACGTTGCCCGTGGACTTGGACATCTTGCGGCCGGTCTCGTCACGCACCAGAGCGTGCAGGTACACGTCGTGGAAAGGCACCTGGCCCATGAAGTGCTGGCCCATCATCATCATGCGGGCCACCCAGAAGAAGATGATGTCGAAGCCGGTCACCAGCACGCTGGTGGGGTACCAGGTGGCCAGATCCTTGGTCTGCTCGGGCCAGCCCATGGTGGAGAAGGGCCACAGGGCGGAGGAGAACCAGGTGTCCAGCACGTCCTCGTCCTGCTTCAGGTCAGTGCAGCCGCACTTGGGGCAGGAGCTGGGGTCGTGCTCGGCCACGATGAGTTCGCCGCACTGCGCGCAGGTCCAGGCGGGGATGCGATGGCCCCACCAGATCTGGCGGCTGATGCACCAGTCACGGATGTTGTCCAGCCAGTGATAGTAGGTCTTGGCCCAGGATTCCGGCAGGATGCGGGTCAGTTCGGGCACGGCCTTGCGGGCGGCGGGAGCCATCTTGGTGGTGGCCACGAACCACTGCGTGGACACATGAGGTTCCACCACGGTGTGGCAGCGGTAGCAGTGGCCCACGGAGTTGTCCAGGTCTTCCACGGCCAGCAGGTCGCCGGCGGCTTCGATGTCGGCCACGATCTTCGTGCGGCAGTCTTCCTTCTTCAGACCGGCGTAGGGGCCGGACTCGGCCTTCATGATGCCGTCTTCGTCGATGACCTGCAGGAACTCCAGATCGTGCTTCTTGCCCAGGGCCCAGTCATTGTGGTCGTGGCAAGGCGTCACCTTGAGGGCGCCGGTACCGAACTCGCGGTCCACGTAGCTGTCGGCGATGATGGGGATCTCGCGGCCCAGCACGGGCACGATGGCCGTCTTGCCCACCAGGTGCTGGTAGCGCTCGTCCTCGGGATGCACGCAGATGGCGGTGTCGCCGGGGATGGTCTCGGGACGGGTGGTGGCGATGGTGATGCTGCCGGAGCCGTCGGCCAGATGGTAACGGATCTTCCACAGCTTGCCCTTGTGGGCCTCGTGTTCCACTTCGTCATCGGCCAGGGCCGTATGGCAGCGCGAGCACCAGTTGATGATGTAGTCGCCCTTGTAGATCAGGCCTTCGTTGTAGAGCTGCACGAAGACCTTGCGCACGGCGGCGGACAGGCCTTCGTCCATGGTGAAGCGCAGGCGCGTCCAGTCCACGGAAGCGCCCAGGGCGCGGATCTGGTTGAGGATGCGGTGACCGTAGTCCTCACGCCACTGCCACACGCGCTCGATGAAGGCTTCGCGGCCCAGATCCTGCCGGGTCTTGCCTTCCTTGGCCAGGGCGCGTTCCACCACGTTCTGGGTGGCGATGCCGGCGTGGTCGGTGCCGGGCACCCACAGCACGTTCTTGCCCTTCTGGCGGGCATGACGGCACAGCACGTCGATGAGGGTCTGGTTCAGGGCATGCCCGATGTGCAGGGCGCCGGTGACGTTCGGCGGCGGGATCACGATGGAAAAGGGTTCGCCCTGGGCATCCGGGTCGGGCGTGAAGGTCCTGTTGTCCTGCCAGTGATCGCGCCAGCGCGCTTCCACGTCATGGGGCTCGTAGCCCTTGGGGAGGGTATCCGCCATCTTGCTTTCTCCATGAAAGGCGGCCATAGTACGCTGTTATGTGTGCCGCCCACCCTGTATGTATTCTCTGGGACGCGTCCCATATCTGGGGCCTTATGGTCTGGCGCGCCCTGTGCGCGCTGGGACTGCCCTGTCGTCTGGTCAAGGGACAAGACATAGCCAATGGCGCGCTTTTTCGCAAGCCATGCCCGCAGGGCTCGCCCGGCAAGGAGCAGGGAGCGGTCCCTCTCCTGCTGGTCCCCGGCGGCAACGCCCGGCTCAAGGCCCGGGCCCTGGGCGAGAAGGGACGCCAGGCCGTGCGCGACTATCTGGCCCAAGGCGGCCGTTACCTGGGCTTTTGCGGCGGCGCGGGACTGGCCCTGAGCCAGCGCCGCAGCCAGGACGGGCTGGGGCTCTGCCCCTGGGGCCGCGCGCCCTACCCCGAGCGCCTGCACCATCTGATCTCCGGCCATGCCCACATGCGTGTGCGCTCCTGCATGGCACGCGACCTGCCCGCCGTGCGGCCGGACTTTCCCGTAACTTTTCCGGACGGAGCTGCCCCCGATCCGCTGCGCCCGCCGCTGGGCGACGAGGCCTGCGCCCTGGTGCCGCCGTACTGGCGCGGCTGCGCCCACGGCCACGATGACGACTGCCGCCATTGCACCAATTGCCGCCCGCCCAGGGACGACGGCCATGTGCCGTCCCTGCCTGTCTGGTGGCCCGGCCGCTTCGCACCGGAAGCCGACGAGCGGGTCAGCATCCTGGCCTCCTACCGTCATCCGGACACGGACTTCTGGCTGGCAGACCTGCCCCTGAGCCGCATCCCTGCCCCTGTCTTCGAAGCCTGGAAAGACCTGTACGGGGTCAATGTCTCGGCGGATTTCCTCGACGGCCAGCCCCTGATGGTGGCGGGCAATTACGGCCAAGGACGCTACGTCCTCAGCTATTCCCATCTGGAGACCCCGGACAGCCCCGATGCCAACGCCTGGCTGGCCCATTTGCTGCGCGTGCTGGCCGGTCTTGCACCGCAGCGCGAGCTGGTGCCCGCCTGGGACCTGCACCGCAGGGCCGCGTTCCGCTGGCCCGGTACACCGCAGACAGCGCCCCTGCGCACCCTGCTGCACGGCATGCGCGGCCTGCTGGATCTGGGCGTGGAACACAACCTCTTCTTCGAGCGCACGCCCTGGCTCTGGGGCTGGCGCCCCGGCCTGCCCGGTGCGGTCTGCAACAACCTGCATTCGTCCCTGCGCGTGCTCTGCGGCCTGCGGCCCGGCCCGGGCACGCTGGCCGCCTGGGACGGCATGCGCGCCCGCTTCGCCGCCCTCACGGACATCTTCCTGCCCGGCGCCGAAGGCTATCTGCTGGCCTGCCGCCTGCGCGAGACCCTCTCCCCCACCATGCCCGACGCCGTGGACCGCCGCGGCCTCACCAACCAGCGCGAGGCCCTGTTCGGCCATCCCATGACCGGCGGCGGCATCGTGGGCGAACTGCTGGAGATGACCGACGAGCTGCTCTACCGCGGCCAGCAGGAAGATGCCTACGCCGCGCTGGACGGCTGATCCCGCGACGCACGCCTGAAAAACGTGGCCTGCTCCTGAACGCCACATCCATCCTTGCCGCATCCCGGCTTTCCGGACGTCCTGCACACGGTCAGCCGCGAAGTCCCCGCTGACGATGCTCTGAAGGAAGACATGTCCGCGCGGCGTCCCCTCGCCGGACGGAGACCCGCCCCGCATGGACGGCCGTCGACCGGGATCTGCCGCCCTGCGCCATCCCTTGCCGGCGGGGGCGACACGCACCCGGGATCGCAGCCGTCACAGGGGCACGCCACGGCCGGGACAGCGAGATCCAGCCCTGTCCAGCCATCTCGCGCCCTATCCGCGCTCCGGCCGCGGGGCCTGCGCTCCGCCGGCCGCCCCCGTCCCTTCCCGGCTGATGGCGTACAGATACCCGGCGAAGAACGTGAACGCCGTGGCATTCTTCAACGTGATGGCCGACAATGCCGCCAACACTCCCAGAAAAACGCAGGCCATGGCATAGACATACCAGTCATGATGGCGGACGGCAAAACGCACGCTCCGCCAGAGCAGCATGCCGCACAGCCCCAGGAACAGGGCCAGTCCGGGCAGGCCCGTCTCCGCAAGCAGGGTCGTATACTGGTTCATGGGAGGATACTTGTGGAGTTTGCTGCTCCTAGCGCCTTCGACGAAGCCCGTCAGCTCGCTCCCCCGCTCCAGACGGCACTGCTCCAGCGGCTGCCAGTACCAGCCCTGCATCATGCAGCCCATGCCTAGTGGGCGTGAAAGCCCCGCCTCCATATCCAGCCGCGCACAGGTATAGCGGATGGCCAGCGAGCTGACCTCCAGCCCTCCCTGCAACTCAGGGCATGTTGCAGGCCTGCCCGCATGACTGTCCTTCACGAAGCGGACCAGAGACTCCGCTTCCTGGACGGCCGGCAGGAAGCGGGCCTGTACTCCGGGCCATCCGGCATGCAACACCCAGCCGCCTCCTGCCAGCAGGGCGGCGGTCAGCAGCAGGGCCGGCATACGATGACGACGGAGCATGGTAATGCAAAACGGCAAAGCGGCCGCAAAGCAGGCCACGGCAAATGCAAGCAGGCCGGAAGCGACCTTGCCCTGCCACATGATGATACCCCAGCAGGCCACGCCAAGCAGCCAAAGGCGCTTCGCCCCGCTCAGGGCCAGTACCACGCCCAGTACGGGGATGAGCCCCACAGCCATGTGCGGCGGCTCGGCAAACAGCCCCCTGATCCTGTCCGTAAAATAGACCGGCGGCCACCAGCCGTGATCGATGCACTCAAAACGGAACCAAGAGTTAATACTGATCAGGAAATCCTTGATCCCTATTGCACCATGATTGGCCAAGACCTCCAGAAGGATATGCGCCAAGTTCGAGACCGCGAGCAGCAACACCGCAGCATGGAAGAGCCTTTTCCCCTGCCCGTATGGCAGGCAGGAAAACATCACGGCCCACCAGAGCCAGAACGCTAGCGGTATCAGTGTCCAGAGCAGGAAACCCGTCCAGACGTCCGGCGCGACATCCCTAGGAACACTTTGCAAGCCCCATGCAGTGGCCAGTGCCGCCAGTACGGCCAGACCCGATACCCCTCCCAGCAGCAGGTGGTGCTCCTTCATCCGCCCGCGCCACTGACCGGAAAGGATGAACAATGCCATACCCACGATCCCAAGAGGATATGTGGGACGATGCGGCAAAACTGGATCCCGGAACCAGGGGAAGACGTCGAACGACAGCAGGGCCAGGCTCAAAAAGGCGCACGCCATGGATCCCCACAGGCACAGACGGGAGAAACGATCCATCAAAAGATTCCTTGCTCGGGAAAAAGGTCGGGATGCGGGCCCGGGAAAGACAGCCTGCGGACAGGCAGGCCAGAGGAGCCGCCGGGCCCGGGAAGCGGCCATATCCGCCATCCTATAGTCAGGCCCCTTTCCTGACAAGCGCTACAGGCAGCCCGCTCCCTGCAGCAGGAAGATGAACAGCATCAGGCTGCCCATGCTGGCGGCATTGCTCAGCACGGCGGTCAGCGCTGCCTCTTCGGGCACAGCGCTGTAGACCTCGGCCAGCACCGAGGCCACCAGGGCCGTGCCGGTGGCGGACATGAGCACGCCCACGCCCACCCAGAGCGGCGGCAGGCCTGCCAGATGCATGATGCCCCAGCAGATCAGGGGATGGATGCCCAGCTTGCACAGCAGGAGCCAGGTCTGCCGGATCACCGTATGCCCGCCATTACGGCGCAGGGCCAGCACCAGTTTCTGGCGCAGGTCGAACCCCAGGGCCAGCAGCATGCAGGGTGCGGCCGTGCTGCCGATGAGCGCCGCTGCGTGATCCAGCGGCTGCCACAGCCCAAGCCCCGAACAGGCCAGGCCAAGGCCCGCCAGCGTGGCCAGCAGCAGGGGGTTGCCCAGCAGGAACAGGCGCAGCAGCTTCCAGATGCGGCCCCGGCCGTCGCCCCAGGCCGCGGAACCTGCCAGACAGTCCATGCGGATCTGGGCCATGATGACCACCACATTGGGCGTCAGGGCCGCCAGCCCGGCCACGACCATGGCTTCGTGATCGCCCGGCAGCAGACCGGCCACGATGGGCAGGCCCACGAAGGCCGTGTTGCTGGCGCTGCACGCCAGACCGGAGATGATGGCCGGGCCCGCGCCCCGCCGGGAAAAGAGCCTGTCCACGACGTAGCCCAGCAGATAGCACAGCATCTGCGCCCCGATGACGCCCAGCCAGAAACCGCCGTGGGCCAGATCCAGACGGCTCGCACCGGCCAGGATATGCAGCATGAGCACGGGCAAGGCCAGCTTGAGCACATAAAGGCCCATGGCCGCGCCGGTGTTCTCCGGCAGCACGTCGGTCATGTGGACCGCGGCTCCCACGGCTATGAGCAGGAAGACGGGAAGAACGGCATAGAACGCTTCCATACGACACCTCCATAAGGGACCGTAGTGTGGCTCTCCCGGAGGATGTCGCTTGCGGCGAAGGGAAAGATGCGCCTCTTTCCTCCACTTGTCCAGAAAATTGTTTGTTCAATCAAACAGGTGATAACCTGTTGAAAAAGCCCGGTATCCACCGGGCTTCGACATACTTTTCTCCAGCAGTATGGGTGCCTTGCAGGGCGAGCCCGCAGGACGGCCCCCGGGAGACGGGAAGCGCCGCTGCCGCCCGCCTGCCATCAGGACGGCGGACGGCGGCACGGCAGCACCCAAGCGCATCAGATATGGCCCAGCAGACGCATCAGCCAGATGAAGAAACTCAGCGAGAACAGGCTCAGGCCGTTGGAGACCAGGGCCGTGAGGGTCGCCTCCTCCGGGCCGGCATGGTGCACGTCCGCCAGCACGGGGACAACCAGGGCGGAGCCGGAAGCGGCCATGATGACCGAAACCGCCAGCCACAGGCCTTCCACGCCCAGCGCGGCCAGGATGCCCCAGCACACCAGGGGCTGCACCACCAGTTTGCAGACCTGCAGGGCCGTCTGGCGCAACAGGGCATGGCCGCCCGCGTGCCGCAGGACCACGGCCAGTCGCTCCCGCAGGGTCAGCCCCAGGGTGACGAGCATGCAGGGCGCGGCCGTATGGCCCACCAGCTCGGCGGCCCTGTCCAGCGGCCCCCACAGCCCCAGGCCCAGGGCCGAGACCAGCACGCCGCCCGCCATGCCCCAGAACACGGCATTGTACAGCAGCGAATAGCGCAGCACATGCAGCAGGACGGCCTTGCGCCCCTGCGGCATGGAGCGGGAGGGATCATGCGCGGCCAGCTGCACCTGCCCCACCACGAACAGCAAATTGGGCGTGATGGTGAACAGGTCGGCCACGAACAGGGCCTCGGCATTGCCCGGCAGGGCGCTGGTGATGACGGGGATGCCCACGAAAGCGGCATTGCAGAAACAGCCGCCCAGGGCCGTCACGGTGGCCGTCGCGCTGTCGTGACGGGCCAGGATGCGGTCGGCCGCGTAGCAGGCCCCGTAGATGAGGAACTGCGCAGCGATGACGCCCAGCCAGAACTGCGGATGCGCAAAGCTCTCCAGGGGCGCGGTGGCCATGATCTGGAACAGCAGCAGCGGCAGGGCCACGTTGAGGACATAGAGGCTCAGGGTCTGGTTGGCGTTCTCGGGCAGGGCCCGGAAAAGATCCAGGCAGACGCCCAGACCGATGAGCAGGAACACGGGAACAACGGCGGAAAATGCTTCGATCATGCCCTTGCTTATGCTTCTCCCGGACGGATGTCCAGAAGCGCGGGCGACGGGCGGCCCCGCAAAAAAAGCCCGGGACAGCGCGGGGCCTGCCGGGACGCGGCCGTGCCGCCATCCGGGACAGGCCCGCGCATCCGTGCCGCCGGGCCATCTTTTCAGCGTATCGGGATCACAGGCGACGGATCTCTCCTAGGCCTTGCCGCCATGCGCATGGCAGTCGCAGGCGGCATCCAGGGCCCCGCACTGGCGGCAGTGGGCCACCAGGGGTTCGAAGGTCTCGCTGTCCGGGAAATAGGCCAGCAGGGAGCCCTGCGACATGTCGAAATACCAGGCATGCAGCGACAGCTCATGGGCGGCCACCCGTTCCTGGATCCAGGGATAGGAGAGCAGGTTGTCGATGGAGACGAGGATTGCGGCCTCTTCGCAGTGGCGCTGCCGGTCGGCGGGGCTCTCGTCACGCACGTCCTCGCGCATCCGTTCCAGGGCGGGCGCGGCCATGGAGACCCAGTTGGCCACGAAGCTCTCGTCATGCAGCGATTCGGGATGCAGCAGGGCCTGGATGCCGCCGCAGCCGGAGTGCCCCAGCACGATGATGTGCTCCACCTTGAGGTGGTGCACCCCGTATTCCAGCACGGCCAGCACGGCGTCCCGGCGCAGGGCATCGTCGGCATGGGGCACCAGGTTGGCCACGTTGCGCACCACGAAGATGTCGCCCGGGTCGCAGCCCATGAGCAGGGCCGGATCCGCGCGGGAATCGCTGCAGGCGATGACGATGGCCTTGGGGTGCTGCCCCTTGTTCAGGGACGTGTAGTAGTCGTTCTCCGCGTCGAAGTAGAAGCGGCGGAAGTTCCTGAAACCGTTTATGAATTTTTCAAAGTCTTTCATTGTTCCCTCAGGAGCTTCTTCCGCCCGTGTGACGCGCAGGATGCCGCCGGACGGAAGAGACGAAAAGAGCCCCGGATGAACGGGGCTCTTGGATAGCATCAAGGAAAGGATCTACTGGGCCTTGGCTTCGGCCGGAGCGGCCTTTCCAGCGGCGGGCTTTTCAGCGGCCGGAGCGGCCTTTTCAGCAGCAGGCTTTTCAGCGGCGGGCGCGGGCTTTTCAGCGGGCTTCTCGGCGGCCTTGGCGTCCTGGGTTTCCTGGGCGGCCTTGGCGGGCGCTTCGGTGGCAGGGGCCCCCGCAGCGGCGGGAGCTTCGGGCTGGGGGTTGCTCACGGACACGAAGTTGACCTTCTGCTTGTTCATTTCGTCCAGCAGGGCATTGGTCACGTCCAGGGCAGGGTCATAGGCCACGGCCACGTCCGTGCCCAGCACCACGCTCAGGCCGTTGGCCTTGCGGTAATTGTTCACCAGACGCTGGGTCAGGTCCAGCAGCTGGCTGACCACGTTCTGCTGTTCGGCGTTGATGCGCTGCTGACCACCCATGTAGATGGCCTGCAGTTCATGCTGCAGGGCTTCGTTCTCGGGGTCTTTGCCCAGACGGGCCTGCACGTCGTCGATCTGCTGCTGGATCTCTTTCTGCATGCCTTCCAGGAAGCGGCTGGCTTCCTTGCCGGGCTCGCTGTCACGCAGCAGGCGGTTCATATCGACCACGCCGACCTTGACGGCGGGTTCCTGGGTCTGCTGGCAGCCGCTGACGGCAAGGCAGAGGACGAGCAGGGAAAGGATGAGCAAACGAATAGGCATGGGGTACTCCTTGGATTATCCGCAGCGATGCGGTTTCAGTCTGAATGGCCTGCTTGTACGATGTTTTGTTCCGGGACTCAACTCTTTTCCGCCGTCCCGGGGCGGGAGCAGCCGTGGACGTGACCGCGTGCAAGACGGCACGCGCATTGACAAAGGACGCGATATTGTTATTCTGGACGTTGTCCTTATTTCATAAGATCTTCAGGGCGGACCTGCCGCCAAGCGAGAATTTTCGTGTCATACCACTCCCTGCGCACCCCGCGCGAAGCCATCACCGAGATCGTCAGACACGCGCCGCCCGAAGTGCGTCCTGCCATCATCGCCCTCATCCGTGCTGCCTACCGCTCCCTGAAGCGCGGCTACCAGCCCGATGTGCGGGCCGTTCCCCTGCGCAGCTGGCGCTCGCTGCTCCAGTTGCTCTCCTCCGTCGCCGCCATGCAGAGCGAGACGGAGACCCTGCTGCGCGTCTCCAACGACCTGCTCTCCATGGCCGACCATATGGCGCCCCCCGGAGAAGTGCTGCGCCAGAGCGCCGAGATCCTGGTCCATGCCCTGCACGCCGACCTCTATGTCTGCCGCCTGCGCAACCCCCAGGGCGAGTGGGTGGTACAGGCCGCCGCGCGCCGTGACGGCGGCGGCATCCCCCTGGTGGTCCCCGCCCTGGAAGAAGGCATCCGCAACCATCCCGTCATGCGCACGGTCAAGGAAGGCTCGGCCCGGCACGTGGTTTCCAACAACCTGCGGGGCATCGAACGCGGCGGCGAGTCCTTCGACTGCGTGGTCTACAAGGCGGGCTACCGTTCCCGTCTGGCCTTCGTGCTGCGCGAGCGCAACGACAGGCCGCCCTTCGGCCTGGTGCTGCTCTACACCCAGCGGGAATACGGCTTCGAGATGTACGACGCCCACTTCCTGTCCAAGTGCGCCCGCATCGTGTCCCTGACCACGGGCCGCCGCCTGGCCGTGGCCCGCGACACGCTGGAAAAGGCCGCCGGCGCCATGGCCCACTACGGCAACAATGCCCTGAACATCATGCGCAACCAGGCCGAATACTGCGGCGAGCTGGTGGAAGACATCGACAACAACCTTTCCCGTGCCCTGCGCCTTTCCCGCGAACTGCGCGCGGAGTTCCACGAGGATTCACGCGGCCAGCGCCTGGCCCTGGAACTGGAAAAGATCCTGGCACGCGCCGACCTGACGGAACTGGCCGGGCACCTGGGCGGCGTGCTGGAAGGCACCCGCCGCATGACCCGCATCATCGGCTCCCTGAAAAAATCCGCGGAGCGCCCCGCCCTCATGCGCTACGCACTGGGACAGGACGTCCTCAAACTGGAAGACGACTCCCACGACTAGGCCGGGGCAGGCCGATCCCCCGCAACGCCGCCGTCCCATGCCAGGGCGGCGGCACTGCATGCCGCCGGGATCCCCTGCCCCTTTCCTGTCACGATGCCGTCCGCCCCGCCGGGGACATGCGCTGCCCCTCCAGGCCCCTGTCCTGCCGGGCGCGGCCCTTCGGGCCCGTCACTTCCCATACCACGGAGCGTCGCCATGAATGCCGCCCGCCTCTTCCCCTTCCTGAACGAACTGCGCCACTACAGCCTGCGCGACTTCCGCGCCGATTTCGTCGCCGCGCTCACCGTCACCCCCATGGCCGTCCCCCAGGCCATGGCCTATGCCCTCATCGCCGGCGTGCACCCGCAATACGGCATCTATGCCTGCATGCTGCCGGTCATCGTGGCCGCCCTCTGGGGCTCGGCCCGCTATCTGGCCGCCGGGCCCACCAACGCCATCTCCATGGTGCTCTTCACCACCATGAGCACGGTCAGCATCGGCGGCATCACGGTGGCCAGCCTGCCCGAAGAGGCCCGCATGCCCTACATCTTCGGCATCGCCCTGCTCTGCGGCCTCATCCAGGTGGGCATGGGCCTTGCCCGTCTGGGCGAGCTGGCCAATTTCATTTCCCACTCCGTCATGGTGGCCTTCTCCGCCGGTGCGGCCCTGCTCATCGCGTCAGGCCAGCTCAAGACCGCGCTGGGCCTGCCTTCTTCCCAGGCCCAGGGCTTCTTCCCCCAGATGGATCATGTCATCCACAATTTCAGCCGGCTCAACATCTGGTGCCTGCTGGTCTCCGGTGGCACCATCCTGCTGATCCTTGTTTTCAAGCGCATCTCGCGCCGCTTCCCGGCCACCCTGGCGGCCCTGGTCATCATCTCCGCCGTCTCGGCCCTGCTGGGCCTCCACGAGCGGGGCGTACGTCTGGTGGGCGCCATCCCCAGCGTGATCCCGCCCCTCTCCCTGCCCCCGGCCTTCGACATGGACTCCATCCGCGACCTGTTCATGCCCTCCCTGGCCATCGCCCTGCTGGGCGCCGTGGAATCCCTGGCCATCGGCAAGCAGCTGGCGGGCATCCGGGGCGACCGCTTCGACGGCAGTCAGGAACTCATCGGCCAGGGCCTCGGCAACATGGCCGCGGGCCTCACCTCCGGCATCCCCGGCTGCGGCTCCTTCACCCGCAGCGCCCTGGTGGTCACCAGCGGCGGGCGCAGCCGCATGGGCACGGTCTTCTCCGGCCTGCTGGCCCTGCCCATGCTCTTCGTCATGGCACCGCTGGTCAGCTGGCTGCCCATGCCTGCCCTGGCGGGCGTGCTGCTGCTCATCTCGGTGAACATGATCGACATCCCGGCCATCCGCCTCTGCCTGCGGGCCACGCGCATTGACCGCTGGGTGCTGCTCATCACCTTCGCGTCCACCCTGCTCCTCGATCTGGAGCGGGCCGTGTTCATCGGCGTGCTGCTCTCCCTGACCCTCTTCATCTACAAGGCGGCCCATCCGCGGGTGCGCCGCCTGCGGGCCACGGACCCGCTCATGCGCTACGCCCCGGACCACATGCCCGAAGGTCTGGTGGTCTACGTCATCGAAGGCACGCTCTTCTTCGGCGCCATCCATGAGCTGGAGCGCCAGCTCTACGAAGAAGACGACACGCCGCCCCGGCTGGTGGTCCTGCACCTGACCCGCGTATTCTGGCTGGATGCCTCCGGCGCCCACGCCCTTGAGCAGTTCCTCGAACGCTGCTATGCCCGCAGTGTGCCGGTGGTGCTGGTAGTGGGCAGCCGCAACGTGCGCGACATCCTTGGCCGCACGGGCGTCATCGACTGCCTGAGCGACGGCTTCGTGGCCGATACCCTGAGCGACGGCCTGCGCATCGGCGTGGACATGCTGGACAGGCATATCCGCTGCCACACCGGCTGCCCCGAGGAATCCTGCCCCCCGGCCGCTGCCCCCCGCAGCGTGGACCAGCTGGCGCAACAGCGCCTGCAACAGATACGACCCGGAGACCCTGCGTCCCGCCATACGGAACATTGATGATGCACAAAGCCTTCTTCCTGCCGGGATCCCCGGCCACCCCTGACAGCCTGCCCTTCGACCGGGAGCATCCCTGGCTGGCACCCCTGGCCGGCTACAGCGACCTGCCCTTCCGCCTGCTCTGCCGCCGGTACGGCGCGGCGGTCTGCGTGACCGAGATGGTCAGCGCCAAGGGCCTTGTCTACCGCAGCCCCGGCACCGGCGAGCTGTTGCAGAGCCTGCCCGAAGACCAGCCGCTGGTGGTCCAGCTTTTCGGGGCCGAGGCATCCTTCCTGCAACGGGCCGTGGAGATGCTCCGCGATGTGGGCTACGGCTGGTTCGATCTCAACATGGGCTGTTCGGTGGCCAAGGTCCTCAAGCAGGGGGCCGGGGCCGCCATGCTGGGCGATGTGCCCAACGCCCTCGAGGTGGCCCGCGCCATGCTCCAGGCCGCCGGTCCCGGACGGGTGGGCTTCAAGATCCGTCTGGGGCTGGACAGCCGGCGGCATGTCTGGCGCGACCTTTCCCTGCGCCTCCAGGATCTGGGCGCGGGCTGGATCACCCTGCACCCGCGCACGGCGCGCCAGGGCTTCGGCGGCGAGGCCGCCCACGAGGTGCTGGCCGAGCTCAAGCAGGCCCTGGACATCCCCCTCATCGCCAGCGGTGACCTGTTCAGCGCCCGGGACGGCTTGCGCGTGCTGGAGCAGACCGGCGTGGATACGGTCATGTACGCCCGGGGCGCCATGCACGGCCCGGCCATCTTCGAGGACCACCTCCACCTCTGCCGGGGCGAGGAGCCCCAGCCCTCCTCACCGGCCGCCCTGCGGGCCATGGTCCTGCGCCACATGGAACTGGCCCAGGAGCTCTGCCCCGGTCGCGCCGCCCTCTGGAAGATGCGCAGCGTGGTGCCTCGCTATGTGCGCAGCCTGCCCGGCGTCAAGGCCCTGCGCCTCGAACTCTGCCGCTGCACCTCCTGGGAAGGCCTGCACGAGCTGATGGACCGCTTTTTGCCGGAATGAGATCTGTTGAGGGGGAAGGGGACTTTTTCCAGCGGAAAAAAGTCCCCTTCCCCCTCAAACTCCCCCATCCTTCAAAAACCGCTCACAACGTCCCGTGCTCCGCACAGGACGCCCGACAAGGAGACAGAAGGCCGCCCCTCCGGCGACGCCCTTCCGCATTACACGAGGAGAAATGCCCCTTCGCATCTGGGCAAGGCACCGCTCCGGCAACGCTTTTCTCCAGGCAATGGCATATCCGCCACAGACTGTCCCGCCCTTACGGCCCACGGTACCGCCGCCTGTCCCCAGCCATTTCCCGCCAATTGCGTGCGCCGATTGCCGTGCCGTCCATCCTCCTTGCCTCTTGACAGTATCCCCTGCTCACGGAACACTGCCGGAAAGATTTTTTCCCCGGGAGAGAACTATGGACGTCATCCGCGCCAAGACCGCCGGTTTCTGCATGGGGGTCGGACTGGCCCTGCAAAAACTGGACACCGCTCTGGAACAGCCCTGCGAGGGCCGCACCTGCACCCTGGGCCCCATCATCCACAACCCGCAGGTACTGGCCGATTATGAGGCCCTGGGGGTCTTCTGCGCCCAGGATCCTTCCCAGCTTGGTGCCTCGGACAGGGTCCTCATCCGTGCCCACGGCATTACCCGTCAGGTGGAAGAGGCTGTCCGCGTCACCGGCGCCGACGTGGTGGACGCCACCTGCCCCAAGGTCAAGCGCGCCCAGCTGGCCATCGAACGTGCCACCCGCGACGGTGCGGAGCTGCTGCTCTTCGGCGAGGCCGACCATCCCGAAGTGCGTGGGCTCGTCTCCTATGCCCACGGCCCGGCCCATGTGTTCGGCAGCCGTGACGAGCTGGCCGCCCTGCATGCGGACCCGGAACGTTCCTACGTGCTGGCCTCCCAGACCACCCAGGACCGCTCCGTCTTCGAACAGCTGGAAAAGGAACTGCGTGACCGGCTGCCCCGGCTCAAGGTGCTGGCCACCATCTGTGACGCCACCCGCGAGCGGCAGGAAGAAGCCCGCAGCATCGCCGCCCGGGTGGACGCCATGGTGGTGGTGGGCGGCCGGCAGAGCGGCAACACCCGCCGCCTGGCCGACCTGGCTGCCCAAAGCGGCATCAGCACCTATCATATAGAACAGGCCGAAGAACTGCGGGCCGAAGATTTTGCCGGCAAGACGCGCGTGGGCCTCACCGCCGGGGCCTCCACGCCCCGCAAGCTCATCGACGCCACCCAGCACTGGCTGGAACAGTTGCCGGATTAAACGGCATGTCGCGGGGCACTGCTGCATGCCCCGCAGGCCCGCGACCTTGTGAACAAAAGGCTTTGTCGCACGGCTCACATGGCAAAAAAACTTTTCTGCCGTCCCCGGTCCTCGCGGCGCTGCCCCTCCTGCCCCGGCCAGGGCCCTCCGGGCATTACCCTTATTTTTTTCTCGTATTTGTTTGCCGGCAGGATGTCCCTTCCGGCACGCGGGGCCTGGGCCCACTGCTGTTTATAACAGTTTTGATTTGATGACTATTTTTAGACAGCAGCGCAGTATGTCGATAATTGTGATATTTTTCACCAGAGAGCTGGCGGCCTGAAACTTCTCCGGTCGTCTGCCGCAGCCGTTTGCAAAGCCCCGCTCTCTGGCGTACACTGAAAACCAGTTCCGCACACGGGGCAGCCCCCGTTCACCGGGCCGCCGCAAGGCGTTCCCGGCGGGGCTCCTGTGTTTTTTCTGGGGGTAGAATGGCTCTGATCCTGGGTACCGCCGGTCACATCGACCACGGCAAGACATCTCTGGTCCGCGCACTGACGGGCATCGACTGCGACCGTCTGGAAGAAGAGAAGCGGCGCGGCATCACCATCGAACTGGGCTTCGCCTGGGTCCCCATGCCGGGTGGCGAACGCCTGGGCATCGTGGACGTTCCCGGCCATGAACGCTTCGTCAAGAACATGGTGGCCGGTGCCGCCGGTGTGGACTTCGTCATGCTGGTCATCGCCGCCGACGAAGGCGTCATGCCCCAGACCCGCGAACATCTGGAGATCTGTTCCCTGCTGGGCATCCGGCACGGCTTCGTGGCCCTGACCAAGGTCGACATGGTGGACGCGGACTGGCTGGAACTGGTGCAGGAAGACGTGCGCGCCTTCCTGCAGGGCACGTTCCTGGAAGGCGCCCCCATCTTCCCTGTCTCCTCCAGCACGGGCCAGGGCATCCCGGCCCTGCGCGAACATATCCTGGCCTGCGCCAGCAGCCTGCCGCCCCGGCACGGTTCCGACATCTTCCGCCTGCCGGTGGACCGTGTGTTCACCCTCAAGGGGCATGGCACGGTCATCACGGGCACGGTCATCTCCGGCGCGGTCAGCGAAGGGGACGAGCTCTGCTTCATGCCCGGCGCCCTGCCCACCCGCGCCCGCAGCCTCCAGCGCCACAGCAGCAGCGTGGAGATGGTCCGCGCCGGCGAACGCTGCGCCGTCAACGTGCAGGGCCTGGAAGTGACGGACATCCACCGCGGCAACACCCTCTGCCGTCCCGATACGCTGTTCCCCTCCCGCCGCTGGCTGGTGCGCCTGCACTGCCTCAAGTCCGCGCCGCGTCCCCTGCGCCAGCGCACCGAGGTCCACTTCCACCACGCCACGCAGGAATGCGCGGCCCGGGTGGTCTTCTTCGACCGTGACCGTCTGGCCCCCGGCGACTCCTGCCTGGCCGAGCTGCGCTTTTCCAGTGATATGGTGGGCGTCTTCGGCGACCATTGCGTGCTGCGCGCCTATTCGCCCCTGCGCACCGTGGCCGGCGGTACCATCGTCAGTCCCCTGCCGCCCCTGCTGCGCCGCAAGGATCCGGATTTCCAAAACAAGCTCGACTTGCTGGCCCGTCTGCCCGAACTGGCCGCCCCCGAATACGTCACGGCCCATTCCGGCCTCGACCTCACCAGGGCGGCCCTGAGCCTCAGCGGCAGCGCGGGCGCCAGCCACAACCAGATGCAGGTGCTCACCGGCCAGAGCGCCGCGGCCCTGCAAAAGCAGCTGGTGCATCTTTCCTCCCAGGGCGAAGCCATCTGCTGGCACAAGGAAGGCCGCATGTGGATCGCCAGCCTGCAGTTCGAGGCCCTGATCCGCGCCTGCCTGGACAGGGCCGCCGCCCTGCACGCCAAGAACCCGCTCAAGCCCTCGCTGCCCAGCGGTGCCCTGTGTGCCGGCTGGGCTGCCAAACTGCCCCAGCGCCTGGTGACGCGCGTGCTGGAAGCGGCCCAGAAAAAGGGCCTGCTGGTGGCCGAAGGCGACGGCCTGCGTCTGGCCAGCCACAAGGTCACGCTGGCTTCCGACCAGGAAGGCCTGAGCCGCAAGCTGCTGGAGGCCCATGTCAGTGCGGGCCTGACCCCGCCCAACCTCAAGGACGTGCTCGAGGAACTGGGCGTGGGCAGCAAGGAGGCCGCGCCCGTCCTGCGCCTGCTCTGCGAACAGAAGAAGCTGGTGCGCGTCAGGGACGGCCTGTACTACAGCAACGAGGCCGTGGAAGAGATCCTGGACAAGGTGCGCCAGTGGTTCAGCGACCACGAGGATCTGGACGTGGGCGGCCTCAAGGAGATCCTGGGCCTCTCGCGCAAGTACCTCATCGCCCTGCTGGAATTCATGGACAGGGAAAAGATCACCGTCCGGGTGGGAGACGCCCGGCAGTACCGGGGCCGTTAGGGACAGTCCCTGTCCGGTGGCCGGAAGGTCGCCGCCCGAGGCCCGGCAACAACAGCGTCATGCTCCGGCGACCGCGCCCGCGGCCGCCCGTGTCCGGGCGGGAGCCTCCGTCTCCGGACGGCACAAAGTTTGAGACGCCCGGCGTTTCAAACGCCAATTGCTCTACAAGGAGAATCTATCATGGCACAGAAAATCCTGGTTATCGGCGGCGTCGCCCTGGGTCCCAAGGCAGCCTGCCGCTGCAAGCGCCTGATGCCCGACGCCGAGATCACCCTGGTGGATGAAAACCTCTTCATCTCCTACGGCGGCTGCGGCATCCCTTATTATGTGTCCGGCGAGGTCAACAACCTCGACGACCTGCGCGCCACGCCCTACCATACTGTGCGTGACCCTGAATTCTTCCGTACCATGAAAGGCATCACCGTGCGCAACCAGACCCGCGCCATGGCCATCGACCGCGCCGCCAAGACCCTGCTGGTGCGCAACGTGGTCACCGGCGAGGAAGAGAAGCTGCCTTACGACAAGCTGGTGCTGGCCACCGGCGCCACGCCGCGCCTGCCTCCGGTGGAAGGCCATGACCTCAAGAACGTCCTGACCCTCACCCGCCTGGAAGCTGCCGACGCCATCCGCAAGGCCTGCGAACACGGCCAGGTCAGCGAGGCCGTCATCGTGGGCGGCGGTTTCATCGGTCTGGAAGCCGCCGTGGCCCTGTCCGACATGTGGGGCGTCAAGGTCAGCGTGGTGGAGATGATGGACCAGATGCTGCCCGGCGTGCTCTCCCACAACATGGGCAAGATGGCCGCCCACGACTGCGAGGCCCACGGCCTGTCCGTCTACACCTCTGAAAAGGTCGTCAAGCTGGAAGGCAAGGACGGCGCCGTGTGCAAGGTCGTCACCGACAAGCGCGAACTGCCCGCCCAGCTGGTGATCTTTGCCGCCGGTTTCCTGCCCAACGGCCAGCTGGCCAAGGACGCCGGCCTGGAAGTGGCCCCCTTCGGCGCCATCGTGGTCAATGAAAAGATGCAGACCAGCGACCCCGACATCTACGCCGGCGGCGACTGCGTTGCCATCAAGAACCTCATCACCGGCAAGCTGGGCTACCTGCCCCTGGGCAGCATGGCCAACCGTCAGGGCCGCGTCATCGGCACCAACCTGGCCGGCGGCGACGCCAGCTTCCCCGGCTTCGTGGGCACCTGGGCCGTGAAACTGTTCGACATGTCCTTCTGCGGCGCCGGCCTGACCGTGGAGCGGGCCCGCAAGGAAGGCTATGACGCCATCTCCGTGGCCGTGGAACAGCTGGACCGCGCCCACTTCTATCCCGAAAAGAACATGATGAGCCTGGAACTGGTGGTGGACAAGAGCGACCGCCGCGTGCTGGGCATCCAGGGCGCCTGCACCGCTGGTGACGCCCTCAAGGCCCGCGTGGACGCCGTGGCCGCCGTGCTGCAGTACGGCAAGCCCACCGTGGAAGACATCTCCAACCTGGAGATCTCCTACGCGCCGCCTTTCGCCTCCGCCATGGACGTGGTCAACGTGGTGGGCAACGTGGCCGACAACGTGCTGGCCGGCCGGGTGAAGCCCATCACCGCCGAAGAGTTCATGGCGCTGTGGGAAAAGCGCGCCGAGAACAACATCTTCTTCATCGACGCCCGTCCCGCCAAGGCCGGCCAGGCCGTCCAGGCCGTCCATCCCGAATGGCACTCCATCTCCCTGGAAGAGATGCCCGCCCGGGTCAACGAAGTGCCTAGGGACCGCCCTGTGGCCATCATCTGCAATACCGGTCTGCGCGCCTATGACAGCGTGCTGATCCTGGCCCGCAACGGCATCACCGACGTGGTCAATGCTGCCGGCGGCATGCAGGCCGTGCTCAAGACCGGCGGCAAGGTCTAGCTTCCTGTCCTTGTGACCTGTCCAAGGGGCTCCCGTCAGGGGGCCCCTTTTTTCATGGATCGTTGGTCCCCTCTTCCCGAAGGACGGCGGTGCGCCCGGGACGCGCCCGGCTGGCCGTCCATGGAGGCCGGCGGCATGTCCCCCTGCGCATCCCTTTCCCTCTCTTTCCCGGATTGCCGCCAGGGCGATCTGTCCCCTGGCGTGCCATTCCTCCCTTCTGCGCTGCCCCTGTCGTGCCGGTCACATGCTTTCCCCTGCCTCCCCGCTGCCCCGGCTGCCGGAAAGCGCCTGCAAAGCCTTGCGCAGCGCCGCTTTGCGGGCTATGATCGCATGACACATTTCATGGGATTTTCCGTAGTTGCCTTTTGTCGCCCTTTTTAGTAGGCAGCCTGAAGAGAGACAAAGGCGGTGGTCACGCGTCCTGCGGGGCCGCAGCGGCTCAAAATCGTTCTAACACCTTTGTTTCTCTTGCAAAAATGCTTGCGCATTTTTTTTCATGGCCTGACCACATTAGACTGTTCAAACAAACAATTTTGTGGTAGGGCTCATCCATTGCGAACAGGCACGGTCCCGGCCGTTTTTTCGGGCTTCTTCCGCCCGGGCCGCTCCGGCCTCATGCCACGGCATGATGCGATGGATCCTCTCTGTTTGCACAAGACCACCGGCCTGCCGGTGTGTCCATTCCGGAAAAACATGCGCGCCAAGATAGACGCGCAAGGAGGAACAGATGGCGAAAATGAAAACCATGGACGGCAATAACGCCACCGCGTATATTGCCTACGCTCTGTCGGACACGGCTGCCATTTACCCCATTACCCCTTCGTCCGTCATGGGCGAAGTCATGGACGAAATGGCCGCCAAGGGTTGCAAGAACCTGATGGGCCAGACCGTGACCGTGCGTGAAATGCAGTCCGAAGCCGGTGCCGCCGGTGCCGTGCACGGCATGCTGGCTGCCGGTTCCCTGACCAGCACCTACACCGCTTCCCAGGGCCTGCTGCTCATGATCCCCAACATGTACAAGATCGCCGGCGAACTGCTGCCCGGCGTCTTCCATGTTTCGGCCCGTGCCCTGGCTTCCCACGCCCTGTCCATCTTCGGTGACCACCAGGACGTCATGGCCTGCCGCCAGACCGGTTTTGCCTTCCTCTGCTCCTCTTCGGTGCAGGAATGCATGGACATGGCCCTGGTCGCCCACCTGTCCGCCCTTGACGCCAGCGTGCCCTTCTGCCACTTCTTCGACGGTTTCCGTACCTCCCACGAAGTGCAGAAGATCGAGACCATCGATTACGAAGACATCCGCAAGCTGGTCCCCTGGGACAAGGTCGAAGAGTTCCGCGCCAATGCCATGAACCCGGAACATCCCCATATCCGCGGCACCGCCCAGAACCCCGACATCTTCTTCCAGAACCGCGAAGCCAGCAACCTGTACTATGACGCCGTGCCCGGCATCGTGCTGGAAAACATGAAGAAAGTGGCCGCCATCACCGGCCGCAAGCATCGCCTGTTCGACTACGTGGGCCATCCCGAAGCCGACCGCGTGATCATCAGCATGGGTTCCTCCTGTGAAGTCATCCAGGAAACCGTCAACTACCTGAACGAACGCGGCCAGCGCGTGGGTCTGGTGAAAGTGCACCTGTTCCGTCCCTTCTCGGCCGAACACCTGCTGCAGGCCATCCCCGCCACCGCCACCACCATCACCGTCCTCGACCGCACCAAGGAACCCGGTTCCCTGGGCGAGCCCCTGTACCAGGACGTGTGCACCGCCTTCATGGAAAAGGGCGAAGCTCCCACCATCGTGGGCGGCCGTTACGGTCTGGGCTCCAAGGACTTCACCCCCGGCATGGCCAAGGCCGTGTTCGACAACATGCTGGGCCTGGCTCCCAAGAACCACTTCACCGTGGGCATCAACGACGACGTGACCAACCTGAGCCTCGACGTTGAAGAAGAGATCGACACCGTGCCCGCCGGCACCGTGCAGTGCAAGTTCTTCGGTCTGGGCGCCGACGGTACCGTGGGTGCCAACAAGCAGGCCGTCAAGATCATCGGTGACAACACCGACATGTACGCCCAGGCCTACTTCGCTTACGACTCCAAGAAGTCCGGTGGCTTCACCGTGTCCCACCTGCGCTTCGGCAAGAGCCCCATCCAGTCTTCCTACCTCATCACCCAGGCCGACTACATCGCCTGCCACAAGGCCGCCTATGTCACCCAGTACGACATCCTGGACGGCATCAAGGACGGCGGCACCTTCGTGCTGAACTCCAACTGGTCGCTGGAAGACATGGAAAAGCACCTGCCTGCTTCCATGAAGCGCACCATCGCCCGCAAACACCTGAAGTTCTTCAACGTTGACGCCGTTGCCGTGGCCCAGGAAGTGGGTCTGGGCGGCCGCATCAACATGATCATGCAGACCGCCTTCTTCAAGCTGGCCAACGTGATCGACTTCGACAAGGCCGTGGCCCTGCTGAAGGAATCCATCAAGAAGACCTACGGCATGAAGGGCGACAAGATCGTCAACATGAACATCGCCGCCGTGGACAAGGGCATGGACGCCCTGGTCGAGATCAAGTACCCCGAATCCTGGGCTGACGCCACCGAAGGTGCCGAAGTCTGCCATTGCGGCGACGACGACTACATCGCCGGTGTTGTGCGTCCCATCCTGGCCCAGCGCGGCGACAAGCTGCCCGTGTCCGCCATGGAACCCGCCGGCATCATGCCCCTGGGCACCGCTGCCTGTGAAAAGCGCGGTGTGGCCATCAACGTGCCCGAATGGGTGGCCGACAACTGCATCCAGTGCTGCCAGTGCTCCTTCGTGTGCCCCCACGCCGCCATCCGCCCCGTGGTCGCCAATGACGAAGAACTGGCCGGCGCTCCCGAAAGCTTCGTGACCGTGCCTGCCAAGGGCAAGGAACTGACCGGCATGAAGTTCCGCATGCAGGTGTACGCCGAAGACTGCCTGGGCTGCGGCTCCTGCGTGGAAGTCTGCCCCACCAAGCCTGAAAAGCGCGCCCTGACCATGAAGCCCCTGGATACCCAGATCGACGCCCAGGTGGCCAACCTGGCCTTCGCCGAAGCCAACGTCTCCATCAAGGACGACCTGATGGCCCGCGACACCGTCAAGGGCTCCCAGCTGCAGCAGCCCCTGCATGAGTTCTCCGGCGCCTGCGCCGGCTGCGGTGAGACCCCCTACGTCAAGGTGCTCACCCAGCTGTTCGGCGAACGCATGCTGATCGCCAACGCCACCGGTTGTTCCTCCATCTGGGGCGCTTCTTCCCCCACCACGCCCTACACCACCAACAAGGACGGCTTCGGTCCCGCCTGGGGCAACAGCCTCTTTGAAGACGCCGCCGAATTCGGCTGCGGTATCGGTCTGGGCTACAAGCAGCGTCGTGGCGCCCTGGCCCTGGCTGTGAAGGAAGCCCTGGCCACCGAAGGCATCGACGACGAACTGAAGGCCTCCCTGCAGGGCTGGCTGGACAACATGGACGACGCCGAAGGCTCCCGCAAGTTCGGCGAAGAGATCCTGGACAACCTGGACAGCCTGTCCGAAGCCAACCACGCCCTGGCCCACAAGCTGTGGGATATGGGCGACCTCTTCACCAAGAAGAGCGTGTGGATCTTCGGTGGTGACGGCTGGGCCTACGACATCGGTTACGGCGGTCTGGACCACGTCCTGGCTTCCGGCGACGACATCAACGTCCTGGTGATGGATACCGAAGTGTACTCCAACACCGGCGGCCAGGCCTCCAAGTCCACTCCTCTGGGCGCCATCGCCCAGTTCGCCGCTGCCGGCAAGCGCATCGGCAAGAAGGACCTGGGCCGCATGGCCATGAGCTACGGCTATGTGTACGTGGCCTCCATCGCCATGGGCGCCGACAAGCAGCAGGTGCTCAAGGCCTTCCGCGAAGCCGAAGCCTACAAGGGCCCCTCGCTGATCATCGCCTACGCTCCCTGCATCAACCAGGGCATCCGCAAGGGCATGGGCAAGAGCCAGGAAGAAGAAAAGCTGGCCGTGCAGACCGGCTACTGGCCCCTGTACCGCTACAACCCCGAACTGGCCAAGGAAGGCAAGAACCCCTTCCAGCTGGACTACACCAAGGATCCCAACGGCGAACTGCAGGCCTTCCTGGCCGGCGAGACCCGTTTCGCCGCTCTGGACAAGAAGGATCCCGAAGTGTCCAAGCAGCTCAAGGCTGAACTGGACAAGGCCTACAACGAGCGTCACGCTCTGTACAAGCAGCTGGCCAGCCTGCCCCATCCCGGCAGCGAAAACTAAGCCGGCATACGCTGAATGAATGAAGGGGCGCGGCCGCAACGGCCGCGCCCCCATTATCTGGAGCGCGGGCCGAGCCCCTGCGTCCTCCGGCCCCGCCGGCAAGGACGCGCCCATGCCGGGACAGCAGCCCCCATGGCGCAACACCATATTTCCGCCCGCAAGGGCAGCGGCCTGCGGGCCGCGGCGCGCAGCGCGCCAGCAGCCAACCCGCGCTTTGGAAGTTTCCGGCTCGCGAAACTTCAAACATAACGGCATCGATTCACCGGGGCCAGCGCCCCGTCCTGGAGGAAACCATGCATCGCGCCCTATACCTTACCGCCACGGGCCCGCGCACCGGCAAGCGCGCCATCGCCCTGGGCACCATGTCCATCCTGAGCCGCAACATGCAGGATGTGGCCATTTTCCGCCCCATCATCAATGAACCCCAGCTGGATGACCGCGCCCCGGACATCAACCTGCTGCTGGAACATTTCAAGCTCAAGCAGGACTACTGCGACACCTTCGCCTACACCTACCAGGAAGTGCGCACCATCATCAATCAGGGCGACCGCAACCTGGTCATCGAGAACATCATCCAGAAGTTCAAGGAGCTGCAGAGCCGCCACGACTTCGTGCTCTGCGTGGGCACCGACTTCCTGGGCAAGGACCCGGTCTTCGAGTTCGAGCTGAACGCCGAGATCGCCTCCAACCTGGGCTGCCCCGTGATGCTCATCACCAGCGGTGAAGACAAGACCGCCGAAGACGTGCGCGACTCCCTGCTGGTGACCCGCGACTCCATGGCCCCCTACTCCCTGGATGTCGTCGCCACCATCGTCAACCGCTCCAACCTGACCCGCGCCGAAGCCGACGACCTGAGCGACATCTTTGCCGTGGACGGCAAGCCCGGCCTGGTCTACGCCATCCCGGACGAACCCGCCCTGGGCCGCGCCACCATGCGCGACCTGCAGAAGGGCCTGAACGCCGAAGTGCTCTCCGGCGAGGCCCACCTCGATGCCCTGGTGGGCGACTACCTCATCGCCGCCATGCACGTGGACAACTTCCTGGGCTACCTGGCCAAGGACCAGCTCATCGTGACCCCCGGCGACCGTACCGACATCCTGCTGGCCTCCATCGCCTCCCGCCTGTCCTCCAGCAAGCCCGACATCGCCGGCGTGCTGCTGACCGGCGGCATCCGTCCCAGCGCCGAAGTGAGCAGCCTCATCGAAGGCTGGACCGGTGCTCCCCTGCCCGTGCTGCTGACCGACCAGCACACCTCCAAGGCCTTCATGTCCCTGCAGGAGATCTACGGCCTCATCGAGCCCGCCGATACCCGCAAGATCAACACCGTGCTGGGCCTGTACGACCACTACGTCAACGGCAAGGAGATCAGCGCCCGCCTGAACATGACCAAGCCCGGCCGCATGACGCCCATGATGTTCGAACTGAACCTCATCGAGCGCGCCAAGGCCAACAAGATGCGCATCGTCCTGGCCGAAGGCGAGGAGCCCCGCATCCTCCAGGCCACCGACATCCTGCTGCGCCGCGAAGTGGCCGACATCATCCTGCTGGGCAATGAGGACAAGATCAACAAGCTGGCCCGCGAACTGCACCTCGACATCAGCAAGGCCACCATCATCGATCCCGCCACCTCGCCCAAGTTCGAAGACTACGCCGCCACCTACGCCGAACTGCGCAAGGCCAAGGGCGTGACCATCGAACGTGCCCGCGACGTCATGAGCGACGCCACCTACTACGCCACCATGATGGTCAAGAAGGACGACGCCGACGGCATGGTCTCCGGTGCCGTGAACACCACCGCCCACACCATCCGTCCCGCCTTCGAATTCATCAAGACCAAGCCCGGCTACTCCGTGGTCTCCTCGGTCTTCCTGATGTGCCTCAAGGACCGCGTGCTGGTCTTCGGTGACTGCGCCGTCAACCCCAACCCCACCTCCCAGCAGCTGGCCGAAATCGCCGTGGCCTCCGCCGATACCGCCAAGGTCTTCGGCATCGACCCCCGCGTGGCCATGCTCTCCTACTCCACCGGTACGTCCGGCAAGGGCGCCGACGTGGATGTGGTGGTGGAAGCCACGGCCCTGGCCAAGGAAAAGGCCCCCGAACTCTCCCTGGAAGGCCCCCTGCAGTACGACGCCGCCATCGACCCCACCGTGGCCAAGACCAAGCTGCCCAACAGCAAGGTGGCCGGCAAGGCGACCGTCTTCATCTTCCCCGACCTCAACACCGGCAACAACACCTACAAGGCCGTGCAGCGTGCCGCTGAGGCCGTGGCCATCGGCCCTGTCCTGCAGGGCCTCAACAAGCCCGTCAACGACCTGTCCCGCGGCTGCACCGTGCCCGATATCGTGAATACCGTGGCCATCACCGCCATCCAGGCCGCTGCCGAAAAGCAGAAGTAGTACGGGCATGCGCCGGCCACGTCCGGCGTCCTGTCAGCAACCACCATATCAGGGACGGAGCCCAGGCTCCGTCCCTCCATTCCCCCCTGACGAGGATCTCTCATGAAAGTACTGGTTATCAACGCTGGCTCTTCCTCCTGCAAATATCAGCTGCTGGAAATGGACACCGAAACCGTCCTGGCTTCCGGTCTGGCCGAACGCATCGGCCAGGGCATGGGCAAGCTGACCCACAAGATCGCCCCTGACAACGACCACGAAGAAAAGATCGTGCGCGAAAGCGCCTTCCCCACCCACGTGGAAGCCATGGAACTGGTCATCGCCCTGCTGACCGACCCTGAAAAGGGCGTCATCAAGGACAAGAGCGAGATCTACGCCATCGGCCACCGCGTGCTGCACGGCGGCGAAGCCATCACCGAGACCGTGAAGGTGGACGACAACGTGAAGCAGATCATCCGTGACTGCTTCCCCCTGGGCCCCCTGCATAACCCCGCCAACCTCATGGGCATCGAAGTGGCCGAAAAGCTCTTCCCCGGCGTGCCCAACGTGGCCGTGTTCGATACCGAATTCGGCATGGCCATGCCGCAGGAAGCCTACATGTACGGCCTGCCCTACGAGATCTACGAAGAGATGCACATCCGCCGCTACGGCTTCCACGGCACTTCCCACAAGTACATCGCCAAGAAGACCGCCGAATACCTGGGCAAGCCCCAGTCCGAGCTGCGCTCCATCACCATGCACCTCGGCAACGGCTCTTCCATGAGCTGTGTGAAAGACGGCAAATGCTTTGATACCAGCATGGGCCTCACCCCTCTGGAAGGCCTCATCATGGGTACCCGCTGCGGCTCCATCGACCCGGCCATCGTCCCCTTCATCATGGAAAAGAAGGGCCTGACCCCCGAGGAGATGGACACCCTGATGAACAAGAAGTCCGGCCTGCTGGGCCTGTGCGGCTTCACCGACATGCGTGACGTGCACAAGGAAGTGGAAAACGGCAACAAAAAGGCCGAACTGGCCCTCAAGATGCTGGTCCGCAGCATCAAGAAGACCCTGGGTGCCTACTTCTTCCTGCTGGGCGGCAAGGTCGATGCCCTGGTCTTCACCGCCGGTATCGGTGAAAACGACGACATCGTCCGCGCCATGGTCTGCGAAGGCCTGGAAGAACTGGGCGTGCGCCTGAACCTGGAAGAGAACGGCACCCGCAAGCCCGGTGCCCGCACCATCTCCACCCCTGACAGCAAGATCAAGGTCCTCATCATCCCCACCAACGAGGAACTGCAGATCGCCCAGGCCACCATGGAAGTGCTGGCCTAAGGCACGAATATGTTGAGGAGAAAAGGCCCCTTTTGCCTGCGGTAACAAGCGGGCCTCTCCTCAAACTCCCCTTCCCAAACGCTCTTGGCAAGGCGCGGCCCACGCACCTTCCACCGTTCAAAGCAGAGCAACATGGGACAGGGCGCGGCAACAAAGGCCGCATTTGGAGCTGTGCCCGCCGCACCGGTGCCTCGCTTCCCGGCGTCAACGACAGCTCCCACGATACGAAACGGGCCGTCTCTTCAGGAGACGGCCCGTTTTTGTTTCATTGATGATCTGGCGGGCTGGCTTGAGGGGGAGGGCCCCTTTTTCCTGCGGTAAAAAGCGGGCCCTCCCCCAGTGCGCTTTATTCAGGACAGGCCGCGAAGAACACAAGCCTGCCTCCAGCAACAATAAGCAGATTCCCTCGACGCAAGCAGGCTGCCTCCTTCTGGAGACGGCCTGTCTTTTGCTATGTTCAAAATTTTTGCAGGATGACTTTGAGATCACAAAAATGACGCTCGACAAAACGGATCGTCGTTTTTTCCCCACCTAGCGCGATAGGGACTTCGCAATCTTTCCCCTGCAAGATGGCATCTCTCAGCTCCTGCATTGCATTGTCATCCGTTTTGACGAACTCATCATATTTTGCGGCACACAGCGGGCACAGAGCCAGATATTGGGATTCATGCTCCTTAGGCAAATAGGCACGGGTAAGCAGCTCTTTCTTCTCGAAATAGTGGTTTCCATCCCGCTTGCGGAACGGCATCTCCTGCTTGCATATCTGACAGATCATCTGGTCTGCATCATTCGTGTATTGGCTCCTTAACCAGGTCGTCGGGTCGATAGAGCCGGAAGTTGTCCGGACACTGCGCTCCCGTTTGGCATAATTTTTGGCAGGAGAGTCCGCAAGCTGTTCACCGGTTCGCTTTTGCCGTCGCTCAGGATTGGCTAACGGACGATCTGGGAATTCAGGTGCTGCGGGCTGAGGAACCAAATTGGTTACTACGTCACTTACAGAAAGTCCTCTCTTTTCCATAAACTTAGCTAGCTCCACCATTTTCTGAGCCTCGTCTATGGAGTGGAAGCCAATACTTTTCGCCTCTTTATTCTTTTTGTTGTATTCCTCAGTATGCTTACGTGCATTTTCTCCGAAGCCGATGGCATCTAACAGACCGTTTTGATTGTCAAAGATGAAATCTCTCCGCAGATTTTCTCGCGTCATTTCCTGAGGTGTACGAAATTCCCCTGACTTGTCAGGAATCCATGCATTATTTTTTAAGTGATCAATAAGCTGCGAATCTACGGTATTCACCATGTATGTTTTATTGGGACGATATCTTGCTTCTGCAACATATGAACTTGCACCAATAATAGCCATCCATAGTAGTCTACTTGCAGATATAGATTTACTTTGTAAATATTTTTCAATTCCTTCAATTATATAGTCTTCATTAATAGCACTATTTGTCTCCCGAGAGTTCAAAAATCCATTAAAAAGATCTTGTTTTCTCGGATTTTTCCAGATACTTGTTTTTATAATTTCCAATTTATACATTACACCTATATCTTTTAAAAAACCTATAAAATCATTTAGTTTCTCTTGCAAAAAATATTTTCCAAACTCATGCCACACGGGCAATTTATAGTGAATTGCAGTTAAGTCATCTAGTCCTGCATCGCTAAATGGAGCCCCTAAACAAAAATACTTGGGCTGGCACCATGATATATTTCCGTTATCATCCTTTCGACACAAAAAACTGTAGTCAGAAAACAAGTCAGCATCACCTGTCTTTTTCCAATAGTCAACAAAGCTTTCAATATCCTTAAAATAAGAACTGTCTATTTTTGAAGGATGAGAATTATATTCAATCAGTTTCATTTCTAAAATAGCTTTTTCATCATATTCTCGTACTCCTATGCGCTCAAGAAAATACCGTGCATACTTTTTCTGCGATTCAGATTTACCCCCACGATAAACAGCTGGTTTAACAAATCTTATATCACCAATAATATTTTTCTCATCAATAGGATGAAAAAACACTTGCTGTGCAGGTACCATTAATGATGTACCATTTTTTATAATTCGTACTATATTGTACAAATCTATTTTACAAAATCTAGCGCGATGATTCTCTAATGCTTCTCCTAGCAAGGCATAAAAGCGCCGTAGCCAAGTATCATCTTTTTTTGCTAGCCAAGAACCTATATTAAATTTTATACTCTCGAGATTACCGAAAAGTGCCGACAACTGTATCCAATCCCAACTATTGATATTCAGACTATCCAAAAAGCGGTCATCACGTTGATTTTGCTGCGGAGGGTTAGCGACCCAAAGTGGAGCTTTTTCATTTAGTAGCTTAGATAGATCATCATCTCCCAGCACCTCAGCTATTTTAGCTGGCCCTCTATATAACATATTGGCTGGAGCATAGCTGCCGCTTCGAGTTGGGGTGAGATTTTCAGTTTGAAAAGCAGCGATTATTTTACTACGAATTGGTATATAGAACTTAGATAATGAATCATAATTATTTGGCAAGACTGCAAGGAATTCTATTTGCAGCATCCCTTTGTCACGGATATCAAACAAGGACTCAACGACAAGTTCTGCGATTTTATCGCGTAATTGGTTATTCTCTGGACAGTCACGAACACTATCTCTGGCAACTGTTGAAGCAAAAGGAGCATGTATATGAAATTTTAGATTCGATGTTTCTTTTGCCGCAGGAAAATAAATTGATACTTGCCCATGATCGATAGGAACAATTCTCCATGAGGAAGAATCATCTTCATGCTTTTCTTCTTCTAATGAATAGGCAACAGCTATAGAATTCTGTTTATATTTTTTCCCATCATAAATAGATATATTTTTTTGATAGTGCAACCAATGAGAAACATCTCTTTTACCATCTGGATATCGCGTATGTATCTCTACTCTTCCATCCTGACACTCAATTCGCTCAAGAGTCCCACGGTTACCATTAGGAAGTCTATAATCTATACGCTTAATGTGCGTCAAAAAAAGTAGCGTATTATCACTTAAATCTTGCAATCCTTCAGCGACCTCTTGCACTGCACGTCTCGGCCTTTTAGCTGTATGATTAAATGGAAAAATAAAACGAGTCGTATTTATTGAGTCAGATATTTTTTTTGCGCTAACTATTTCTGGAACAACACAGTCTTTAATTCGAAAGTGAAAATCACCTGAATGTATTTCAGGAGTATTTGTATATGCAAAAACAGCTTTAAATCCGACTCCGAACTTTCCGATTGTCGTTATATCATCTCTTTTACTACTTGAACCAAGACTTGTAATTGACTTAATATCTTTCAAACTAAACAAACGTTCTCCATCGTGAGAAAATTCAACCCTATCAGAAAAAAGTCGAAACTCAACCTTGCTTGCCTTGGTATCCTCAGCATTTTGCAGGAGTTCATAAATAAAATGCGCTCTATCTGGATAAAGATCTGTCAAAAGGCGTTTTATCCCCTCCTCAAAACCATTTCTCTTATTAGCTTCAACCCAATATTTTCTGTCCTTAATCAAGGATTGCATATCAGCAGACATTATTTATTACCTCCCCGAATATAGAGTTCGCCATACGCTATGGGCGAAGCAATAATATCGATACGTTGCAGGGCCAGATCCAAATCCTGGATATGCCGCGAATAATCAGATTCTGCGTTTTTGATTTGTGCAGAGCGCATCTTGCGTATTTTGTCGTTTGTTGCCTGTGCAAGCTGCTCTTTTAAAAGAGCCATGCGAGCATTATGACTTGTTTTCAGACTTTCACGCCTGTAGTCCACGATTTCATGTGTCTTTTGCTTATATGCCTTTTTGGCATCACTCCATAATGCATAGTGTTGGCCATCAAACTGGCCTCTGGCCAATTCTCCAATCTCATCGTCCGCAACATAAGGTTGCGCCTGTTGCAAAAGAAGTGGAAGTTTTTCCGTCAGCTCAGGATCTTCGGCAAGAGGTTTTAATACCAAATCTTCGCGGAGTCCGCAGAACTGCCATGTATAAATGGCAAAAGGATATCTTCCCGCAGGAAATAAATCGGAAGTCACAGTCAGGCTTGTAGACAGCACCTGTGCCGTATCCAGGGCATAGGCAGCCTGTTTTACCAGCGGATGGAGGGGCATAACAAAAGACGCTTCTGGGTGATGCGTAGCGCATTCCGAATCAAATGTGACGCTCAAATGGGGACTATCCCCTTTTAACCATTGTTCCCACTCGTGGAAATTTTTGTCATTCTGCTTGGGAAGCTGTTGAAAATCCTTGAGAAGTATCTTTCGTACATCTTGGGATAAACGCAAAGTCTTCAGTTTGCTATCGCCTAATAGCACATCATCTTTGCCACTTTTTTCCTGTAAGTAATACATGACCAGCCGCTGAAGGGATTCAGGCGATAACCAGAAGTTTGTTGCATCATAAATTTCTTTGTTGATCTGATTTTTTGGATACTGGATACCGAACAACGCCGCCTGTTCTTTTTCAAGGGCCTCTTCTTCCTGGATTAATCTGATTTTATTATCAGCCAGTTGCTGCAGTTTTTCCTGCCGCTCTTCTGGGGTAAGTTCGTAATTCTCAGCGATGTTTTTTATCTCTTGCGTTATTTCACCCAAGATTTCTTCGCTTCCACCTAACGAACTGTTAAATATACCTATACGCAAAAGGCAACGATTATATATCTCTGCGTCAATCGTTCCTTCTGTAACTATATTGATGATGGTAACACTTTCACTTTTTTGACCATTTCTATCGATACGACCGATCCGCTGTTCTATCCGCATGGGATTCCACGGCAGATCATAATTAATAAGGCAGTCACAGAATTGATAATCAAGCCCCTCACAGCCTATTTCAGAAAAAAGCAGTACATCAAGACTATCACGATCTTCTCTCTGCTTCTCAAATCGTGAACGCAAGATGATGCGCTCATCGTCAGGGATTCCGCCATGAACCAGCCCCACACGAAGCCCACGTTGCATCAGATTATCATAGATATACGCAAGAGTATGGCGGAAGCAGCTGAATACCATTACCTTGTTATTGGGCATCTCCTGCTTCGCACAAATTATCTTGTAAAGAGCTTCGATCTTTGGGTCATCGTCATCTAATGATTTTGCCTCATCTAATAGCTTTTCAATTTTTTCCGATATCAATGTATACAAATAATCATTTAATACTGTTTGATTATCTTCAGAATCACCCCAAATTTCATCCAGATGACGATTGAGAATATCCTCAAGGGCAGGAACAAGTCCGGGAAGACAACTTGCCGCCTGCCTTTTAATAGTTGTCATCATAAATTTTATATTCACGTCATCATGGATCGCACCCAATATTTCAGCCTGAACATCCAACAAATCATCATGTAGCTTTTGTTGTTCAGGCGTAAAGTAAATGGAAACAGTTTCAGGTTTCCGTATGGTGAAATTTCCGATATCCCGACGCCGTGTTCTATTGATCATGCTTGAAAACGTGTGCATTTTTTCAGTATCTGAAATCATTTGAACACGCTCTTCCGCCGATATATCACCTTGCAATAAGGCATCATAAATTCGACAGAATTCTGGATTTCTTTTGAGTATCGCCTGCCCCCATGAAGTCGCGACCGCAGCGTCAAGCGCATTCCATGCTTGCTGCTGCCAATCTTCCTGGGATGAGCGCATGGCCAAAACCGCCTGATTGATAAAGGGGTTTGGCTCAGCCATGTGCGAAAAACTTTCTTTATCAATAATGAGATCTGGCCGTAAGGTATTCAAAAGTACGAACAGATCATTATTCCCCATTTGGATAGGGGTAGCCGTCAGAAAAATCACGGCTTCCGCATGGTCACAAAAAAAGCGTACCGCCTGATGACTAAATGTGTTCTGGTTGCGGACGTGGTGGGCTTCATCAACGATGACAAGGTCGAATCTGGGCGGAGGATCTAAATCAAGAAGACCCTTCTTGATTTTTCTTTTTCCGTTTACAGAAGTTCCGAATAAAATAGATTCATCAAACAATGAATAAGGAACTATACATTTTTTATACTCTTCCGGCCATTCCCCATCGAGATACGTTTCATTGATACAGTAACGCAGTGATGTACCGTCAAGATGAGCAAATTTTTCCTCAAAACGTCTCATCTCGCGCTGCCATTTTTTCTCTGTTACGAGCGGACGAGGACATATGATAAGAACAGATTTTACGTCACGTCTGGCCTGCAGTTCACGTAAAATAAGGCCTGCCTCGATCGTTTTACCTACCCCGACACTATCCGCAATCAGCATACGTGGTCTATCAGAACGTATAAAACGAAGTACAGGACGAAATTGATATGGAATAAAGCTAATCCGTGCAGCATTCAACGAATAAAGACTTATTGCCCCAGGAAATTTTATTTGTAATGCAGTAAGATAAGCATAGAACTCATTTAATGAGAGCTGCTTATTAGCATTCGACACTTCTTTATTCTGTAGTTGTGACTCATATAGAGTTTGAATTGATCCAGAAATAACAACAGAATACAGAAATTCTTTTTCACTATATATAGATGATATAACAACACCCCATTTATCATTATTTGACTTCATACAAACGATTTGTCCAGGAACAAATAACGCAGCCTTCTGTGATTTCATATTTTTCTCCATACTATAAAAAACGCATATTCATATAACAATAAATACTATTTATCAAATATTTTCTCACAACTTGATTCAGCAACAGCATACATATCAATATGTTATTTTTATATTATATCAAAAATCTCTAAAAATATCTGCATAGAAAATGAGTCTGCATGTTTAGGATACATGCAGACTCGACCACCTTTGATTATATTTTTCTCTCCATCAAAATTAATCCTGATAAAGTTTTTTAGCGAGGGGGAGGCCGCACCTTTTGTCCACAAAAGGGGGCCTCCCCCTCGCATAAATCCTTTCCGCCCCTACTGCGGGCGATCCAGCACGCGCAGGGAGATGGCCTCGGCCACATGGGCGGGAGCGATGGCGTCCGAGCCCTCCAGGTCGGCGATGGTGCGGGCCAGACGCAGCACACGGGTGTAGGCGCGGGCGGAGAGGCCCAGGGCGCGCACGGCCTGCTCCATGAGCGCGTGCCCGGCGGCATCGAGGGCGCAGAAGCGTTCCAGCAAAAAGCCGCCCAGATCGGCATTGCAGCGGCAGGCTGTCCCGGCATAGCGGGCATTTTGGCGCTCACGGGCCGCCAGGACGCGTCTTCTGATGGTGGCCGAGTCTTCGGCAGGGCTGCCTCCGCGCAAGTCCTCATAGGGCACGGCAGGCACTTCCACATGGACGTCGATGCGGTCCAGCAAGGGACCGGACAGCCGGTTGCGGTAGCGGTGCAGGATGTCGGGGCGGCAGGTGCATTCGTGCTCAGGGTCCCCGTAGTAGCCGCAGGGACAGGGGTTCATGGCGGCCACCAGCATGCAGGCGGCCGGATAGGTGAGGCTCTGCCCGGCACGGGCGATGGTCACGCGGCCATCCTCCAGGGGCTGGCGCAGCACTTCCAGAGCGTTCTTGCGGAATTCGGGCAGCTCGTCGAGGAAGAGCACGCCGCGATGGGCCAGGCTCACTTCACCGGGCAGGGGATGCAGGCCGCCGCCTACCAGGGCCACTTCCGAGACCGTATGGTGCGGCGCCCGGAAGGGCCGCACGCGCACCAGCCCCTGACCGGGAGCCAGCTTGCCAGCCACGCTGTAGACCTTGGTGACTTCCAGGGCTTCTTCAAAGTCCAGGGGCGGCAGGATGGAGGGCAGGCGCTGGGCCAGCATGGTCTTGCCGCTGCCGGGCGGGCCGATCATGAGCAGGTTGTGCCCGCCGGCGGCCGCCACTTCCAGCGCACGCCGCGCGCCCTGCTGGCCGCGGACCTCGGCAAAGTCCATGCCGGACAGGACGGCATCCTCCGCAGGAACGGGCAAGGGCTGCCGGGCTTCGAGCGCTTCCTGCCCCAGCAGGAAGGCCACGCACCGGGAAAGATGCGCGGGCGTGTAGACCGTCACGTCCCTGACCACGGCCGCCTCGGCACCGTTGTCCGGCGGCAGGATGACGGAAGCGAGGCCCAGCTGCCGGGCCATGATGGCCAGGGGCAGCATGCCGGGCACCGGCCTGAGCGCGCCGGAAAGGGAAAGCTCTCCGGCAAAGACCCGGCCCTGCAGGGCTTCCACAGGGATCTGCCCGCTGGCCGCCAGCAGGCCCAGGGCCAGGGGCAGGTCGAAGGCGGTACCGCTCTTGCGGCGTCCGGCCGGGGCCAGGTTCACGGTGATGCGCGAGGGCGGCAGACGGAAGCCGCAGGCCCGCAGGGCCGAGAACACCCGCTCCCGGGCCTCGCGCACGGCCGTCTCGGCCAGGCCCACCAGCGTGAAGCCGGGCAGCCCCTGGCGCACCAGATCCACTTCCACGTCCACCGGGAAGGCATCCACCCCTTCCAGCCCGGCGCTGTACAATCGTATGACCATATCCTTCCCCCGCCCCGACGTCGGCCCTTTACGGAAAGGGCTCATCCCTGTACGGGATGACCGTCGCTCCGGCCCCGCACGGCGGCTGTAAAAAAAGCGCTGCCGCATCTGCGACAGCGCCTGTGATCATGCTTCTGCGGGAAAAGCCCGCAGGACACGGCAGGGACCGTACCCGTCATGCCCTTCCGGCAATGTGCGCGGGGAAGCGGCCACGGCCGGGAAAGGAGCAACCTTCCGGTGCCGGTACGATGCCCCTTCCCGCAACAGGATCTCCCCGGTCCCGGCCCTAGCGGACGGCCTTGCCGATACGGCTCCAGCGCGGGCTGTTGTCCTTGTCGTCCCAGGACCAGTAGATGCGCCAGGCCTTGGCCTGGATGGCGCCGCGATCCACAAAGCCCCAGAAGCGGGAATCCAGCGAGTTGTCGCGGTTGTCGCCCATGACGAAGTATTTGTCCGGCGGCACGGTCACGGGCCCGAAATTGTCGCGGATGGGCTCGATGATGTTGGGCTGCTCGTAGCGGATGTACTTTTCTTCCACGGGCATGCCGTTGCGGTACAGGCGCTTGTCACGCACGGTGATGACGTCGCCGGGCAGGCCGATGACGCGCTTGATGTAGTCCACCGAGGGATCGTTGGGGTATTCGAAGATGATGATGTCACCGTAGGCGGGGTCATCGCCACGGTAGATGTAGCTGTGGGTGAAGGGGATCTTGATGCCGTAGGCGAACTTGCTGGCCAGCAGGTGGTCGCCCACCAGCAGGGTTCCGACCATGGATTCCGAGGGGATCTTGTAGGCCTGGACCACGAAGGTCCTGATGACGAACGCCAGGATCAGCGCCACCAGCAGGGCTTCGCCGTATTCACGGATCAGCGATTTCTTGGAGGATTTCTGCAGCAGTGTACTCATGGATCTTCCTTTTTCGGGATTGCCGCCCAAGCATGCGGCCCTTGCACTATGCCCCGGCAAAGCGCCGAGGGCAAGTACCCGGGGAGGTTATTTGCCGAACTTGTCCACGTAGCCCATGACGAAGACCAGCAGGATGATGCAGGGCAGGCCGTAGCGCAGATAATGCTTCATGAAGCGCGGGAAACGCATCCCCTGGCCCTGGTTGACCTCGGCCACGAAATTGTCCCAGCCCCAGCCGCGCCGCCAGCTGCAGAAAAGCAGGAAGAGCAGGCAGCCGAAGGGCAGCAGGTTGTTGCTGAGCAGGAAATCTTCCAGATCCAGCACGCAGGTGCCGGGGCCCAGGGGCTGGAAGTCCGCCAGCAGGTTGAAGCCCAGCGCGCAGGGCAGCGAGGCCAGCCACAGGCAGACGAAATGCACGGCACAGGCCCGGCGGCGCGACATGCCGCTGACGTCCACGCTGTAGGAAATGATGTTCTCGAACACGCCGATGACCGTGGAGAGGGCCGCGCAGCTCATGAAGACGAAAAAGAGCGTGCCCCAGAGGATGCCGCCGTCCATGGCGTTGAAGATGTTGGGCAGGGTGATGAAGATCAGGCCCGGGCCGCTGTTGGGCGCCACGCTGAAGGCGAAGCAGGCCGGGAAGATGATCAGGCCCGCCATGATGGCCACGAAGGTGTCCAGGCTCATGATCCACAGGGCCTCACCGGTCAGGGAGCGGTCCTTGCTCTGGTAACTGCCAAAGATGGTCATGTTGCCGATGCCCACCGACAGGGTGAAGAAGGCCTGGGTCATGGCCGCATTGAGCACGGCGTACCAGCCCACGCTTTGCATCTTCTCCACGTCCGGGGCCAGATAGAAGCTCACGCCCGCGCCCGCACCGGGCAGGGTCAGGCTGCGGGCCACCAGCAGCACCAGGATGGCCAGCAGGCCCACCATGATGACCTTGACCACGCGTTCCACGCCCTTCTGCACGCCCATGGCGCAGACCAGGCAGCCCACGCCCACCACGATGGTCATGCCCAGCACCTGTTCGAAGGGGCTGGCCAGCGTGCTGCCGAAAAAGGCCGCCACGCCCGCGGTGTCCAGCCCGGCCAGGTTCCCGGAAAGGCTGTGCCAGCAATAGGCCAGCATCCAGCCCGTGACCGTGGTGTAGAACATGGAGAGCAGGTAGCTGCCCCACAGGGGGATCTTGCTGAACATGTGCCAGCGCGTGCCTTCGGGCGGCAGGAGCTTCAGGGCGCGGCCCATGTTGCTGCGGGACGCGCGGCCCACGGCGAATTCCATGATCATCACCGGCAGGACGGCCAGCAGACAGAGCAGGTAGACGCCCACGAAGACCGCGCCGCCATACGCACCGGTGATGTAGGGGAAGCGCCAGACGTTCCCCAGCCCGATGGCGCAGCCTGCCGAAAGCAGCAGAAAGCCCAGACGGCTGCCCAGCATCTCTCTGGACTGAGACATGAAACCTCCCTGCCGGCCGCGGATACGGGTCGGCATGTGTCGTTGTGAGGGAAGAAGCCGTACACGACCTCTGTCCCGGTGTCCTGTCCCTTCCATGCCGCCCTGCCGGCAGCGGTCAGGGACATGACCGGCCGGGCATATGCGGCGCATGGCCGGGATGCCTCCGCCGGACTGTCAGGAGCGGGACGCGAAGACCGCCGCCTCACGGGGACGGTCGAAAAACGGGGATACGGCCTGGACGGAGCATCCGTGCCCCGGGCCGGGCATGACAGGGCCGCCCCCGGCGGCCGGATACGGCGCGGGTAACGGCCCCGACAGCGGGAGCGGCCCTTGCGGGCCGCCGCGCCCGCCTACTTCCAGAACTTGTCCACGTAGCCCATGACGAACACGAAGATGATCAGGCAGGGCAGGACGTAGGTCACATAGCCGCGCAGCCAGCGGGGGAACTTCATGCCGATGCCCTGGTCCACTTCGGCGATGAAGCTGTCCCAGCCCCAGCCGCGGCGCAGGCAGCAGAAGAGCAGGAAGAACAGGCCGCCCAGGGGCAGGATGTTGTTGCTGATGAGGAAGTCTTCCAGATCCAGCACGCAGGTGCCGGGGCCCAGGGGCTGGAAGTCGGCCAGCAGGTTGAAGCCCAGGGCGCAGGGCAGCGAGCAGACCCAGATGCCCACGGCATGCAGCCAGGTGGCACGGCGGCGTTCCATGCCCCACACGTCGGCGCTGTAGGAGATGATGTTCTCGAACACGGCGATGACCGTGGAAAGGGCCGCGAAGCTCATGAAGATGAAGAACAGCGTGCCCCACAGCTGGCCGCCGGCCATGACGTTGAAGATGTTGGGCAGGGTCACGAAGACCAGGCCGGGACCGGAGCCGGGCTCCACGCCAAAGGCGAAACAGGCCGGGAAGATGATGAGGCCGGCCATCAGGGCGACGAAGGTATCCAGCCCCATGATCCACATGGCCTCACCGGTCAGGGAGCGGTCCTTGCTCTGGTAGCTGCCGAAGATGCACATGGCGCCGATGCCCACGGACAGGGTGAAGAATGCCTGGTTCATGGCCGCGTTGATGACCGGGAACAGGCCGGTCTTCTCCAGCTTGGAGGGATCGGGCGACAGATAGAAGGCAACGCCCGCCTCGGCGCCGGGCAGGGTCAGGGAGCGGATGACCAGGGCCATGAGGATGAAGAGCAGGCCCAGCATCATCAGCTTGACCACGCGCTCCACGCCCTTTTGCACGCCCATGGCGCACACGCCGCAGCCCATGAGCACCACCAGGGTCATGCCCACCACCTGGGCCACGGGATCGCCCAGGGTGGCGCCGAAGAACTTGCCCACACCGGCAGCGTCCAGGCCGCTCAGGGCGCCGCTGGCCATGTACCAGCAGTAATAGAGCATCCAGCCCGTGACCGTGGTGTAGAACATCATCAGCAGATAGCTGCCGATAAGGGCCACCTTGCCGCCCCAGTGCCACTTGGAGCCCTTGGGCTCAAGGATGTGGAAGGCCAGGCCCATGTTGCGGCGGGCGGCACGGCCCACGGCGAATTCCATGATCATGGTAGGCACCACAGCGAACAGGCAGAGCAGATAGATACCCACGAAGATGGCGCCGCCATACGCGCCGGTGATGTAGGGGAAACGCCAGACGTTCCCGAGGCCGATGGCGCAGCCCGCCGAAAGCAGCAAGAAGCCCAGACGGCTTCCCAGCATCTCACGCTGTGTGTTACCAGACATAATTCCGCCTTGATCCTTTGAGAGTTGATATGGTCCAGCCCTGCTAGCCGCGCAACGCGAAGTTGGCGGCAAAGCAGACGGCAACAATGTACATGACGGGGCTCACCTCGCGCCAGCGCCCGGTCAGGACGCGCAGCACCACGAAGCTGATGAAGCCGAAGCCGAAGCCCGTAGCGATATTGAAGGTAAGGGGCATGGCGATGATGGTCAGGAAGGCCGGGATGGCCACGCTCAGGTCGCGGAACTTGATCTGCACCACTTCCTGCATCATCAGGGCGCCCACCAGCACCAGCACGGGGGCCGTGGCATAGGCGGGCACCATGGCCACCAGCGGCGTGAAGAACAGGGCCAGCAGGAACAGGCCCGCGATGGTCACGGCCGTGAGGCCGGTACGGCCGCCTTCAGCCACACCGGCAGCGCATTCCAGATAGGAGGTGGCCGTGGTGGCGCCCAGCACGGCGCTGCACATGGTGCCGATGGAGTCGGTCACCAGGGCCCTGTCCAGATGGCGGATGTGCCCCTCCTCATCCATGAATCCGGCCTTTCGCGCCAGGCCGATGAGCACGCCCATGTTGTCGAACAGGTCCACCATGGTCAGGGTGAAGATGATGGAGATCAGGCCGTGATGCAGGGCGCCCCTGAGGTCCATCTGCATGAAGGTCTCGGTGGGCAGGGGCAGGCTGAAACCGGAAAAGGCATGCTCCGGCATGGCGGTCACGCCACAGAGCACGCCGGCCACGGTGACGGTCAGGATGCCGATGATCATGGAGCCGGGCACCCGCAGGCACATGAGCATGGCCATCAGGGCCAGGCCGCCCAGGGCCAGCAGGGCTTCGGGCCTGGTCAGGGGCCCCAGGGTGACGAAGGTGGAGGGATCCGCCACCACGATGCCGCAGTTCTTGAGGCCGATGAAGGCGATGAAGGCCCCGATACCGACCACGATGGCGTATTTGAGATCCATGGGCACGGCGTCGATGATCATCTGCCGCACGCGGGTCACGGTCAGCAGCATGAAGAACACGCCGGAGATGAAGACCGCGCCCAGGCCCGTCTGCCAGCTGTAGCCCGCCGGGCCGCAGACATAATAGGCAAAAAAGGCCGTGATCCCCAGACCGGGCGCCACGCCCACGGGGAAGCGCGCCCACAGGCCCATGAGCAGGGTGATGGCGATGGTCACCCAGATGACGGCGGCCACGGCGCTTTCGCGCGGCATGCCCGCATCGGCCAGCATGGAAGGCACCACGAAGATCAGGTAGCACATGGCCATGAAGCTCGTCAGGCCGGCACGCAATTCCTGCCGGACCGAAGTCCCGTTGGCCTTGAGGGCAAAAATCTTTTCCAGCATACATCCTCCTTTCGAACCGGGCGGGGCCGCCGTGGGAGTGCAGGCCCCGGCGCACCGGCAAAAAAGACAGGCCCCAGGGGCCGGCACCGGGCATCTGCCCGACCGGCCGGAGCCATGCTTCCCTGGCCTGCGGCAGCGCGGCAGCCGGCCGTGCTCCGCAACAGTGGTGCGAAGCGTTCTTATACCCGGCAAGGCCCGCTCTGCCAAGTGCGCCGCCAAAGCAAAAAAGGCGCGGCACCCCTGTCAGGGATGCCGCGCCGGCAAAAACGTTCCTCAGGCGGCCGGGCCGGTGCTGCCCTGCTCCGGGCCGCTCCAGACGCCCTCGGTGACCACATGGCGGCCCCGCGCCCAGACATGGCGCGGCCAGCCCTGCACCTCAAGGCCCTCATAGGGCGTATAGTCGCCCTGATGCAGGCCGCGGACGCTCAGTTCCCGGCAGCAGACCGGATCCAGCACCACCACGTCGGCGTCGAGACCGGCGTCCAGACGGCCCTTGCGTTCGCCCAGGCCCAGCAGGGCGGCGGGCGTGGTGCAGGCCACGTCCACGAAGCGCGGCAGGGTCAGGCGGCTCTTGCGCACGCCTTCCGAGAACAGCAGGGGCAGGCGCGTCTCCACGCCGGGCATGCCCTGCGGGCAGGCAAAGACCGATTCCCGGCCGGTGGCCCACTTGCGGGCGTAGCTGACCTCGTCATGGGCAGAGACCACATGATCCAGCAGGCCGCGGGCAAGGGCTTCCCACAGCAGGTGTCCGTCCCGCGGGGCCCGCAGGGGCGGCATGCAGACGTACTTCAGGCCCTCGGCCGCGCCTTCGCCGTAGCTGGCGGCATCCAGCAGCAGGTAGCGCGGCGCCGTGCAGGCGTGGATACGGCCGCAGTCATGCCCGCCGGAAAGCGCCGTCAGGGCGCGTGCCGACGAGACCGGCCCCAGGCACAGGGGGATCTCCGCCGCATGGGCCAGGGTCAGTGCCAGACGCACGGCCGTTTCCTCGGCATAGGCCGGGAAGACCTGCGGCCAGATCTGCACGTCCCGCTGCCCTTCGGCCTCCAGACGGGCGCGCATGCCCCTGACCACGGGTTCCAGGCCGCAGGCCACCAGCGGCAGCATGCCCTGGCTCTGGAGACCGCGCAGGCGCGTGCAGGCGTCGGCAGCCGTCAGCAGCGACGCGGGGAAGGCCGCGCAGGCCGCCGCATCCGGCAGTTCCCCGGCGGCATCGGCGTGCACGACCACATCCAGGGGCAGGCCGTCCGTGACCGGTGTGGAACCGTCGCACGGCGGCAGCACGCCCAGGCTGGTGGTGCCCCCCAGGAGCGCGGCCCGGGCCAGCCCGCCCAGCCCCGCACCGGCGGGACGCACCTGGGCATCCACGCCACCGGGCAGCACGTAGCAGTCCGTGGCGTCCACCACGCAGGCGCCGGAAGCGGAAAGGCCTTCGCCCACTTCCACGATACGCTCGTCCTCGAACAAGACATCGGCCCTGCGCACGCCGTCATGGCGCACCACAAGACCACCCTGTACCAGAGTACGCATGATCCCGACCTCGCTGTTACAGGCCGCGTCCCATGGAGACGCCGCCGATCATCTGTCCTTTGGCCTTGACCTCCGTGCCGCAGCCGCCCAGGCAGGCCGCCAGCATCACCGCCGCCAGCACGAGCAGCGGCAGGAAAAGGCGCCCCCTGCGCGCGGGCCTCATGACGGACGCTCCTGCGTGACCTTGGCCCCGGCGGGCACGTCGTCGGTGATCCAGACGTTGCCGCCGATGACCGCGCCCCGGCCCACGGTGACGCGGCCCAGGATGGTGGCGCCCGCGTAGACCGTCACCCTGTCTTCCAGGATGGGATGGCGCGGGATGCCCTTGGTCAGGGTGCCGTCGGCGTTCTTGGGGAAGGAGAGCGCGCCCAGGGTCACGCCCTGGTAAAGGCGGCAGCTGTTGCCGATGATGCAGGTCTCGCCGATGACCACGCCCGTGCCGTGGTCGATGAAAAAGTCGTCACCGATGGTGGCCCCGGGATGGATGTCGATGCCCGTACGGGAGTGGGCCATCTCGGAGATGATGCGCGGGATCAGCGGCACCTTGAGGCTGTAGAGCTCATGGGCGATGCGGTGATGCACCATGGTGTACATGGAGGGGTAGCAGAAGATGGTCTCGCCCGGGCTGGTGGCCGCAGGGTCGCCCTCGTAGCCTGCCTGGGCATCCCCGGCCAGCTTGTGGCGGATGTCCGGCAGCTTGTCCATGAAGGCCAGCGCCAGTTCGCGGCTGTTGCGCTCACAGTTCTGGCAGCTTTCGCCCTCGCCCTTGCAGGCAAAGGAGATGCCGCGCTGGATCTGTTCGGCCAGCAGACGGTAGACGCTGTCCAGGTTGGCGGCCAGATGATGGCGCATGGATTCCCGCCAGACGCGCGCGGCCCCGAAATAGCCGGGGAACAGGGCGGCCCGCAGGCGATCCATGATCTCGTTCAGCCTGTCCAGGGAAGGCATGGCCATGCCACGGGCCGAACAGTGCCAGACCTTGTCCAGGGATTCTGGATGGCAAAGACGCTCGACCACGGAATCCAGCCGCTCCATGGCGGCGGAAGAAGTATTGTCCTGAAGAATGCTCATAGTCACCTGCGCTGCTTTTTTTCGCGCATTGTACACGGCGGACGTCCGCAAGGCAAAGGAAAACGGGCACCTGCCGGCGACGGCGTCCGGCGTTGACAAATCCGCCCGCTGGGCTAGGTTCAGGACGCAGGCCCCTGCCGCCAGCGCAAAAACGACCTGGCCCGCACAGCGCATCCGCAAGGGCATGAACAGCTCTTCCCCGGCCTGCCCGGCCCCGTTCCCGCCGGGCCTCCTGCGGGCAACAGAGACCTGCCCTGCCGCATACCTTTCCCCACAAGGAGCCCCGTCATGAAAGTCCTCGCTACCCCGCGATCCTTCGGCAAGAACAATCCCGAGCTCTTCGACATCCTCCGCGACGCGGGGCTGGATGTCGTGCGCAACAATACCGGCGGCATCCTTTCCGCCGCCCAGATGTGCGAAAAGCTGGCCGGCTGCGACGGCCTGATCGTGGGCGTGGACCCTGTCGACGCCAGCGTGCTGGCCGCCGCGCCCCGTCTCCGGGCCATCGCCAAATACGGCGTGGGCCTGGACAATATCGACCTGGCCGCCTGCGAGGCCCGCGGCATCAGGGTCTCCCGCACCGTGGGCGCCAACAGCGAGGCCGTGGCCGACTACGCCCTGGCCCTCATGCTGGGCGTGGCCCGCAAGGTGGCCCTCATCGACCGCCGCTGCCGTGGACGGGACTGGAGCAAGATCACCGGCATCGACCTGTACGGCAAGACCGTGGGCATCATCGGCCTGGGCGCCATCGGCAAGCGGGTGGCCCGCCGCTGCGGCGCGGGCTTCGGCATGAAGGTGCTGGGCCACGACATCGTCTGGGATGACGCCTGGGCCGCTGAGAACCATGTGGAGCGCGCCGGGCTGGAGCGCATCTTCCGCGAAGCCGACTTCATCAGCCTGCACACCAGCCTCGACGACAGCACCCGCCATCTGGTGGACGCCCCGCGCCTGGCCCTCATGAAGCCCACCGCCATCCTCGTCAACACCGCCCGCGGCGAGCTGGTGGACGGCCCTGCCCTGCTGGAGGCCCTGGAGCAGGAGCGCATCTACGGCGCCGGCCTGGACGTGTTCGAGCAGGAACCGCCGCAGGATGCCCGCTGGTACGCCCTGGACAACCTGGTCATGGGCTCCCACTGCTCGTCCTCCACCAGCGGCGCCGTGGCCACCATGGGCCACATGGCCGTCAGCAACCTGCTCCGCGATCTTGGCTTGAAATAGGCGATAAATCTTAGTGGGAAGATGACGAGAGGGGGAAGGGGCGTTTTTTGGTAAAAACTGCCCCTCCCCCTCTCGTGCTCTCCCCCACCCCGAAAAAACTTTTGCTCTGACCGGTATGGCCGGTCCCCGTCGCTGAACGGGACGGAGCGATGAGGTAGCACTATTCCAGGTGAACGAGGCACAGGGCACGCGGTGCAAAGCCATCGTCCATCCGGTATCAGGGGAATCCGGCTCCCGTCAAAGACTTGCGGACACGGCCCCGGCTACCGATCAAGGATCGACCCCACCCCAAGGCAGATGGTTTCCCGTGTCGCACCGTGGCGCGCAACAGCCTGAAGTCCGCAACAAAAAGACCGGGAGCAGGAAATCCTCCTGTTCCCGGTCTTTTTTCAATCTCTCGTGCCGCAAACCTCTCCCCCGCGAATAACGGCGGGGACCGGCAGCCAGCGGCAAGCCATCACAGTCCCCTTCCCCGTCATCCTTCCCAATAAAAGTTTTTGGAAAGGATGGGGGGAGGTTGAGGGGGGAGCCTTTTTCCAAAAAGGTTTCCCTTCCCCCCTCACTCACATCTTGTCCGCAGACCTAGAACTCATAACGTACCAGGGCCGTGCCGCTGACGCCCTGCCGCACGCCGGTGTGCCCCTGGACGCCAAAGTCCAGGCTCAGGCCGGAACCTTCCACGGGCTTGAGGGTCAGGCCGGCTTCCAGCAGGCCGCTGTCGCCCTTCAGGCTGGGCGCAGGGGCCTCAAGGCCGTAGGTGGTGGCGCGGGCCTTGCCGTTGAACTCATGCTCCCAGGCCGCTCCGGCATAGCCGGTCACCTGCTGGCAGAATTCGTAGCCCAGCCGCGCCCCCAGGCGCAGGCGCTGCGAATCCACGCCGTCGAACGACCAGGGATCGTCGACGATATGGGTGGACTGGCCATCGGTATGGGTCCAGAAGTACTTGCCGTAGACATCCAGGGCCAGGCTGTCGGTCAGATCCCACACATAGCCCAGACCGGCGTGCAGGCCATAGTACGGCGTGGAAAGGTCGTACTTGGCCTTCCGGCCGCTGACGGCATCATGCAGGTCGTCGCTCTGCCACTGGCTGTTGAGGCGACCGTAACGGAAGGAGCCCTCCAGATACAGGCCCTTGAGCAGGTCTTCCTTCAGATCCAGACGGGCCAGCAGGCCGCCGCCGTAGTAGCTGCTCCGGCCATCGCCGTCCACGGAGGGGCCGTCAGAGAAGCTGTTGTGCGTGTCCACACGGGCGAAGCCCGCTTCAAAGAAGACGCCCGCCAGGATGTCCATCATGGACGTCTCGACCCGCTTGGCAAAACCGGTCATGAAGGCCACGCCGCTCAGATCCACATGCGAACCGGTCTGATAGCGCGAGCGCGTACCGGTGACGGCGGCGAAGGGCGCAATGCCCCAGGCCGGGCCGTCGCCCTTGGTAGCGACCGCGGTACGGGCCTGGTCGATGCCCTGCCCGGCCACCAGGTCGGCACCGATGTTGCTCAGGGCCACGTTGGCCAGCACGCCTTCCAAGGGCGCCTTGGCCTGCGGCGCCAGACGGGCAGCCGTGCCGCCGCCCTGGCGTTCGCCGCCTTCGCGGCCGGCAACGGGTTCGGCATCACCGGCCACGGTGGCCAGCAGCGAGGTGTCCGTAGCCTTCAGATCAAAATCATATTCCACGAAGACCCCCTGCCGGGCGCTGAGACGCTCATGGGTCATACCTTCGCTCGTCAGGCCGTGTTCGTTGGCCAGCAGGGTGACGCTGTCCCCCTTGCGGAGCAGCGGCTTGCCGCCGGCCACGGCCACACCCACGGAACTGTTGCTGATGTCCGTGCCCTTGGCATCCGTAAGGGTCAGCACGGTCGTGCCGCTCGTGGTGTCTTCCGGCAAGATGAAGTGATAATTGGCAAAGTTGCCCACGTTGACGGCCGTCAGGCCCGTGGTACGGACTTCCAGCGTATTGCCGGTACGCATGTCCCCGCTGCCGTCTGTGCTGCCACCGTACAGCTTGGTGCCCCCCAGGTCGGGAGCCCCTTCGATGATGACGGTATTGCCGGTGGCATTGCCCGCGCCTGTCCAGACGAAACCGCCGCAGACCTCGCTGCCGGGCGTGCCGCCACTGATATGAACCGTATTGCCGCTGGCATCGCCCTGGTCGGCATAGCCACCGTACAGGCCTTCATCGGCGCCGCTGATGCTGCCGCCGCTGAAGAACACGGTATTGCCGTTGACCGCGCCGGTGCCGCTTTCCACGAAACCGCCCATGACGCTGCGCAGGTTCCCGCCCTCGATGATGACGGTATTGTTGCCGGCACTGCCCGTCTTGCTGTACCCGCCGTGAACGTAGCCCTCAGCGCTCTCGGTACCGACAGTACCGCCCGTGATCCGGACCGTGTTGCCGCGGGCCGCCGCGCTGCCGCTCTCGCCGCCCATGACATTCATGTGAACCGTACCGCCGCTGACCGTCACTTCATTGCCGACGGCATCTCCCTTGGCACTGAAAGCACCGACCAGGAACTGCGTGGAGGCTGTCCCGCCGAAAGTGACCTTGCTGCCCTCCGTGTCCCGGGAGCTGTTTTCGGCGATGTAGCTGCCGTAGGTGCTCCCGGTTATGGTGCCGCCGTCGATGAGCAGCTCGTTGGCAGAGGCGCCACCGCGGTCGGTGTAGCCGGCATAGACGTGCTGGCCCACCTGGCCGCCGTGCATCTCGATCTTGTTGCCGGAGGCAAGACCACGCAGGGAATCCCCGCCGGTCAGGTATTTTTTGACCGTACCGCCGCTCATGATGAGCGTGTTGCCGTGCGCATCCGCACCGCCGCTCTCGCCTGCGGTCAGCCTGCCCACGGTGCTGCCCGCGCCGGAGAACTCGACATGGTTGTCCGCGGCATCGCCGTCCCCCTCCTGGACACGGCCGCCGTAGGCTTCCTCTCCCAAATCACCGCCGGTGACGGTCAGCGTATTGCCCTGGGCATTGCCTTCACGGCTGAAGCCGGCGCTGACGAAGCGATTGGCGATCGTGTGGCTGATGCGGCCACCGCTGATGGTGAGGTTGTTGCCCGTGCTGTCGCCTTTTTTGGTATAGCCGGCGACGACATCGTTGTTGAGACCGCCGATGTTGCCGTTGCGGATCTCGACCGTATTGGCGGTGGCGTCGCCTGCATCGGTATAGCCGCCATAGACACGTCCGCCGCCCCAGGTGCCGCCGACAAGTCCATTCTCGATAACTACTTTGTTGCCGGATACCTGGCCCTCGTCCGTAAAACCGCCGTAGATGTTCTTGGCGTTGGAACCACTGCCCCGCATGAGCACTGTGTTGCTCATCGCATCGCCTTTGCCGTCCACATAACCGCCGTGGTAGTCCTTGCTGTTCAGACTGGAGGCATTGTTGTCGATGACGATGTTGCCCCGGCTGCCGGCATACTCTCCGGATGCGCCGTCCACGGTCCCTGTGTACACCTGACCTTCAGGATATCCGGGCCGTCCCAGTTTGCCGCCGCTATCGGCCAAGATGACGGCCGGTGTCGCCAGGATCGCCCCCAGCACCAGACCGGCCATCATATTATTCCAGCGGCATTTTCCCAGGATCAGACGGTAGCGGCGCAGCAGCATGCTCAACGCCCCTTGGGTCTCTTTCATGTTTCCTCCTTTTTGAGCCGCCCCCGCTGCTCCCTATGGACACTATTCATTGTGGGAAATGAATTTCATTTTTGTTTACAGAAGATGGAGCAATTTTGTCAACCGCGTCATCCATAAGAATTTTATAAAATACAAATGGTTGCGCACGCAATGATAGCCAGCGTAAAATAAAAATTGTCTCTTTTCTCCGCACCTGGCAACCTTTTCCCGCGCTCCCCGGCCGGCCGGCAGAGGCAAAAAAAGCACGGGGGAGAAGGGCTTTTTCTGTAAACAGCACCCCTCTCCCCCGTGCGTTCCCCCGCCCGGGAAAACCTTCCCTCAGTCAGGCCGGGCCCTCCCACCGGCCGGACGGTGCCGCCCCGTCACCTCCCCCGTGCCCCCTTCTCATGATGGACAACGGCGTCATGTGCTGGTCATCCCGTCCCAATAACTAAAAAGTCCTGTCTGCCGGGCAGCCATCCTGCCCGTCGTCCCGTTAGGCCATGATGGAGACCGCAGACAGCGGCAGGACGTCAAAATCCCCTGCCCTGCCATCCTCCCGACAAAGGTTTTTGGAGAGGATGGGAGGACGTTTGAGGGGGGAAGGGGCACCTTTTTCCCAAAAGGTGCCCCTTCCCCCCTCATCCCGAAACTTCCGCCAGCCCTACCAGATCTTTTCGAAACGCTTGGAACAGCCCGCGCAGGGCAGGTCGGGCCAGGGCCCGGCCAGAGCGGCACGAAAATCCCTGAAGCCCTTGGTGCGCCACAGCCCGGCCAGCTCCCCGGCGGGGCGGCCGTATTCGGCGCGGGCGAAGATGCGCCGCTTTGGGTCGTCCTCGCTGGTGGGCAGGTTGACGTATACACAGGGCGAAAGATTGCCCTGCGTGTCCACATAGATGGTGCGGTCCACGTTTTCCCGGCAGCCGTTGCGCACGCGGCCCACGGCCCCGGGGTCAGGCAGGGCGTACCACAGCTCCCGGCCGCTCTGGCGCACCCGGGCCGCCACAGGGGCCAGCACGGCGGCCGCTGCGGCCACCTTGTCCGCCTCTTCGGGGCTGTATGCCTCCGCGGCCAGCTCCGGCGAAGCGATGTAATCCATGGTGCTGACCACCGCACAGTGCACGTCCAGCTCTTCCATGAGCTCGGGAAGACGCTTCACGGCTTCCAGCTGCGAGGGCAGGAGCAGATAGGCCAGATGCACTTCCAGATGGACGCCCTGCTTCTTGCGGCGCACGTCCTGCAGGCAGCGGATGGCCTCGCAGACCCGGCTGAAGGGCATGCCCTGGCGGCTGGCGTTGCTGGCCTCGTCGGTACCGGCCAGGGAAAAGGCCACCACGTCCATGCCGCTGTCCACGATGGCGGCGGCCAGGGACTCGTCCATGTGCTGGCCGCAGGTGGTGGTGGACACGGCACAGCCCGCCCGCCGGGCCACGCCGACGAAATCCATGAAGCGGGGATGCAGGAAGGGCTCTCCCCAGCCCTGCAGATGGACGCGGCCGCACTGGCGCATGAGCGGCCAGAGGGCGGCGAAGGTCTCGGCGCTCATGAGGCGCGACTGCCAAACGTCTTTTTTGGTGGTGTGCGGGCAATAGGTGCAGCGGCAGGCGCAAACGGACGAGACCTCCACCTGCATGCAGAGCAGGGGCGTGGGCCGCCCCGTGAAGGCTTCGCGCAGCCACTGGCGCAGTCCCGGCCCGGGCAGGGACTTGGGGCTCAGGGGATCGGGCGTGCTCATGCGGCCTCCTCTCCGCCCAGCAGGCGGCGCAGACGGGCGAACCAGCCACCGCCCGAGGTGGTGGCGCGGGTGCTCCATCCGGTCTCCAGACAGGGCAATGCCGGACGGGCATGCCACTTGCGCTTGAAGAAGCGGATGCCGGGGTCGATGCCCAGGCCCAGACAGAAACGCATATGCCCGCGGGCCTCGGCCTCGCTGACCAGCCCGGCCAGCAGGGCGTCGGCGCAGCCGGGCACGGCCCCCTGCCGCCGGAAGGCGAACATGTAGAAGGCCGTTGTCAGGGATGCGTAATCGCCCACGGCGAAAGCCTGGAGGCTGTTGTCCTCCCGGTGGCGGGCGGCCCAGAGCTGCACGTCGGGATGGGAGCCCACATAGCTTTCCAGATGGCTGAAGATGTGCACCGTGCCGGGCTCGAAGGGCTTGCGGCGCAAAAATTCCTGCACCAGCGCGGCGTGATCCGGCTGCCAGGCCTCGCGCACCACCTCCACGTCGCGCAGGGCGCGGCGCTCCATGTTGCGCAGCTTCTGCCACGGCAGGGAGCCGTCCTCGCGCAACAGGGGCAGCTCAAGATCCCAGTAGGCATCCGGCGTGCCCGTGCCGGCATCCTGCGGGGCACGCGTGGGGCGCACCGGGGCCAGGACGGTGATCTGGCGCACCTCCGGCAGGGCAAGGGCCGCATCCACAGCGGCATCCACACGCAGCTGCACGCCTTCCGCCGTGGCGGCCTCGGCGCTCTGGCGCACGCTCACGGCCTCCAGACGGGCGGCGGCATCCGTGGCCTCCTCCACTCTGGCCACGGCCGCTTCCAGATCCGGCCCGCCGGCAAAGGTCTCCAGCATGGCCGCGTCGTAGGCCACCAGCACCAGATGCCCTTCCAGCAGATAGGCGGGAAAACCGGCGCAGGCCAGCGGCCGGGAACCGGCCACGGCCGTCACATAGTGCAGCAGCTGTTCCGGGACCACGGCTTCGGCCGTGAAATGCTGCAATCCCTGTGAAAACATGATGGTCTCCTTGTGGCGGGGCCCCCTTGCCCCGGCCTGCCCCAACGGGGTACGGGCCGGCGGGACGCCCCCGGCTGTCAACGCTCCCCGTCAGCGGGGATGCGGTAAATATCGTCCTCGCCGCGCAGGCGGGCGCGCATCCTGTGGATCCAGGTAGGCCGCACCTGCCGCACGGTGAAGCCGTCCTCGGTGAGCATGCGGCGCAGGCGCAGCATGTGGGCCGCGCCCACGAAGACCGCGACCCCGCCCTTTTCGATGAAGGGCCGCATGCGCTCGCGGAAACGCTGGTCGCGGAAGTCGATGACCTGCTGCGTGCGTGTGGGAAATTCCGTGCTGGTGCCCATCATGGGTTCCAGCTCCCCGCGCAGGTAGTGATGGATATTGCGCTTCATATAGGAGCGCCACTGGCCGCAGTGGCGGAAGAAGTCCAGCACGCGCGGCACGGGCACCACTTCCAGGGAGTGGAGCTGCTCTTCCATGGTCTCCATGCCCAGCACGGTCTTGCCCATGTCGCGGGCCAGATGCCAGGCCTCCAGATCCACGGAATCGCGCCAGCCCTGCCGCTCCAGGAAGGCCGTCCAGAGGGAGAAGAAGGCGTACCAGTGCCGGGTGGCATGCAGGCGCTCCCGCACGTCCGGAGCGCCCTCCCATTCCATGTTCAGAAAGCGCGCCACCGGCCCGCGCACGCCGCAGACCACGCGCTCCAGCCGCCGGATCTCGGCCCCGGTCATCAGGCTGTCCAGCGGCACGGCCCCGGGATCGGGAGATTTGCCGCAGGCCTCCACCTGCGCGAGACTCTCGGCATCCAGCGGGCCTTCAAAGATGACGGTATCCACCTTGCGGAACAGGCGGCGGAACGAGTCGGCAAAGGAATAGCAGAAGAAATGCGCCGTGCCGCAGATCCAGGAGCGGCGGCCCTGCTTCTCCAGCTCCCAGAGCATGGCAAAGGGACGCTGGTCAGGCAGCCTGTCCAGTATCTGGCGCTTGGAAAGGCCCTCGTCGCTGCGCTCCACCAGGGCCTGCATGAGCTCGTCCAGCACCACTTTATGCACGTCGGCACGCGGCCGCTCCTGCCACTGGGCCATGACGTAGGAAAGCTGCGGCGCTCCGCCCCACTTGCGCTTGAAGCGGGTGATGCCCTCGTTGACGCCCAGGCCCAGCTGGACGAAGTCACAGCCCGCCGCGCGGGCCTTTTCCAGCATGACGGCAAAGAGCGCGTCCCCGGCGTGGGGCACGGGATGGCTGCGCGAGCGGGCACCCACGATATAGCTGACGAAGGCGGGCGTGCTGTAATCCAGCACCAGACAGGCCACCAGCCGGTCGCCGTCCCAGGCATTGAGCAGGCGCACGTCGGCGTCTTCGGCGGCCAGCATCTGCGGCGTGCGGGCAAAGAGCTCGCGCACGTTGGCCCGCAGCACGGCCCGGCCCATGAATTCGGCCCACAGGCGACGGTGCTGCGGACCGAATTCGCGCGTCTCGTCGATGCGCAGGCGTTCCCGGGCCTTGCGCACGGGCGAGCGCAGGCGCGGCGGCACGGGCGCACCGGCCGGAAGGGTGTAGAACACGTCCCGCTCCAGCACGCTGCCCGCCAGACGTGGCGGCAGGTCGGGCCCCACGGCAAAGCAGGCCGTGGCCCCGGTCTCGCGCAGGGCCCCGGACAAGGCGGCCTCGAAGCGCTGGTGGCTGTACTCGCCGCCGTCCCGCAAGGGGTAGGCGATGGCCATGAGCCAGTCTTCGGCGGCGTAAAAGACGAAGTGATCCACCATCAGCACCCGTCCCCCGGAAACGGCCTGCATGAAGGGCGCGGAATGCTCGGGGACCACGGCGCGGGCAAGGATGTCGGTGACGGGGGTCATGGCGCGGCCTCACTGCTGGAGTGCGGAAAGGATGCTCTTCACATCTTTTCGCAGGATAGCCGCTTTGACGGCGGGCCGCAATGCGGGGCGAGGCGAAGGGATACGGGCCTTTCGGATTCCGGCGTTTGCTGCTAGCAATAGACGGAGCTCTCCACAAATTCCATCTCCAACAAGGATATGCCATGAAGAACGCATGCGCATCCCGCTGGTGCCGCCGGTCTCGCATCATCATCAAACGGCAGTGGCGACGTTTTGAAAAACATCCCATGCGGCTTTTTTGGGGGGCTGACGGCCATAATCACCGGCATTTTCATTCTCTGCATCATTTTTGCCGGGAGTAGTGAGACCGCCTACACGGCTTTCGGCAGTTACTTTACCGCACTGGCATTCGTGGGCGTCATCGTGACCGTGCTCTTGCAGCGCGCGGAATTGCAGGAGCAGCGCAAGGAACTGCGCGCCCAGCGCAGAGAGCTGGAAGGCCAGAAACGTGAACTGGAGATCCAGAACCGCACCGCCCAGCTCCAGCGCTTTGAAAACAGTTTTTTTCATCTGTTAGATAAATTTTCTAATACTGTAAAAGAAATACAAATATACAAAGGTATAACAGATATGAAACGATATAGTAATGTTATTAACTGTACTACTATAAGCTTATATCAAGTAATAAATAGAGAAATATTAAAATCAAAATTTTCAAATATAAAATATGTTATACAAAATATATATAAATCATTTCCAACAATATCAAAAAAATTTCTTTACGAGTATTATGACTCAATCTATTTTATATACACACACGATGCATTTTTAAAAAATAAAGATGAAATTAATAAATATATATCCATACTTAATCTTTCTTTAACAAATAGCGAATACGCGCTCATTTTCTATGATGCCATTCGAGATGATAAAAAAATCAAAATCATCAACGAATTGCATCTTTTTTCCCGCTACTCCCTGTTGAATAAAAGCCACCCTCCCTGCAAACCGGAACACGTCCTGTTCTTCTCTCCACAGGCTTTTGGCGAAGACTACGAGGAATATATCGAGCGCCACGGCCTGCAAGGCAAAACGCTGGAAGATTTTCTCCAGTAGTGAGCAGCCGGGGCGGCCCTCCTTGCTACCCTCCGTTTCATCTTCCCATAGCTGCACAAGCGGTATTTTCCGAAAGAATTCCTCACAAAAACAAAAAGCCGGTGCATAAACACCGGCCTTTTCATTCTCAGGCATGCCTCCGGCATCCTGCCGCATCAGGAAAGCATTTTTTCGGTTACAGCAAGACCGGCCATATCCTCCGTCTCCTCTTCGCCTGTTGAGCGCGCCGTTTGACGGCCTGCGCCGAAGGCGCGGTGCCGTCCGTCCCGGCGCGCCGCCACAGCACCGGGGACCTCACGCGGGGCAGGGGTGCAGGGGGCAAGGGGCTGCGCAAGCCCCGGCCCCTTGCCGTATCGCCGCGCTTGACCAGCCCGTGGTGCCGGTCAGCAGCCGCCATCCGGGCGGCCCAAAGGCACGCAGCCTGCCGTATCCGCGCAGGCGCGCCTATCCCAGCGCCCGCACCAGGCAGACCAGGCCCGCCACGGCGATGACGCAGAGCAGCACCTTGCGGAAGGCCTGCTGCGAGATGTGCTTGACCACGGGGAAGGCGATGCAGGTGCCCAGGATGACGCCGGGCGCGCCGTACATGGCGCAGGTAAGCACCGTGGGCGTGTAGAAACCGGCCATGCCCTGCAGCACCAGGGTCACGGTGGCGCGCAGCACGAAGAAGACGCCCAGCGTGCCCAGCAGCACGCGCGGTTCCCAGCCCATGCACAGGCCGTAGGCCCCCACGGGCGGGCCGTCGAAGGCGATGGCCGTGCCCAGCAGGCCGGAGTCGAAACCGGCTAAAGCGCCCAGTGCCCGGGGATGGGCAAGGCCGCCGCGGGCGCGGAAGGTCTTCTGCCAGTAGACGTAATAGAGCAGGAGCAGGCCCACGGCGCCCTGCAGCACGGGGCCGGAACAGATCTGGAGGATATAGAGCCCGGCAAAGGACCCGGGCACCGAAGCCAGCAGCATGGGCCACAGGGCGCTGACGCGGCAAAAGCGGAAATGCAGGCTGGCCAGACAGATGTCCATGACCATGTTGACGATGCAGGTCAGGGCAATGGCCTCGTGCACCGGCAGGAGCATGGCCAGGAAGGGAAAGGCCACCATGGCGCCGCCGATGCCGCTGACGCCGGAAACGAAACCGCCTGCGATCCAGGCGAGGAACACACAGATCTCTGTCATCCCGGGCATACGCCCCTCCTGCGGCCACGGCCGCCCATCAGTGGATGAAATCAAACTTCAGCCGCTTGCCGCTCCGCCAGCGGACAGCCGGTGGCGTGCCGACAGCGCACGGGCGAGGCCATCCTCCATCCGTACGGTGATGACCGCTCCCGCCAGGGACCTGCCGTGGAGCGTTTCCCCGTCCATCCGCAGCAAGACGGCCTGTGCCGCCGGGCCTGCGCCACATGGGACTTCCCGCTCCACAGGGGGCGGCACGAGCGTGCGGCAGCCTGCCGCACCATGCGGCATCGCTCCCCGCGAGGCTGGCCTTGCCTGCGGGGCCTTTCGCGCCACGGCTCCTCCCCTGCCCGCCCCTGCACGCCTGCAGCACGGGCCGCGCAGTCCATGCTTAGGGAGGGAGCGGCCTTTTGGCAACAGAGGAAAGAGGAAAAAAGCATGAAAAAAGGGAGCCTGTCCGGTGGACAGGCTCCCCGCGTATTCGCCCTGATGGCGGCAGTCGCCAGGTCAGGACGGCGTCGTCAGGCTAGGCATCCAGAGCTTCCAGCAGCACTTCGCGGTTGGCGTTGTAGCCAAGGCTGAAGCGTTTGCCGTACTTGTCCAGAAAATCCCTGGCAGCCACAAAGGGCACACCGTCGATGTCGATGCAGATGTCTTCTTCCTCGTCGGGCTCGTCCATGCCCAGGCCCAGGATGAACTTGGCATGGCAGCCGCCGCCGTGCTTGTATTCACGCAGGCGCACGCGCACGCCGTCGTCCTCGTCTTCCAGCATCTCGCGCAGGCGGGCCAGCATGGCATCATCAACAGTCACGGTGAACATGGTCTTTTCTCCTCAGGGGTTGGGGTGAACGGGCAGGACCGCGGCAGCACGCGCTCCACGGCCCGGGACAGCAGGCATGGAGTATGGTGCAGACGAACGGCGGTCATGGCCGGAGCTCCCTCCCCGGGAGACTAGGCTTCGTTGGCGGTCAGGACAACTTCCTTGTTCTCGCCGTAGCTCAGCGTGAAGGACTTGCCGTACTTGTCCAGGAAGTCCTGCTCCGCGGCGAAGGGAACGCCGTCGATGTCGATCTGCACGTCTTCGTCTTCGTCAAATTCATCCATGCCCAGACCGAGCACGATCTTGGCATGTCAACCGCCGCCGACCTTGTATTCGCGCAGACGCACACAAGTACCTTCATCCTCGTCTTCCAGCATGCCGCGAAGCTTTTCCAGCATGCTCTCGTCAACAGTAACGGTGAACATTGTTTTCTCCATCAAGGGTTATACGATGACAGGGACAAGACCGTGGCGGGCAAAGCGCTCTTCCGCGGCCTTGAGACCTTCAGGGGTGTATTGCTGCACATCGGGGTAGGGCTTGCCCAGGGCGGCGTACTTGCTCTTGCCGAAGGCATGGCAGGGCATGATCTCCACCTGCCTGCGGCCGAAACGCCCCAAAAAGGCCGCCATGGCCGCCAGGTTCTCGTCGGAATCGTTGAGGCCCGGCATCAGGGGCATGCGCACGCGCACTTCGGTGGAGGAAGCGAGCGCGGCCTCCAGGTTGCGCAGGATGAGGGCATTGTCCTGCCCGGTGAGCTTTTTGTGCTGTTCCGGGTCCATGTGCTTGCAGTCGAACAGGAAAAGGTCGGCCAGGCCGATGGTCTTGTCGAAGCGGTCCTCGGGGCAGAAGCCACAGGTATCCACGGTGACGTGCAGGCCCTCGTCATGGGCGGCCTGCACCAGATCGAGGAAGAACTGCCCGCCCGACGTGGGCTCGCCACCGCCAAAGGTCACGCCGCCGCCGGAGTTCTCGTAGAAGAGCCAGTCCTTGCGGACCACTTCCATGACGTCTTCCACGGTCATGATACGGCCGGACATGACGCGCGCCTTGCTGGGACAGACCTCGGTACAGGCGCCGCAATGGGTGCATCTTTCCGTATCGCGGCCCATCTTGCCGCCCTCCAGCGGCACCACGGCGCCGCTGGGACAGACCCGCATACAGGCGCCGCAGCCCACGCAAAGATTGTCGAACAGCAGCATCTGCGGCGTGAACTGCTGCGATTCGGGATTGCTGCACCACAGGCAGCGCAGAGGGCAGCCTTTCAGAAAGACCGTGGTCCGCAGGCCGGGCCCGTCCTGCACGGACATCCTCTGGATGTTGTAGATCATTCCCTGGCTCATGGCGTCCTTCCCGGTGATACAACCGGCAGGGACCGCGCCCTTGCGGACGCGGTCCCAAGGCCGGAGGTTATGTGAAGTTAGGAAGTTAGGAAGCGTACTCGGTACGCTTGACGATCTCGTTCTGCACGCCCTTGTCCAGGCGGGTGAAGTAGGCGCTGAAGCCGGCCACGCGGACCACCAGGTCGGTGTAGTCCTGCGGATGAGCCTGGGCATCGCGCAGGGTGTCGGAGCTCACGCAGTTGAACTGGATGTGCGAGCCGCCGAAGTCGCAGTAGGTCTTGATGAGCGAAATCAGCGTGCGGGCGCCGTTGGGACCTTCCAGGGCAGAGGGCACGAACTTGACGTTGAAGTGGTTGGCGCCGTAGCGCACGGTGTCGATGGCTTCGGCGCCGGACTTGATGAGGGCGGTGATGCCTTCATGGTCGGTGCCGGGCATGGCGGACACGCTGCCGTCGGTCAGGGCCACACCGGCCTTGCGGCCCGTGGGCAGGGCACCCATGAGGGAGCCGAAGTAGTTGTGGTAGGACAGCGAGTAGGCATCCAGGGGCGTACGGTGGCCGAAGCAGTCCGGGCCCACGGAGTGGTGGATCTCGTCCACGTCACGGTAGTACTGCTGCACGAAGCCTTCCACTTCGGGGTAGTCGTTGCCGTGCTTGGGGGCTTCGAAGCACATCTTGCGGATGTCCTCATAGCCTTCGAAGTTGGCCTTCAGGGCTTCCATCAGCTGTTCCATGGTGATCTTCTTGGTGTCGAACACCAGGTGCTTGATGGCCAGCAGGGAGTTGGCGGCGTCGATACCGGCGGTCATGATGGGGTTGACCTGGGGATAACGGGTGCCGCCGGCTTCCTCGCACATGCCCTTTTCGATGCAGCCGTCGTACATGACCGAGCGGAAGATGCTGGGCACCACCTGCAGGCGGGCCATCTGGCTCAGGTCGGAGTGCTTGCGGGAGATGCCGAAGATGTGGCGCAGCTGCTTCTTGTAGGCGTCGTACACTTCGTCGAAGCTCTGGAACTGGGTCGGGTCGCCGGTCTCGATGCCCAGCTGCTTCTTGGTCAGCGGGTCCTTGCCGTTGTAGAGCATCAGTTCCACGATCTTGGCCAGGCAGGGCTGGTCTTCCTGGGTGATGAAGCTGCCCTTGCCGCAGATGCCGGTGGACACGCAGCCGTAGTTGCCGCAGTTGCGGGCGTCTTCCAGGGTGATGCCGCCTTCGTACTGGGAGAAGCGGGCCAGGTTGCGCTGGATGACCACGTTGTTGTTGAGGATCTGGGGCTGGCCGGAACCGCCGCGGATGCATTCCACCACCTTCTGCATGTAGGATTCCTTCAGCTTGGGATGGTAGAGCAGGGTCAGCGTGGGCTGGATGTTCTTCATCTGGATCTGGGTCTCCAGCAGCAGTTCTTCCAGCTCGGTGCTGGCGTCGTTGCCGTTGGCGTCCACGCCGCCGATGGTGATGCTCTGGCCGGTGTGGCCGGACAGGGTCATGGCGTAGGAGCCGCCCTGGTATTCGGCCAGTTCAAGATGCTTGATCCACTGGAACTTGAGCAGGGTCAGCACCTGTTCGCGGGTCAGGGTGCCGTCTTCGATGTCCTTCTTGTAGAAGGGGTACATGTACTGGCCGTAGCGGCCCGGGGAGCAGGCGCAGGCCATCTGTTCCACTTCGATGGCCAGGTGGATGAACCAGAAGGACTGGATGGCTTCACGGAAGTTGCGGGCCGGGAATTCGGGCACGCGGCGGCAGATCTCGGCGATCTCCAGCAGTTCGGCCTTGGCCTTGGGATCGGTCTCGGTCTCGGCGGTCTTCTCGGCCAGGTCGGCGTAGCGGTGGGAATGGGCGATGACGGCTTCCGTGGCCACGATCATGGCACGGTACAGGTCATGCTTTTCCTTGTTGGCCAGGGTGGTGGGGCATTCCAGCAGGCGCTTCTTGATGTCGTCGATGACCCAGCGCAGGCCCTTGTTCAGGGCCAGGGGGTAGTCGGCGATGCCGGAGCCGCTGGCCACGCTGACGTTGTCATAATAAATGCCGGCCTTGGAGTACGGAGCGGGGTTGAAGCCGTACTTGTCCTTGAACATCTTGTTGTTCAGGTCGATGCAGGTGCGGCCCTTCCACTTCTTGTAAGTCTTTTCCAGCAGCTCGGTGGTCTCCTGGGGGATCTTCATCTCGCCCAGGGAAGCCATCTTGGCCATCTGCATTTCTTCCTTGATCCAGGCCACGTTCCATTCGGGGTAGGCGTACACGCCGGCGCGGGTACCGGTCAGGGTGCCCACGATGGGGTTGCCGTCCAGGAAGATCTTTTTCTTGGTCAGCACGCGCTCCAGCAGCTTGGCGCGGATGTAGAACACGGGCTCGCCCTGGAATTCCTCATACACCTCGTTCAGGAACTGCAGCCGCTCGGGGTCCATAACCTGAGGGGCGTTCATGAGATAGGCCTTGAGGTCTTTCACGCGGGCTTCGGCGGTATCCCAGTTGATGGCGTAACCCTGGGCGCCCTTGGCGGCGTTGTCTTCGAACTGATGTACGGTCATGACGATCTCCTGAAAGGCGATGTTGTTTGCATGTCGGGGCAGGGACGCGCCGGGCGCGTGCCGTGCCGATGCGGAATCTAAAGCATAGGCTGTGCCAAAATGGACAAATTACCCTTTTGTATATTTAACTATTTGTTTTTGTTAAGATAAATAAACATCTTGACCGCAAGCAAAAAATAAAGAAATTTTAATGAAAATCAAAAAAACATTCTCTTTATAAAAGTTCCTTATCCAGAGGGAAACATGTTCAACAGCCGCCAGTTCTACAACGTCAACCGGGCCTCGGTGCTGACGCCGCAGGTCCGGGCCATCTGGGACAATATGTGCATCGGTGTGGCCGTGGTCGATGCCGACGGCATCTGCGAATACATGAACCCCATCCAGCGGCGCGCCGACGGCTTCACCCGCATCCCCGTGGAAGGAAAGCACATCACCAGCCTCTACGTCCCCCACGAACTGGAGGTCATCCCCACCATGGAATGCCTCCAGACCGGCAAGCCCCTGCTCAAAAAAGCCTACTGGTACGCCACCTCCACCAATTTTCTGGCCAGCACGGTGACGGACTTCTTCCCCCTGTTCGACCACGGCCGCAAGGACGGCGTCATCGCCTTCACCATCTGGACGGGCAATACCGCCCACGTCTCGGAGTCGCGCCGCCCCCTCAAGCCCTGCAACGCGGACACGCCCTACAGCTACTACACCTTCTCCAGCATCGTGGGCCGGGACGAGGCCCTGCAGGAATGCCTCCACGAGGCCCGCTCCGCGGCCACCAGCTCTTCGCCGGTCATGATCTGGGGCGAGAGCGGCACCGGCAAGGAACTGTTCGCCCAGGCCATCCACTCGGCCAGCAGCCGCGCCGGGCACCCGTTCATCCCGGTCAACTGCGCCGCCATCCCCGAAAACCTGCTGGAAGGCATCCTGTTCGGCACCGTCAAGGGCGCCTACACCGACGCCCCGGACAAGCCCGGCCTGTTCGAAAAGGCCAACTGCGGCACCCTGCTCTTCGACGAGCTCAACTCCATGCCCCTGGGCCTGCAGGCCAAGCTGCTGCGCGTCATCCAGGAAAAACGCGTGCGCCGTCTGGGCTCCCATACGGAGATCCCCATCAACGTGCGCATCATCAGCATCCTCAACGAGCATCCCCTGCGGGCCGTGGACCAGGGCCTGCTGCGCCGCGACCTCTTTTACCGTCTGGCCGTGGTGGGCATCGCCGTGCCGCCCCTGCGCAAGCGCCAGAACGACATTCCCCTGCTGGTGCGGCACATCATCAACCGCTCGGAGCTGGCCATGAAGACCGCCGGCGTCACCCTGGACGACGAGGTCATGGCCATCTTCCGCCGCTACCCCTGGCCCGGCAACATCCGGGAACTGGCCCACGTCATCGAAGGCAGCCTGGCCCTGCTGGACGGCAGCGACGTCATCACCGTCCAGAACCTGCCGCGCCACTTCCGCGAGGCCTGCAACCTCCAGCCCGCTGACGATGACCTGCGCCCGATCGTCCCGGCCCTGGTGCATCCGGAAACACCGCTCCCGGCCTCTGCGGGCACGACGCCGGATTACTTCGACTACCGCGGCATCCGGCGCGGCGACAGCGTCTCCATCAAGACCTGCCTGCACGAATACGAATCCAGCTGCATCCGCAACGTGCTGCGCGTGACCGGCGGCAATGTGGCCAAAGCGGCCCGGATCATGGAGCTGACCCCGGCGGGCCTGCACTACCGCATGAAGGTCCTGCACATCGAGAACGAAGACTGACCCTGCCGCAGGGAGATAGCGGCAGACGGCGAAAACGGCCGGCGGACACATGTCCGCCGGCCGTTCTGCATGCATGCTCTGGGAATGATCGCTACAGGAAGGCACGCACCAGGCAGACAGCCCCGGCCACACCGATGATGGCCAGCAGCACCTTGCGGAAGGTCTCCTGCGGGATGCGCTTGGCCACGGGGAAGGCCAGCAGCGTGCCCAGGATGACACCGGGCGCCCCGTACAGGGCATAGCCCAGGACTTCCGGGGTGTAGAGACCGGCCGTAGCCTGCAAGACGACGGTCAGGGAACCGCGGATCACGAAAAAAACGCCCAGCGTGCCCAGGAAGACGCGCGGCTCCCAGCCCATGCACAGGCCGTAGGCCCCGATGGGCGGGCCGTCGAAGGAGATGGCCGTGCCCAGCAGACCGGCCCCGAAGCCCGCCGCGGCACCCAGCATCCGCGGATGGGACACAGGCCCCTGTGCGGCGCGGTAGGTCATCTGCCAGTACACATAGTAGAGCAGCAGCAGGCCCACGGCCCCCTGCAGGACGGCGCCGGAGCAGATCTGCAGGATATAGAGCCCGGCAAAGGACCCGGGCACGGAGCCCGCCAGCATGGGCCAGAGGGAGGAAAGCCGGCAATGCCGGAAATGCATGCTGGCCAGGCAGCCGTCCATGACCACATTGATGATGCACGTCAGCGCGATGAGCTGATGGACGGGGATGACCAGCGCCAGCAGGGGAAAGGCCACCATGGCCCCGCCGATGCCGCTCACGCCGGAGACGAAACCGCCCAGGATCCAGGCGAAGAAAACAAAAAGGTCCGTAGCTTCGGGCATAACCTTCCCTCCTGTGGACGCTGCCCCGCCGCCGGCCTTCCCGGGGCCGCGGCGTCCTGCATGATCTGGATTGCTGCTCCTGCATAGGGGCACCATGCCGTTTTGGCAAGGGGCCCCGGGAGCCGATAAAAAAGCCGCCCCGGGGGGCAGGGCGGCTTCCATGAAAGGCGGTCCGGCGAACGGACAGCCAGTGTCCGGCTCCCCTTGCGGGGAGCCGCCGGAGATCACTTCTTGAAGAAGACCGCGATGTCCTTGCGGCCCAGCACGTTCTCACGGACCTTTTCTTCAGGCAGGGAAGCCCAGTGCTTCTTGTTGGAGAAGTAGAAGATGAAGCCCAGCACGACCCACACGCCCAGGCAGATGAAGGGGGCAGTACCGATACGGGCAGGAGAGCCGGGCACCAGCAGGAGCAGGATGCACATGATGGCAGTGATGGTACCCACCGCGCAGCAGAACAGCTTGAGGCCCTTCTTGTCCACGCCTTCGCTGCCCATGATCACGCGGCGGGCGGCCAGGCAGGTGAACAGGTAGCCGATACCGGTGCCCACGGAGCTCATGTCCACGGTCCAGGCCACGGCGGAGCGGCCGGCGAAGGGGGTCAGCAGCACGACGATGATGGTGAACAGGATGGCCTTGTAGGGGGTGCGGTACTTGGGATGGATCTCGCCGAACCAGGCGGGCAGGATGCCACTGCGGGACATGCTGAGCAACAGGCGGCTGGTGGCGATGAAGAAACCGTTGGTACCGGTGCACACGGCGCCGAACACGGCCACGGCCAGCACGATGGAGCCGAACTTGCCGAAGGCCATGGTGGCCACTTCACCGGTGCCCCAGGCGGCGCCGCCGGTGGCGCGCTGGGCGTCGAGCTTGGCCAGCAGTTCGGGATACGGCACGGCCATGCCCACGGAAAGCATCACCATGGCGTACAGGAGCACGCCGCAGAAGATGGCGATGATCATGATGTTGCGGGCGCGGGAGGGGTCGAAGGCAAATTCTTCAGCAGCCTGGGGCACGGTATCGAAGCCCACGAACAGGAAGGGAGAGATGGCGAAGACCAGCAGCACGCAGGCGAGCATGCTGCGCTTGTCGGAGAAGGCGGGGCTCAGATTGGCCACGCTGGCGGTATCCAGGGTCAGCACGCCGCCGAACAGGGCCAGGATGCCGAAGGTCAGCATGAAGGCCAGGATCAGCTGCAGGGTGCCGGCAAAGCCGATACCGCGGTAGTTGATGTAACCGAAGAAAAGGGTACCGGCCGTCATCAATATGACTTCACCGGAATAGACGGTCCATCCCGCGATGGAATAGAGCTCTCCGAACTCGAACACACCAGGGAAGAGGAAGCGGAAAATGACTGAAAGGGCCGCGATGTCGATAGCAACAATGGCAAGATAGCCGATGACCAGCGCCCAGCCGCACACAAAAGCGGCACGAGGACCAAAACCGATATATGCATAAGCAAAAGCGCCGCCGGCAACAGGGGCATATTTGACCATGTAGCTGAGGCATATGGCGACAAAGCTGATCAGGCAGGCACCGACAAAGAAACCGAGCAGGGTACCCATAGGACCGGCCTGGGGCAGGAACATATCACCGGGCAGCACAAAGCAACCCCAACCGACAATGGAGCCCAAAGCCAGTGCGCATACCTGTAACGGCGAGAGGGACTTTTCCAATTTGACCTGTTCCGACATACCATTTTCTCCGTTATGAATTTGATACCGCTGCGGATTGCTTGTTATGGCTGCCATACATGCACGTGAAGCCTGGTCATTGCACCCTCCGGCGAACTCCCGGGCGAAAACTATAGTCCCTTCCTGCACAGCAATAAGCGTGCCATATGTGAAAAACTTCCCTATGTCGGAAAATGTCCCGTTTTTTCACAAAAAAAAGAATAATACCTATTATTTTAATTTAAAAAATAGCAAGTAATATAAAAAAATTTTTATTTTTATATTAAAATTTATATCTTACCATATAAAAAAGACATTATTTGTGATTATTTGCCTAACTCTCCTTTCCTGAAATGTCTCCAACCATCCTGCTCTCCAGGGCCTTGATTTGCCGGCCTTATGCCGGCCTGCCCGGCAGTAAGCCCCACAGCAAGGACATGCTGCCACATGCCGCGAAAGCCAAGCTGCCGGGACATCCTGCCCGAAGGCAACAACAAAATAGCCGTTATTTCTTCATATAATTATATATTTTATAAATTCCCCCGATGCGGCATGGAAATTGCTGACCACAGGCAAGATCGCGATTTGCGGCATTGCTTTGTGATTTCCCTCACCGGCCTGCCCATGCGGACTGGCGAACGTCCCTCTACCTGGAGTTGATCACCATGAGCATCACAGCGAGCCCCGGGCGGCTCTCCTGCGGGGCCGCCCTGCCGGCCGGCGGCCCCTTGTGCGTCATCCTCGGCGCCCTGTGCTTCAGCACCACCGGCACCATGCAGGCCCTGGCGCCGGATGGCAGCCATCCCCTGGGCATCGGGGCCCTGCGCATGCAGATCGGTGCCCTGGCCCTCTGGGCCTGGTGCGCCTGCCGCCATTCCCTGCCCGCAGGCCTGCGACACTGGCAGATGCGCTGGCTCATCCCCGCCACGCTGGGGCTGCTGGGCTTCCAGGTCTTTTTCTTCTGGGGCGTCCAGCAGGCGGGGGTCGCTGTAGGCACGGTGACGGCTATCGGGTTCTCTCCCGTCATGGCGGCCATCCTGGCCCGCATCGTCCTGGGCGAACGGCCTGCCCGTATCTGGTACCCTGCCACGGCCCTGGCCCTGGCGGGCCTCGTGCTGCTCAATCTGGGCAGCAGCCAGGACACCAGCACGGCCGCCCTGCTCCTGCCCCTGCTGGCAGGGGCCTGCTACGGTGCCTATTTCGTCTTCAGCAAGCCGCTGGGCCAGACCCACGCGCCGGAACACACCATGCTCCTGCTCTGCGCAGGCAGTGGCATCCTGCTGCTGCCCGTCCACTTCTGCACGCCGCCGCTCTGGCTGCTGCAACCTCTGGGGATGGGGATGGCCCTGTATCTGGGGGTCGTGACCGCGGCCCTGGCCTTCAGCCTCACGCTGGCCGGGTTGCGCCGTACCCCCACGGCCATGGCCGCTACGCTGGCGCTGGTGGAACCGCTGGGCGCTGCCTGCTGGGGCATCTTTTTGCTGCATGAGCCCGTCAGCGGGCGGGAGCTGGCCGGCATGGGCCTGCTTTTCGCCGGTGTGGCCCTGCTGGCCCTGGGCAAAAAAACGGAGGGGACGCCCCGTGCGGAGGATCCTGAGCGTTCCCGCCCCCAGAACGGGAAAAACGCCTCCCAGCACTGAGCGCCCAGGCAAGATCCTGGAGCCTGTCGGCTGCAGACGACAGCTCCCAAGGGTCCGGGAAGGATGTTCTCCGTGTCCTCCCGGGCCCTTGTTTTGCGGCTCCCGTACCGGGCGCCCTGCGCCGGGGACACCAACGGGCCGCCCCTTTCGGGACGGCCCGTCTCCTTTGTCTGCGGACCGATACCAACAGGCGCAAAAAGCCCCTGACGCTCGCGCATCAGGGGCTTATGTTCGATGGTGGGTCGTGCGGGGTTCGAACCTGCGACTCTCTGCTTAAAAGGCAGATACTCTACCTACTGAGTTAACGACCCGTTGAGACGTTTCAGATATACAAATCCCCATATGAAGTCAAGGATTATTTTCCGCAAATCCGTTTTACGGCCGTTCCATGCCGCGATGGCATGGCCCTGTTCCCTTATGATGCAGGGAGCGCCCCTCCGCCCGGACGCCCGGGAGCCTCCACCGGGGCTAGGCGTTCTTCTTCTCCTGCTTGGCCCAGGAGTCGCGCAGGCCCACGGTGCGGTTGAAGACCGGACGCTCGTCGGTGCTGTCCTTGTCCTTGCAGAAGTAGCCCACGCGCTCGAACTGCACCTTGGCGCCCACTTCCCTGGCGGCCAGGGCCGGTTCCAGCATGGCGGTCACTTCGCGCAGGGAATCGGGGTTGATGGCATCCAGGAAGGTCTGGCCTTCGGGCATGGCATTGGGGTTCTCGGCCGAGAACAGGTGCTCGTACAGGCGCACGGTGGCGGGCACGGCATGGCGCGCGGAGACCCAGTGGATGGTGCCCTTGACCTTGCGGCCGTCGGGGCTCTGGCCGCCGCGGCTCTCGGGATCATAGGTGCAGCGCAGTTCCACCAGATTGCCGGCATCGTCGTACACGGCTTCGCGGCAGGTGATGAAATAGGCGTAACGCAGACGCACTTCCGCGCCGGGCGCCAGACGGTGATATTTCTTGGGCGGATCCTGACGGAAGTCGTCGCGCTCGATCCACAGTTCACGCGAGAAGGGCACGGTGCGGCTGCCGTAGGCGGCGTCTTCGGGATGCCAGGGCATCTCGAACTCTTCCACCTGGCCTTCGGGGTAGTTCTCGATGACCACCTTCACGGGATCCAGCACGGCCATGGCGCGCGGGGTGTGGGCGTTGAGGTATTCGCGGATGCAGAATTCCAGCACCGCGTAATCCACCATGGAGTCGGAACGGGCGATGCCGATGCGGCTGCAGAACTCGCGCAGGGCCTCCGGCGGCACGCCACGGCGGCGCAGGCCGCTCAGGGTGGGCATGCGCGGGTCGTCCCAGCCCTTGACGTAGCCTTCTTTCACCAGCTGGATGAGCTTGCGCTTGGACAGCACCGTGTGGGTGAGGTTGAGGCGCGCGAATTCAATCTGCTGGGGATGGTACACTTCCAGGGCGTCCAGCACCCAGTCATAGAGCTCGCGGTTGTTCTCGAACTCCAGCGTGCAGATGGAGTGGGTGATGCCTTCCAGCGAGTCCGACAGGCAGTGGGTGAAGTCGTACATGGGATAGATGCACCACTTGTTGCCCGTGCGGTGATGTTCGGCATGACGGATGCGGTACAGGGTAGGGTCGCGCATGACCAGATTGGGCGAGGCCATGTCGATCTTGGCACGCAGCACATGCTCGCCGTCGGCGAATTCCCCGGCGCGCATGCGGCGGAACAGGTCCAGGTTCTCTTCCACGCTGCGGTCACGGCAGGGGCTCTCCTTGCCGGGACGGGTCAGGGTGCCGCGGTATTCGCGGATCTCGTCGGCGCTCAGGTCGTCCACATAGGCCTTGCCCTTGAGGATGAGCTGCTCGGCGTATTCGTAGAGCTTGTCGAAATAATTGGACGCGTAGAATTCGCGGTCGTCCCATTCACCGCCCAGCCACTTCACGTCCTCGCGGATGGAATCCACGTATTCGGTGTCTTCCTTGACGGGGTTGGTGTCGTCGAAGCGCAGGTTGCACATGCCGCCGAACTCGCGCGCCACGCCGAAGTTCAGACAGATGGACTTGGCATGGCCCAGATGCAGGTAGCCGTTGGGTTCCGGAGGAAAGCGCGTGTGCACCTGACCCCCGAAACGACCCGACGCGTTGTCGTCCATGATGCGGGCGCGGATGAAGTCCACACCGGCTTTGGGATTGTCGTTGCTTTCCGCGGCGGCGGCCACGGTCTCGGCCTTGTTTTCGCTCATGGCGTTGTTCCTCCGTAAGATATTGAACGCAGCAGGATACGCCAAGCCGGTACGGGGGTCAACGCTGTCCCCCGGACCTTGCCGGCAAAGACGAACATTTTTTGTGCCTTTTCCGGATTTTTCCTTGACAGGTGGCCCCTTCCCGAATAATGTACAGCCTCACGCGGGAATGACGATGTCTTCCCTGAGCGGAGAGGTGTCCGAGTCGGCCGAAGGAGCTCGCCTGCTAAGCGAGTATACGGGCTTAAACCTGTATCGAGGGTTCAAATCCCTCCCTCTCCGCCACTAAGGCAGCAAAGCCGGTAGGTTACAGCATGTAGCTTACCGGCTTTTTTCGTGCCTGAAAAATGGCCTTCCCGGCAAAGGTGTATACCAAGGAGTATACCGGCGTGCCGAAACAGCCGTTTCCAGGGGGCACGTAAACAGGCTGCCCAGCCTTGCCTATGGTGGCCTTTTTGAATGTGGGAAACGCTTCGGCTAGTGGTACGGTGTGTGAAGCCGACAAAAAAGGCCGGAGATCGTCTCCCCGGCCTTTCGGTTGTCTGGTTGCTAGCTGGCCTTTAAGGGCTGGTTCATTTCTTCAATCACCACCGCCAAGTGATCTACCGGGGGGCACAAGCTATGCAAATAGGTGTCCGTGGTAGTGGCGCGCTGGTGGCCCAGCATGTGCTGAATGTCGCACAGCGCCACCTTGTTCGTGCTTACGAGCATGGAGGCGAAGTAGTGCCGCAGCGCATGAAAACCGAACTCCCTGACGCCAGCTCCACGACACAGCCTTTTCAGCATGCGGCATATGGAGGGCTGATTCCGTCTGTACGGCCCATGCGTAGCGGGATTGACGAAAACATACGGGCTGCCCTCTGATAGAGGGTGAAGCCGCGTCAACACGTCACGCAGCGTATGGCCGACAGGAACCAGACGGGACGTCTTGGAGCCATTCCGGCTTTTGTGCGTCCACAGCCTGATGGAGCCGTCCAAAACGTCTTCCCATTTCAGGTTGAGCACTTCGCTGAGGCGAGCTCCGGTATAGCTGATGAACGTTAATATATCCCTTTCCTGCTGCGTAGCAGCGGCGAAGACCTTCTCAACGTCATCCTTTGGGGGGACGTACTTGACGAACTCCTCTTCCGGGAAGGGCTTGACCGCCTGCCAAGGATTGCCGTTGAGCTCTGATTTGTGCCAGTTCCAAAGGGCCTTGAGCGTACGTATACGCCTGTTGGCCGTTTTGGCACCGCTACGGGCCATGACGCCGTTGCTAAAGGCACGCGCCATACTCAAGGTAACGTCATCCATAGCGCAGTCCTGCAGGCGGCAGTCTTTCCTGATGTAGCTGGCGAACTCGCGCAAGTGCTTCTTCTTCTCCCTGAGGGTGTTGGAAGCTATGCGCAGCTCGCAGTCAGCTATGTACTGGCTACAGGCCAGCGAATACATCAAACAGGGCTGTCCTGCCATCGCTGGGGCTTGCCTCATCGCCAACTCCCATATCTTTGCTTCTTGGAGCGTCAGAAAGCGCTTCTTGCGTATTACACCACCTACTTTGACGCTTGCCTCGTACCGACTGCACGTCTTCAACTGTATCCTGTTGATAGCCATAGCGGCTGTACCTTCCTTGTTTTGTGTAGTTCAAGACTTCCACAGGGTCAAAACGGACGCTTCTGAGGTCTCTACCATGCGTTACAAAGTAGTGGGGGAACTCGCGCCACGTCTTTCTGAAGGTAGCTGGGGAGATTTGTAAAATTTCTGCTATCTCTCTATATTTTTTTAACTGCTGATCCATCACGCACCGCCTCGCAAGCTTCTCTAAGGGCTTCCAGTAGAATCTCATCCTCAATATAGCATATCGATGCGGTCTTTTTATTCTTAATCTCATCAAGGTATCTTGTATTGAATTTCGTACGTGATAGCTTGTATTTCAGTTTACGTAAGAAAATTGAGCAGGCCCTTTCACTAACCTTAGCGGTAATTTTGGGCGCAAATTTGATATTCTTTTTCCCGATGCATCCCCACATGTGCGATTTGCCAGACCTCTTGATGAATTCTATATCGTAACGCCATTTTTCAGGCTTGGTGATATAGCCAACATGCTTGGCAAATTCACATGGCTTGATGCAACAGGCCGTTGTCGTGTCTGGAGCTGTACGTATTTTGGCTGATGCGAGTGACGCATCCCACAGCTCTTCGACGAACTGATGCTCTTCTTGAGAGAAGTTGAGCCTGCTTTTCTTGAACAGGTTCCCTAGCATGTGAAAGTGGAATCCTACGTTTTCCTTCCACTCGCACTTGTAGATGAACCAGCTTTTTTTGAAGTGGTACTTCAATTTCTTGGTAAAAGAATTGAAGACCTTCCGGTAGGTGGGGTAATCGAATGGCTGGCGGCCATTATTAGGAATGATAAGCGTGATGAATAGCTCTGGCGGGACTGCCAAGGAGCAAAGTGTACGGCGTAAACCGGCAAGACTCTGTTGCCTTGCCTTACCGAGGGTGTATTGGTTGCGATACTGGCCGTTACGCCGAATAGGAGTGCGCTTTCCTTCTTCCGTCGTGATGCTGCAATACATTCCAGCAATGCTGAAGCATTTCATAGGTCATCCTTCTTTTCATGGTTTTATACTCCTAAACAGTAAATATTATTAAAAACTTTCTATTATACCCAGGCATAAGGCCAACTTCACGCCCATTACGGCGGGTTAAGGCAGGAAACGTATTCCATGTCAGTTCTCCTTTCTTGGTATATTTTTTGCTTGCTAGGCACCAGCTTGTGCCAGTAGGGCTAGCGAACAAAAATCGCCTTACCATACCACAGATTCCAAGGGATAACTAATATAAATAATGTTATATTTTGCCAATAACACACCGTAAAAATGTACTTTTTATCTTTTTTTGCCTTTTTTTAAAAAATTTTCTCCTGTATAAACAAGTAGTTAGACGAACTGATTAAGCCATTTTTCCCTAGTCTACCCACCTCCCCACAGGAAACTTCGCTGAAAGCTGCATCCTTGCGCCTCAACTTTCCCCCTTGGTCAAACGCGACCTTCAGGAACTTGACACGGGCCTCAGCTCTCCCCTTTCTGCGACCAGCCAAGACGTATCCCGTTTGCGCGGCTTGAAGACCCGCTTCCTTGACACGTGCCTTTTACTCGTGGAGCTCCCCAGCTACCTTCTTTCTTATAGGGAAGAGAAGAGCTAAAAGACTCAGTCCTTTCCCCTTCTGATGCATCAAGTTCAGCGTTTAGACGGTTAACAAACGAATTAGCATATAACTCTCCTCAAAGTGGTTCTTTTTCATATAAAAATAATATTGTCGTATAGTTATACGTATACTACTACAGACAGCCTCCTTGGCACTTTTGCCGTTTTGCGAAGACAAGCCCTCAATCTTTCCCCTTAACCACGCCTCTTGAGCGTTCTTTGGGCAGGAAAGAAGAAAAGGAGGCGTGTAAAACGACACGCCCCCCTTTTTCCTCTACTACTGCTTCAGCGGGTAAACGGCCTTCACGAGCTTGTCAAACTCCGGTTTCAGCTCGAACAGCTTCTCAAGCACGGCCTTCATGGGAGCCAGCGACATTTTGAGGTCGGGGAACTCCTTTTTGACTTCACCGGGAACCAGCGTGAACGGCATGAAAATGGATCCTCGCTGGTGCAGCTTGAAGCCAGCCTCCTTGAGCCGGGCGTTCTGCTCGTAGAACTCCTTCATGGCCTTCTTTACCTTATATAAGGAAGGCCCGCCGGTCTTGCCGACCATCCTGAACTCGAAGCACATGGAACCGCCGTTCACACCAAGCGCCTGGGACAGCCAATAGCCGTTGTCTCCTTCGTTCTCCCACAAGCGAAAGCACACGAGGGGATCACCGTTGGCTTTGTACGGCCAGTGGGCGCAGGCAAACCACGTTTCTTCGTGTTCCTCGTCGTCGCCGGTCACAAGCGCGTACTGGCCGCGCCACGGCGTTCTGTCGCCAACACGCATGGATATGGCCTTATTCATGGCTTGGAAGACTTGCCGCTCAACGCTCTCGGTAAGCGATTCGGCTTCAATGTTGTCGGGGTTGTCGAGAAGATACAGACACATTTCTTTCGTGTAAGACATAAATAACTCCTGTCTTAAATAAACGAAAAGCCCCCTGCATGAATGCAGAGGGCTTTAGCCGAAAGCCATTTTTCGGCTTTATATTATTATATCATATTTTATAAAAAAGGCAATAACATTATTTATAAATTAAATTTTTATATAATCAATTACCTAGAATATTTTAGCCTAGTTAGATTACGTTATTCATGTACCTAATATGAATCTCATGTTGTACTTTATCTAGTAATATCAAGTGACACACTATCCTTAGATGTAGACTCATCTGTAGCAGTATCAGGAGGCAAATCTTTACCACAATATCTGCAAATAATTGCCTCTTTTTTTATTTCCTCAGCACAGAATGGGCATTTTTTCATACCATTATCAAATTTTTTTTCAGTCTTACCCATACAAAGTAATAGTACTGCGTAGAATTCTTTTACTTTTCTTTCAAATTCAGATGCCGTTTCAGCCAATGCTATTCTTTCTAGTTTTAGCTCTTCTATACTATGTGTTACATCATCTAAAAATATCGTAATAGTAGCCTTATCAATTTCGGCTTTCTTTGAAATTTTTTTTGCGGATAAGCCGCCAATGATTGCACCAATACCGCCTAGAGCAAGTCCACCAACTGCAGCCCCTAACAACTGACTTCCTCTGCTTGTAGAGTTTATATATTCATCATTAAATGCAAGTTCGCATTTTACAATACTAGAAATATCAAAATATGTTAAATCTTTATTCTCATCAGAAAATTTAATAATCTTATTTGAAGCATCATCAATAAAATATCTATTATATATAGATTCCTTATCAGATTTTACTAAAACAACTTTATATTTTTCATATCCAGGCAAAAGTTCATCTAATTTAGTTTTAATTTCTTTTTGTTTTTCAGAGGCAGACACATAAACAACCATAGCCAAAACAATTAGTGCACCTATAATAACTAAAACTGCAGTCCCTCCCCACATGGCATATATACCAAACATTAAGATAATAAACAAAAAGAGATAGCCCATAGAACACCTCCAATAAAATTTTATAAAAAAATAACCGTAGTAACAATCTCCGTCAAGTATATTCGCAAAAAGATGTGATATATAGACCTGCAGCAGAGACAACCATGATGAAGGCATCTACGGGCTGAGCCTTGCAATCTTCTGGGAGACTGCTTACAAAAAAGGTGCCGGGAGAATGCGCGAACACTCCCCCGGCAGGTACGACGCGCTAGCGTCCCCTCGGTGTTACGTGGCTATGCTACAGGTTTTAAGCCCTCGCCCGGTGCCAGCCGGACGGGGGCCTTTGTTTTATCTACAGCCGGGACGAGGCCCGAAACATCAGCAGCGCCATAAATGCAGCTTACTTGTATATCACTCAAAAAGGAGTACCGTTATGCTAGAGCTGCAAAATGATGATATTTACGAACTCGTTATAGATAATTCTTACTTCATTTTCATTGGTAATGATAGTTTTAACGAAGAGATAGACTATTTTAGGGAACTCAAAGTTCAGCAGCCTTTCAGTATCGTTACAGATTCCGACAATCAATGCTCAAAGTTTGGTGAAGTGTTACTGTCGGCTGATACGAAGTCAAACAAAGATGCCTTTATTAATGACGCCATAGAAAGAATATCAAAAGTAGACAATATTTTCATATTCTCTGATATGAGTACTGATGAAGTAGCTAAAGAGACAGCAAATATATGTGAACTATCAAAAGATAAACAGACAATACTCATAATCAAGCCAAATGCTATCCTAGACGAAAATATCGCCACAAACATCTCCGAACATGCCAATATCACCATACTTTCACAGGTTAGAGATAAATCTTTCAACATCTTCAAGGTAACTTACTTAGCCATCAGCCATATTCTGAACAGCCTTCGCGATACCGAAGAAGAGCATATTTTCGGAATCCTCAGCTATGGTAGCGCAAAAGGCTATCTCAGCGGTATAAAGTCATGCGTTCAAGCTATCGAAGGACTGGAATCAAGCTACCGCGAAAAACTACAAGATCTCAGTCTTATGCTTTCCGTTGGCGATGATGTATCATTTACAGAGGTAGAGAACGCTTTCAAGTTCCCGGCAAGTATGCTTGAATGTAATGGTAGTATAATAATCGACGCTGAAAAGAACCCGCAAAGTGCTAGCCTGGATGTGTTGGCGCTTGCTTTTGTGGGCTGATTGTCTGACGTATTTTTCAAGTTTTATGGTACGTATGGCGTAGCGCAGCGCCATAACGCGCAGAACGTGTTGAAATTGAAAAATAAACACCATATATTCTAGATAGTTAAAAACAAAATCAATCGACTGCTAAGCGAGTATACGGGCTTAAACCTGTATCGAGGGTTCAAATCCCTCCCTCTCCGCCATGAAAAACGCACAAAGCGGTCCATTCTGAGGAATGGGCCGCTTTTTTATCCAGGTATCTTCCTCTCGAAAATCCCTATCTCTTATCGTCCACCCCCGTACAATTTCTTCGCTTTTTCCTGTCCCCCTCGTAAAAATAAGACTGTGCGATACCCGTGAAGATGACGTCGCGATCGTCCATAGCAACGGTGAGGTTGGGCTCCAGAAAGGATGCGCACCCCAAAGTCATCGGTCGGGCTGTGTTCCTTGGCCTGGAGGTAGGCGGTCTTGCCCACCTTGCGCCAGTCCATCACCTTGCGCAGACGCTTTTTCAGCAGCATGTCCAGCCAGGTGCGCACGGCCCATCCCTTCCGGCAAGGGACAGGCTACGTCCATCTCCGCATATTTGGCGATGATGGCCGCAAAGCCCGTCTCCGGCATCTTTTCGATGACGGCCAGGGTCTCGAGATACAGACAGTTGGCGAAACGGAAATTCCCCTTGGAGATGTTCACTTCCCGTATCTGACCGTCAAAATCGTACAGACCGCCAAACAGACAGGCATGGATCTGTTGCAGGCCCGAGTCATGCCGATTTCATGTCATCTATGGCGCCACTTTCAAACAGGCGGCCGCTGTCCAGACTGTGTCCGCCGATACCCATATATCCTCTTTGTTGTCCAGGTATGGCATGCGTGTGCCGGTATGCAGCGTCCCGCCCGCGCTGCCGTTTTCCCCACCTCGTCTGCTGCTGTTCGCTCCCCACGATACGCGAGCAGGAGGCAGGAACCAACCGTCCACAGCAGCGGTCACTAAAGCGCCAGATTACGAAAAAGAGTATCTTCTGCGCACGTTATCTCTTTTTTTGTTCCTGCTGTAGCCATCCTGCCCCACTGGTATGGCTTTTTTTGACGATCCGGCTACGCACGGGATCATGGCCGGAGCGACGGCTTGTCCGATCTGGAGCTCTCCAAGGCCCCCCTGCTCCACGGGAAGGGCACTGCCCATCCCGCACACGACCGGCCTCACGCTACCGCGACAGCAGAAACCATGGCTGCAAGGCGCCCGTAGCGCAGGGCGTGGACCAGACCGGGACGCCGTCTGTACGGGCCGCAAAAAGCGTGTACGAAATGATGCGGCTTGTCTGGCGCCGCAGGCTGTCCAGCCTGATGGAGGTATTCTGTCCCCTGCGCCGAAGTGGCTTGTTCCAAGGAAGATACAGCTTTTTTTATGGTGTCGTTGCTCCTGCAAGCTGCACACGATTTTTTTCATATCCGTGAAGAGATTGCGGATCGAACCGTGCGGATTACCCTCATATGCATAACGAAAAATAAAAAAGATTCCGCGGTAACCGCCCCGTTGCGCAAGGAGCCGCCCGGGACCTGGAGAGGAGGTTCCATGAAACGATCCGATGTCGTCAAACGCTATACCAGCCTTGCGGTCTCGCTTTTTTTCAACGCCCTGGGCATCGCCCTGATCACCCAGGCCCACCTGGGCACCACGCCCATCACGACCCTGCCCTATACCCTGGCCGCCATCTTCGGCCTGACACTGGGCACGACGACCTTTGCCTGCAACCTGCTCTTCCTGCTGCTCCAGCGCATCCTGCTGCAACGCAAACTGGGCATCGCGGAGCTCTTGCAGATCCCGGCCGTACTCATCTTCAGCGTTTTCATCGACTTCTGGATGCACCTCACCGGTGCGCTGGTCACGGACGTCTATGTCTGGCAGATCATCATGTGCATCGTGGGCAGCGCCGTGCTGGGCGCGGGCATCAGCCTCGAGATCATGAGCAATGCCACCGTCATCCCCGGCGAAGGCCTGGTCATCGTCATCGCGGCACGCTCCCGCAAGAATTTCGGCAACATCAAGGTGCTGTTCGACTGCTCGCTGGTCCTGGCCTCGTGCCTTCTCGGCCTTGCCGTGCTGGGCACCATCGTGGGCCTGCGCGAAGGCACCGTGCTTTCGGCCCTGCTGGTGGGGGTCTTCGCCAGGCTCTCTTCGCCCTGGACACGCAGGCTGAAGCCCCTGCTCTGGTCACGAGAGCAGCGTGAGCGCTTCCGCCTGCTCAAGAACGAGATGCCTGCAAAACGGAAGGAGTAGCAATTTTCAGCAAGGAGGCACAGTCATGGATGCCAAGACATTGATCACGTCACTGCTGCGGCGAGCTGATATCCGTATCGGCGGCGACCGTCCGTGGGACATCCTGGTCCGCAACGAGGCCCTGTACGGCAGGATCGCCAGGTACGGCACCCTCGGCGCCGGGGAAAGCTATGTTGACGGCTGGTGGGACTGCCAGCAGCTGGACACGCTGTTCTGCAAGGCCGTCAAGGCCAGACTGGAAAAAAACATGGAGCGCACCCTGCCGGCCCTGTTCGTGCATCTCTGCCAGACCCTTTTCAATCTGCAGGATCTGGCCAGGGCAAGAGTGGTGGCCGAGCGGCACTACGATACGGACAACCGGATGTTCCGCTGCATGCTGGGCCCGTCCATGAACTACAGCTGCGGCTACTGGCGGGGGGCGTCCTCGCTGGACGAGGCCCAGACCAACAAAATGGAGCTCATCTGCCGCAAGCTCCACCTCGAACCGGGCATGCGCGTGCTGGATATCGGTTGCGGCTGGGGCAGCCTCGCCCGCTACATGAGCCGTCATTACCATGTGGAAGTGACCGGCGCGACCATCTCCAAAGAGCAGTACCGCTACGCCACGGAGCAGGACGGCGGGCACGAGGTCGCCTGGCTGCTGCAGGATTACCGCCGCCTTGAAGGGACCTTCGACCGTATCGTGTCCGTGGGCATGTTCGAGCATGTGGGATGTAAGAATTACCGGACCTTTTTCGCGAAGACCCGGAGCCTGCTCGCCCCTGACGGCCTCTTCCTGCTCCATACCATCGGCAGCAACAGGGACAAGATGGGCACCGATCCCTGGATCCACAAGTACATCTTTCCCAACGGGATGCTGCCTTCACCTGTGCGTATCACCCGGGCCATGGCCGGATACTATGTCATGGAAGACTGGCAGAACTTCGGCGCCGATTATGACAGGACGCTCATGGCCTGGTATGACAACTTCGAGCAGGGCCGCCGCGAACAGCGCTTTGCCTGCAGCGAGGCCCTGCGGCGGATGTACCGTTACTACCTGCTGAGTTGCGCCGGGGCCTTCCGTGCCCGGGATATCCAGCTCTGGCAGCTCGTCCTCAGCCCGGAAGGCGTGCCCGGCGGCTATTCCTACCAACCCCTGGGCCTGTAGGCGGGGCATGCCGTCGCTCCCTCCCGATCTTCCCGGCCTCCGGGGCCGCACGCCCCATGCCGCTCACAGTCCGCCGGCATGGGCTCATTCCTGTGCCAGACGCACCGTCACCGCGAACCAGACGATCTTTCCCCAGTCCTCCCGATGCGGCGCGAATATCCCCGGCTGAGGAACTTCTCCCATGCTCACGGTGCAGGACGGCCCTGCCTCTGGCGAACAGGACGCAAGGGGGACCGCCTTCCCATCCCCGGCGGAGGCAGATGGCACAACGGCCGGGCTCCCTGCCGCGGCGCCCCCTGCCCCTCCGGCAGGCCCGTCCTTTGTCGCAGGGACAGGGACGCCGGCAGGCAGCGGATCGTCCGCCCCGCTCCCGGCGGTGCCCGCTCCGGAAAGACCGTCGTCCCGCAGCCCTTCGACCGACAGCAGCGTGCCCGCCAGTGTTCCGCCGGGAGTGCCCTTCCCTGCGCCCTGCCGCAGGAGGAACCGTCCTTCCCCGCCTTCTGGCAGCTGCCAGATGCCCGCCTGCCGTCGCAGGGCCGCCATGCCCGTACGTTCCCGCAGGGCCTTCTCCACAGCAGCGGCCTGCGGCCCCGGTACACGATACCGGGCCGTGAGCATCCGGCGTCCCGTGCGCGGCTCCGTGGCCGGACGGCAATACAAATATTCCAGCCCTTCGGGCTTGAGGCCCGCCTCTGCCAGAAAATCTGCGCAGCGGTAGCCCGGTGCCGCCCCTGCCGCCGGGCCGGACAGACCCGGCAGGAGCAGGACGGGCCCGCTGCTGTCGGCCGCCCGGGCAGGCAACGCCAGATACAGGCCCAGCAGCAGGGCCATCATCACGCGCATGATGCGCCTCCTTCCATTTCTCTTTGCCATCGTCCCGACCTTGCATGAACGCGGCCGTTTGCCTGCCACGCCTGGCGACGTCTTACCGCTGCGCCGCACTGTCCGCAGGCCATCCGGCATGTCCCCCTGCGAAGCGGACGCTCGCCTGCCCGCCGGAGATGCCGCCCTCCGCCCTTGCGGGCAAACAGGGAGGGACAGCCGGTCCCCTTCACAGGCAGCCCGGCATTCCCGGCACCGGAGAGGGCACAGGAAGATTGGGACCGCCCCTGCCGGGAACGTCCCCGGCATGACGAAAAAGGGGAAGGACGCAGGACGCTTCCTTCCCCCAAACGGATCAGGTTATGCCGGGGCCGGGCCGTTATGCACGGCTTTCCCAGGCCTGGACAGTGTTCCTCAGCAGCATGGCGATGGTCATGGGGCCCACGCCACCGGGCACGGGCGTGATGGCCGCGGCCTTCTTGCTCACGGATTCGAAGTCCGCGTCGCCGCACAGGCCGTCGTCCATGCGATTGATGCCCACGTCGATGATCACCACGCCTTCACGCACCATGTCGCCCGTGATCATGCGCGGACGGCCGATGGCCAAAAAGAGGAAGTCCGCGCTGCGGCATTCCGCCGCCAGGTCGGGCGTGCGGGAATGGCACAGGGTCACCGTGGCGTCACCGAATTCGCCGGGACGGGCCAGCAGCAGGGCCAGGGGTTTGCCCACGATGTCCGAACGTCCCAGCACCACGGCCTTCTTGCCGCGGGTGGGCAGGTTGTAGCGGCGCAAAAGCTCGATGACGCCCGCCGGCGTGCACGAGACCATGCCGGGCAGGTTGAGGGAAAGGCGCCCCACGTTCTCGGGATGGAAACCGTCCACGTCCTTGGCCGGGTCGATGGCCAGCAGGCAGGCGGAGGCGGAAAGATGCCCGGGCAGAGGCAGCTGCAAAAGGATGCCGTCTACGTCGTCACGACCGTTGAGCTCGGCGATGAGGGCCAGCAGGGCCGCCTGCGTGGTATCGGCAGGCAGACGGTAAGGGAAGGACAGGATGCCCGCCTCGGCGCAGGCACGTTCCTTGTTGCGTACATAGACCTGTGATGCGGGATCTTCTCCCACCAGGATCACGGCCAGGCCGGGAGCGCGGCGGCCGGCCGATACAGCGGCCTCCACCTGGGCCTTGAGTTCTGCGCGGATGTCGCGGGCAGTCTGCTTTCCATCAATAAGGATCATGGCGACCTCGTGGCTGACGTTGGCGCCGGGGCCGGCGCGTGGAAGGGGCGGAGTATACTCCGGGAGCGGACCAAGCTCAAGCCTCCCGGCCCACGCGCCTTTTTCCCCCTACGCGGCTTGCGCTGGCCGCAGGATACGGTGTATCTTACCGCATTGACGTATCATCAGCATTTCCTGGGGACAGCCCCCCTGCGGTGATGCTTTTACAGGTCACTGCTGCGGCAATTCCCTGTGAGAATGTCCCATGCTCCGAAAATTCCTGACGTTTTTCCTCTGCCTGTTCCTCCTCCCCCTGCCGGACGTCTCCCCCGCCGCCTCCCGGGAGGAATCTTCTGCCAAGAACTTCACTGCCCCCGTGGACGGGACGAGTTTCCATTTTTTCTCCCCTGAAGCCATCCTTGCCAATTACAGGAAGCCCAGGATCATCCGCGTAGGCTATTTCGACCAGCACGGTGTGTTCGAGGGCGAGGGCGAGCAGCTCTCCGGGTATGCCGTGGCCCTGTTCACGGCCATCTCCCGCTATACGGGCTGGGAATACGAATGGGTCAAGATACGCTTCGACGAGCTGGCCCAGCGCCTCAACGACGGCAGCATCGACATCTCCTGCGGCCTCAGCTTCACCCCGGAACGCTCCAAGGTCTTCACCTATTCGCGCCTGCGCGCCGGCTATGAGAATACCTGCCTGCATGTGGCCCGTGACAGCGACATGTATTACATGGATATCGAAGCCTTCAACGGCATGCGCATCGGCTTTTTCAATGATTCACTGCAATACGGCGTGATGGAGCAGTTCGCTGCCTATCACGGCTTCAGCTTCCAGGCCCTGTTTTTCGAGGAAAGCAGCGAGATGGCCCAGGCCCTGGCCGAAGGCCGCATCGACGGCTATGTGGACGGCGTGCTGCGCGGCAAGGGCACCAAGGTAGTGGCCACCATCTCCACGGACCCGTTCTTCTTCGTCACCCGCAAAGGCGACATGGAGATCATGCCCCAGATCAATGAGGCCATGCGCCAGCTGCTGCTGAACCATCCCAGTTTCCTTTCCCGCCTGTACGACAGCTATCTCAATGTCACGTCGGACGTGCCCGTGGTCTTCACCCGTTCCGAAAGCCGCTGGCTGGCCACGAGCCCCGTCCTCCGCGTGGCCTACAGCCGCGACCAGGACATGATGGACCCCACCCAGGGATCCACCTTCTTCTATACCTTCCTGAAGATGCTGGAGCGGCAGAGCGGCATCCGCTTCATCTTCGTGCCCCAGGATTCGTACGATGACTGCCTGCGGGCCCTGGTCGAGGGCACAGCGGACATCATGACCGACGTCTATCCCAAGACCTCCTTCCTGCGCAGCCAGGGCATCCTGTGCGGCAAGATCTTCTACAACGCGCCCATCACCCTGGTGGGCAAGATCGGCAAGCCCCGGGCCCCGGGCCAGAAGTGCACGGTGGGCTTCACCAAAGAGATGCGCAGCGTGCGCCAGGCCTACCAGAGCACCTATCCCGACGACATCACCAAGGTCTTTGCCTCCAGCGAGGAATGCCGCAAGGCCTTTGAGAAAGGCGAGCTGGATTTCTATGTCTGGCCCTATCCGGGCTCCTCGCTCTGGGACGAACCGCCCAAAGACGGCGTCCTGCTCCCCACCAGGGCCATGTATCCCATGGCACTGGGCGTCTCGCCGCAGACGTCGCCCTACGCCGTCTCGGTGCTGGACAAGGTCATCAGCGCCACCAATACCAGCACCATCGACACCATGCTGCTGACCACGGCACCGGAATCCCTGCTGTCGATGAGCAAGCGCTTCGTACGCCGGCATGTCCTGGAAAGCCTGCTCGGCGTCGCCCTGCTGGTGGGCCTGCTGATCCTTTTCGCCGCCTGGCGCAACCGCCGGCGTCTGGCCGACCTGCGGGCCGTGGCCTTTACCGATCCCGTCACCCGGGGCCCCAATCGCGGCAAGTTCCTGATGGATGCCGCCCGGCTGCTGCAAGAGGGCGAGCGGCGCTTCTACCTGTGCACCCTCAACATCCGCAAGCTCAAGCTCATCAACCGGGTCTGCGGCCTGCGCACCGGCGACAGCCTGATCCGCTTCTGCAACCGGGAGTTCACCCTGCGCACGCGCCACGGGGAACTGGCCGCCTACAGCGGTTCGGGCCGCTATCTGCTGCTCTGGCACTGCGCCGACGATGCGGAATTCGGCCAGCGCATGACGGAGCTCTTTTCTGTGGCGGAAATGGCACGCAAGCTCTACGAACGCCCGGTGAGCTTCGCCTGTGGCGTCTATGTGATCCGGGAGGGGGCAGAAGCGGAGGGCGCGGATCTGGACGGGGACATAAAAGCGGGCAAGGGCGCCCGGGACGGGGAACGCTCCGTGGCCCGTTACCTGCTCTATGCCGACACGGCGGAAGCCAGCATCGCCTCCGCCGGTGGTTACCGCTCGCAGTTCCTGTTCTACAACGAATTCATCGGCGCCCGCCAGCTCAAGGCCAACGATATCGAGAACCGCATGGTCCGCGCCCTGGAGCAGGGAGAGTTCCTGGTCTTCCTGCAGCCCCAGGTCTGCCTTGCGGACAGGCGCCTGCACGGGGCCGAGGCCCTCATCCGCTGGCAGGGCCCGGACGGGAAGATGATCTACCCTGACGAGTTCATCCCCCTGTTCGAGCAGAACGGCTTCATCCGCGAACTGGATCTTTTCGTCCTGGATACGGTCTGCAGCTGGATACGCCGCCGCCTGGACGATGGCAAAAAGGTGCCGCCCATCAGCATCAACCAGTCCAAGGCCCTGTTCTTCCATGCCAACTACGTCGAGACCGTCCTCGGCATCGCGTCCCGCCACGACGTCCCCCCTCACCTGCTGCATGTGGAGGTCACGGAAAGCATGGCCTGGCTGGATGAAGAAGCCTTCATCCATACCCTCGATGCCCTGCGCCGTGCGGGCATCGGCCTGAGCCTCGACGATTTCGGCAAGGGCTATTCCTCCATGGCCATGCTGCATTCCTTCGGCTTTGACACCATCAAGCTGGACCGGGCCTTCCTGGCCCCCGGGCAGGAGAAGCAGCGCTCCGTCTGGATCATCATCTCCTCGCTCGTAGACATGGCCCGGCGCCTCGGCATCGAGATACTCTGCGAGGGCGTGGAGACGGAAGACCAGCTGCAAAAGCTCCTGGCCTCGCACTGCAAGTACGGGCAGGGCTATCTCTTCTCCCCGCCCATGGATCTTGAGGCTTTTGACGCCTACGTGGACGCCCACGAACTGGAGCGGAAGTAGGAACGCCATGCCCCAGGGGGCCCACTTTTCCGGCGGGAGCCCCCTGACGCCCCTCTCCCGGACAAAAGCGCCGCCTCCTTTTATGGAGGCGGCGCTTTTGTCCGGAGCAGGTCACCCTGCCGCATGAAAAAAGGGGGCCTCACGGCCCCCTGGGGATACGGATGACAGCAGGCCGTGCCTGGCCGCCGCCGGATCAGTCTTCGCTTTCGTCCAGGGCGTAGTATTCCGCCAGCATGGGGCCGAAGAATTCGGCGCCGTCGCCCAGTTCCTCTTCGATGCGCAGCAGCTGGTTGTACTTGGCCATGCGCTCGGAGCGGCACAGGGAACCGGTCTTGATCTGGCCGGCATTGACGCCCACGGCCAGATCGGCGATGAAGCTGTCCTCGGTCTCGCCGGAGCGGTGGGAGACCACCGTGGTATAGGCGGCTTCCTTGGCCATCTCGATGGTGTCCAGGGTCTCGGTCACGGTGCCGATCTGGTTCAGCTTGATGAGGATGGAGTTGGCCACGCCTTCGGCGATGCCTTCGGCCAGGATGGAGGGGTTGGTCACGAACACGTCGTCGCCCACCAGCTGGGTGCGTTCGCCCAGGCTGGCGGTCAGCATGCCCCAGCCGTCCCAGTCGCTTTCGGCCATGCCGTCTTCGATGGAGATCAGGGGATACTTGCTGGTGAACTCGGCCAGCCACTGGGCCATTTCGGCATTGTTGAAGGTCTTGTCCTCGCCCTTCAGCACGTACTTGCCGTCCTGGTAGAATTCGGAAGCGGCGGCGTCGATGGCCAGGGCCACTTCGCTGCCGGGGATGTAGCCGGCTTCCTCGATGGCCTTGACGATATAGCTGAAGGCTTCGTCGTGGTTCTTCAGGTTGGGGGCAAAGCCGCCTTCATCGCCCACGCTGGTCACGTGGCCGTCCTTTTCCAGCAGCTTTTTCAGCACGTGGAAGATCTCGGCACCCATGCGCAGGGCATCACGGAAGCTCTGGGCGCGCAGGGGCATGATCATGAATTCCTGGATGTCCAGGTTGTTGGGGGCGTGGGCGCCGCCGTTGATGATGTTCATCATGGGCGCGGGCAGCACCTTGGCGTTGACGCCGCCCAGGTATTTGTACAGGGGCAGGCCCAGGTATTCGCTGGCGGCACGGGCGCAGGCCATGGACACGCCCAGCATGGCATTGGCGCCCAGACGGCTCTTGTTGTCGGTGCCGTCCAGGTCGATGAGGGTGTTGTCCAGCTGCACCTGCTGCAGGGCGTCCAGGCCCAGCAGGGCATCAGCGATCTCGCTGTTGACGTTCTCCACGGCCTTGGTCACGCCCTTGCCGCCGTAACGCTTGCCGCCGTCACGCAGTTCCAGGGCTTCACGGCTGCCGGTGGAGGCGCCGGAAGGCACGGCCGCGCGGCCGCTGTGGCCGGACTCCAGAGAAACTTCCACTTCCACGGTCGGATTGCCGCGCGAATCCAGGATCTCGCGGGCATAGACAGACGCAATGCTGCTGCTCATAATCGCTCCTTTGAAGGTTGATTCTTCCGCCGCGCGAAAGAGTCGTTTTCTCCGCTGCGCCCCCACGGGCGGTGGCGGGGCCATTGTCCGGCGACAGGGAAGCCCTGCCGCAAAAATCTCTCTTCCCCAAAGGGGGACATCCGGGCCCTGCGCGCGACGGCAGGCCCGGGCCCACTGCCGCACGGGGCGGCACGGCCGGTACGGCGCTCAATAGGGGTGACGCTCGTAATACAGGCGGCGCAGGCCCTCCAGCAGGAGCGAGGGCAGCACGGCATCGAAGACGTCGGGGCTGATGCGCGCGATGGACGGGGCGAAGCCGCCCGTGGCCAGCACCAGGCAGTCACCGGGCAGGCCCTTTTTCAGGCGCTGTGTCAGGCCTTCCACCATGCAGGCGAAACCGAAGACCAGACCATGCTGGATACTCACCGACGTGCTGCGGCCGGGCGCGGGCTCCAGGGCGTCCACGTCCAGGTTGACGCGGGGCAGCTGGGCCGTTTCGCGCGCCAGGGCCGAGATGGCCGTGCGCGGGCCGGGAAAGATCAGGCCGCCAAGATAGGCGTTGCCGCTGATGCAGTCAAAGGTGACGGCCGTCCCGAAGTCCACAACGATGAGGGATTCCGGGCCGGGATGCAGACGGCGCGCCTCGTAGGCGCCCACCAGGCGGTCGGCGCCCACTTCCTGCGGGCGCTCGTAATGGTTCTGCAGGGGGATGGGCATGTCCTGCGGCACCATCCACAGGGGGCAGCCCAGATAGCGCTGGACAGCTTCACGCAGCAGGGGATCGAAACCCGGCACCACCGACGAGGCCACACAGGCCGTGAAACGGGGCTCGGCACCGGCGTGGCGCAGCAGCTCCAGCAGGGTCAGGCCCAGACTGTCCGAGGTCTGGGCGGGATCCGTGCGCAGATTGTAGGAGGTCATCACCCCCCGGGAGTCGGCCAGACCGACCTTGATGCAGGTGTTTCCGATGTCGAAAAGAAGAAGCTCTGGCTGCATGTCACACTCCTTGGGGAACAGATGCCCCGCGCACAGGAATCCGCAGGCAGAAAGTATGCCAGAAAGCCCGCCCGTTCGCAAGGAAGGGCAGCGTATCCCCCTGCCTGCCGCATTGCCCGGCACGTTCCTTTCCTCTGCGCCCGCAATCATCAGTCACGCGCCGTTTCCTCTCTTCTTGAAGAGCAGTCACCATGGGATACCCTTGCCCCTCCTCTTCCTCTCCCATCCGGCAGCCCATCTGCCCGGAGGATTTTCCAGGATTCGTCTTTTTCTGGAAAAAACAATCTGGAGGTTATAATATCCCTGTATCTCTCCCGACCTCAGGGGGATTACATGAACCCTCTCACACCGGAGGATACAGATGGAGCAACTTTTTAGGGAATGCTGCGATTTTATTGATTCAGAATATAAACGCCTTGGGCATACTCTGGGCTATCGCTTTTTTTTGTGCCCTCGACGTCTGCTGAATCCCCAGACAAAGATACTTTATCTTGGCCTTAATCCCGGAGGTAAAGAAGACCTTCCGGAGCACCCGCATACCAGCTGTGAAAATGGCACGGCATTCTTTACAGAATCATGGAAGAACAACATCCCGGGGACAGAAAATCTTCAAGTTCAAACGCAGCTACTATTTGAAAAATTGCGCAATCATCTTGGGATACACGCCATAACGACACGAGAATTCTCTGATTCCCACATTTTGTCTGCCTATTTTATCCCTTTCCGCTCTGCTTCATGGGAAGCTCTTCCTAAAAAAACAGAATCGATCAAAAGTGCCTGCAAACTTTGGGAAAAGATTTTTTCACATTGGATTCCAACATTCATTATAACACTTGGACGTGATAACTATATACAAATAGAAAATTTTTTACTGAAAAACAACTTTACGGCCTCTCCCATAGAAAATATTCCGTCAGGATGGGGATCTTACAGCCATCAAGTTCGGGAATTTCATCGAAAAGGACAAACTATTTATCTGGGAACACTCCTTCATCTTTCACGCTACAGCATAATGGGTAAAGCAAAATATGCTCCTGCTGTAGATACTTTTCTGACTAAGATGCACCTCAGCTAAATATGTCCCCGGAGACCTCCATCCAAGGAATGCCCTTTTCCCCCTCTTCCCCTGACATCAACCGCACGGGCGTTTTTTGAAGGGGTGGGGGAGTTTGAGGGGGCGGGGGAACTTTTTTCCGCCAGGAGCGACCGCATGGCGGCCCGCAGGGCCGTGCCCGTTACGACGAAGGAAGTTACGGGCATCGACAGCAATGCAAAGTTCCCCCGCCCCCTCAAAAAACTTTTCTCTCCCCTACCCGCCGAACCACTCCGGCCGGGCCGCCGTGGCATCGGCGCGGCAGCCCTGCCAGAGGCCGCGGGCGGCCATGGCGCGGCGCAGATCGGTGATGATGCCGCGTTTTTCCAGGGCCCAGGCAGGGGCCAACAGCTCGCCCGGCGCAGGGTCGGCCTGGATGCGCTGCATGACCACGGTGGAGGGGATGCGCGGCAGAGCAGCACACAGCATGTCCACATATTCGTCCCGGGCCAGAGGGCGGTAGCCGCCCTCCTGCCACTGCCGGGCCAGTTCCGTGCCCTGCGGCACATAGACGTTGTGCAGTTTGAGGCCCTGCATGCCCAGCGAGACGGCCCAGTCCACGCCGTCGAGGAAATCCTTCTCGTCCTCGCCGGGCAGCCCGGCCATGAGGTGCCCGCAGACCAGCAGCCCGGCATCCAGCGCGGCGCGCACGGCCTCCTCGGACTGACGCGCCGTGTGACCGCGGTCGATGCGGCGCAGGGTGTCGTCCCGGCAGGTCTGGAGGCCCAGCTCGAGCCAGACCTCATCCAGCCCGCAGCCGGCCAGCAGGGCCAGCTTCTCGCCATCCAGGCAGTCCGGCCGCGTGCCCACGGCGATGCCGCGGCAGCCGGGCAGGGCCGCCACCTGTTCCAGCAGGTGCGCCAGCCGGGAGGCCGGGCCGTAGGTATTGGAAAAGGATTGCAGATAGGCCATGAACAGGCGGTCGCTGTCCGTGGTAGTGTACTTGGCGTACCAGGCGTCCCACTGGGCGCGCAGGTCGAGGCCGCGCAGGCCCATGCCGGAACCGGAGCCGCTGTCGTTACAGAAGATGCAGCCCCGCGCGGAGAGCGTGCCGTCCCGGTTGGGGCAGGTGGCGCCCGCATCCAGTGGAATTTTTTGCACCCGGACGCCGTATCTGCGCCGGAAATAAGTGGCCAGGGTATGCCAAAGCAGCATGATTCACGCCTTTTTAGCGGATTCTTGGGGACGCGGACAGGAGAAAAAATTTGTACTGTGTCCGCAACAGCTTGACTTCAAGCCCGTTTTAGCCGAACAAGTTTTGTCTGCTGCCGTGCGCTTTTCGCCTGCAAGGCCGTGGTTCCCGCGGGAACCGGCCCGGAGCCTTACGGCATCCCCCACAGGTTCCGCCCTCCCTTCTCCGCACGCCCGGCAGCACCATACGCATACCAGTAGAACGAGGCAAGCTAGCGTAATGTCCAAAATTGTGGATTTCTTCTTGGGAATGTTCTCCAATGACCTGGCCATCGACCTGGGCACGGCCAACACCTGTGTCTATGTCAAGGGCCAGGGCATCGTCCTGCGTGAACCGTCCGTGGTGGCGGTCAAGAAAGATTCGCGCGGCAATACCGTGGTCCTGGCCGTGGGCGCCGACGCCAAGCGCATGCTGGGCAAGACCCCCGGCAACATCAAGGCCATCCGCCCCATGAAGGACGGCGTCATCGCCGACTTCGAGGTGACCGAGGCCATGCTGCGCCACTTCATCACCAAGGTGCACAATTCCCGCCATCTGGTTCGCCCCCGCATCATGGTCTGTGTGCCCACCGGCATCACGCAGGTGGAAAAGCGTGCGGTCAAGGAATCGGCCCAGTCCGCCGGTGCCCGTGAGGTCTACCTCATCGAGGAACCCATGGCCGCCGCCATCGGCGCCGACCTGCCCATCCAGGAGCCCACCTCCAACATGGTGGTGGACATCGGCGGCGGTACCACGGAAGTGGCCGTCATCTCTCTGGCCGGCATCGTCTATGCCCGCTCCGTGCGCGTGGGCGGCGACAAGATGGACGAAGCCATCATGACGCATGTCAAACGCAAGTATAACATGCTCATCGGCGAAGCCTCGGCGGAAGAGATCAAGATCAAGATCGCCTCGGCCTATCCCATGGACCCCGAACAGCAGATCGAGGTCAAGGGCCGTGACCTGGTGACGGGCATCCCGCAAAACATCATCATCACTTCCGAGGAAGTGCGCAAGGCCATCTCCGAACAGGTGGAGAGCATCGTGCAGGCCGTGCGCATCGCCCTGGAACAGACGCCCCCGGAACTGGCCGCCGACATCGTGGACCGCGGCATCGTGCTGACCGGCGGCGGCGCGCTGCTCAAGGGCCTCGACCAGTTGCTGCGCGAGCAGACATCCCTGCCCATCACCGTGGTGGACGACCCCCTGTCCACCGTCGTCATGGGTACGGGCCGGGCCCTGGACAACATCCACGTGCTCAAAGACGTCTGCATCGACTAACCTTTGCAAGTGCAGGACGGCCCGTCGCCTTTTCCCGGCACGGCCGTCCTTTTGTTTCCTGCTGCTCTCACGGGTGCCACGGTGACATTCCGACGCTTTCTCCTCATGGCGGGCGGCCTTCTGGTGCTGTTTCTGGGCATGTATTCCTGGAACCAGCGCACGCACGCGCTCGACGACATCGCCGCCAACGTCGGTCTGGAGATGAGCGGCACGGTGCTGGGCACCTTCGATTCCGTCAAGGGCAGCGTCATGGACGCCTGGCGGCGCTATGTGGACCTGGTGGGCGTGCGCGAAGAGAACGAGCGCCTGCGCGCCCAGGTGGCCGAACTGCAGGCCCGCATCGTCTCCCACGGCGAGGATCTGGCGGAACTGGCCCGGCTGCGCGAGCTGGTGCAACTGCCCGTGGACAGCGCCTGGAAGCCCGTGGGGGCCCGCATCCTGGCCGGGCGCATGGGCCCCAACGCCATCCAGGACAGCATCACCATCAACCGGGGCTACACCTCGGGCGCCCGCCCCGGCACCCCCATCGTCACCAACATGGGCCTTGTGGGCCGCGTGCTGCGGGCCAGCCCCCATGCCGCCACGGTCCTGCTCATCACCGACCCGGGCAGCCGCATCGCCGTGTTCGCCCAGCAGAGCCGCTCGGCCGGCATCCTGAGCGGGCAGGGCCTGGAACAGCCGCTGGAAGTGGGCTTCGTGGAACGCGACGCCCCGGTGACCGCCGGGGAGATCCTCATCACTTCCGGTCTGGACGGCAAATACCCCAAGGGCATCCCCGTGGCCACGGTGGACAGCGTGGCCCCTTCGGACTCCACCCAGTTCCTGGCCGTCACGGCCCGGCCCCTGGTGGACGTGCGCCGTCTGGAAGAAGTGCTGCTGCTGGAGCCCAGCGGCATCAACCGGCCCCTGCGCCCCAGCGAGCCCGCCCCGGACTTCGTGGGCCCGCCCCGGCCCCCAAAAAGGGAGCGCTAGCCCATGCAGGCCGTGCGCAACATCTTCTGGTGGCTGTGCTTCGTGGCCCTGGGCATCTGCGTGCAAAGCCTCGTCCCCTGCCTCGATGCCCTGGTGGTGGGGCTGGTCATCCTGTTGCAGGAAAGGGACTACAGGAACCTTTGCTGGCTGCTGCCGCTCTTCGTCCTGTTGCAGGAAGGCATCGGCACGAGCCCCTTCGGGGCCACCATCGTCTGGTACGCGCTGGTCTGCCTGATCTACCGCCTGCTGCGCTGGCTTCTGGGCCTGGGGAACTTTTTCCTCGTGCTGCTGCTCGCCATCTGCCTGGGCGGCGCCTGCTTCGGCCTGGGCTGGCTGTTCTCCCCGCTCTATGCCGTGCGTTTCGATCCGCAGGAATTTCTGGACAGGAGCCTGATTCAGGCCCTTTACCTGCCCGTGGCCTGGTTGCTTTTGACGGCCACGCGGCCCCTGGCATGCTCGCATGACGAAGAATAGGCGCATCCTCCCCTCTCCCGCTCCGGAACCGGCCGCTCCCCTGACGGAGACGCCCCGCCGCAAGCGCAAGAACTGGCGTTCCTGGCTGACCATACAGGTGGAAAGCGAACGCTACCAGCCGCCGCGCAGCGGCATCCTGCTCCTGCAGGTGCTGGTGGGCATCTTCTTTTTCGTCTTCGTCACCCGCTTCTGGTACCTCCAGCTCCATCTGGGGCCGGAGATGACCACGCAGGCCCAGAAGAACCGCCTGCGCACGGAACGCATCTTCGCCCCGCGCGGCCGCATCTTCGACGATCACGGCAATATCCTGGCCGACAACCGCACGGCTTACGGCCTGGCCATCATCCGCGAGGACTGCCCGGACATCCCCGCCACCCTGGCCCAGATCAGCCAGTGGACGGACACGCCCCTGGAGCAGCTCCAGAACCGCTACCACCAGGACCGCTTCAAGACCAAGCCCTTCGAGGCCCTGCCGCTGGTCTCCGGCCTGGACTTCGGCCAGGTGGCCCGCATCGAAGCCGAGCTCGTCAACTGGCCCGGCCTCGAGATCATGGTCCGCACCAACCGCTACTATCCCGAAAAAGACCTCTTCGCCCACGTGCTGGGCTATGTGGCCGAAGCCAACAGCGCCGAGATGGAGAAGGACCCCGATCTTGCCATGGGCGACCTGGTGGGCAAGGCCGGTCTGGAACTGGAGCTGGAAAAGCGCCTGCGCGGCCACAAGGGCCTGTACCAGATGGAAGTGGACGCCCACGGGCGCATGCTGGCCAAGAGCCTGAGCGAGGCCCCCAGCGCCGGGCAGGAACTGGCCCTTTCGCTGGATCGCGACTTGCAACAGGCCGCCTGGGACGCCCTTGCCGGCGAGGCGGGCTGCGTGGTGGTCATGGAACCGGACACCGGCAAGCTGCGCGCGCTGGTGACTTCCCCGGCCTATGACAACAACCTGTTCGCCGCGGGCATCTCCCGCCGTGACTGGGAGGCCCTGCGCACCAGCAAGCGCTATCCCCTGCAGAACCGCGTCATCCAGAGCGTCTACCCGCCGGGGTCGGTCTGGAAGCTGCTCATGGCCGTGTGCCTCCTCGAGAACGGCGTGGATCCCCGCGAGACCGTCTTCTGCGGCGGCCAGACCAAGCTGGGCAACCAGATCTTCCGCTGCTGGCGGCGCGGCGGCCACGGCAGCCAGACGCTGGAGCAGTCGCTCATCAACTCCTGCGACGTGTATTACTACATCATGGCCGAGCGCCTGGGCATCGACAAGATCTCGGCTTTTGCCAAGCAATGCGGTTTCGGCCGCCCCACCGGCGTCGATCTGCCCCACGAACGTTCGGGCCTCGTGCCCTCGCGCGACTGGAAGCAGCGCTACCGCAAGCAGGTCTGGGTGCGCGGCGATACCTTCAACACCTCCATCGGTCAGGGCTTCACCCTGGTCACGCCCATCCAGATGGCCGTCTATGTGTCGGCCATGCTCAATGGCGGCGACCTGCTCAAGCCCCAGCTGCTGGAAGACGCCCCCCGCGAGGTGCGCGGCCGCATCCCCGCCGAGCTGGGCCACCTGCGCTTCGTGGTCCAGGCCATGCGCCGCACGGCCGGGGGCGGTACGGCCAAGGTGGTGGGCCGCCACGATGCCGACATGGGCGGCAAGACCGGCACGGCCCAGGTGACCAAGCTCAAGATGACCGCCAACGACCGCCGCCTGCGTACCGCGGAGCTGGCCTACCTGCACCGCGACCATGCCTGGATCGCCACCTGGGGCAGCAAGAACGGCAAGACCTATGTGGTCATCGTCATGGTGGAACACGGCGGCGGCGGTTCCAGCGTGGCCGGGCCCGTGGCCAAGAAAGTCTATGAATACCTTTTCGGGCCGGACACCGCCGCGCCCGGCTACAGGGCACCGGAAGCGCCCCAGCCCGCCGGACGGATGCTGGGCACCGTCTCGGCCCCCCTGCCGGGCATGACCAACGACAGCAACGATCCCCCCAAGCGCCGTCGCCGCTGACGACAACAGGAACGCCCCATGGACAAGCGCCTTCTCGGCTATATCAACTGGGCACTGCTGGCCTGCATGCTGCTGCTCTACTTCACGGGCGTGGCCAACCTCTATTCCGCCAGCGGCACCCGCATGGAGACCGGCTTTGCCTTCGAGAGCTTCTACCAGCGCCAGCTGGTCTGGGGCCTGTGCGGCCTGGGCTGCATGCTGCTGGCCACGCTGTTCGACTACCGGCAGCTGCGCAACCTGGCCTGGCCCGCTTATCTGGTCTTCCTGGTGCTGCTGATGCTGGTGCCCTTCGTGGGCTCCACCTTTTACGGCGCCAAGCGCTGGATATCGTTCGGTCTGTTCACCATCCAGCCTTCGGAACCCATCAAGATCGCCGTGCTCATCCTGGTGGCGCGCCTGCTGGCCCGCGACAGCCAGCCCCTGGGCTGGAAGAGCTTCTTTTCCGTGCTGGCCGTGGGCCTGGTGCCCGTGGTCTTCATCCTCAAGCAGCCCGACCTCGGCACGGCCATGATGGTGCTGCTCATCATGGGCGGCATGATCCTGTTCCACGGCCTGCGCCGCTATGTGCTGGGCACCTGCCTGCTGGCCGTGCCCGGCGTGGCCGCCCTCATGTGGTGCGTGCTCATGCACGATTACCAGAAGCAGCGCGTGCTCACCTTCCTCAACCCCGGCGACGACCCCCTGGGCGCGGGCTACCACATCCTGCAATCGCGCATCGCCATCGGCTCCGGCGAACTGTGGGGCAAGGGCTACATGGAAGGCATGATGAACAAGCTCAACTTCCTGCCCGAGCGCCACTCGGACTTCGCCCTGGCCGTGTTCGGCGAGGAATGGGGCTTTGTGGGCTGCGTGGTCCTGGTGACGCTGTTCTGCCTGTTCCTGCTGTCCATCTTCTCCACGGTGGTCCAGGCCAAGGACCGTTTCGGCAGCATGCTGGCCGTGGGGGTCTTCTTTTACTTTTTCTGGCAGATATGTATCAATATGGGCATGGTCATCGGGCTCATGCCCGTGGTGGGCATCCCCCTGCCCTTCATCAGCTATGGCGGCAGTGCCACAGTGGTGAACTTCACATTGCTGGGCATCGTGCTTAATGTTTCCATGCGGCGCTTCATGTTCAAGAGCTGAGCCTGAGACATGCCTGCGCGGCCTGCCGGACAGGAGACCTCCCACCTCCTTTCCCGGGCACGGCCGGGGCCCCGCCGCATGACCCATCCGGATATCCCGTTGCCGGACGGCCGGCCGACGACTATCCCATCTCCGCCGCCCTGCGCGCGTCCGTCATCCCCGGTCACGCGCCTGCGCCCGGGGCGGCCAACGGCAATCACCGACGCCCTGCCGGGGAAGGCGTCACCCCATCCCAAGGAGGTCTTCCATGCCCCAGGATTATTTCCGCGCCCTGCGTGATGTGGCCCTGGCCATCAATGCCAGCCTTGATCCCAAGGACGTGCTGCACAAGATCAGCGAGCACACGGCACAGACCATGAACTGCAAGGCCTGCACCATCCGCCTGCTGGACAGCACCGGGCACTTCCTGCTGCCCAGCGCCGCCTACGGCCTCTCCGCCACCTACATGCGCAAAGGGCCCGTGGAAGTGAAACGCAGCGGCCTGGACAGCGAAGTGCTGTCCGGCAAGGCCATCCACCTGAAGGACGCCACCTCTGACGGCCGTTTCCAGTACCCCGAATCCGCCAAGGCCGAAGGCCTGGTCTCCGTGCTTTCCGCTCCCCTGAGCGTGGGCGGCAAGGTCATCGGCCTGATCCGCGTCTACTCCTCCGAGGAACGCGAGTTCACCGCCGACGAGGACAGCTTCATGATGGCCGTGGCCGCCATCTCCGCCGTGGCCATCGAGAACGCCCGCCTGCATGACGCCCTGCGCAACAATTACGAGCTGATGGCCAAACACGCCTACTCGGTCTACGAAGACTAGCGGGCCCTGCCGCACGTCCCGGCCCGCCGGGCACGGCGGCATGCGCCCGGCATGACGGCATCAGGGGCCCTGCCCGCCGCCGTGCCGCTCCGCCCCCATCAAGACAGGATGCCCGCAAGGGCAAAGGTGATTACAATGAAAAAAGTTCGTGTCGGTATCAACGGTTTCGGCCGCATCGGCCGCCAGGTGTTCCGCGCCCTGCGCCAGACCTACGCTGATCGCGTGGAAGTGGTGGCCATCAACGACCTCTTCGACGCCACCACCAACTTCCAGCTGCTGGAGTACGACTCCGTCTACGGCCGCGCCTTCCTGGATGCCCAGGTGGACGGCCAGGAAGTGAAGGTCGGTGACTGGAACATCCACTGCTTCGCCGAGCGTGACCCCCACCAGCTGGCCTGGGGCCAGTATGACGTGGACGTGGTGGTGGAAAGCACCGGCATCTTCCGCAAGGCCTCCCAGGCGTCCGTGCACATGGACAACGGGGCCAAAAAGGTCATCATCACCGCTCCGGCCAAGGAAGAGGACATCACCATCGTCATGGGCGTGAACCACGACCAGTACGATCCCGAAAAGCACCACATCGTGTCCAACGCCTCGTGCACCACCAACTGCCTGGCGCCCGTGGCCCTGGTGCTGCAGCGCAACTTCGGCATCAAGCTGGGCAACATGACCACCATCCACTCCTACACCAACGACCAGCGCATCCTCGACATGGCCCACAAGGACCCGCGCCGCGCCCGCGCCGCCGCCTGCAACATCATCCCCACCTCCACCGGCGCGGCCCAGGCCGTGGCCAAGGTCATCCCCGAACTGGCCGGCAAGTTCACCGGCTATTCCCTGCGCGTGCCCACGCCCACGGTCTCCGTGGTGGACTTCAACGGCATCCTGGAAAAGGATACCGATACCGAAACCCTGCTGGCCGCCCTCAAGGACGCCAGCGAGACCTACCTCAAGGGCATCCTGGGCTATAACACCCTGCCCCTGGTCTCCATGGACTTCAAGGGCGACCCGCATTCCTCCATCCTGGAAGCGCCCTACACCACCGTGCAGAACGGCAACCTGGTGAAGGTCGTGGCCTGGTACGACAACGAATGGGGCTATTCCAACCGTGTCTGCGACCTGGTCTGCCTGATGCAGGAAAAGGGCCTGTAAAAATCCCCCGGAGCGGGCAGCCGCCCTGCTCCGGCATCCCTCGTGAACACAAAAGGCCACCCGCCACGGGTGGCCTTTTTCATGCGCTCCATGCGCCCGGCAGCGCCAGGAAAGGGGCCGTCCCGCAGCCGGCCTGTTCCCCCGGCCTTCCTTTTCACCACAAGACGTCTGCCCCTGTCCCCTCCCTCACCGGCTTCCCATCCACCAGACACAAAAAAATCCCCCGCACTACCGGGGGACCATCGGACACGGTACGGACAGGGGCGCCATGCTCCCCGTCCAATGACCATAGCAGCGTTTTTTGAAGGGAAAGGGGGAGTTTGAGGGGGAGAGGGGAACTTTTTCCAAGAAAAAAAGTTCCCCTCTCCCCCTCAACATAGCATCCCTTTAGCCCAGGGCCTCGCGGGCCAGCTCGGAAACGGTCTTCTCGACCATCTTCTCGCCGTCGAAAACTTCGCAGATATCCTCATGCCCGGCCTCGGCCAGACGGCGCAGGGCCGGGGCATCCATGAAATCGCGGGGCAGCTGGGCAAGGGCCCAGGCGGCCATGCCGCGGCAGGGGACATCCTCGTCCTCCAGGCCCTTGAGCAGCCAGGGCCGGGCGATGACGGCCAGTTCCTGCCGGGCCTGCGCCAGACGGCCGATGGCCCAGAAGCAGGAGCGGCGCAGCGGGCCGTGGTCGCAGAAGTTGTCGTCCCGGCCCAGGTCGATGACATAGGAGATGAGCACCCTGTGGAACTCCCTGGCCGCGCGCGGGCAGGCGGCCAGCACTTCGCCGAAGGCTTCGGGGATGCCCCAGCCGATGTTGCCGGACTCCTCGTTCATGTGCCACATGAGGCGGCGCATGATGTTGTGCATGTCTTCGGCGCTGCCCTCTTCCAGGCCGGCCACCACCTGGCCCAGGGCCAGGGCGGCCTTGTGGCGCATGAGCGGTTCCAGCAGCAGGAAGGAGAAGAGCGGCCCCACGGCGGGCTGCCCCATGGAGCGCAGCCCGGGCAGATGGTCACGCCAGTCGGGCGCGGAGAGCAGGTCTTTCAGTTGCTGTTTGACGGCACGCATACGGGCCATGGCGCAGCTCCTTGCGTTACAGGGTACAGAAAAAGGTCACCCAGAAAGGCACGCTGAAGTCCAGGATCATGGCGTGCACGATGGAAACGAACACCCACTGTTTGCCCGCGAAACGGGTGATGACCGGCAGGGTGGAGTCCATGGTGGACGCGCCGCCACACGAGATGGCGGCCAGCGGGCTGATCCAGCGTACCATGAGCGGCGTGAAAAGCAATGTGGCCAGCTCGCGCATGATGTTGGCCAGCAGGGCCACGGTGCCCAGCTCCGCGCCCTTGTACTGGGTGATGAAGATGGACGAAAGGGAATAGTAGGCAAAGCCGGACCCCACGGCCAGGCATTCGCTGAGGGAATAGGCCAGCGTGATGCTGGCCAGGGCCGCCCCGGCAAAGGTGCCCACGGTGGTGGCCAGGGGCAGCAGCAGCACCCGGGGCCGCAGGGTACGCAAGATCTCGCCCAGACGGCGGTCATGCCCGATGGAGACGCCCACCAGGAACATCAGCACATAGAGCACGCAGAGCGTGCCGTCGTGCTCCAGGAAATAGTCCGGTATCCAGCCCAGCCAGGCCAGCAGCACGCCCAGCACGAAACAGCCGAGGATCATCAGGCTCCCGCTCATGCCCGGCCCTCCCCGTCTTCCCGGTCGTGGCGCACGCTCATGGCCGCGCCCGTGTCCGCGCTGTCGGCCCCAGTGCCCGCATGGCGCCGGGGCCCGGCACCGGGGAAGAAGCGGCGCACGGCCACAGTGCAGACGAGGCTGCCCGCCACACAGGCCACGGTGAGCACCAGGGCCTTGCCGCCCAGCACGGGCAGGTTGGTCATCAGGGTCTCGTTGCCGCCCACGGCCACGCCGAGGGCGAAGAGCATGAGCATGATGGTGGGGGAGATGGCGCGGCCCAGCAGTTCGGGCCACTGGAAAGAGCGCAGGGCAAAGCCCAGGGCGATGCCCGTGAGCATCAGTCCGATAGCAGTGAACATGGCGTCGTTTTCAGCGTCTGGAGATCTGTTGCAGCGCCCGGCGCACGAAGGCCAGCATGGCCGCGTAGCGCTGCGGTTCATCAAGAAGGAATTCCACGTCCCAGAGCACCCAGACCAGCGTGCCGCGATGGCGCAGCTGCTGGAGGGGGCGCACCCCGGCGGGCAGCCCCAGGGCACGGGCCGCCACGGAGCCCATGACCACCACGGCACGGGCCTGCAGGGCCTGCACGCCGGACCAGAACACGTCGGCGTTGGGCCGGTAGCGGGGCCTGTCCTCCCCGTCGGCCGGGGCAGAGGGCACGGCGTCAGGATCGGGCAGGCAGGCGGGCCAGAAGGTGCTGGTGCCCGCCGGATAGGCCAGATCCTGCATGAGACGGCGGAAAAAGGCGCTGCGCTGCGCCTTGCCCGGAGCCTGGGCCTCGCACAGATCCGGGCCAAGGTTCCAGTAGGTCCAGACCACCCGTCCCTGCCGGGTGTGTGAAAGGCGCTCCTGCCAGACGGCGGGCCAGACGTGGGGCGGCAAGGGCCGCCAGCTCCTGACCGGCGCGGCCGCTTCCAGGGCCTGTTCCGCGGGTTGCGGACGGGCCGGGCGCCGCTGTTCCTGCGCGGGAGCTGTGGAGACAGATGGGCCAGGAGCAGGAGAAGCCGCGGGGGCGCCGCCCTGCCTCACGGCCTGTGCCGGCGCGGCGGACGCACCGCCCTGGCCTTCCTGATGCAGCTGGGAAGGCAACGGACGCACGGGACGCGGCGCCCGCGGGGCCGCAGGCTGCGGACGGCGCACGGGCGCGGCCGGGACGGCGTCCGGCATGACGCACAGGGAGAGCTCCGGGGGCAGGTCCTCGGGCATGAGCAGCCAATGGAGGCCGCGTGCCTTCCAGGGGGCCGCCAGCGGGTTTACAGGCGCAAAAGCCACGAACAAAGATCCCAGGCCACGTCGGCCTTGCTCTGGTTGGGCCAGATCTCTTCACGGCCGGTACGGTCCACCACGGCCATGCTGTTGGTGGCCGCGCCGAAGCCGCTGTCGCCGCTGTTGACGCGGTTGCCCGCCAGCAGGTCGGCATCCTTGCGGGCGCGCTTGCCCCGGGCCAGCTCCAGCAGGCTTTCCATGTCGGGCGTGGTCTCGGCCGCGAAACCCAGTACTTTCTGTCCTTCCCGCCGCTGCTGCGACAGGGTCCGCAAAATGTCGGGATTGGCCGTGAAGCGGATGCTGAAACCGTCCTGCCGCCCTTCTTTCTTGAATTTCTGCGGGCCCAGCGGTTCGGGCGAGAAGTCCGCCACAGCGGCACAGAACAGGCCCATGTCCATGCGGGGCCAGCAGTCGGACGCGGCCTCGAACATCTCGCGGGCACTGCCCACGCCGATGCGCTCCACCCCGGCGGGCAGGTCTGGGCAGCCGGGCCCGCACACGGCCGTGACCGCGGCCCCGCGCAGCCAGGCGGACGTGGCCAATGCCGCGCCCATGGTGCCGCTGCTTGGATTGGTCCAGTAGCGCACGCCGTCCCACTTCTCGCGGGTGGGGCCCATGGTCAGCATGACACGCTGCCCCGCCATGTCCTGCGGCGAAAGGGCACGCAGGGCGGCCAGGAACAGGTCCTCCACCGGGGCCAGACGGCCCTGTCCGGTATCGCCGCAGGCCGTGCCGCCACAGCCGGGCACGACGATCCCGGCCCCGCGCCGCCGCAGGGTGGCCACATTGTCCTGGGTGGCCGGGTGCTGCCACATGCGCGGGTTCATGGCCGGGGCCACCACCAGCGGCCCGTCGAAAGCCAGCGCCTGCGCCGAGAGCATGTCCGACGCAGCTCCGGCCGCCAGACGCGACAACGCGCCGGCCGAGGCCGGGGCCACCAGCATGGCCTGGGCCCGCTGGCCCGGTTCCAGATGGTCGAAGACCTCGTCGCCCTCGAACATGCGGCCATAGACCGGCATGGCGCCCAGGGCCTCGAAGAGCAGGGGCGTCACGAAACGGCGCGCGCCGTCGGTGAGGGTGACGGAAACGTGGATGTCCAGGGCGTGCAGGGCGCGCAGCAGATCCAGCGCCTTGTAGCAGGCGATGGAGCCGCACACGCCCAGATGCAGGCGCTTGCCCGCGAAACGGCGGCTGTTGTGGAAGGGCGACGCGCTCACAGCAGGCGCTCCTGCAGGCCGCTGCCACTGCTGCTGCCGCCGCCGGAAGAGGAGCCCCAGCTCTCGCTGGTACCCACCGGGGGCGGAGTGCTGCCGCCGTCAGGCGTCTCGAAACCGCCGCCCGTGGCAGGCCCGTTGCTTTCGAAGCCGCCGCCGGAAGCGCCGCTGGAGCTGCCGCCAAAACCGCCGAAACCGCCGCTGTTCTGGCCGCCCTCGCCGCGCAGGGGCAGGAGGTTCAGGGAGGAACCGTCGGGCAGCTTTTCCGAGACCCAGATCTCGGCCACGCAGCTGTAGACCGTCTGCGAATACAGGCTGATCACGGCAAGGCGGTTGCCGTTCTCGAAGGCCAGCATGATGCGGTCGGCCTTGCGCAGGCTCATGCGCAGGTTCCAGCCCGCGCCCTGCATGGTGTTGAACAGGCTCTGCGCCACCTGCATCCGGTCAGCCTGACCGTAGGCGGTCTCCATGCCCTGGGGCTGGCCGTCGCTGCCGGTGGTGCGGGCGCAGTGCTGCGTGGAAAGTTCCATGCCCGCAGGCAGGCTGATGCCCAAAAGCTGGCTGCTCGTGGCGGCCGGCGTGGATTCAAAGGGGTTGCTGATGCCCAGGTCGGCGCAACCGGCGGCGCTGGCCAGGGAGACCCCAAGGATCAAGGTGACAAGTAGGCGTCGCATTGGCTATACTCCTTCAACTGTCGTCCGGAAGGCCGGACAGCCTGAAAAGGATAGCCTCTCCGGCACGGACTGACAAGCGTCTCTCCGGCTGCCCGGCTGCCCGTCCCCGTACGGGGCGGGCATGGAAAAACGGCATCCCCGGCCCTGCCCCGACGGCAGATGTTGCGGCCGCCCCGCGGCCCGAAGAGAAGTGAAGGATAAAGACCCATGCCGCCTGTTTTCGTTTCCGAAGATGATTTCCTGCTGCAAAACTATACCTATGAACTGCCCCAGGAGCAGATAGCCCAGTATCCGCCGGAACAGCGGGGCGCGTCGCGCCTGCTGACCATGCGCCGCAGCGGCGCCCTGGACCTGGGACACCACATGTTCAGCGACCTGCCGGACTGCCTGCCCGAAGGCGCCCTGCTGGTGGCCAACAACTCCCGCGTGCTCCAGGCCCGCCTGCTGGGCAGCCGCAGTACCGGCGGCAAGGTGGAATTCCTGCTGCTGACGCCCCTGCCGCTGGTGCGGGCCGCCGCCACGCCCGTCAAGGGCCGCGAGGACACCTGGTGCGCCGAGGTCAACGGCCTGGTCCGTTCCGGGGGCAGCGTGCGCGAAGGCGAGACCCTGTACTTCGGCGCGGGCATCAGCGTGACCATCCTGGAGTGCGGCACCTTCGGCCACCGGCGTGTGCGCATGTGCTGGAAGGGCGACGTGGCCGACGCCTTCGCCGCCACCGGGCACATCCCCCTGCCGCCCTACATCAAGCGTTCCGACGCCGAGGAAGACTTCAGCCGTTACCAGACCATCTACTCCCGCGAGGAGAAGACCGGCTCCGTGGCCGCGCCCACGGCAGGCCTGCACTTTACCGACGAACTGCGCGATACCCTGCGCCAGCGCGGCTTCCAGTGGGCCGAAGTGACGCTCTATGTGGGCTACGGCACCTTCAGCCCCGTGCGCTGCGAGGACATCCGCAACCACCAGATGCACCGGGAATACGTGGAACTGCCCGAAGAGACGGCCAACGCCATCGCCGAGGCCAAGGCCCGGCACCGGCCCGTCATCGCCGTGGGCACCACCTCGGTGCGCACGCTGGAAGGCGTGGCCCAGGTCTGCGGCCGTGCCCAGCCCTTTGCCGGCTGGACGGACATCTTCCTCTATCCCGGCCGTCCCTTCCGCGTGGTGGACGGGATCATCACCAATTTCCACCTGCCCGAGTCCTCCCTGCTGATGCTGGTCTCGGCCTTCGCGGGCCGCAAACGCATCCTGGAAGCCTATCAGGAGGCCGTGAAGGAAGGCTACCGCTTCTTCTCCTACGGGGATGCCATGCTCATCCGGTAGGCGGCATCCTTGCGGCAAGGGGAGGGCCTTGCCCCTTCCCTTCCCCGGCACGCTCCGCCGGGAATACGGCCTTTCCCGGGATGGCAATGACTTCCCCGGATATGGGCCGGGAAAAGGATGGCCGCACAAGGCAGGAGCGGCGGGCACTGCCAGGTGGCAGTACCGCGCGAACATATCCCATGGCTGCCCCGGCTCCCCGTACCGGGGCCGGACGCAGCCATGACCAGCCCTTCGGGGCATGATGTCTGTCAACACCGCATGGGGCGCCACCCTGTGGCAGGATGCCGCGCCATGTGCAATCTGTATCGATCAGGGGAACAGCATGTCGCGAATTGTTTTTCTGGAAGAACGCTGCAAAGGCTGCGGCCTGTGTGTAGCGGTCTGCCCGGCGCACATCATTCGCCCCTCGGGACGGTTCAACCGCCAGGGCTATGAGGTGATGGAAACCGAAGGCCGCTGTACGGGCTGCGCCTCCTGTGCGCTCATGTGCCCGGACGTGGCCATCCGTGTCTTCAAATCCCAAAAAACGGAGAAGACCGCATGAGTCACGACCGCATTCTCATCAAGGGCAATGAAGCTGTGGCCTTTGGCGCCCTGGACGCCGGCTGCCGCTGCTACTTCGGCTATCCCATCACGCCGCAGAACGAGATCCCCGAGACCATGTCCCTCCGGCTGCCCGAATGCGGCGGCCAGTTCGTGCAGGCCGAAAGCGAAGTGGCCGCCATCAACATGCTGCTGGGCGCCGGCGCCTGTGGCATCCCGGCCATGACCTCTTCGTCCAGCTGCGGCATCTCGCTGATGCAGGAAGGCATCTCCTACATGGCGGGCAGCCATATCCCGGCCGTCATCGTCAACATGGAACGCGGCGGCCCGGGCCTGGGCGATATCGGCCCCTCGCAGGGCGACTACTTCCAGGCCGTCAAGGGCGGCGGTCACGGCGACCACCGCAACCTGGTGCTGGCCCCCTCCACCGCGCAGGAATGCTACGACATGATGTTCCGCGCCTTCGCCCTGGCCTTCAAGTACGCCAACCCGGTCATGCTGCTGGGCGACGCCATCGTGGCCCAGATCAAGGAACCCGTGCGCCGTCAGCCCCCGGCCGACGCCCTGAGCCCCGAGGCCCTGGCCGAACTGGCCGCGCCCTGGCGCATGGAAGGCTACGGCAAGCGCGGCCCCGGCGCCAAGCCCCGTCTGCTCAAGTCCGTGTACCTGGCCGAAGGCGCTCTGGCCGCCCGCAACCGCCTGCTCATGGAAAAGTACACCGCCATGCAGGCCGAAGCCTGCGCCGAATGCTGGAACACCGACGACGCCGAGCTCGTGGTGGTGGCCTTCGGCTCCATGGCCCGCATCGCCCGCAGCGCCATCCGCAAACTGCGCGGGGAAGGCCTCAAGGCGGGCCTGTTCCGTCCCAAGACGCTCTATCCCTTCCCGGCCGATGCCCTGCGCGCCCTGGCCCCGGGCCGCCGTTTCCTGGTCATCGAACAGAACACCGGCCAGATGGTGGAAGACGTGCGCCTGTCCCTGATGGGCGAGAACGCCAGGGTGGGCTGGCATGGCGTCATGCCCGGCCTGTTCATCGGCGCCGATGCCCTGGAAGATCCCATCCGTCAGGCCTGCAAGGAGGACTAAGATGCACGCGCACGAACTTGAACAGGCCCTCATGCCCCAGGATGGCGAGACCCTGGTCTTCGACACAAATCCCGTGCTCAACGAGCGCGTGACCCACTACTGCCCCGGCTGCCACCACGGCATTGCCCACCGCCTGGTGAGCGAGGTGCTGCACGAACTGGGTGTGGCCGACAGGACCATCCTGGTGGCCTCCGTGGGCTGCGCCACCTTCACCTACGACTACTTCAACGTGGACGGTCTCGAAGCCCCCCACGGCCGTGCCTGCGCCGTGGCCACCGGCGTGCGCCGCGCCCGTCCCGAAAGCGTGGTCTTCACCTATCAGGGCGACGGCGACATGGGCGCCATCGGTCTGGCCGAGTCCATCCACGCGGCCAACCGCGGCGAGCTCATCACCGGCATCTTCATCAACAACACCGTCTACGGCATGACCGGCGGCCAGATGGCCCCCACCACCCTGCTGGGCCAGAAGACCACCACCAGCCCCCGCGGCCGCGACATGGCCCGCCACGAAGGCGGCCCCATCCGCATGGCCGAGCTCATGGCCCAGCTCTCCGGCGTGGCCTATTCCGAGCGCTGCGCCCTGGACAGCGTCAAGCATGTGCGCGCGGCCAAGAAGGCCCTGCGCAAGGCCTTCGAAGTGCAGTTGCAGGGCCTGGGCTTCGGCTTCGTGGAGCTGCTCTCCGGCTGCCCCACCAACTGGCATATGGACCCCGTCAGCGCCAACAGGCGCATCAGCGAGGCCATGATCCCTGTATTCCCTCTGGGCGTGTACAAAGACGTGACCGCCCAGGCCGAAAGCGAGGTGCGGCATGGCTAAGTATCAGGACGTCATCATCGCCGGTTTCGGCGGCCAGGGCGTCATGCTCATCGGCAACCTGCTGGCCCAGGCGGGCATGGAACACGGCCTCGAAGTGAGCTTCATCCCGGTCTACGGCGCCGAGATGCGCGGCGGTACCGCCAACTGCACCGTGGTGCTGGACGAACATCCCGTGGGCTCGCCCCTGGTCAACACGCCCCGCTCCATCATCGTGCTCAACGAACCCTCGCTGGCCAAGTTCCAGCCCCGCCTGCATCCCGACGGCGTGCAGGTCGTCAACGCCTCGCTCATCTCCGAAGGGCTGCTGGACGGCAAGCACCGCACGGTCTACATCCCGGTCAACGACATCGCCCATGAACTGGGCAATGTGAAACTGGCCAACATGGTGGCCCTGGGCGCCTGGATCAAGGCCACCGGCGCCCTGCCCCTGGAAGCCGTGCAGGAAGCCCTCAACCGTGTGGTCAGCGCCCACTACGCCAAGCTGATCCCGGTCAACGCCAAGGCCCTGCAGGCCGGCTACGACTTCGCGTAACGAACTGGACGGGGGAAGGGGACCCCTCTGCTCGCGCGAGAGGTGTCCCCTTCCCCCGTACCCCCATCCCTCCCCAGCGCGCTTTGCCAAGGCCCATGGCCCGCCTGATGGCGGGCCGCGGGCCTTTTTTGGTGGCAGGCAAAAAAGCCGATGCGCAAGATGACGGATGGCCGTTCATAGGGCCGCCCGGCCATTGCGGATATTGGGAGCTTGCACAAAAAGGCGGGGCCTCTTTGGGGGCGCCCGTACGCCATGAAAAAAGCGGAGCCCAAGGGCTCCGCTTCATCATGCAGCGCATCAAACAGGAAAAGATGCCTAGTCTTCTTTGGCCGCCTCTTCCCCGTCCGCAGCGACGGCGGCCTTCACGCATGGCACCGGGCCGTACTTGTTGGGGCCTTCCTGACCGCCGGCGAAGCAGAGGAAGAGCAGCAGCGTACCGGTGACGAACAGCCAGCCGTAGTGCAGATAGAGCATGTAGTCCGAAAGGTGCCCTTCATTGTTCATGTAGTTGGAAAGGCCGAACATGGGCAGGATGACGGTGATGGTCAGCCAGACCGTCCAGATGCCGCCGGGCAGGTTCAGGTCGTGCAAACGGCGGATGCCCACGGAGCTGAGCGGGATCATCAGCAGGGCCCAGAGCATGCCCACGATCATGGGCGAGGTGAACCACACGGCCAGAGCCCCCAGGACAAGGAAGAACAGCAGGAACCAGATGAACTCGGCCCGGCAGCTGCGGCCGTAGCAACGGGCGAATTTGCCGAAACAGGCGGCGATGGCCGCACCGGGCTTCATGACAGTTGTTTTGCCGGACATGGTCCCTCCTTGGTCGTGCCGCTGCATCCGGCACAGGGCCTTCCGCAGCCTGCGGGAGCTGGATAAAACGCCTTTGGGGGCGGGGCGGCCACGCCCCTTGGCCGTCAACGTCACGGGTACCGGCAGCCATGCCACAGGCTTTCCTGCCTCTCCCGGAAAAAGATGTTCCCTAGATGGCGGCATCCATGAGCAGGTTGTCGCGGTGGATGACCTCGGGATAGTGGGCATCGCCCAGGATGGCGGCCACCTCATGGCGCCGCAGGCCCATGATCTTGCGCAGGTCCGCCGCGCTGTAATTGGACAGGCCCACGCCCAGGCTGGCATGGCTGTCGCTCTCGCCCAGACGGGCCACGCGCACCAGCGCGCCCTTCTGGAAAGTGCCCAGCACCTGCCGCACACCGCCGGGCAGCAGGCTGCTGCCCTTGCTGAGCAGGGCCTCGGCCGCACCGGCGTCCACCAGCACCGTGCCCGCCGGATCGGACTGGTAGGCCAGCCAGAACTTGCGCCGCGGGATGGCGTGTTCCTCGGGACGGACCCAGGTGCCCACGGCCTCACCGGCAAAGGCGCGGGCCAGCACGTCTGCTTCGCGGCCGGGCAGGATGAGGGTGGGCACGCCCAGCTGGGCGGCGCGACGCGCGGCCTGCAACTTGGAGTACATGCCGCCGGTGCCCACGCTGGTCTTGCCGCCGCACATGCGGCCCAGATCGAGGCCCGCCACGTCTTCCACGCATTCCAGGATGCCCGCATCGGGCACTTCCTGCGGGTTGGCCGCGTAGACGCCCGGCGCCGACGTCAGGTTGATGTAGAGGTCGGCGCCGATGAGGTTGACCAGCAGGCTGGCCAGACAGTCGTTGTCACCGAATTTGAGCTCGCTGACCGAGACCGTGTCGTTCTCGTTGACGATGGGCAGCACGCCCCAGTCCATGAGCTCGGCAAAGGTGTTGCGGGCATTGAGGAAACGCTGCCGGGCGCGCAGGTCGTCGCGGGTGAGCAGCACCTGCGAGGTGGGGAAATCATAGGCCCGGAAGACCTCGTCCCAGGCACGCATGAGCTGGCCCTGCCCCACGGCGGCAGCCGCCTGACGGGCGGACAGGCCGGAGGTCTCGCCGCTGTGGCCGTGGGCGCGCAGGACGGCGCGGCCGGCCGCCACGGCCCCGGAAGAGACCAGCACCAGACGGCGTTCATGCCCGTCCGGCGCGGTGCGCAGGGCGGCCATCTGACGGGCCAGGCTTTCCAGCACGGGCGTGCTCAGCCCCCGGGCATCGGTCAAGACCGCACTGCCCACCTTGATGACCACCACGCGGGCACGGGCCAGCGCCTGTGCTTTTTCCTGTCGCCAATCGGCCTGTCTTTCCATGATCGCTCCTGCAAGGGCTCTGAAAAATTCCTGTCCGCCTCCGGCGGATGCGTCTGACCATAGCTCAAAGCACGACAAACAGCCAGCGTACAAACAGTTCGTGTCGTTCCAGCCGAAGGGCCTGACTTCCCCCCACTCCGTATGCCCTTTCAGGAAGGATCATGCGAGAACTTCGCATAATCGGAACAGTCAGGGCACGGCGCCCCCAGGGTCTCGATGATCCTGTCCCCTTTTTCCCGGCTGCCGGCCGGGTCGGCGACCAGCTCCTCCAGCTTGCGGAGCAGGGCATCCAGCGAGGCTATCTGCGCTTTTATGTTCTTCCTGTGGGATTCGATGATAGCGACGATGTCCCCATCATGAAGGGCGCTGCCATCGTCCTTGATCGACAGCAGCTTTTCAATGTCGGCAAGCGACATACCGTGGTTGCGGCAATGGCGGATGAAGCGCAGGCGCTCCAGATCGTTCTGATCGTAGATCCTGTAGTTTGCCGCCGTGCGCTTTGCGTTGGGCAGCAAGCCGATCTTTTCATAGTAACGGATGGTGACTGCCGGGCAGCGGGAAATTTTGGCGACCTCTCCTATCCTCATGTTCACCTCCCCGACGTGCAGGGGACGACATCGCACAAAAAGTGCTTGACCTTATAGCTGCTATAAGGATTAGCGTCAATTCAGACCTCCCGGAAGGATACGCGGATCCGCACTGCCAACATCCAGCAAGGAGCACATCCATGTCCCCTGAAGAAAACAAAGCTGTCGTCAAAAAGTTCTACCAGCTCATCGAAGAGAACAACTACGATGCGCTGAAGGAGCTGTGTCACCCTGATTTCCGTTTCTACTCCCAGATAGACCATCCTCTTTCGGCCGATGAGTTCATCCGGCAGGAAAAGAACCATATGGACGCCTGCCCGGGCTTTACCATGCGCATCCACAACATGTTCGCGGAGGGTGACAAGGTGGCCTGCTATCTGGTCTATGAAGGGGTCCACACCAGACCTTTTCTCGGCCTTCCGCCCACGAACAAAAAAGTGCGCTTTTCCCTGATGTTCATGATCACCCTCAAGGACGGAAAATTCCTTGAGAAACGGGCCCACTATGACGGCGCCGACATTCTGAGGCAGCACGGGATGGACATTTTGTGCCCGTCACTCGTGTAGCCTGACTGCGGGAGGCCTCCCTGCCCGCGCATGGAGGCCTCCCCCCGGAGACATGCTCATGAAACATCCCCAAGCCGGCATATGCAGGGAAGGTTGCCCCTTCCTCGCTCTCGTCGCGTTCAGCGCGCTCCTGTTCGCCCTCCTGGGGCTCTGGCTCCCGGCCCTGACCTTCCTGCTCGTGCTCTGGCTGTCCAGCCATTTTTTCCGTGATCCTGAACGGGTCAGCCCACAAGAGGAGCACTGCGCCCTCAGTCCGGCCGACGGCAGGATCGTGCGCATCGAGCAGGCCGACGAACCGTTCACGGGAAAGCGGCTCACCTGCATCAGCATCTTCATGAACCTGTTTGACGTGCACGTGAACCGGATGCCGGTCGATGCCCGCATCGAAGGCATCCGCTATTACCCCGGCAAATTCTTCAGCGCGTCCCTGGACAAGGCCTCCCGGGATAACGAACGCTGCGCCTATGCCCTGAAGACCGATGACGGGGACTTCGTCATGGTGCAGATCGCGGGCCTCATAGCCCGGCGCATCGTCAGTTATGCGGAGAGAGGCGATATGGGTAAAAAAGGGGAACGTATCGGCATGATCAAGTTCGGCTCCCGTGTCGATCTTTACCTTCCTCCGAACTACGCGCCCCGTGTCGCGGTGGGACAGAAGGTCTTCGCCGGTCAAAGCATCGTGGCAGTACGCCAACAGCCTTGCAGCCCTCTGCCCTCGGAAGACAGGAAAGGGAGCCCTTCCCCCGAGAGTCTGTTTGCCAAAGGAGCGGAATAAAAGCCCCGACGTGTGATCCGCATGGTATCGACACGCCGGGCCCCTGCCGTTCCTCACGACATCATTGATGCCGGACACGGCAGCATGAGGAGCGCAGGCAGGGAGTTTATCCACCCCATGGCGCATGGTCTTCCCGCCAAGGAGAGGCCACAAAAAAGGACGCCGGGTATATCCGACGTCCTTTTTTATTTCTGTGGTCCGGGGCAGGAGAGCATCAGACGATGCCCGTCACCTCATGACGGATCGGCCGGTCTTCCGGCCTTTGTCCAAAGATGCCCGGGGCTTGCCCGCGCTATCGGGAAGCAGGCAAAAATGGCGGCCCCGCCTCATAAAATGCTTGGGTACGGGACTACTTGTAGAACTCCAGCGAGTCCACGATGCCCTGCAGGGCGGGATGGCCGGTGCGGCCCACGATGCTGGCCACGCCGTGCATGCCGTCGAAAGTCCAGAGGCAGACCTCCAGCGGCAGGTCGCCCGCCATGCCCTTGAGGCCGTAATAATTGCCGTTCTGCGCCACACGGGCGGCGTGCAGCTTCTGCTCGTAATCGGCCGCCAGCTGTTCCGGGGTCATGGTCCCGCTGGCGGCGGTGACGATGGTGACGCTCACGGATTTGTCCGGGGCCACCAGCACCACGCCTTCGCTCACGTCCGGCACGGCGGCCACGGTCCAGCCCTCGGGGGCGACCACGCGGAAGGTCTGCTTCTCCACAGGGGCGGCCAGCGCCGTGGCGCACAGGGCCAGCAGCAGGAGGCAGGACAGAAGGATATGTTTCATGCTTCTCCTCCTGAGCGACGAGAAACGGGGCAGGAGCGCGGCCTGCCGGGCGGCAGCCCCGGCGTCCCCGCCCCGCACGCATCACTCGCGGGTGTAGATGACTTCGATGTCCTCGAATTCCTCTTCGTCCACGTTCGCGGCTTCCACGAAGTGGTGCAGGGGCTCGTGCACCTGCACTTCGTCGCGCAGCTTCCAGAGCGCGGCCACCAGGTCTTCGATGCCGATGCCGTCACGGGCCGAGATGAAAAAGACCTCGCGGCCGTCGGCACGGGCGCGGGCGCGCAGTTCTTCCACACGTTCCCCGTCCACCAGGTCGATCTTGTTGACCACCTCGATCTGGCGGCGTTCGGCCAGTTCGGGGTCGAAGCGGCGCAGCTCCTCGTTGATGAGCTCGAAACCGGCCCAGGGATTGTCGTCGCTCACGTCCTCGATGCTGAGGATGTGCACCAGGAAGCGGGTGCGCTCCACATGCTTGAGGAAGCGGTGCCCCAGGCCCTGGCCTTCGTGGGCGCCCTCGATGAGGCCGGGGATGTCGGCGATGACCATGCGGCGGTCAGGATCGTACTCGTCGATCATGACGCCCAGGTTGGGGGTCAGGGTGGTGAAGGGGTAGGCCGCGATCTTGGGCCGCGCCGCCGAGACCTGCGAGATGAAGGTGGACTTGCCCGCATTGGGCAGGCCCAGCAGGCCGGCATCGGCCAGGATCTTCAGCTCCAGGCGCAGTTCGCGCTCCTCGCCGGGCTCGCCGGGCTGGGCGAAGCGCGGGGCGCGCATGGTGGACGTCTTGAAATGCTCGTTGCCCATGCCGCCGCGACCGCCCTGGGCGGCCACCACTTCCATGTCGGGCTCGCGCAGGTCGGCCAGCAGGTATTCCTCGCCCATCTCGTCACGGGCGTAGACCAGCGTGCCCACAGGCAGGCCCAGGACGAGATCCTCGCCCTTGCGGCCGTTGCACTGGCTGCCCATGCCGGGCTGGCCGTTGCGGGCCTCGTACTGGCGCTTGAGGCGGAAGTCGTAGAGGGAAAGCAGACGGCTGTCCGCCTTGAGGATGACGGAACCGCCCTTGCCGCCGTCACCGCCGTCCGGCCCGCCGCGGGGCACGAACTTTTCACGCCGGAAAGACACGCAGCCGTGGCCGCCCTTGCCGGCCCGGACCTGTATGGTAGCTTCGTCCACAAAACGCATGAGACATCTCCCGGGTGTCGCCACCCTGATCTTCGGGACGCCTTGCGGGCGCACCGCAGGCCGCAGGGGCCTGAAAAAAGCAAAAAAGGGAAGAAGCCCTGCGGCCTCTTCCCTTCAAAAATCACGCCTTGCCGCGCCGTTATTCGGCAACGGGGGCTTCCACATGCACGCGGGTGAGCACGCGACGCTTGCGGATGTACTTTTCAAAACGCACCACGCCGTCGACCTTGGCGAACAGGGTGTAGTCCCTGCCCATGCCCACGTTGGTGCCGGGATAGATCTTGGTGCCGAGCTGACGCACGATGATGTTGCCAGCCAGCACGTTCTGGCCGCCAAAACGCTTCACGCCGCGTCTTTGGCCCGCACTGTCGCGGCCGTTACGCGAAGAGCCGCCTGCTTTCTTATGAGCCATGGTATACTCCTTACAAGGCAGATTGCCGTGCGTCCCCGCAGGGACACGCCGCCAAGCTAGCCGTTAATGCTTTTGACGCGGATGGTGGTGCAGTCCTGACGATGACCGCGCAGCTTGCGCGAGTCGTTACGGCGCCAGCGCTTGAACACCATGACCTTGGCACCGCGGCCCTGTTCCACCACTTCGGCGGTCACGGCAGCGTTTTCCACATAGGGAGCGCCCACTTTCACATCGGCGCCGCCAAGCATCAGCACCTTGTCCAGCTTGATTTCGCTGCCGGCTTCGCCAGCGAGCTTTTCCACAACGATCTTGGAACCTTCTTCGACGCGGTACTGTTTGCCGCCCGTTTCAATGATAGCGTACATGCTCTTAAACCTCCGAAAAGAGAGAGGCCTGTTTGCCTCATGCTGCAAGAAAAGTCAAGTGATTTTTGTTCTTGGCCGCGCCACAGGCCACGCATCCTGTGGTGGGACGCGCGGTAGTCGGGGCCAGACAGAGGCGTAGGCCAGTTGCGTTGCATAGCACAGGAATGACCGGGAGGCAATGCTTTTTTGCCTGCCGCCGCTTTTTTTCCGCGCCGGGCGCGCTTTTGCCGGCGCGGGAGGGCGCGGGAGCAGCGTCCCGCCGCCCTTCCCGTACATTGCCAGCCCGGGGCAAAGCCGCTACAAGAAAGGTCATCGTGCCGCCGGCCACTCCGGCCTGCTCCCCGCCACTCCAACCCCCTGCCCTGCCATGACCGACGAGATCGTTTGCCGCATCGACGCCCTGAGCCACGACGGCCGCGGCCTGCACCGCCCCGAGGACGGAGGGCCTGTCATTTTCGTCGCAGGCTCCCTGCCCGGCCAGACGGTACGGGCCCGCATCATCCGCCGCCAGAAACGCTTCTGGGAGGCCCAGCGCACGGCGGTGCTGGAAGACGTGGTCCTGGCGGCGGACATCTGCCCCCACGGCGAGGATTGCGGCGGCTGCCCCTGGCAGCGCCTGCCCTATGCGGCCCAGCTGCGCTGGAAAGGCCAGCTGGTGCGCGATGCCCTGGAGCGCATCGGCGGCCTGGGCCGCGATGCCACCCTGCCCCTGCGGCCCGCTCTGGGCTCCCCGGAACAGCGGGCCTTCCGCAACAAGATGGAATTCGCCTTCGGCCCTGCCGACGGCGGCCTGTGCCTGGGCCTGAGACGGCGCGGCGGCCTGCAGGTGCTGCCGGTGCCCGGCTGCGCCCTGCTGCCCGGCGAGGGGCTGGAGCTGGTCACGGCCTGCGCCGGCCTGGCCGCCCGCAGCGGCCTGCCTGCCTATGTGCCGCCGCGCAGCGCCGCCGAGGAAGGACGCCTGCGGCCCCGTGCGGACAAGGGGCGCGGACGCCGTCCCCGGCGGGAACGTCCCGGTACGGGAGACTGCGGCTTCTGGCGTTTCCTCGTGGTGCGCTGCGGCTGGCCCGATCCCGCTCCGGCACAGGCCGCCACGGACGATGCTCCGGGGCGCCGCTGGTGGCTCACCTGCGTCACCAGTCCCGGCACGGCGGAACAGCGCCGTACGGTGGCCCGCGTGGGCCGGGAGCTGCTGGATGCCTTCCCGTGCGTCCAGGCCTTCGTCCATGAGGAGCGCGCCGCCCCCGACGCCCTGGTGGCCGGAGAGCGGCGCGTGCTCTGTCTCGACCGCCGGGGCGAGGCCCTGCCGGAGGACGAAGCCCCGCTGTATCTGCCTCTGGGCGGCCGCTGGTTCGGCCTCGACCCTGCTTCTTTTTTCCAGGTCAACAGCCGGGCCGCCGAATTGCTGGCCGCCACGGCCGTGGAGCTGCTCCTTTCCCCCCGGCCGGATATGACGCCCCGCCGTCTGCTGGACGTCTATTGCGGCGCGGGCGCTCCGGGCCTGCTGGCCGCGGGGCATTTCGAAGACGTGCTGGGCATGGAGTACGACCGCCGCGCCGTGCTCCTGGCGGAGCGCAATGCCCGCCGCTTCGGCTTCGGCCACTGCCGCTACGGGGCCGGGGACGCCGCCCGCCTGCTGACGGCCCTGGCCCGCAAGCACGGGCCCGGCCACTGGGATCATGCCCTGCTGGACCCGCCGCGCGGCGGCGTGGCCCCGGAAGCCCTGGCGGCCCTGCTCCATCTGGCGCCGGAGCGCCTGGTCTACATCTCGTGCAACCCGGCCACCCTGGCCCGCGATGCCCGGGCACTGTCCGCCCGGTATGAGCTGGTGCAGGTGACGCCCCTGGACCTCTTCCCCCACAGCCCGCACGTGGAAAGCGTGAGCTGCTGGCAGCGCCGTGCCTGAGGAAAAAGCCTTTTCTGGCGTCCGCGCGGTACGGATTTTTGACGCTTGCGGGATTTTCGATCCTTTTTATAAAATATGTCAGATACTTAAAAAACATCTTCTTTTTCAGTAAGATAGAAGATCGCAGCGTGATCCTTTACGGACGGGGAGCCGGTGTAAATCCACAAATTGCATTGACGCAGCGATGCCATTGTGATAATTTGTACATTGACACGGCTTCAGGGGCTCCAAACGATCTTGCGGCCCTCACCCGCCCGTCATCACAGCCAGAGGCAGGAGAAAACGTGTCACTGAAGGACATTTTCAAACAGCAGAGCAAGGGCATGGAATCCCTTGCCACCACGGGCACCATCGGCATGCATATGGTGAGCGGCCCGCTGGTGGGTTTCGCCATAGGCTACGGACTCGACGCCTGGCTGGAGACGGGTCCCTGGCTGAAGCTGGTCTTCCTGGTCATCGGGATCATCGCCGGTTTCATGAACGTCTATGAGGATACCCAGCGTCTGCTGCGCAAGATGTCCCGCGAAGAAGAACAAAAACGTGCCGAAGCCCTGGCCGACAGGCCGGAACGCGTCACGGTGAAGAAAAAAACGGTCGTCCCGGACAGCATCGCCCGGGCCTGCGCGGCAGAGACCGCCGCCGTCAGCCGCGAAACCGGCGGCAAGGCCCCCACGGCGCAGCTGCGCAACGGTGCGACCGGCCCGGAAGCCCCCGGGGGCGACGGCACGAAGACCGGCGGTCACGACCGCAATGACGGATAATGTTAGGACCCTTGCTGAAAGATATTGACAACTGGCTCTGGCGTCGGGGTATAAGTCATCCGGTCATTCTGCCGCTGGTGCGGAACCTGATTTTGTTTACCGGCATCTGCCTTGGGATGGGCGGCGTCGGTTACGCGCACATGCCCGGCCTGTTCTGGTTCGGCGTGGGCGCGGCAATGATAACCTGGACTTTTTGGGGATTGGCCCGCTTTTTCTTGCGGCAGCCCCTTGGTGAATACAGTACGGCGTTCCTGCGCGTGGTGCTCTTGCGCTGGGGAGGCAGACTGGCCGTACTGGCCGTGGTGACCTATGTGGCCCTTGCAGTGTGCGGGGCGCCGCTGACGGCCCTGCTGGGAGGGTTGGCCGCCGCCACGGCATTGGCGCTCATTACCTACGCGTGGGCAAGCCGCGCGGCCGGAAAGCGCTAGCGCCGGATTTTTCACCTTAACCGAGCAGGAGGCATGTCTCATGGCTGGTGGTTTGCCGCATCCGGTATTACTCTCCACGTTCTGCAACATGGACCAGATCACGATCGGCGGACAGGTGGTGGAATTCAAACATGTCTTCTACTCCTGGGTCTGTATGGCCGTGCTCTTCGTGGTGGCCTATCTCGTGCGCCGTCGCCTGACCCTGGTGCCCGGAGGCATGCAGAACTTCTTTGAAGCTCTCATCGACACCATCGAGAACTTCATCTGCAACACGATGGGCGAGGCCGGCCGCCGCTTCGTGCCGCTGCTGGCCGGCATGTTCATCTACATTTTCGGCATGAACCTGCTGGGCCTGATCCCCGGCTTCGACGCCCCCACGGCCAACCTGAACACCACCGTGAGCATGGCCCTGTTCGTGCTCGTGTTCTACAACGCCCTGGGCATCATCCGCTGGAAGGCGCACTACGTGCACCACTTCACCGGGCCCTCCAAGTTCCTCATCCCGCTGATGTTCCCCCTGGAGATCGTGTCGCACCTGTCGCGTCCCGTCTCTCTGTCTCTCCGTCTTTTCGGCAACATCCGCGGCGAAGAAATCGTTATGGTGCTCTTCTTCATCATGGCTCCCATCCTGGGCACCATCCCGATCTACGCCCTGTTCCTGCTGGGCAAGACCATGCAGGCCTTCGTGTTCTTCATGCTGACCATGTTCTACATCAAGGGCGCCATCGAGGCCCCGGAACATTAGCCAGCCCGCTGCCCTTGCGGCAGCCCCGAATATGTGGGGAATGGTCGGAAACGACCCAACTTATACAAACTGTTGAAGGAGTGTCACATGCGCAAACTTCTGATGATCGCCCTGAACACCGTGGCCCTGCTGGGTATGGCTTCCATGGCTTTCGCCGCCAACCAGCTTGATTCCGCTTCCCTGGGTTACACCTGCCTGGCCGCCGCTCTCGGCATCGGCATCGCCGCTTTCGGTTGCGGTATCGGTATGGGTCTGGGCCTGAAGGGCGCCTGCGAAGGTATCGCCCGCAACCCCGACGTGAGCGGCAAAGTGACCGGTACCATGATCCTGGCCTTCGCCTTCATCGAATCCCTGGCCATTTACGCCCTGGTCATCAGCTTCATCCTGCTGTACGCCAACCCCTATGCGTAGGCCGTCCAGGCAGTAATGCTGCAACGGGGGGACTTCGGTCCCCCCTTTTTTTTCGGCCCGGCGCAGGCCGTGGCAGGCCGCGATTGTTCGCGCCTTCACGGAGTCATTTCATAACGTAACAAACATCTCTTTTTCCCGCAGTCAGTCCAACTGCGGCTCCTGGAGGGATATTCCTGAACTTTTTGAAATATTTTCTAAAATCCATTTTTTTTTCCTCTTCCCCCATTCACACTGCCAGTAGACTGATTATATTGGCATATCATTTCGCCAGCCCGGACATGCAAGGAATAAAGGTTGTATTTCCGATGCTTGCGGATTTTTTTTTTTTCCAGTAAATTGAAAAACCTAAATTTCACAAAAGCATCACAAGCTTGAGCAGGTATTGATTATGCCCACGGAACCCAAAAGCAAACATATCCCCCGCGCCACCATCCAGCGCCTGGCCACCTATGTGCAGGTGCTGGAAAATTTTGCGCGCGACGGCGTTGAAGTCATCTCCTCCAACCCCCTGGCCGAAGCTTGCGGGGTCAACGGTTCCCAGGTCCGTAAGGACCTGGCATACTTCGGCGAATTCGGCATCCGCGGCGTGGGCTATCACATAACGTCCCTTATTGCGGCCATCACCTCTTCCCTGGGGGTCGACCGTGAATGGCGCATGGCACTCGTGGGGGTCGGCAACCTGGGCAAGGCCATCCTGAACCACGGCGAATTCCGCGCCCGCGGTTTCAACATCGTGGGCATCTTCGACTGCGACCCCTTCAAGATCGGCGAGATCGTCCACGGGCTGGAGGTGCATTGCACCAAGGACCTCAAGGCCATGGTGGCCGAGCAGAACATCGAGATCGGCATCATCACCACGCCGCCCGAACGTGCCCAGCGCGCGGCCCAGCACCTGATGGATGCGGGCATCACCTCCATCCTCAATTTCGCCCCGGCGCGCATCAAGACCCCGGATCATGTGCATGTGGAGTATGTGGACTTCTTCCATCATCTCTACGCCCTGGCCTTCGATCACACGAGCCAGCACCGCTAGACCTCATCCGCGACGACTTTTCAGGGGGGACGCCCGCAGGCGTCTCCCCTTTTGTGTTTTGGGGGACGCCCGCAACAGGGCCGTATCCGATCCAGGGCCATCACATCCCGCTGCCCCGGTACCTGCGGACAGGCACGATACCGCCAGCACAGGCCATCGCAGGCGACGGTTCTCCCGTGGCTGCCTCCGCCACTGCCCATCTGCCCCAGCCGCCCTTCCCGTCCGTGGCGGCCGCTCTGCCTTCCGGAATGCGCCTCCTCTTCGCTGCGGCCGTTCTGCCCACGGTAGACGCGTGCTCTTGCAGATGCTATTTTTTTGTCCTCCCTGCCGGGTGCCCCCGGCGATCCTTCTCACCTGCGGAGCCCATTATGGATTTCAAGCAACTGGCACTGGCGGCCCGTACCTGCCGCCGTTTCGAGGAAGAACATCCGCTGCAGATGGCGGATCTGGAATGGCTGGTGGACTGCGCCCGCCTGACCCCCTGCGCCCGTAACGCCCAGCAATTGCGTTACAGCCTCGTGGGCCCCGGCGAGACCTGCCAGCGCCTGTTCGGCATGACCAAATGGGCGGCGGCCCTCAAGGACTGGGGCGGCCCCTTCCCCGGCGAACGCCCCACGGGCTTCATCGTCATGAGCATGCCCAAGAGCGCTGGCGACCTGGTCTGGCTGGACACCGGCATCGCGGCCCAGACCATCAATCTGGCGGCCTCCAGCCGTGACTGGGGCTGCTGCATGATCGCCTCCTTCGACCATGCCGGCGTGAGCGGGCTGGTCCAGCTCCCCGACGACCTGCGCCCCACGCTGGTCCTGGGCCTTGGCGTGGCCAAGGAAGTGCGCCGCGTGGCCGACGTGCCCGAAAGCGGCGCCCTGGGCTACTGGCGTGATGCCGATCAGGTGCACCATGTGCCCAAGCTGGCCCTGGACAAGCTCATCCTGAACCGTTTTTAGGAACGCATAGACACGTTGGGGAGGGGCCCCTATCCCTGCTGCCGGGCCCCGTAAAACGCCTGCGACAACACTAGGCACGGCCCTTCGGGCCGCCATCCGGCCACTCCCACAGCACAAGGGGTCCCCTCCTCCGCGCCCTCCTTTCCCCACCCCCCCATAGCAAAAAAGGCAGCGTTCCCGGAGTGTTGGCTCCAGGAACGCTGCCTTTTTATCTCACATAAACGACACAGGGCACATCCCTGTCCGCGGATCGTGCCTGTATCCCTACTGCCGGAAGGCCCGCCATCTCTCGCGCGGCCCCCTGATGAAAGTTTTTGGAAGGGAAAGGGGGGAGAGGGAGAACCTTTTTCCAAAAAGGCGTCCCTCTCCCCCCTCATAACAATGCTATCTTTCCATCCGTTCCCGGCGGTAGCAGCGGGCCAGATCCACGAAACGGGGGGCCCATCCGGGCACTGCCGGGGCGAAGATATGGCAGTAGGCGGCCCAGACCCGGCCGCTCACCAGACCATCCCGGCCGTGGCCCCCGGCATCGCGGCCCATGCCCGTGCCCTTGTGCAGGCGCAGGGCATGCTCCAGCTTGTCGCTGACGGCGGCAGGCTCGTGGCAGAGGGAATAGTGGAACTCATGGCCGCGCAGGACAGAGCCCTGAGGGAAATAGGGATTGGGCAGCACCACGTCGGCCCGCACATAGCCCAGGCCCTGCGGCTTGGGACAGAAACGGGTCTCCACGGGAAAGATGCCGCTCATGGGCCAGCGCTGCCCGTCACGCTCCAGCGCCGAGGCCAGGACCATGAAGCCGCCGCATTCGGCGTAGATGGGCAGGCCCTTCCCGGCCAGTGTGGCCAGACGGGCCAGATGGGGCGAGGCCGCCAGCTCCCGGGCCCAGTCTTCGGGGAAACCGCCCCCCAGATACAGGCCGTCCAGCTCCGGCCACGGCGTCTCGTCCAGCAGGGAAAGGCGCACCAGCTCCGCCCCGGCCCGCCGCAGGGCTTCGAGGTTCTCCTCATAATAGAACCACAGGGCCCGGTCGCGCACATAACCGATGTGCGGGGCAGGCGCCTGCTCCGGGCTGTCCTCAGGGCAAGGTATCCGGGAAAAGGACGCGGCGACATCACCGCCTTCCCTGCCCGCCTGCGCACTGTCAGGAGCCGCGGCCCGCAGGGAGGTGACGGCCACAGTTCCCGCCGGTGCAGCCTCTTGGCGGGCAATCCCTGTTCCAGCAGCGGGAGCCGTGCCCGCAGGGCTGGTGGCAGGCTGCCCTGCGCCGGAGGAGACTACAGCGCCGTCCCCGGCCCAGGCGGCCTCGTCCCAAAAATCCGGCTCTTCGGGCAGATCGGGAAGGTCGTCGGCGATGGACAGCACGCGGTCCATGTCCACATGGCCGCACACCACATCAGCCAGTTTTTCCAGGATCTCCCGGGCCTGCGGGCCCAGCTCGTCGCCGCACAGGGAAGCCAGCCCCATGTGCCGTTCGGGCAGGGGGTTCTCGCGCAGGCGGGGGATGGCCCCCAGCACGGGCACGTCCGTATAGGTGGTGATGGCCTCGCGCAAAATGCCTTCGTGCCGGGCCGAGGCCACCTGGTTGAGCACCACGCCCGCCAGACGCAGGCCGGGCTCGAAATGCCGGACCCCGGCCACCAGAGCCGCGGCCGTGCGGGTCATCTTGGTGCAGTCCAGACTGAGCAGCACCGGGCAGTCCAGCGTACGGGCCAGCTCGGCCGTAGCGCAGGAGCCGCGCACGTCCATGCCGTCGAAGAGGCCGCGGTTGCCTTCCAGCAGGGCCAGCCGGGCCCCGCTGCGTCCCATCACATGGCGGAACAGGGCCCGCAGACGCGCGGGCGGCAGGAAATAGGGATCCAGATTGCTGGCCTGCCGTCCGGCAGCCAGCGAGAGCCAGGCCGCGTCGATATAGTCCGGGCCTTTCTTGAAGGGCTGGACGGCCAGTCCCTGCCGGGAAAAGGCCCGCGCCAGGCCCAGCGAGAGCAGGGTCTTGCCGCCGCCCCCGGACAGGGCGGAGATGCAGATACGGGCGGACGAGGCCCCGGTGAGGGGCGTGCGGGGATGGGAAGACACGGCGGGCATCCTTGGCTGACGGGAAGGCGGCAGGGCCGCGGGCATGAAAAAAGGGCACGACACCGGCCGGTGTCGTGCCCTGGGGGAGACTAGTGCTTGAAGGAACGCTGGCCGGTGAAGACCATGGCCACCTGCGGGCTGGCCTCGTTGCAGGCCGCGATGACTTCGGTATCTCGCATGGAGCCGCCGGGCTGGCCGATGGCGGTGACGCCCTGGGCCATGGCGGCGTCCACGCCGTCACGGAAGGGGAAGAAGCCGTCGGAGATCAGCACCGTGCCGGGCAGGCCGCCGCGGGCCTCCTGGGTACGGGCCTGGATGTCGTCCAGGGCGGCCTTGAGGGCAGCGTCCGCGGCGGCCTTCTGCTTGAGTTCGTAGAAGGAGAGGTTGTGCTCGCGGAAGGCCAGGGTGTCGGCGTACTTGGTGTAGGCCTTGTGGATGGCCAGTTCCACGCAGCCCACACGGTCCTGTTCACCGGTGCCGATGGCCACGGTGGCGCCGTTGCGGGCAAAAATGACCGAGTTGGAGGTCACACCGGCTTCCACGGCCCAGGCAAAGCGCAGGTCGGCCATTTCCTGGGCGTTGGGCTTGCGGGCGGTGACGGTGACGCCGTTCTTGTCCGTGGCTTCGGCGGGCAGGAAGTCGGCATCGGTCAGGATGCGGTTCACGAAAGATTTCTGCACCACGATGCCGCCGTCGGCCAGGCTCTTGATGTCCAGGAAGGCGGACTGCGTCAGTTCGTCCAGGCGGCCCAGGCCGGGCAGTTCCATGATGCGCAGGTTCTTGCGGCCCTTGAGGATCTCCACGGCGCCTTCTTCATAGGCAGGAGCGGCCACCACTTCGAAGTAGCTGGCGGCCACCATCTCGGCGGCCTCGCGGGTAAAGGGGCGGTTGACCACCACCGCGCCGCCGAAAGCGGCGATGCGGTCGCACCAGAAGGCCTTGTCCAGGGCAGCGGCCACGCCGCCGTCGTCCCAGGCAGCGCCGCAGGGGTTGTTGTGCTTGAGGATGATGGCCGCGGGGCGCTCGCTGAGGTATTGCAGGATGTTGGCGCCGTTGTCCACGTCGGTGAGGTTGGTCTTGCCGGGGTGTTTGCCGGCCTGGATCATCTGGGCCTCGGTCATGGCCGACACGATGCCCTGACCAGGGCCACGCCAGCGCAGGCCGCCGCAGGTGATGCCACCTTCACGCAGTTCATACAGGGCAGCGGGCTGGTCGGGGTTTTCGCCGTAGCGCAGACCTTTTTCCTCGTTGTCCAGGGTCCAGACGCGCTTGTGGTACACAAGCTTTTCGTCACCCAGCAAAATGGTCATGGTCTCGGGAAAAGCGTCCTTGTGGACTTTCTTGTACATGGCCTTCAGGTCGGTCGTCATGATGCCTCCAGGTATGCCTAGCAAAAAAGGTGAAAGCGCTTCGCGGCGCGGCAATGGTGTAGCACAAAACGGCCCTGTCCACCAGTATGTGCACCGGCAGGGGCGGAGGCGCGCCGGCGGGGGTATCCCGGCCCCGCATGACAGCAGATTTGACGCGGGCCCGTAAATGGGCCATAACGACGGCGGTATACGCGCTTTCGCCGGAGGATACCATGGAAAAACTGCTCACCCGCCTTGCCCGCCAGCTGGACGCCCTCGACGAGGCGTCGCTCATGTCGCTGTGGAGCAAGTACGCCACCATCGCCAGCCGTTTCGAACCGACCCAGCGCTGGGAAGAGGCCGTCCTGGTCTTTTCCATGATCCAGGCCAAACGCTACAAGAACCAGTTGTTCAACTATTACTGGGCACAGCAGGCCCAGCCGCATGAAGACGGCCCCGCCCCCGCGGCCCAGCCCCTGGCCCCCGACTTCGACCTGATGCAGGGCCAGGCGGAAGCCCCCGCGCCGCACCGCTGCCGTGTCCTTTCGTTCCGCCCCGAGCCGGGGGATGCGGGCACCTCCCGCAAGGACGGCTGAGCGGTATCTCCTCCCAGTCCGGACTTCACTCACAAAAAACTGACGCTTCGATCTGTACAGCATTGGCCGGCCGTCTCCCGCACCTTCCGGCCTGACCCGTGTGGCGGAACCGCCAGACAGCCCTTGCCTTTTTTTGCGTGTCGTGAGAAACCTCCGCACCCCGGATACGGCATCCGGGATCGGCGAACCCCGGGGGATAAGGTTTTCCTGCGCAAGCGCAGTCCCCCTCACCAGCATCGGGGATGTCCGTCACATCCCCGCACAACGCACAGGAGTGGTTCCCATGCGTGCCAACATTCTTTGTGCCGGCTTCGGGACGCGTCTGCGCCCCTTCACCTATCTGAAGCCCAAGCCCCTGCTCAACATCGGCGGCTACCCGCTGGTGGAACGCACCATCCGCCAGCTCCATGCCGACGGCGTCACCGACATCGCCCTGGTGGTCGGTTACAAACACGAATGCTTCAACTATCTTGTGGACAAATACGGCGTCCAGCTCATCGTCTCGGCGCAGTATGCCACGGCCAACAATTATTCCTCCCTCCAGCTGGTGGCCCACCGCCTGGGCGACAGCCTGGTCATCGACGGTGACACCTACATCCGCCGCCCGGTGGTGCCCCTGGTGCGTCCCGGGGTCTCGCAGTTCATCTGCCAGCAGACCCAGCAGGGCCGCGAATGGGAACTGGTCACCGATGCCGACGACCGCGTGGTGTCCGTGCGCAAGGATTCGCCCTCGGGCTACTGCATGTCCGGCGTCTCCTACTGGACCGAGGAAGCCGCGGCCCTCATCCGCGAAGAGCTGGACAAGAGCGGCCCGGACGACTACTGGGAAGACTCCGTCATCCGCATCCTGGATCGCGTGCCCGTCTACGCCACCCGGGTGAAGATGCTGCTCTGCGAGATCGACAGCCTGAGCGACGCCCTTTCCCTGGGCCTGCTGACGCCCGACGAGCTGGCCGACCAGTGCTCCGAAACCCAGATGGCCGAAAAGCTCAAGGGCCTGACCAACGATACCTACCACATCCGGCTGGACGGCAAGGGCCTTGTGCTGCGCATCCCCGGCCAGGGCACCGACCAGATCATCGACCGCAGCGTGGAAGCGGCCATGCTGGAGATGGTGAAGGATATGGACCTCACGCCCGAGTGCCATTTCTACGCGGGCGGCATCAAGACCACGGACTTCCTGGAAGGCTACCGCATCCTGAACCACGAGACCCTCGACCGCTTCGAGGTGCTCGGCGTGGTGGACATCATGCGCCGCCTGCACGACATCCGCATGCCCGAGGGCTTCCGCGAGAAATACGGCCCCAACGCCGTGCTTTCCGTGCTTTCCGAGGTCAAGCTCTACGAACGCCAGAGCGGCGTCAACCTGCTGGCCGACCATGAACGCGAGCTGTTCTACGATTTCGCCCGCGAGATGGACAGCGACGAGAAGCGCTTCTGCCATCGCGACTTCGTGCTGGAGAACATCCTGCGCAAGGGGGACGACATCAAGCTCATCGACTTCGAGTACGCCTGCTTCTGCTCGCCCTACTGGGACTACGCCAGCTTCGTCACCGAGACCCGTCTTTCCGGCCCCCTGCTGGACAGTTTCATCGAAGCCAGCGGCGCGGACCGCACCCGCCTGCTCAAGGCCATGATCATCGTGGATTACATCTGGGGCCTGTGGGGCTTCTACCGCGAGTGCATCGACTACGGTCGTGGCCGCATCGCGGAAATGGACCGCAACCTGAAACTGCTGCAACGCGGAGAAAAACTGGCATGAAGCGCGGTTTTCTGACTTCCGTGGGCGTCTACCTTGGGCTCTGGCTGGTGCTGGAAGCCCTGTTCCCCGCGCCCTCTTACGCCTACCTCGACCCCGGCACGGGCAACGTGCTGGTCTACCTGGCCATCAGCCTGGTGGGCACGGTGCTCTATTTCGTCAAGAACATCGTCTACGCCATCATGGGCAAGGCCAAGGGCGAACGCCGCCCCGAAAGGCAGCTGCACCACGAGCGCATCCTCATGTTCTCCGAAGGCCGCAGCTACTACTATACCTTCAAGCCTGTCATCGACGCCTTCCTGCGCCGCGGCGTGCCCTTCTCCTACATCACCATGGATGTGGAGGACCCGGCCCTGACCATCGAGAACGACCTCATGAACTCGCGCTACATAGGCACAGGTTCCGCGGCCTTTGCCCGTGCCGCCGGTCGCCGCGCCGACATCATGCTCTCCACCACGCCCAACATCGGCACGCCCGGCTTCCCCATGCCGCGGCCGCGCCGCGTGACCAACCTGGCCCACATCTGCCACGGCGTGGGCGACATCGCCATGTACCAGAAAGGTTCCCTGGACCATTACGATGCCGTCCTGATGGTGGGCGACTTCATGCTGCCCAGCATCCGCAAGGTGGAAGAGCTGCGCGGCCTGCCCCCCAAGGAATGCGTTTCCCTGGGCCTGCCCTATCTGGACGAGCTGGCCGCCAAGGCCCGCAAGAAGGAAGGCCAGAGCACCCCGCCCGTGGTGCTGGTGGCCCCCTCGTGGGGCAACAAGGGCTGCCTCAACATCTGCGGCCCCAACTTCCTGCTGGACCTGGCCAAGGCCGGCTATGACGTGATCCTGCGCCCGCACCCCCAGTCCCTCAAGGTGGAGACCGAGATGCTGGATACCATCCACGAGATGCTGCGCGACTACCCCAACGTCAGCTTCGATACCGAGATGGACGCCACCGCCTCCATGAGCCGGGCCGACGTCATGATCTCGGACAAGTCCTGCGTGCGCTTCGACTTCGCCTTCCTCTACGAGAAGCCCGTCATCACCCTGGACATCCCCGTGCGCAACCCCGAGCTCTACGAGGTGGCGGACCTGGGCGTCATCTGGGAAGACACCGTGGCCGCCCGTCTGGGCGAAGTGGTCTCGCCCGAGGACTTCAACAACATCGTGCCCGTGGTGGAACGTGCCCTCAAGACGCCTTCCTCCGCCATCGCCGCCTTCCGCAAGGAATCCGTGGCCTGCTGGGGCCGGAGCGGTGAAGCCATCGCCCAGTGGACCGTGGACACCCTGGCCCGCATGGACGCCGAACACGCGGCCGAAGCTGCCGCCCCCAAAACGAAATAGCACGGCCCTTGCCGGATATGCTTTCAAGGAAACGCCATGTCGCTTCTGTATGAAATATTCATCCTGCCCATCGAGATCATCTACCGGGCCATCTATCTCGGCAGCCTCCAGTTCACCCACAACTACGGCCTGAGCATCCTCGTCCTGTCCTGCATCAGCGCCGTGGCCTTCATCCCCCTGGGACGTCTGGCCGTGGGCACCCAGGCCCGGGAAAAGAAACTCCAGATGATCATGGCGCCACAGCTGGCCCGCATCCGCAAGGAATCCAAGGGGGCCGAGCGTCAGCGCCGCATCAACAACCTCTACAGGCGCTACGCCTACCATCCGCTGCTGGCCGTCCGTTCGGCCTTCGGCGTGGCCCTGCAGATCCCCTTCCTGACCGGCGCGTACTACATGATCCTGGGTCTCACCCAGCTGCAGGGCCAGCCCTGCCTGATGATCCCCGACCTGTCGCAGCCCGACGGCCTGCTCTGGGGCGTCAACGCCCTGCCCATCGTCATGACCGTGGTCAACATCATCGCCACGCTGACAACCCCGGGCCTGACGCGCAAGGACACCCTGCAGGCCATCATCATCGCCTTCTTCTTCCTGGCGCTGCTGTACAACGCGGCCTCGGCCCTGCTCATCTTCTGGACCATGAACAACGTTTTCTTCCTGCTCCAGAACCTGCGCCTGCCCATCCGCCTGCCCCGTTTCCGCAAGCCCGGCTTTGCCCAGGGCGGCATGAACACCGTCATGGCCGCCACCATGCGTTCGGTCTACAGCCTGTCCTGCGCCGGTCTGGCCATCCTGATCTTCCTGTACGTGCCCTTCCAGTCCTACGCCAGCGACCCCAACTTCTTCGCCGCCGGCCCCCTGGACGTGCTGCTGGGCATGGTGCGCTACCTTTCGCTGACCTTCTTCGTGGTCTTCGTGCTCTGGCTCTGGTTCCCGGCCAAGGCCAAGACCATCCCGGCCTTTGTGGCCTTCTGGGCCTTGAGCCTCGCCTTCGTGAACCTTTTCGTGCTGCCCGGCCACTTCGGTGCTCTGGACGGCATCCGCTTCCTGCGTGAGGCCGCCCTCACCGGCCCCATGAGCGCCTTCAAGGACGGCCTGCTGCCCGTGCTGGTGGCCCTGGGCCTGACGGCCCTGCTGTTCGCCTTCCCCAAGGTGCGCCTGCTGCTGCCGCGCGTCTTGTCCATCGCCGTGTTCTCCCTGGTGGCCCTCACGGCCTGGAACGCCCTGACCGCCGAAGAGCCCGAACAGGCCAAGACCAGCTTCACACCGCCCGCCTATGTGGCGGACATGCAGTCCTATTCCAAGGACGGCGAGAACGTCATCGTCATCATCATGGACATGTTCACCGGCGGCCATATCCAGCGGATGCTGGACGACCCCTGGTTCAACAACGGCTTCCGCAAGGGCATGGACGGCTTCGTCTGGTACTCCAACACCATCTCCATGGCCGATGCCACGGTCATGAGCCTGCCCAGCATCTACGGCGGCCATGCCTACAGCCCGGCGGCCGTCAACGCCCGCCGCGACGTGACCCTGGAAGAGAACATCAACAGCGCCTTCGCCGTGATGCCCCGCAACTTCGCGGCCCACGGCTACGATGTCTGCATGCTCAACGGCCTGGAGTTCTTCAACCAGGACTTCTACGAACGTCATCTCGGCAAGGTGGAGAACGTCACCACCGTCCCCCAGATCAAGGACGACTTCCAGCTCAAGTACCACCAGGGCACCAGCCTGCGGGACTTCAGCAGCTTCTTCGCCATGCTGGGCCTGTTCCAGGCCTCGCCCAACATCATCAAGCAGAAGATCTACGACGACGGCAACTGGCATGACGCCGGTGACGGCATCCTGGTGGCCAGCATGGACGCCTACCGCGCGAGCGACGCCTTCTTCCGCTTCGCCTTCACCTCGGGCATCACCACCGATGCCCCGCGCAGCACGGCCAAGGTCTTCTACACCATGCTGTCCCACTACATGTGGCACTACGCGCCCGACCTCAAGGACGGTCAGCCCGAGATCGTGGCCGACCCCTATCCGGCCACCGAGGGCCAGCTCTTCTTCGTCGACGGCGTGCTGCCCGAACACTACTACGCCGAACGCCACCTGCTGCGCTACCTGATGATCTTCTTCGACCAGCTCAAGGAAGCCGGCATCTACGACAACACGCGCATCATCCTGGTCTCCGACCACGGCGAGAGCGACAGCCCCATGGTGGAGCGTGCCTACAACGACGGCAAGGAATACCCCGACGGCACCGTCTTCCAGACCGCGCCTTACGCTCCCGGCCGTCCCCACGCACTCCTGATGGTCAAGGAACCCCACCAGCGCGGCGAGCTGCGCATCAGTGATGCCTTCATGTCCAGCGCCGACGTGCCCACCCTGGCCCTGCAGGGCGTCGGCACCTGCGACGAGTTCGAGATGCGTGACCCGGCCGCCCTGCCCAGGCCGCGCATCCTCACCCATGCCCGCGGCGGCGCACGCTGGAGCGAACACAAGGAGAACGCCTACATCTTCGAACAGTTCCGCATGGAAGGCACCCTGTTCGATCCCTCCAAGTGCACGCGTGAAGGCGCCTACCAATAACCGCCCGTCCTGACGGTCCCGCTGCTCCGGCAGCGTCATGAAAAGGGGGGAAGGAGCATCCCGGCTGGGATGTCCCTTCCCCCCTTTTTTTGCATCCCGGCGCCTCCGGCGCGCGGGTCTCGCAAAATTTCCCCGAAATTTCCCCCCCGGCGGCTCCGGCCATTTGACTTGTCCGCTGTTAGCGGCTAGAAAAAACTAAGGCATTGCGGCCAACGTTGTTCCCCTTAGTCGTCAGGCTACGGGGTTTTCGCGTGTGGACGACAAAACTTCAGCCTTGGCCCGCGCCATGCGGGCAGTGCAGGTGGATATATGGCAAATACGGTCATTATCGGCGCCCAGTGGGGCGACGAGGGCAAGGGAAAGATTGTGGACATGCTCAGCGCGCAGAGCGGGCTGATCGTGCGTTTCCAGGGCGGCAACAACGCCGGCCACACCATCAAGGTCCAGGGCAAGGAGACCATCCTGCACCTGATCCCCTCGGGCATCCTGCACGAGGGCAAAAACTGCCTGATCGGCAACGGTGTGGTACTGGACCCCTTCGTCTTCCTCAAGGAAGTGGACGAACTGGCGGCCAAGGGCATCGACGTGTCCCCCAGCCGTCTGGGCATCAGCAAAAAGACCCACCTGATCATGCCCTACCACAAGAGCCTGGACAATGCCCGCGAAGCCAAGCGTGCCGGCAAGAAGATCGGCACCACCGGTCGCGGCATCGGCCCCTGCTATGAGGACAAGGCATCCCGCGTGGGCCTGCGTGCCGGTGACCTCACCAACCCGCAGCTGGTGCGCGAAAAAGTGCATCACGCCCTGCTGGAAAAGAACGTCCTGCTGCGCGAGCTCTACAAGTACGACCCCCTGGACGAGAACCAGGTCTGCGAAGAGCTGCTGGCCATCGCCCCGCGCATCACGCCCTATCTGAAGGACGCCTCCTCCGAGATCCAGAAGGCCCAGGCCGCCGGTCAGGACATCCTGTTCGAAGGCGCCCAGGGCATCCACCTGGACATCGACCACGGCACCTATCCCTTCGTGACCTCCTCCAGCACCGTGGCCAGCTCCGCCGCTGCCGGCAGCGGTGTGGGCCCCTCCGCCCTGGAACGCGTGGTGGGCATCGTCAAGGCCTACACCACCCGCGTGGGCTCCGGGCCCTTCCCCACCGAGCTGGAAGACGACACCGGCCGCTACATCCAGACCAACGGTCACGAATTCGGCGCCACCACCGGCCGTCCGCGCCGCTGCGGCTGGCTGGACGTGGTCATCCTGCGCGAGACCGTGCGCCTGTGCGGCCTTACCGACATCGCCCTGACCAAGCTGGACGTGCTTCAGAACCTGCCTGCCCTGCAGATCTGCGTGGCTTACGAACTGGACGGCCAGCGTCTGGACTACCCCCCGCAGGAAGAAGGCGCCCTGGGCCGCGTGAAGCCCATCTATGAAGAGATGCCCGGCTTCGAGGACGACATCAGCCAGTGCACCAGCGTCGAGCAGCTGCCCGACAACGTGCGCGCCTACATCGCCCGCATCGAAGAACTCACCGGCGTGCGCGTCTCCTTCATCTCCGTGGGGGCCGACCGCGCCCAGACCATCGTCCGCTAAGCGTTCGCGCTTGCGATAGATCCTGCGAGGGGGGAGAGGGAGACCTTTTTGGAAAAAGGTTCTCCCTCTCCCCCCTCGCGCTCCCCCCTCCCCCTTCCAAAAACTTTTGCCAGGGGCATGGTGACGACGCGGCCACACCAGCGCTGACCGCTTTTGCCAGGGGGAGCATGAGCCATGACAGACAGCGGCGGATGCCGCCGCCCTGCCCCGGACAGGCCGCGGACACGCGCCGCGCGCATCCGTCCGGCCGGCTCTTTTCCTTCCAACCATCTTTGGTGGAGCATGAGGCGTACCGTAGCGGCCCCTGCCGCGGTTCGGGACCACCACGCTCCTGTGCCGCGAGGGACGCCATGCCGCTTTTCCAGGACATCAGCACGCCGGATTTCGACCGCATCCGCGAGGTGCTCCACCGTCTGTCCGGCAACCCGCCGCAGGTCCTGCTGCTGGAAGGCGGCACCGAGCCCCAGCGCCTGGCCGCGGCCCGTTACTGGGCCGCCTGCGTCAACTGCCCGCAGCCGGGCAGCGAGGGCGGCCCCTGCCTCATCTGCCCCACCTGCATGCAGATCGACGCCGGAGAACATCTGGACGTGCCGGCCTACGACGGCCGCATCAGCAATGCCGACGACGAGGCCCATCCCGGCCCCATCCGCGCCCTGAACATGGACAACATCCGCGAGCTCAAGCAAAAGCTGCGCGACGCTCCCCACGGCCAGGGCCGCCGCGTGGTGCTGCTCATGGGCGTGGAGCAGAACCGCAGCAACGCGGCCAACGCCCTGCTCAAGGCGCTGGAAGAGCCCTCGCCCTCCTCCTGCTTCGTCCTTCTGGCCGCCCAGCGCGAACAGCTCCTGCCCACCCTGGTCTCGCGCTCCCTCTGCCTGACCCTGCCCTGGCCCGACAGCCTGTCCCGTGATCCGGCCCTCCAGCCCTGGGAAGAGGCCCTGGCCCTGTTCATCACCAGCGGTCGCGGCCTGTTCGAACGCACCGGCGCCCGCAACGCCCTGGACGCCCGCCTGGCCGGGCAGATCCTGCTGGCCTGCCAAAAATCCATGAGCCGGGTCATGTCCGGCAATGACGACGCCCTCTGCCCCCTGGACACGGCCCTGGCCCTGCTGCCCCGCGAAAAGCGCGTCCAGTGCTGCTTCTGGTTCAACGAGGCACAGGAGGCCCTGGGCTTCAGCGTCACGCCCGCCCGCGTGCTGGAGGCCCTGGCCGCCCGCCTGCACGTCACCCGCATGGGGAACTGACCTTTTCCCGCCTCTCCGCCACTTCCCGTGTCTGTCCCATGACAGCACGGCTGTTTGCGCTCCACGAAAAGACCGGGCATGTCCATGGCACGCGCGTCCTGTGCGGCACGGGGCGCCATGAGCGCGTTTTGGAGAGGACGGGGGAGCACGAGGGGGAAGGAGGCCCTTTTGTCACGCCAGCCCAAAAGGCCTCCTTCCCCTTCGTCAACACACTTTCCCGTGTGCATACCCTGCCATGCAAAAAGCCGCTGCCCGGCAAGGGGACAGCGGCTTTCCAACAGCGGCGGACCGTCTTTTTCAGAAAAATCGTTACTTCCAGAGGTTGCTGTACTTGACCGACAGGCCGTCGGTACGTTCCACCAGCCTATTGACCAGAGCGTCGATCTCCTCATAGGTCAGGGTGCCCACTTCGCGGGCCAGCAGATAGCCGAGATAGCCCTCGCCCTGGGTGAAGGTCCAGCAGATGGAATACACGGAGCCCACGCCCGGACGGCCGGGGAATTCGGACTGCGTGCTCACCAGCAGGCGCATCTTGGGCATGTCCTTGTCCGTGAGGCTGAACAGGTTGCTGCCGTTGAAGGCTTCCTTGAGGCGCATGCCCAGGCGGGCACCGATGCTGTCCGTCCCTTCCAGCTCCACCCAGACGGGCGTGCTGCGGGCATCGACTTTGGCGGGCTTGTCGGCCTTGGGCGCTCCGGCCTGGGGGGTGGCCGCCTGGATCACAGGGGCCGTCAGGGCCAGCATCAGGACGCACAGGGCCAGCGTGGCGATCTTTTTCATGTCCGAGTCTCCTTGTTTCATGGCTGCCGGGGATGGGGGCAGTCCCATCCCCTCATCTAAGCACGTTCCTGCCCAAAATCCAAGCGCCATCCCCGTCACCGCCCGGCGCCCGGCCTTGAAGGGTGTCGCCTTTGCCGTTATAGGAACGTGTCGGGGTGCGTTCCGCCCACATGCCCGTGCCCCCTGTTTCGACCATACGGCAAAAGCCTTGTCCATACCCATCCTACCCTTTTGCGACACAAGGAGTCGTCATGCAACGCACCCTTATCGTCAATGCCCTGGCCGCCGAAGCCCCGCAGCGCCAGATCACCGTCTGCGGCTGGATCCGTACCCGCCGCGATGCCAAGGACTTCAGCTTCGTGGAGATCAACGACGGCTCCTGCCTGACCAACATGCAGTGCATCGTGGACGCGGGCACCGCCGCCCACGAAGGTCTGGGCGATGCCAACACGGGCGCTTCCGTGGCTGTCACCGGCGAGCTGGTGGCCTCCCCCGGCAAGGGCCAGAAGTGGGAAGTGCGTGCCGGGAGCATCCGTGTGTTCGGCCTGGCCGATCCCGAATCCTTCCCCTTGCAGAAAAAGCGCCATTCCGACGAGTTCCTGCGCGGCATCGCCCACCTGCGCATGCGCACCAACAAGTACGGCGCGGCCTTCCGCATCCGTTCCGAAGCGGCGCGCGCCGTGCACGACTACTTCCACAGCCAGCATTTTTCCTGGGTGCACACGCCCATCCTCACCGGCTCCGACTGCGAGGGCGCGGGCGAGATGTTCCGCGTGACCGCCCTGCCCGCCGGTGAAAAGGATCTTTCCAGGGACTTCTTCGGCCGCCAGGCCAACCTGACCGTTTCCGGCCAGCTGGAAGCCGAGGCCCTGGCCCTGGGCCTGGGACGCGTCTACACCTTCGGCCCCACTTTCCGCGCCGAGAACTCCAACACCCCGCGCCACGCCGCCGAGTTCTGGATGATCGAACCCGAGATGGCCTTTGCCGAACTGGAGGACATCATGGAACTGGGCGAAGGCCTGACCCGCCATGTGGTGGACCATGCCCTGACCCGCTGCGAGAGCGACCTCAAGCTCTTCGACAACTTCGTGGACAAGGGCCTCATCGAGCGCCTGAAGGGCATGCTGGCCCAGCCCTTCGCCCGCGTGTCCTACCGGGACGCCATCCACATCCTGGAAGACAGCGGCAAGGACTTCACCTTCCCCGTGGCTTTCGGCGTGGACCTGCAGACCGAGCACGAACGTTTCCTGGCCGAAGAACACTTCCGCCGCCCCGTCATCGTCTATGACTATCCCAAGGAGATCAAAGCCTTCTACATGCGCGGCAATGACGACGGCGAGACCGTGGCGGCCATGGACGTGCTGGTGCCCCGCATCGGCGAGCTCATCGGCGGTTCCCAGCGCGAAGAACGCCTGGACAAGCTGCTGGCCCGCATCGCCGAGATGGGCCAGAAGCCCGAGGACTACTGGTGGTATCTGGATCTGCGCCGCTTCGGCAGCGTGCCCCACGCCGGCTTCGGCATGGGCTTCGAACGCCTGCTGATGATGCTCACCGGCATCACCAACATCCGCGACGTCATCCCCTTCCCCCGCACTCCCGGCAGCCTGGAATTCTAGGCCGGGGCCATACAAGGCAACACATGACGACGGCCGGCAGCCTGCAAGGGATGCCGGCCGTTTCTTTTTCAAGACAATGTCTGCCCTGCTGCCTGTTTTGGGGGGAAGGCCCCCCTCTGCTGGCGCGAGCGTGTTTTTCCATCCCCCATCCTTTCCCCAGCGCGCTTTTTCAAACGGACGAGGAAGCGGGGCAAGCATCCTTTACCTGGACATATGTCACAATTATTCTATATTTATTAGAAATAATTGTAGATTTTACAAAAACACGCTCTAATAGAGCTGCCGGCCCGCCAGGCCCTTCCATTCCTCATACAGGGCCGTACCTTCCGGCAGGGCCAGCCGCCGGATGTGGAGCCCGGGCAGGCTGACCTCTTCCACCACCGAAGGCGTGCAGCCAAAGACCGTGCCCACCTCGCGCATGAAGTCCTCGTCATCGAAGCCCGCCACACGGGTCATGGCGTAATCGTTGCAGTAGTAGAGCGTGGAGACGCGCGACCAGAGGATGGCGCCAAGGCACATCACGCAGGGGAAGCCCGTGGCGTAGAGCGTATGGCCGCGCAGATCCAGATGCCCCACCTTGCGCAGGGCGGCCACTTCCGCATGCATGGTGCAGTCCTGGCTGGACAGGACCTCGTTGCAGGCCACGGACACCACCCGGCCTTCCGGGTCGGTGATCAGCGCGCCGAACGGCCCGCCCTTGCCGGACAGCATGCCCTCGCGGGCGGCTTCGATGGCGGCCAGCATGTGCCGGCGATGGAGTGCGTCAGCATCTCGTGACATCATTTCGTTCTCCTTTTCATGTTCCGCCTCTCCCTGCCTTTTCCTGAAGGCAGGCACGCTCTTTACCATCCTCATTCTCCGGCGGATGCCCGGCGGCCGTGCACCCGCCATGCAGCGCCTGACCTCCCTATACGGATCAGACAGCCTTCCGACCACCTTTACTGCGATGACGGAAATATCCCGCCTCGCCTTCACCTGCCAAACCTTTCGGGAGACCAACACCAACGGCTGCCCGGGGCGCTCCCGGCATTGTCCAGGGACCAGGACAAACGTTTTGGAAAGGGAGAGGGGAGCACGAGGGGAGAGGGAGCACCCTTTTCCAAAAGGGTGTCCCTCTTCCCTCGCCCCACCATATCTTCTTTACAGCCCCAGCCCGTCCAGACGCTCGAACAGGTCGGCCACCACGGCATTGGAGACCAGCAGGCCCTGCGGCGTGAGCGCCAGCCTGTCCCCGTCCAGGCGGGCCAGCCCGGCAGCGGCCAGCTCGCGGCACCAGCCGCCGTGGTCGGCCATGAAATCTCGGCCGCTGAGGGACGTGTATTCCGCCAGCCCGAAGCCCGCGCAGGTACGCAGGGAAAGCATGAGCCGTTCCTCCAGACGGATGCGCGGCGTGATGGCCTCGGCGTCATGGTCGGGACGTCCGGCCTCGATGTCGGCCTGCCAGCGCGCCTGGTCGGGCGTGTCGGTCCAGCGGCGGCCCTCCAGGGTGGACGTGGCCGCCGGGCCCAGGCCCAGATAGTCGGCCCCCGTCCAGTAGCCCATATTGTGGCGGCTGGAAAAGCCGGGGCGGGCGTAGTTGGAGATCTCGTACTGTTCCAGGCCGTGCGCGGCCAGCAGGCGGATGCCTTCCAGATACATGCGCTCCTGCTCGTCGTCTTCGGGCAGGGAAAGGCGCCCGGCGCTCCAGTCGCGTTCCAGCGGCGTGCCTTCCTCCAGCGTCAGGCCATAGGCCGAGACATGCTCCGGCTCCAGGGCAAGGGCGTCTTCCAGCGTGGCCAGCCAGTGGGCCGCATCCTGTCCCGGCAGGCCCCACATGAGGTCCAGCCCCAGATCGCGGCAGCCCGCGGCCCGCAGATGCTCCACGGCCCGCAGCACGTCGGCGCGCCGGTGCGGCCGCCCCAGCAGCGAAAGGAAACGGTCGTCCATGCTCTGCACGCCCATGGAGATGCGGTTGATGCCCGCGGCCAGATAGCCGTCCACGGCCCGGCGGGCCAGCAGGGACTCGGGATTGGCCTCCATGCTGATCTCGGCCCCGGCCGCCAGATGGAAATGCCGGTCGATACGCTCCAGCACGGCGGCCTGGAAGGCGGGCGGCAGCAGGCTGGGCGTACCGCCGCCGAAAAAGACGCTCTCCACCGGCCGCCTGCCCAGACGCGCGGCCCAAAGATCCAGCTCGCGCAGCAGGCAGTCCCGGTAGGCCGCCACCCGGGGCGAAGCGTCGGGCGAGGCCTGGCCCAGCGGCAGGGAATGGAAAGCGCAGTAGCGGCAGCGGGAGCGGCAGAACGGGACGTGGATGTAGACGAGCATGACGAAAGAGGACGCGGATGCGGACGGACGACGGCACAGGCCGGAGAGGACAAAGGGCCCCGGGACGGCAAAGCGCCTCGCGGCTTGGCAAAAACGACGGCACAGCGTATATTCTGCTCCTCGCGATGGCAACCCGCCGTCGCCGTCCCGCCCTGCGGGACGCCCGTTCATCTCGATGCTTCGGAGAAATCTATGGACATCCGTTTTCAATGCCTCGGCCCCGACCAGTGGAAGGCCGAGATTCTCATAGTGCCTGTCTGCCAGGGCGAGAACATGCTGGAAGCCTGCCCCGCTCTGGACAAGGTGGCGCCCTGGCTGGCCATCGCGCCCGCCATGCGCGATTTCCAGGGCAAGAAGGGCCAGCAGGCCCTGCTGCACGGCCATCCCGAACTGCGCGTGCCGCGCGTGCTGGCCATCGGCCTGGGCGCCCGTGAAGACCTGACCACGGACGACATCCGCACGGCCGTGGCCACCGGTGTGCAGCGCGCCCACGAACTGGGCCTGGAATCCATCCTGCTGCTGGAACCCCAGCTGGCCACCCTGCCCGGCGGCCGTGAGCGCCTGGTGGAAGAAAGCGTCTACGCCGCCTGCCTGGCCCTGTACAAATACGATCTCAAAAAGCCCGCCAAGGACGCCCCCGCGGCGCCCCAGTGGCTGGCTGTGGCCTTTGAGGGCGATTTCGTGCCCGACGGCGGCCAGCAGGCCGCCCGCCGTGGCGAACGCGCGGCCGAGGCCGTGTGCCTGGCCCGCCGTCTGGACAACACGCCGTCCAATCTGCTCTCTCCCGCCCTGCTGGCCGAAGAAGCGCAGAAGCTGGCCGCCGATGCCGGCCTCAAGTGCACCGTGCTGGACGAAAAGGATCTGGCCGAAGCCGGCATGAACTGCCTGCTGGCCGTGGGCCAGGGCTCTGCCCGTCCGCCGCGCCTCATCGTGCTGGAGCACGCTCCCGAAGGCCATGAGCAGGAAAAGCCCCTGGTGCTGGTGGGCAAGGGCATCACCTTCGATACCGGCGGCATCTGCCTCAAGCCCGCTGCCAACATGCACGCCATGAAGGGCGACATGAGCGGGGCCGCCGCCGTGCTGGCCACGCTGGTGGCCTGCGCCGGGGACGAGCTGCCCCGCCGCGTGGTGGGCATCATGGCCTGCGCTGAGAACATGCCCGGCGGCAATGCCATGCGCCCCGGTGACGTGGTGCGCGCCGCTTCCGGTGATACCGTGGAGATCCAGAACACCGACGCCGAAGGCCGCCTGGCCCTGTGCGACGCCCTGGATTATGCCCAGAAGCAGTGGACGCCCGCGGCCGTGGTGGACATCGCCACCCTGACCGGCGCCTGCGCCGTGGCCCTGGGCACGCAGGTGGCGGGCCTGTTCTGCGATGACGACGCCCTGGCCGAGCACATCCGTGCCGCCGGTGCCGTGGGCGGTGAGAATTACTGGCCCCTGCCCCTGTGGAAGGGCTACGAAGACAACCTCAAGAGCGAGGTGGCGGACATCTGCCACATGGGCCCGCGCGAAGGCGGGGCCATCCACGCGGCGCTCTTCCTCAAGCATTTCGTGCGCGAGGGCGTGCGCTGGGCGCATCTGGACATCGCCGGCGTGGACTGGGCGACCAAGAAGACGGCGCTCTGCCCCGTGGGTTCCACGGGCTTCGGCGCCCGCACCTTGCTGGAACTGGCGCGTGGAGGCGTATAAATGAAGGTCTATCTTATCGGAGCCGGTCCCGGCGATGCCGGGCTGCTGACCCTGAAGGGCCGTGACGCGCTGGCCTGCGCGGACGTGGTGGTCTATGACGCACTGGCCAACGATTCGCTGCTGGGCCATGCCCGCCCCGATGCGGAACGCATCTACGTGGGCAAGGTGGCGGGCAACCATGCCCTGCCCCAGCACGAGATCAACGCCCTGCTGGTTCGCAAGGCCAAGGAAGGCAAGGTGGTGGCCCGCCTCAAGGGCGGCGACCCCTACATCTTCGGCCGCGGCGGCGAAGAAGCCGAAGAACTGCTGGCCGCCGGCGTGCCCTTTGAGGAAGTGCCCGGCATCAGCAGCACCATCGCGGCCCCGGCCTATGCGGGCATCCCGCTGACCCACCGCAACTTCGCCTCGTCGGTGACCATCATCACCGGCCACGAGAACCCGGACAAGCCCGGCTCCGTGCACAACTGGAAGGCCCTGGCCGCCAGCGCCTCCACCCTGGTCTTCGTCATGGGCATGAAGAACCTGCCCGACATCGCCCGGCACCTGCTGGACGCGGGCATGGATCCCGACACCCCGGCCGCCCTGGTCTACCGCGGCACCACGCCCTGCCAGCGCAGCCTGGTGGCCACCATCTCCACCCTGCCCCAGGCCGCCGTGGACAACAAATTCAGCAATCC
>CALBAX010000135.1 GCA_937926875.1 uncultured Desulfovibrio sp.
ATGTTCGTCAACATCCTGCAACTGACTTTCTCCATCTACATGCTGCAGGTCTATGACAAGGTCCTGACCAGCTACAATCTCTCCACACTCGCCGTCATCACCCTTGCCGCCGTCATCTGTCTTGTCGTGCTGGCCCTGCTGGAGTGGATACGCTCCCGCCTTCTGGTGCGTGCGGGCATCGCCTTCGACAACATGCTCAGCGCCACCGTGCTCAGCATGAACCTCAAGCATGCCGCCGCAGTTCCGGGCGGGGCAGGCAGCCGGGGCAACCTGCGCGACGTGCAGCAGCTGCGCAACTTTCTGGGCGGCAATGCTGTTTTTGCCTTTTTCGACCTGCCGTGGATGCCCATCTACTTTGCCCTGATCTTCGTGCTCCATCCGGCCCTGGGCTGGGTGGCCGTCGGGGGCGGGATCATCGTCTTCATCCTCGGCGTCCTTACGGAGCGCCTGACCCGTACCCGGCTGGAGAATGCCACCCGCCTCAATGCCATGGCTGCCGGATTCACCGGTGCGGCCCTGCGCAACGCCAGCATCGTGCGCGCCATGGGCATGGTTGGCCATGTGACCGCGCGCTGGCGCAGGCTCAATGACGCGGTCATCGGACTGCAGACCCGCGCCAGCCACAAGGCAGGTCTGTTGCGGGCCGTGAGCAAATCCCTGCGGACCGGCCTGCAGGTAGCCATCTATGCCGTGGGCGCCTACCTGACCGTCATGCACGAGTCCACGGCCGGTGTCATGATCGCGGCCTCCATCGTCATGGGCCGGGCACTGGCTCCCATCGACCAGGCCATGGCCACCTACAAGCAATCGCTTGACGCCCGCAGTTCCTACAACCATCTGAAAGAGCTGCTGGATACTCCTCCGGCCCCCCCTTCCATGGATCTGCCCGCCCCTGCCGGCGAGCTGACGGCCGAAAACCTTTTCCTGACCATCAACGGCCGTCCCCTCGTCCGGGGCGTCTCGTTCCGCCTGCCTGCCGGGCAGAGCCTGGCCATCATCGGCCCCAGTGCTGCCGGCAAATCCACCCTGTGCAAGCTGCTGCTCAGCATCTGGGCACCTACGGCTGGCAAGGTGCGCATCGACCGTGCCGACATCCACAGCTGGGATTCAGAAAAACTGGGACCCTACATCGGCTATCTGCCACAGGATGTGGAACTTTTTGCAGGATCTGTAGCCGAGAACATCGCCCGCATGGGTGACGTGGACAGTCAGAAGGTCATCGCTGCCGCGCAGATGGCCGGCGTGCACAGTATGGTGCTGGGCCTGCCCAAAGGCTACGACACCCAGATAGGCGAACACGGCGCGGCCCTTTCCGGCGGTCAGCGCCAGCGCATCGGGCTGGCCCGGGCACTGTACGGCGATCCCCGCCTCGTGGTCCTGGACGAACCCAACTCCAATCTGGATGAAGAAGGCGAACAGCAGCTGGCCCGCGCCGTACTGAACCTCAAGCAACGCAATGCCACCGTCGTGCTGGTCACCCACAAACCCAGCATCCTCAATATCGTGGACAACATCATCGTCATGCAGGAAGGACAGATAGCCCTTTCCGGCCCCCGCCAGGCCGTGCTAGAAAAGCTTGCCGCCATGCGCCATCAGCAGGAACAAGCCGCCCAGGCCCGCATGCAGCAGGAAAAGATAGCCCGCCAGCAGCAGGCATTGCAGAAACAGCAGGAAGCCCTGCAAAAAACGCAGGAGGCTGGCGGCAATGCCTGATACGTCCCCCAAAGAAAATACGCCCCTGGAGACCACAGGACGCACCATCGCCCGCATCGCCCCGGTAAAAGTCCCGGCCGGCAAGGCCAGCAGCGGCCACAGTGAAGATCAGGCCCCCGGCAGCAGGAAAAACAGCGCCATAGAAGATCCCCGCAGCATCATACGCCAGGGGATGGCAGTGATCCTGCTCTTCTTTGGCGTACTTGGCGCCTGGGCATTCTGGGGCGAGATAAGCGGTGCCGTGGTCGCTCCCGGCAAGATCAAGGTGGAAAGCGAGCGCAAGACCGTCCAGCATCTGGAAGGCGGCATCGTGGACGCCATCCTGGTGCGGGAAGGACAGGAGGTGGCAGAGGGCCAGGTGCTGGTGGAACTGGAATCCGTGCAGGTGGATGCCTCGGAAAACATGCTGCAAAAACAGCTGGTAGCCCAGTGGGCCGCGCATTCCCGTGCCCTGGCCGAAAAGTCTTTCAAAGATGAACTCGTCTGGCCCGATGGTCTGGTGGAGCTCGCCCACATGGTGAACAGCGCTGACGTGCTGGACAACGAGCAGAAGATCTTTCAGGCCCGCCGGGAAGCTCTGCGCGGCCAGCTTTCCCTGCTGGAGACCCAGATAGCCCAGCTGCAGGCCCAGGTAAGCGGGTTTGAGGACCAGGTCAGGGCCGAGACCACCATCATCGGTACCCTCAATGAGGAGCTGCGGGCCAAACGCCAGCTTTACAAGGAACGCTATCTGGAAAAATCCCAGATCCTGGAGCTGGAACGCAATTTGGCCAGCCATATGGGCGAACGGGGCCGACTGCGTCAGGCCATCGCCGAGACCAAACAGCGGGATGCCGAATTGCGCCTGCGCATGGAAGACCTGCGCAACCGTTTTGTGGAAGAAGCCACCAGTGAAGCCGGGAAACTGGAGAACGACATCATCCAGACCCGTGAACGTATCCGTCCCCTGCGCGACGCCAAAAAGCGCCTGCAGGTCAAGGCACCTGTCGGCGGCAAGGTGGTCGATCTCAAGGTCCATTCCCGCGGTGGTGTGGTCCGCCCGGGTGAGCCCCTGATGGACATCGTGCCCCACGACACCCCACTTATCGTGGAGACCCAGGTACCCATCAACAAGATCACCGAAGTCTATATCGGTCAGGACGCCCTGGTACAGCTGGATGCCTTCGATACCCGTATCATCCCCCATATCCCGGCCAAGGTGACCTATATCTCGGCCGACCGTCTGGAGGACAAAACTTCCGCCGGGACCATGCCCTACTACCTTTGTTATGTGGTCATCGACCCGCAGGCCCTGAAGGAGGCCCAGCTCTATCTTTCGCCCGGTATGCCGGCCACGGTGTTCATCACCACCAAAAAGCGTACCGTGCTCTACTACATGTTCGAGCCCTTGCTCAAAAGCTGGGACCGTGCCCTGCGGGAGTGAGGCCGCCATGAGCTTTCCTCTATGGCACCCGCGCCGGATACGGCTACGCCCCTGCCCGGACGATGCACGGGGGGCATCTCTGCCCGCAGGCTCAGGGACAGGCTTTTTTGTCATCGCCTGCCTGTTCCTGTTGCTAACGGGGCACGCCGTGGCGGCGTCCTTTCCCCGCCTGCAGGCCGGACAGGTCTACAGCGCGGTCTGCAAGAACGACGGTCTTTCCTATACGGCCCGTCTGCGGCTGCTGGATCGCCATTTCTTCGAGCTGTCGGAGACCATCATGATGCGGGGCGAACCGGAATTGCGGCGAAAGAGCACCGGGCGCTGGCTGCCGATACGGCAGGGAGGGATGCTGTTGCTGCATAACCATTATGGCCTGTCGCGCCTGCTGAACCTGGGACGGGGCCGGACCCTGTATGCAGACATGCCTCTGAAAGGCGGGCGCCCCAGCCTTGGGGTACGCTTTTATCTCGATGCCCCTGACAGCGCTCCAGTACAGGTCATGGGCGTGCTGGAGAGCCGTGAAGGGATGCCGATACTGCATGAAGGCGGGGCCGGGCTGGATTTTGCTTTGGAGGATTCCCCCGCGCTGCAAGAACTGCTTCAGGCACCGCTCCCGGTATTCATTGAAGCGGACTGCCAGATGCATCGTGACACGCTCCGGATCGTCAGCGTACGCGCCAGCTCCGCCCGTTTGCCCGGCAGCAATGCTGCCCCCGACTTCCATGCCGCCGCCGGCAAAAAAAACTGGCGTCTGGGACTTGAGGATGGAAGTACGCTGTCCTGCAGCTTTGCTCCCTCGTCTCCTGCCACAGGCATCATGGACGCTTCCGCCCGGGGGATCTTCCTGCAGGTGCCCTATGCGGCACGGGCACGGGAGCTGGGCTTTGCCCTGCGGCCAGAGGACAGGAAGATGCTCATAGCCCTGGGGATGGAGGCCCTGGTCAGCGTATTGGACAAGACCCGTCACTGGAGCTTCCATGACCGGGTCCTTGCACTCGAAGACGAGCACGACATTCTCTGCATCCTTGAAGTAAACGAACGTTGACCGCTCTGTATCGATACAGGAGATCGAATGAAACGCTGTTTTATTCTGCTGGCCGTCTTTATTTGCCTCTATTCCGGCAATGTCCGGGCAGCCAGCTTCACCATGGAGCAGGCAGTCAGCCGCGCACTGGACGTCAACCCCACCATCCAGTCCAAGCTGCTGGTACTGGAACAGGCACGCATGAACGTCGGCGTGGCCCAGAGCTATTTCTGGCCGCGTGTATCGATCGTGGCTTCTTACAACGAGCTCCAGAACCGCTCGGAAGTCCAGACCTACAGCAGTGATGACCTGAGCAGCAAAAGCTGGTCCCAGGGCTGGCGGCTGACGCTTTCCCTCTTTGCCGGCTTCGCCCACCTGAACAACGTGCAGAAATCCCTGCTGCAAGTAGATGTGGAAAAAGCCCGGCACCGGCAGGCACGCCTGGAACTCATCACCAATGTGCAACTGCAGTTCCTGGCCCTGCTGCAAGCCCGTGAAGATCTTGCGACTGCTGAGGAATCAGTCAAGCGCATCCAGAAACAGCTGGAGGCCTCCGAAGCGTTCGTAAAGGTGGACATGGCCCCGTACGCCAACGTGCTGCAGAACCGGGTGGAGCTTTCTCGTGCTCAACAGGAAGTCATCCGCTGCAAAAACGACATCCGTAACGCCGAAGTACAGCTCAACCGCTATCTGGGATTTTCCCCCCATGAACGCATCACCTATGCTGGCAGGCTGCAGGATTTTCATGGTGCCGTCTCCTACACGGAAGACCAGGCCATAAAAACGGCACTCTATAGCCGTCCGGACCTGATCGTCGCCCAGAAAAGCGTGGCTGTAGCTTACAAGGACACCCATATCGCTATGGGGGAATTTGCCCCCAGAGTGGATGCCAGCTACGAGGATACCCGTTTCAGCAAAGATTATGATGACAGACGGTATAATGACTATACCCGCAGCTACTGGGCCATCGGCCTCAACTTTTCCTGGGATATCTTCAGTGGCGGCAGCGCCGTGTTCAATACTCTGGCCGAACGGAACAGGGCCAGGGCCCTGCAAAAAGACTATGAGGACGCCATGGCCGGCGCCAGGACGGACGTCATCAAGGCCATGCTCGACATGGACGCTGCCCGGGAGCTCATCACCACTACACACTATGGTGTCGATTCCGCCCGGGAAAATTATGCCATGTCCCAAAAGCGCTATATGACCAATATCGGTACCATCACGGATCTTGTGGATGCCCAGGTACGTCTGACAGAGGCCGAACGGGATGCCAGTCGGGCACTGGCGGACTATCATAGTGCCCGGGCCCGTTTCTACTTCAACATCGGCCAGGAAAACCCCGGACTGAAATAAGATCTGCTCCTGTCTGCCCTGCCACGACAGGCAGACAGAATACCCAGCCAACACAGAGCTATATCATGTTGTATCGCATCATCGCGGCCTTTTTCCTCCTGCCCGCATCCTTTATAGTCTTTGGACGGGAATGGTTCTCCTCCCTGCGTTTAGGCCCCTGGTATTTTTTCGGCAAGGTCATCAAGGCTGGTCCCCAGCTTGTCAGAAAACGCGGCAGGCTGTTCAACCTGCTCGTCTTCTATCCCATGCGAGCAGGCATCGAGATCGTGCACCGCAGAGATCTCAAGTTGGTAATGTGCGCCGCCCTGCGGGTCTGTCTGCGGCCAGTACAATGCCAGCTCGGGATTCCCTCCGGAACTGTCCCCGACGTCGATACGTCCTGTGACCTGCCGCCAGCCCCTCCCCTGCCACCCCTGAGCCTGGAATCTCTCGTCAGCATGGTGCAGGCGCCTTCAGTACAGGTCCTGAGCCTCGACATATTCGATACCCTGCTGACCCGCCCGGTCGTCGATGACCCGCGGGACATCTTTCATCTTGTCGCTGCCAGGGTCGATGACGCGTTCGATCTGGATTTCGTAGCCCTGCGCTGGCATGCGGAAAAAGAGTTAGGGGATCCTTACGCCACGCTGGATGATATCTATGCCCATATCCAGCGCAGACACGGACTTTCCCCTGAACTGGCCGCACGTCTGAAAAAAGAAGAAATGCTGTGTGAGCGTACCCTGTTGCAGCCACGCCCCGACATGCTGGAGCTGTGTCGCGCAGCCCAGGCCGCCGGTAAACGCATCATTGCTGTCAGCGACATGTACCTTCCCTCGTCGTTTCTGCTCGAAGTGCTGCATGAAAAAGGCTTCGCTGCTGTAGGGACCGTCTATGTCTCAGCAGAACACAAGGCCCGCAAAAGCGATGCTGGCGCTCTTTTTGAGATCATGCTGCACAAGGAACAGGT
>CALBAX010000136.1 GCA_937926875.1 uncultured Desulfovibrio sp.
GGCCGTCATCGCCCTTTGCGCCTCTCTGGCCCTGCCGCTGCCCGCCCTGGCCTGGGACGGCTTTGATGCGGATTCCGCCGACCTGGTGGAGATCATCCCCGATTCCCTGCCCAACAAGGGCGACACTGTGGACGTGCGCAACTACAGCAATGACGAGACGACCACCTGCCTGGTGGTCTCCGTCACCCGCAACAGCCGCACCGTGGAGATCGTGGTCCGCACGCCCGACGGCGAAGCGCACACCCTCGTGATGGAAGGCCGCTAGCCGTCGCGGACGGTCACGCCGGACCCCCGGGGCCCCGGCGCGACCGGGTCATGCCTATTCGCCGGCGCCCTGCTCGTAGCCGGGCAACACCACGCTGGCAGCCTCGCTCTTGCCCTGTCCCTTGGGACAGTTGGATTGCAGATGGCAGATCTCGCAGCCGCCCTTGAAGGGATAGTGGGTCACCAGGGCAAAACGGCGGTTCAGGGTGGGGGCATCTTCACGATATTCCAGCCCCAGGCCGGACAGGGCCTCACGCAGGGCCTCGGTGGGACGCGGCGCGGGCGCACAGCCGGCATCCTCCACCTGGGGCAGCACTTCCTGTACGGCGGCCATGCACATGTACTGGGCCAGGTTGTTGTCCTGCCAGCCGTCCGAAGGGGACTTTTCCCAGGCGGCGTCCACCTGCTGCTCCACGCTCTCGGGCAGCCAGACGGCCAGATAGGAGATCTTGGCTGTCTTGATCTCGCAGACCTTGAGTTGCGGCATCCACTCTTCCCACAGCTTGCACAGCCGTTCCAGTGTCGCGCCGCCCAGGCGCGATTCCTGGCTCAGGGTCATGAAGCCTTCCATATCGAAATAGGGACGGATCTCGTGTTCCGTAACGGTAATCTCGCTCACAGTCTCTCCTTGCGGGCATCAGGATGAGCCCTTCTTTACCGTGCTATTGTAACCAAGGAAAAGCGACCGTCAAGCCCGCACATCCTTCCACATGTGCCGGGTCAGACGGGCTTTACTATTGCGGCCGTCTTCTTTACCATCCCCCATATTTTTTCAAGGAGCCTGCATGAGCAACCAACCCGAGCTTCCCAAGAAGATCCGCTACAGGTACGTCATGGACGACAGCGTGCGCATGAGCACCGCCCACGGCGTCTGGGGCGGCATCAATCCCCAGGGAGAGATCGAACTCAACTTCTATGAGGAAAGCGACTCCCTGCCCCAGTGGTCCGAATGCCTGGTGGCCCCGGACGGCTCGCTGGGCCCCGAGATGATGGACGAGGAGAACCTTGAAGTGCGCGAGGTGGTGCGCCGCATCAATACCCGCGTGCTGCTCAACTACAACACGGCCCGCGCCGTGCTGGAATGGCTGGAAGACCGCGTCGCCGCCCTGGAGATGGACGAAAGCGGCATGGCCGTCTACCCCCGCAACATCACCGGCCCCGAACAGTAGAAGACATGATCGACAACAGCTTCCACATCATCACCTTCGGCTGCCAGATGAACGTGCACGACTCGCAATGGCTGGCCCGCGCCCTGGAGGCGCGCGGCTTTTGCGAGGCGCCCCTGGAAGAGGCCCGCGTGGTGGTGGTCAATACCTGTTCCGTGCGCGAAAAGCCCGAACAGAAAGTCATGAGCACCCTGGGCCGCATCCGCCAGGTCACCGGCAACTCGCCGCGCGTGCTGGTGGCCGTCACCGGCTGTGTGGCCCAGCAGCTGGGCGAAAAACTCTTCAGCCGCCAGGTGCGTCTGGTGGCGGGCAGCGACGGCATCAGCGGCGCGCCCCAGGCCATCGAACGCCTGCTGGACGAGCCCGCCCTGCGCCTTTCCCTGCTGGACTTCACCAGCCATTATGTGGAGCGCGAACCCGGCGCCGACACGCCTTCCGCGCCCGTGGGCTTCGTGAACATCATGCAGGGCTGCGACAATTTCTGCGCCTACTGCATCGTGCCCTATACCCGCGGCCGCCAGAAGTCCCGCCTGACCCCGGCCATCCTCGACGAATGCCGCCACCTGCTGGACCGCGGCGCGCGCGAGATCACCCTGCTGGGGCAGAACGTCAACGCCTTTGGCCGTGATGCGCACGGCGACGGCGTCAGCTTTGCCGCCCTGCTGGAAAAAGTGGCCGCCCTGCCCGGCCTGAAGCGCCTGCGCTACGTGACGCCCCATCCCAAGGACATGGGCCCCGAAGACGTGGCGGCCTTCGCCGACATCCCGCAGCTCTGCCCGCGCCTGCACCTGCCCCTCCAGGCCGGTTCCGACGCCGTGCTCAAGCGCATGGGCCGCAAGTACGACAGTGCCCGCTATCTGGAGCTGGTGGCCAGCCTGCGCGACGCCCGCCCGGACATAGCCCTGTCCACGGATCTCATCGTGGGCTTCCCCGGCGAGACCGAGGAAGATTTCGCCGCCACGCTGGAGCTGATGCGCGCCAGCGACTTCATGTCCAGCTTCTCCTTCTGCTATTCGGACCGTCCCGGCACCCGGGCCAGCCGCTTCCTGGACAAGATCGCCCCCGACGTGCAGCAGGATCGCCTGCTGCGCCTCCAGGCCCTGCAGGAGGAGCTTTCGCAGCGCTGGCTCGATGCCCGCGTGGGCCAGGAATGCGAAGTGCTGCTGGAGAACGCCAGCCGCCGCGAGGCCACCGCTGACGACAGCCTGCAAAGCTGGCAGGGCCGCGACATCCACGGCGCCCTGGTGCATGTGCCCCTGTCCGCCGGCGACCATACCGGCCGTCTGGTCACCGCCCGCATCGTGGAAGCCAAGAAGCACAGCCTGGTGGCCGAAGCCACGGGACAGCCATGGTAGAGATGCACGTGGAGGGCCTGAGCCTCGACCCGCAGACACGAAAACCCATCGTCATCCTGCGGCAGAACGACGGCAAGGGCCTGCTGCCCCTGTGGGTCGGCGCCATGGAGGCTATGACCATCTCGCTGGTGCTCAACGGCGAGGAGCTGCCCCGCCCCCTGGCCCACGATCTGCTGCTCATGGTGGCCAAGGCCCTCAACGGCACGCTCACCGGCGTGGACATCGTGGACTACAGGGACGGCATCTACTACGCCGTGCTCCTGCTGCGCGGCCCAGCGGGCCTCATCAGTGTGGACTGCCGCCCCTCGGACGGCATCGCCCTGGCCCTGCGCGCCTCGGTGCCCATCCGCGTCAAGGCAGAAGTCCTTGAAAAGGCCGCCCGCGAACAGGGACCGGGCAGCATCCATCCCGCCACCCGGCACCATGCCGGTTCCGATGCCGCCACCGACATGGCCCGCAGCGCCGACGCCCGCAAGGAGGCTGACACCCTGGCCGCCCTGCTGGCCAAAGGTGCCGTGCCCGAAGATCTGGGCGAGGCCGCCGGGCCGGAGCGGCTGCGTGACCTTTTGCGGGCCCTGGAGCCCGTATCGCGGAACAAGATGTAGAGGAGATTTTCCCGGAGAGGTCTCTGTTGCAATAAATTTAGAGAGCTCAATGAATCAGTATACCAACTGGTCATCCTTGCCTGAGGATGCAAAACAGCCCGAAACGTCTTGTTTTCGGGCTGTTTTTTTAGACAAGTTTAGTGGGTTCCTGCCGCTCCAGGCCATCAGGCATGCTGCATCCTGGCGTGAGCCATGGACATGAAGAGCTTGATGCGGTTGAGCTGGTTGGCCTCGCTGCTGCCGGGGTCATAGTCCACGGCCATGAGGTTGGCCGCAGGACGCAGGCGCTTGAGTTCCTTCATGACGCCCTTGCCGGTGATATGGTTGGGCAGGCAGCCGAAGGGTTGCAGGCAGAGCACGTTGGTAGCGCCGTTGTCGATGAGCTCCAGCATCTCGGCGGTCAGCAGCCAGCCTTCACCGGCCTGGTTGCCGCGCGAGATGATGCCCTTGACGCTGTGCGACAGATGCCGGATGCGGGACACGGGCATGAAGATGCTGCCCTCCAGGGCCTTGCGCATGGAGGTGCGCAGCATCTCCACCCGCATGATGAACAGCCAGCTGCCCAGCGCGGGCAGGATGCGCCCGCCCAGCCGCTGCCAGCGGTACATGGGATCCATGAAGCAGTAGAGGAAGAAATCCATGATGTCGGTGAGCACGGGCTCGCCGCCTTCGTCCATGATGTGCCGGGCCACGTGGTTGTTGGCATCGGGGTGGTACTTGAGCAGGATCTCGCCCACGATGCCCACCCGCGGCCGGGCCACGCCGTCACGCGGGATCTTCGTGAAGTCCTCCACGATGCAGCGCATGTCCTTGCGGAAGGCGCGGGTATCGCCCTTGCCCACCACCTCGCGGGCGCGCTGCGTCCAGCGTTCCAGCAGGGCGTCGGTATCACCCTTGTGCAGCTCGTTGGCCCGGCAGGACATGGAGACACGCTGCAACATGTCGCCGTACAGGCAGCTCAGGATCATGCGGTGCAGCATGCCGCCCGACATCTTGAAGCCCGGCTGCTTGTTGAGGGAACCGCTGCTCAGGGTCAGGATGGGCACCTGCGGGAAGCCAGCCTCCTGCAGGGCCTTGCGCAGCAGGGCCGGATAATTGCTGGCGCGGCAGGGGCCGCAGGTCTGGGCCAGCATCAGGGCGGTGCGCTGCGGGTCGCACTGCCCGTTGAACAGGGCGTCCAGCATCTGGCCGATGACCACGATGGCCGGATAGCAGGCATCGTTATGGACGTAGTTCAGGCCCAGCTCGATGGCCCGGCGGCTGACCACGGGCAGCACCTGCAAGCGGTAGCCCGCGCTGTTGACCGCCGCCTCCATGATGGAGAAATGCAGCGGCGCCATCTGCGGGGCCACGATGGTATGGGTCTCGCGCATGGCTTCGGTGAAATACGGGCTTTCCGGACGCGGGGACTGCCGGAACTCCGGCGCCCTGCTCTCGCGGCGTTCCCGCACCGCGGCCAGCAGCGAACGGATGCGGATGCGGGCCGCCCCCAGCGAGGCGCCTTCGTCGATCTTGATGAGCGTATGCAGGCGGCCGTGATGGGTCAGCAGTTCCGCCACCTGGTCGCTGGTCACGGCATCGAGACCGCAGCCAAAGGAGGTGAGCTGCACCAGCTCCAGCAGGGGGCGCTCGCAGACCAGGGCCGCGGCCCGGTACAGGCGGGAATGGTAGCTCCACTGGTCCACCACGCGCAAAGGATCGCGCAGCACGCCCAGATGGGCCACGCTGTCATCGCTGAGCACGGCCGCGCCCAGCGACGCGATATAGTCCGGCAGGCCGTGATGCACGGCCGGGTCCGCATGGTAGGGACGGCCGCAAAGCACGATGCCCAGCCCCTGTTCACGCTCCACCTGGGCCAGGATGCGTTCGCCCTCGGCCCGCAGTTCGGCACGGTAGGCCTCCTGCTCGGCGCGGGCCGCATGGGCCGCCTCCCACAATTCCAGCTTGGGCAGGCCCAGCACTTCGTGCAGGCGGTCCACCAGGGTGTCCAGATGCTCCAGCGAGACGAAGGGCGTGTACAGACGCGCGCCCAGCTCGCGCACCTCGTCGGTGTTCAGGCGGATGACTTCGGGATAGCCGGAGACCACGGGGCAGTTGTAGCCCCGCACCGACGTGTCCTGGCCTTCACGCGGCAGACAGGGGAAGAAGATCTCCCGCACGCCCTGGCGCAGCAGGGCCGTCACATGGCCGTGGGCCAGCTTGGCGGGGTAACAGACCGTCTGGGACGGCATGGACGAGAGGCCAAGGTCGTACAGTTCCTTGCCCGATGCCGGAGAAAGCTCCACCCTGTAGCCCAGACGGGTGAAAAAGGTGAACCAGAAGGGATAGTGCTCATAGATGTTGAGCACACGGGGGATGCCCATGCGGCCGCGGGGGGCCTGCTCCAGCTCCAGCGGCTGGTAGCGGAACAGGCGCCGGGCCTTCCAGGCGTAGATGTTGGGCATGACCGGGACATCGCCCTGCGCATGGCCCATGCCGCCGCGTTCGCAGCGGTTGCCGGACACGAAGCGGTGCCCGTTGGAAAAACGGTGCACCTTGAGCAGGCAATGGTTGCCGCAGCCACGGCAGCGCACGGACCTGGTCGTGATCTCCAGCGAGCGCAGCCCGGCGGAACTCAGGGGCGTGCGCTCCTCCTGCCCGGCACAGCGGCGCAGGGCCAGCAGGGCCGCGCCATACGCGCCCATGAGCCCGGCGATGTCAGGACGGCTGACCTCGCGTTGCAGCAGGTTCTCCATGACGCGCAGCAGGGCATCGTTCATGAAGGAACCGCCCTGCACCAGCACGCGTTCGCCCAGCTCGTCCGGGGTGCGCAGGCGCAGCACCTTGTACAGGGCATTGCGGATGACGGCATAGCAGAGCCCGGCCGCGATGTCGCCGATGGAAGCGCCTTCCTTCTGGGCCTGCTTGACCTTGGAATTCATGAACACCGTACAGCGCGAGCCCAGGTCCACGGGATGGCGGGCAAAGAGCGCGGCCTGCACGAAGTCTTCCATGCTCAGGTTCAGGCTTTGGGCAAAGGTCTCCAGAAAGGCCCCGCAACCGGCGGAACAGGCTTCGTTGAGGGTCACGCCCGCGATGCAGCCCTGCCGGACCTTGAGGCACTTCATGTCCTGGCCGCCGATGTCGATGACGTAGGTGGCGTCCGGCACCAGACGGCAGGCCGCCTTGAGGTGGGCCACGGTCTCCACTTCGGAGATGACGGAGCCCAGGGCCGCCCGGGCGTAATCGGCGCCGTAGCCCGTGGCCGCGCTGGCCTGTATCCAGGCGCCGGCGGGCAGCCGGTCCACCAGGTCGGCCGCATAGGGCAGCAGCCCGGCCAGCGGGTCGCCCTGGTTGCGCTGGTACCAGGTGTCCAGCACGGCACCGTTGATGTCCACCAGCACGGCCTTGACCGTGGTGGAGCCCAGGTCCACGCCCAGATAGAGCGGGCCCGAGGCCTCGGCCAGCTCGCCACGCGGCGCGGCGTCCCTGCGGTGACGCTCAAGGAAGGCGCGGTATTCGGCTTCGGAATCAAACAGGGGCGGCAGGCTGGCACTGGTCTCGCCCTCGAACGTACGGGTACGGGCGCGTTCGGCCAGTTCGGCCACGCTCACGGGCGTGGAAGCCACGGGCCGCCCCATGCCGGGGATGTCCACCAGGCTCAGGGCCGTACCGCGCGCCACCACGTACTGGGCATCCGGTACGTCCACCACGTCTTCGGGAGCCATGTGCAGGGTCTCCACGAAGCGGGCCTTGAGCTGGGGCAGGAAATGCAGGGGCCCGCCCAAAAAGGCGACCTTGCCGCGGATGGGATGCCCGCAGGCCAGACCGCCGATGGTCTGTTCCACCACGGCCTGGAAGATGGAGGCCGCCAGATCCTCGCGGGGCGCCCCCTCGTTGAGCAGGGGCACCACGTCGGTCTTGGCGAAGACGCCGCAGCGGGACGCGATGGGATAGATGGTGGTATGACGCGCGGCCAGCGCATCGAGCCCGGCCGCATCGGTATCCAGCAGGCTGGCCATCTGGTCGATGAAGGCCCCGGTACCGCCGGCGCAGGCCTCGTTCATGCGCAGATTGTCCGAGCCGTCGGAAAAATAAAGGATCTTGGCGTCTTCGCCGCCCAGTTCCACAGCCACGTCGGTCTGCGGCGCCAGGACGGCGATGGCCCGCGACGTGGCCAGCACCTCCTGCACGAAGGGCAGCTCCAGGGCCTGCGCCAGCCGCAGGGCCGCGGACCCCGTCATGGCCGGGCGCACCATCAGGCCGGGCCGCCGTTCGGCCAGGTCTTCCAGCAGCGTGCGCAAGGTCGCACGCACCGCCGCGCCATGACGTTCATAACGGGCTTCCAGCAGCGTGCCCCGCGCATCCACCAGGGCCAGCTTGACCGTGGTGGAGCCTGCATCGAGCCCGAGATACAAAGCTTCTTCCATTACCTGATTCCCCCGCTTCTGCCGGATAAATCTTGTCTATCGTCTCTCGTCGGATCCAGTCCCGCACCCGGCCCCTGTCGGGCGGGCGCGCCACTTGTCCGCGGCGTCGTCCAGCCCGGCAAAGATGAAATCCTTGACCATCTGGTCAAGGGACGCACTTTTTTCTGCCAGGTTCGGGAACAGGCTGCTGGCAAAGGCCGGATCCAGCATGATGAGCATCATGCAGGTCCCCATGGAACTGGCGATGCAGCAGTCCAGCTGGGACGCATCCTGCGGGATTCCGGTGATCTCGCTCAGCAGGCCGCGCAACAGCCGGGCCTTGGGATGCACCTTTTCCTGCAGGAAAGGATCCAGAAAGCCCGCCGGAGAAAAAAATTCCCGTGCCAGTACCCGCACATGCCAGCTGCGCGGCCCGTGCAGATGGGCCAGCAGCTCGTCCAGCGTACGTGACAGTTTTTCACGCGCTGTCCCCTCCGCCAGGATCTGGCGCAGGCGCTCCAGGGTGAAAAGGCGGTCATGGGCCTCGGCCAGCACGGCCGCGTACAGTCCTTCACGGCTGCCGAAATGATAGTTGACCGCCGCCATGTTCACATGCGCCCTTTTACAGACCTGTTTGCTGGTCATGTTGGCATAGCCGCACTCGGCCGCCAGCTGCCCTGCCGATTCCAGGATCCGGGCCCGGGTCAGATCCCCGTCACCGCGCTTGCCGCGCTCGTGCCCCCCGTAGGAAATGCTGCCCATTGCCGCCTCATAGTGCTGAAGTTCCACCATCTAATCAAGAATACTTCCTGCCATGTTCAAAAAACGTTAACGAATTAAAATTCAAATTTCAATTACTTTTCTTTTACGTTCCCCTCTGCGCACAGCGCCGGGTACGCACGAAGGAGCAAAGGCCATCCGGCGTGCTCGCGGGCCCGCACCCGTCAGCGCTGGATGCGCCGCCGTACGGCCTCGGCATCCAGCCTGTGCAGATGGTGCACCCGCGTCAAATAACACAGGGCCCCGAAGCCCAGGGCCGCGATGTAGGCGATCCAGAAACCCGCGGCGCCCAGAGCCGGGACCAGCAGGTCGGTACGGGCCAGCGTGAAGCCCAGGGGCAGGCCGATGACCCAGTAGGAGGCGAAGCAGACCAGGGAGATGGTCCGGGTATCGTTGTAGGCACGCAGGATGCCGATGCTGATGGTCTGCAAGGCATCCACCAGCTGGTAGCAGGCCCCGAACAGCAGCAGGCTCATGGCCAGGGCCGTCACGGCGGGATCGTCGTTGTAGATGGATACGATCTGTTCGCGGAACAGGGCCGTACAGGCCGCGATGGCCAGCGAGGAGACGGCGCCCATGCACAGGGCCGTGCGGGCCGAAAGGCGGGCCCGCCCCAAGCGCCCGGCCCCCACGCTCTGCCCCACCCGGATGGCCGCCGTGATGTTCAGCGACAGGGGCAGCATGAAGACAAGCCCGGCGAAGTTCATGGCGATCTGATGCCCGGCCACCACCACCTTGCCCAGCGGCGCCAGCAGCAGCGCCGAAAGCGCGAACAGCGAGACTTCGAAGAACACGGCCAGCGCGCCGGGCAGCCCGATGCGCAGGATGCGCCAGATCAGCGGAAGGTCGAAACGGCAGGGTTCCGGTTCGGGAGTGTAGGGGGCGGCCAGGGGACTGGCATCGTCCCGGGCGCGGGCCTCACAGCCGCAGGCCCGGGCCGTACGCGGCAGCAGCAGGGGCAGGAACAGGGGATGCAGGTCCCGGTACTGGGCATCCCGGCGCACGTAGTAGATCATGCAGACGGCCATGAACCAGTAACACAGGGCCGTGGCCACGCCGCATCCCACGGCCCCCAGCTGGGGCAGGCCCAGCTTGCCGTAGATGAGCACATAATTGCAGGGCACGTTGAGCGCCAGGCCCAGGATGCCGATGATCATGGCCGGGCGTGTGCGGGCGTAGCCTTCCAGGAAACTGCGCACATTGACGAACAGCATGAAGCCCGGCAGGCCCCAGAGCATGGCGCGCAGGTAGCCGCCGCCCAGGCGGGAGAGTTCCTCGTCCAGCCCGAAGGACTGCAGATGCCAGGAGATGACGTAAAAGACGGTCATCAGGATGGCGCTGATGACCAGCGTGAGCCAGATGCCCTGCCGCAACAGATGCGGAGTGCGCGAGCGCTGCCCGCCCCCCACCAGATGGGCGCTCATGGCCGGCAGGGAAAGCAGGCAGCCGATGCCCAGCAGGGAAAGGGGATTCCAGATGGAACCGGCCACAGCCACGGCGGCCATGTCCGCCGTGCTGGACTGACCGGTCATGGCCGTGTCCACGAAGTTCATGCCCATCTGCGACATCTGGGCCACAAATACAGGAAGGCCCAGAGCAACAAAGCGCCGGGCCTCGGACAACGAAAAGAACCGGTTCTGCATGATCTCCCATCCGCAGCCGGAAATATCCGGTTACAAGACAAGCCCTTATGCCGGGCCGGAGGCAGGCGGGGCAACCTGCCGGCACAGCCGTGGCAGGGTACGGTCCGCGCTCCTCCTATACCTGCTCCCCCCCTGAATGACAAGCCCGCGCCATATCGGGGAAACACGTTCCCGGACAGGTGGACGCTCCTTCTCCGTCCGTGCGGCCCGCGACGTCTCCGCCGTGCGGGGAAAGAACTTGTCCGTCAGGACGACCGCACCTCTGAAGAAAAAGGCCCTCCGGCCATGCAGGGAAGGGAGGCTGTCTTGCAACGCCTCACCTCCCCTGCGCGCGATCAGGCAAAGCCGCCATGCCGCTCTTCGGTCAGCGGCGGATGCGCTGCCGCACGGCCTCCGCATCCAGCCGGTGCAGACGGCCCATGCGCCAACGGTACAGGCTGAAGCTCACCCACAGGGCCAGGCCGTAGCCTATCCAGAAGCCGGTGGCGCCCATGGCGGGCACCAGCCAGTCCGTACGGGCCAGGGTCCAGCCCGCGCCCAGCCCCACGATCCAGTAGGAGAACAGGCAGACGCCCAGGATGTAACGGGTATCGTTGTAGGCACGCAGCACACCGATGCTCACCGTCTGCAATGCTTCCGGGATCTGGTTGAAGGCCGCGAAGGCCAGCAGGCCCGCGGCCAGCCTCAGCACGGCGGGGTCCGAGTTGTAGATCCGGGCGATCTGCGGCCGCAGGTACAGGGTGGCCGTCATGGTCAGCAGGGCCAGGCCCAGCCCCAGGCACAGGGCCGTACGGGCCGAAAGACGGGCCCTTTCCAGACGGCCGGCGCCCAGGTTCTGCCCCACCCGGATGGCCACGGTGATGTTCAGCGACAGGGGCAGCATGTAGACGATGCTGGAAAAGTTCATGGCGATCTGGTGCCCGGCCACCACCACCTTGCCCAGCGGTGCCAGCAGCAGGGCCGTGACCGCGAAGAGCGATGCCTCGAAACAGGCCGCCAGCGCACCGGGCAGGCCGATACGGAAGATGCGCCAGACCAGCGGCCAGTCCACCCGCCGGGCCTCGCCGCCCTCCCCTGCCGTGCGCGGCAGCAGCAGGGGCAGGAACAGCGGCCCCAGCTTGCGGCAGCGCGCCTCGCGCCGGGCATACAGGGCCAGGGTCAGGCCCATGGACCAGTAGCACAGGGCCGTGGCCACGCCGCAGCCCACGGCCCCCAGCTGGGGCAGGCCCAGCTTGCCGTAGATGAGCACATAATTGCAGGGCACGTTGAGCGCCAGGCCCAGCAGGCCCACCAGCATGGCCGGGCGCGTGCGGGCATAGCCTTCCAGGAAGCCGCGCACGTTCACGAACAGCATCATGCCCGGCAGGCCGAAGAGCATGGCCCGCAGATACCCGGCCGCCAGCGGCGCCAGCTCGGCGTCCAGGCCGAACAGTTCCAGATGGAGAGAGAGGAAGGCGAACACGCCCATCAGCACCAGCGACAGCAGGCCCGAGAGCCAGAGGCCCTGCCGCAGCAAATGCGGAGTACGCCGCTGCTCGCCGCCGCCCACCAGATGGGCCATCATGGCGGGCAGGGACAAAAGGCAGCCCATGCCCAGCAGGGAAACAGGCACCCAGATGGAGCCCGAGACGGCCACGGCGGCCATGTCCGCCGTGCTGGCCTGGCCAGTCATGGCCGTGTCCACGAAGTTCATGCCCATCTGGGCGATCTGGGTCACCAGCACGGGCAGGCCCAGCGCCAGGAAGCGTCGGGCCTCATTGAGGGAAAGGGATCTGCTCTTGGTCATCATGTCCTGTGATGGGGGCAAAAACAGGGCCGCTCCCTGCGGAACGGCCCTGAAAAGGCCCCGGCGGCATGGCCGCACGAGGCCCCCGGATAGGTACTTGCATGGCCTGACGCGGCCTGTCTTACAGAAAGAGCCCCGCTTCGGGCAGGCGCAGGCCCTGCATCTTCGCCGCGGTCTCCACCAGACGGGCGATGGCCTGACGGCCCGTGTCGCCCAGGTCACGGCTGTAGCCGGTGACGAAGGTCTTGATGTGGGCCGAGGTCACGCTCTCGGCCAGCTCCTGCGCGTGTTCGCGGATAAAGTCCGCCGAGGCGCGCGGGTTGGCATTGGCATAATCCACACTGGCCGTGATGGCCGCTTCGATGGCGCGGGCCAGCTCCACGGGCACATCGCGCCGCACGGCGATGGCGCCCAGCGGCAGGGGCGCATGATAGGTGGCCTCCCACCATTGCCCCAGATCCAGCAGCTTCACCAGGCCGCGGTCGGCATAGGTGAAACGGCCCTCGTGGATGATGACGCCCATGTCCGCCTCGCCGGCCAGCACCGCGTCCATGACGTCGCTGAAGAGCATCTCTTCGCGCGGGCCCTGGAAGCCGCCGTGCAGGGTCAGCAGCAGGTTGGCCGTGGTCATGAGGCCCGGCACGGCCACACGGGCCGTCTTCCATTTTTCTTCGGGCAGGTCTTCGCGGGCCACCACCAGCGGGCCGCAGCCCCAGCCCAGGGCAGCGCCCGAAGCCAGGATGGCATAATCGTCCATGATGTAGGGCATCACGCCCAGCGAAAGCTTGGTCACCGGCAGCTTCTTCTGCCGGGCAAGGGCGTTGAGTTCCTCCACGTCGGCCATGTGCGGCGTGAAGTGCGCCGGGGACGGCACCAGATGATGCAGCAGGGCATGGAAGATATAGGTATCATTGGGACAGGGCGAAAGGCCCAGCGTCATGTTCTCCGCCACAGGACACCTCTCTTTGTTTGATCCGGCGTAACAGTTTGACAGGCAGCGAGACTGGAACATATACTGCGCTGTTCCGGCCTTCGGCCAACCATCATCTGAGGATAACCATTATGCTGGATGCTTCCTATTACGCAAGCCTCGGGCTTGCCGACGTTCTGGACAAGGTCCTTGCCGGCCAGCGCCTGAGCGCCGAAGACGGCATGGCGCTTTTCGCCTGCCCCGACATCACCGCCGTGGGCGCCCTGGCCCACCACGCGCGTTGCCGCATGCACGGGGACAAGACCTCGTATGTGGTCAACCGCCAAATAAATTATACCAATGTCTGCGTCAACGGCTGCGTGTTCTGCGCGTTCCGCCGCGACCGCGAAGAAGACCAGGGGGCCTTCTGCCTGAGCACCGAAGAAGTGCTGGAGCGTCTGCGCGCCGCTGACGCCACGCCCCTGCATCTGGACGAGCTGCACATCGTGGGCGGCTGCCACCCCACCCGTCCTTTCCAGTGGTTCCTGGACACCCTGCGCGCCGCGCGCGAACTCAATCCCGCCCTGCTCATCAAGGCCTTCACCCCGGTGGAGATCGCCCACTTCGCCAAGATGGAAGGCTGTTCCACCCTCGAAGTGCTGCAACGCCTCAAGGAAGCCGGCCTGGTCATGATGCCCGGCGGCGGCGCCGAGATCTTCGACGAGGGCCTGCGTGCCCAGATCTGCCCCCACAAGGCCGGTTCCGCCGAGTGGCTGCGCATCTCCGGCGAGGCCCACAGCCTGGGCATCAAGACCAACTGCACCATGCTCTACGGCCATCTGGAGACCCACGCCATGCGCGTGGACCACCTCTGCCGCCTGCGCGAGCAGCAGGACAAGAGCGGCGGGTTCACCTGCTTCATCCCCCTGCCCTTCCTGACCGAGAACAGCAAGCTCAAGCTGCCGGAAGAAAAGCTCGGGCCCGTGCGCGGTCTCGACCAGCTGCGCACCGTGGCCGTCTCGCGCCTGATGCTGGACAACATCCCCCACATCAAGGCATACTGGATCATGATGGGTACCAAGCTGGCGCAGACGGCCCTCTGGTACGGCGCCGACGACCTGGACGGCACCGTGGTGGAAGAGCACATCGGCCATATGGCCGGTGCCGGTTCCGCCCAGGGCCTGACCCTCAGGGAACTGGAATTCATGATCCGTGAAGCGGGCTTCACGCCCGTGCGGCGCAACGCCATCTTCCATACCGTCCAGACCGAGGAGGCCCGCGCATGAGCGACCAGCAGTTCCGTCCGGCGCACAGCGCCTTTGACGAAAGCCCCGAAGTGAAGGAGGCCGCGGCCCTTTCCCTGGCCGGGAAGCGCCTGGACCGCGCCGCCGCCGAAGCCCTGTATTACGGCGCCTCCCTGCATACGCTGGCCCATCTGGCCCACGCCATGCGCCTGCGCCTGCACCCCGAGCCCATCGTCACCTATGTGGGCGACCGCAACATCAACTATTCCAACGTCTGCGTCTGCGCCTGCCGCTTCTGCGCCTTCTTCCGCGCGCCCGAATCCGGCGAGGGCTACGTCATCACCCGCGAGGAGATGGCCCAGAAGATCGACGAGACCCTGCGCCTGGGCGGCACCCAGATCCTGCTGCAGGGCGGGCACCACCCCGACCTGCCCCTGGAATGGTACGAAGACCTGCTGCGCTGGATGCGTGCCACCTGGCCCAGCCTGCACATCCATGCCTTCTCCCCGCCGGAGATCTTCTTCTGGTCGCGGAAGTTCGGCCTGAGCGTGGACGAGGTCATCTCCCGCCTCAAGGCCGCCGGTCTGGACTCCATCCCCGGCGGCGGCGCAGAGATCCTCCAGAACGACGTCCGCGCCCAGGTCTCACCCAACAAGTGCAGCGCCGACCAGTGGCTCTACGTCATGGAACGCGCCCACAACCTGGGCATGCGCACCACCGCCACCATGATGTTCGGCCATGAGGAAGAGCCCCGCCACCGCCTGGATCACCTTTTCGCCGTGCGCGAGGTGCAGGACAGGACCCACGGCTTCACCGCTTTCATCCCCTGGACCTTCCAGCCGGCCCATACCCGCATCAACGTGACGGCCCCCCTGCCCGCGCCCGCCTATCTGCGCCTGCTGGCCGTGTCGCGTCTCGTGCTGGACAATATCGCCAACATCCAGTCCTCCTGGGTGACCATGGGCCCCGAAGTGGCCCAGCTGGCCCTTTTCTACGGCGCCAACGACTTCGGCTCGCTCATGATCGAGGAAAACGTGGTGGCCGCCGCCGGTGTGTCCTACCACCTGAGCCGTCACGAGATCCACAAGATCATTCGTGCCGCCGGCTTCACCCCCGTGCAGCGCACCATGAACTACACCCCTGTGGATCCGCAGCCCGAAGACTAGCTGACCATGAAGGGATGATGCGAGGGGGAGGCCCCCCTTTTGTGAACAAAAGGTGCGGCCTCCCCCTCGCGCTCCCCCTCCACGCCAAAAAACTTTGGTCGGGCCTGTCCTTTATACAGCACAGGCTCAGGCATCGTGTGCCGGTGTGGAAAGCGGAAAAAAGCCGGCATGTCCTGCCAGCCCACCGGCGCGATGGGCATATGCGTATGTCCGTAAGTGGTGAGCGCCGGGAGATCCCCGCAGACAAAAAGATATAGAAAAGCGGACATGGCCGTGATGGTCATGTCCGCTTTTTTGATGGCAGCATTTCGTCAGCGGAAGGGCTGCCGCAGTCCGGCGGGCCTTCCTCGCCTGCAACGACGAAGCGCTGCCGGGGGCACTGGGAAGGACTCCTTTCCCGGGCCGGCTGAAAGGGCATATGCCGCTTTCAGCCGGGACCCATCCTTGCATGAGCTGTTTCCGGAAAAGAAGGACAGGGGGCCATAGGCCGCCGGAATCTAGCGGTTATCAGCCCTCGGGTCGCACCTTTCACGACGGGGAGGAGGATCCGTCGTTACACAGGAGGGTCCGGCACCGGCAGCAGGGGCAATGGCCCCTCTCCCACAGTTTTTTTAGATCTCGCTTTCCGGGATACCGCAGGCCCGGGCCACGCCCGCACCATAGGCGGGATCGGCCTTGGCGCAATGGCGGATATGGCGCAGCTTGATCTCGCGGGGCGCATCGCCCAAGGCGCGGGCCGTATTGCCGAACAGCTCTTCCTGCTGTTCCGGCGTCATCACGCGGAACAGCTTGCCGGGCTGCTCGAAGTAGTCGGCATCATCGCAGGGATAATCCCAGCGGTCCGCGTCGCCGCTGATCTTCAGGGGCGGCTCGCTGAAGTCGGGCTGTTCCTGCCAGGCACCCGTGCTGTTGGGCTCATAGCTGGTATGGCCGCCGTAGTTGCCGTCAACCCGCATGGCGCCGTCCCGATGGAAGCTGTGATAGGGACAGCGGGGACGGTTCACCGGGATCATGTTGTGGTTGACCCCCAGACGGTAGCGCTGGGCATCACCGTAAGAGAACAGACGGCCCTGCAGCATCTTGTCGGGCGAGACGCCGATGCCGGGCACCAGATTGGCGGGATTGAAGGCCGCCTGCTCCACCTCGGCAAAGTAGTTCTCGGGGTTGCGGTTCAGTTCCAGCACGCCCACTTCGATGAGGGGATAATCTTTGTGATACCAGACCTTGGTCAGGTCGAAGGGATGATAGGGCAGCTTTTCGGCGTCTTCCTCGGGCATGATCTGGAAATACAGGGTCCAGCGGGGGAAGTCGCCCTTTTCGATATGTTCGTACAGGTCGCGCTGGTGGCTGTCCCGGTCACGTCCGATGAGTTCCTGCGCCTCGGCATCGGTGAGGTTCTTGATGCCCTGCTGGGTCTTGAAATGGAACTTGACCCAGAAGCGCTTGTTCTCCGCATTGATGAGGCTGTAAGTGTGGCTGCCAAAACCGTGCATGTGCCGGTACGAAGCCGGTATGCCGCGATCGCTCATGACCACGGTGATCTGGTGCAGGGCTTCGGGCAGCAGGGTCCAGAAGTCCCAGTTGTCCGTGGCACTGTGCATGTTGGTGCGCGGGTTGCGTTTGACCACATGGTTCAGGTCAGGGAACTTGAGCGGGTCACGCAGGAAAAAGACCGGCGTGTTGTTGCCCACCATGTCCCAGTTGCCCTGATCCGTGTAGAATTTGACGGCAAAGCCGCGGATGTCGCGCTCCGCGTCCGCCGCGCCGCGCTCGCCGGCCACGGTGGAGAAGCGGACGAAGACTTCGGTCTGTTTGCCGACCTCGGCAAAAAGCGAGGCCTTGGTATACCGGGTGACGTCATGCGTCACCGTGAACGTCCCGTAAGCACCGGAGCCCTTGGCGTGCATGCGCCGCTCCGGGATGACCTCACGGTCGAAATGGGCCAGTTTTTCCTGGAACCAGACATCCTGCATCAGCATGGGGCCGCGCGGACCGGCAGTCAGAGCATGATTGTTATTGGCTACCGGCGCACCGGCACTGGTGGTCAGGCGGTCGTTTTTATCAGTCATGTGCTTTCTCCCTGGTTTGCGCACCGGGTTGGTGCAGTGACAGCCTCCCCCCAGGAGGTATCGCAAGGAAAAAATGCCATGACGGGCAACTTTTGTAAATAGCAATAATTACTATTTAGATATTTTTCTCATTTTCCGCCCAATCCGCGCAGACAGCGGCTATCCGCCATGCCAGGTGCCTGCCATCCCATCTGGGCCATCGCTCCCGTGCGCAGCCCTAGTGCTGCAAGACCAGCAGACCAATACGGGCCAGACGCCCGTCTTCACTGCCGTGGGCACCACCGACACCGATACCGCCCACCACCACATCTTCCAGGACAACGGGCACACCGCCTTCCATAAGGGAAAAGTTGGGATCGAGATAGCGGATGTCCGAGGGGATGGAGCCATCCCGAACACCACGGGCGATGGCGACCGTCTCGCGCTTCTGGGAGGCCGCCGTGTAAGCCTTTTTGTAGCTGGCGTTGAGCGTATGCACGCCGGCCTGGTGGTCACGCAGCACAGCCAGTATCTGGCCGGAGCGGTCCACCACGGTCACGGTGACGGCCTGCCCGCTCTCCCGGGCCTCATGCATGACCACCTCTACCATGGCCTGGGCCTGTTCACCTGTCAGGACAGGCTCATGCGCGATGGCGCCCACCGTCTCGTTTTCCTGTGCTACGGCCATGGCCGGAACCCCTCCCAGCAGCGTACCTGCCAGCAATGCAAGAAAAAAACGTTTGAACATGACGCACCTGCTTTTTCCCATCATATACAGGAAGGCGGGAGGACGTCAAAACGCCCGCTCCTGCCCTTTCTTTTTTGGCGTCGGCCTGTTATGCAGCATTCCGGGATGCGTCCGCACGGATGCCTCCCCTCCCGCTGCCCCCGGACAGCCCACCAAGAAACGGCCGCTCTGCGGCCAGGAGGAATGCCATGTCCAGTGAACCCGGTCTGCCCGCTGATACCCTGCGCATGGGCCGTATCGGCTACCTCAACGTCCTGCCCATCTATCATCCCCTGGAAGCGGGCATCATCCCCCACGATTTCGAAATCATCTCCGGGCCGCCCGCCGTCCTCAACAACATGATGGCCCGGGGCGAGCTGCACATCTCCTCCAATTCCTGTTTCGAATACGCCATGCGTCCCGAGCGCTACCATCTGGTGGAGGACCTTTCCATCGGCTCCCACGGCAACGTGATGAGCGTGCTGCTCATGTCCCGCCGTCCTGTGGATCAACTGGGCGGCCAGACCATCCTTATCAGCGGCGAGACCCACACCTCCGTGGCCCTGCTGCGCCTGCTCATGAAAGACCACTACCACTGCGACGTGAACTACGTCACCGGCGCCGTCACCCCCACCCTGGGCACGGACAGGGCCCCTGAAGCCTTCCTGGCCATCGGGGACGAAGCCCTGCGCCTGCGCAACCATCCCGACTATCCCTACCGTCTCGACCTGGCCGATGCCTGGGTGGAATGGACCGGCCTGCCCTTTATCTTCGGCGTTTGGGTGGTCAGCCACGATGCCGCGGAAAGGAAGCTCTTCCACAGCGACCCCGGCGCGCTCATGCGGCAGGGCCGGGACTGGGGCCTCTCCCACATGGACATCATCCTCGACCTCACCGGCCATGGCTGCCCCCTGTCCCGCGAGGAACTGACCGTCTATTACAACGAAGGCCTGACCTTCAGCCTGGGCGATCGCGAGCTGCAGGGCCTCAGCCTTTTCTACCGCAAGCTGGCCGACGCCCGCATGATCCCCGGCGTGCCGCCCCTGCGCTTTTTCCACATGTAGACAAGTTTTTTGGGGGAAGGAGGGACCTTGCCCTGCTGTCGATGCCCGTAGCTCCCTTCGTCGCAACGGGCACGGCCTGCGGCCGCCTTCGGTCGCCGGCTTGCGCGCAACGGTCCCTCCTTCCCCCAAGCCTCCATCCTCCTCCCAACGCGCTTTATGCAGGAGGATGGACTCCCCGGTACGACGCCGGACAGCCCCCATTGCCGGTCCCCCGGCAAAAAAAGCCAAGACAAGCACGGCTCTCTGACAAAGAGGACTGCGCTCATGACATAAAACGCGGAAGGCACTCTGCCCTCCGCGTTTTTGTTTTGTACCGGACATCTGTTCAAAGGTACGCTGCGCACGCAAGGTACGGTACGCCATACGCATCAAAGACAGGAAGAGGAAGGCAAAATGCCTTCCTCTTCCTGTCGTCCCGGTCCACGGGACCGTGTCTTCTCCCCGCCGACCAGCGACGGGGACCTGCGGCCCCACCTGAGAAAAGTTTTTTGGAAGGGGGGCGGGGGAGAACCTTTTGTCCACAAAAGGTTTCCCCCGCTCAAATCCCCTCCCCTGCTGTCATCTTATTGTGGCGCAGCAGCGCTGCTGTCCTTGTCGCCCTTGCTGGCGCGCAAGCTGAGGTACAGCGGCTGGGCCGTGGCACGACCGGAGAAGATCTCTTCCACGGAAGCGGCCAGGGCATGGGGCAGGACATCGTCCACATGATCCACGAAGACGATCTCCAGATCTTCCAGCACCTCGGCGGGCACTTCCTTGAGATCTTTTTCGTTGTCATGCGGCATGAGGACCTTCTTGATGCCGCTGCGGCGGGCAGCCAGCAGCTTTTCCCGCAGGCCGCCGATGGGCAGCACGCGGCCGCGCAGGGAAATCTCGCCGGTCATGGCCACATCGTTGCGCACCGGGATGCCCAGCAGGGCCGAGGTGATGGACGTGGCCAGGGTGATGCCGGCCGAGGGGCCGTCCTTGGGCGTGGCACCGTCGGGCACATGCACATGGATGTCCACCTTGCGGTGGAAGCGCGGGTCGAGGCCCAGGATCTCGGCGCGGGAACGCACATAGGTCAGGGCCGCGCGGGCGGACTCGGTCATCACGTCGCCCAGCTGGCCGGTGATGACCACCTGCCCCGAACCGGACATGAGGCTGGTCTCCACCATCAGGATCTCGCCGCCGCGCTGGTTGTAGGCCAGACCGGCGCAAACGCCCACCTGGGACTCGCTCTCGCGCTCCTCGTGGCGGTACTTCTTGACGCCGAGGAAAGAAGCCAGGTTCTGGCGGGAGATGCTCACGCACTTGTCCAGATCGTTGTCTTCCACCAGACGGATGGCAGTCTTGCGGCACAGGGCGGCGATCTCGCGCTCCAGGTTGCGCACGCCCGCTTCACGGGTGTAGGAGCGGATGATCTCCAGGATGGCGCCATCGGACAGGGCGATGTTCTCCGGCTTCAGGCCGTGTTCCTTCACCTGGCGCGGCAGCAGGAAGTTGCGGGCGATCTGGCGTTTTTCCGTCTCCAGATAGCTGTTGAGCTCGATGATCTCCATGCGGTCCAGCAGCGGGGCCGGGATGGAGTCCAGCGAGTTGGCCGTGGTGATGAAGAACACCCTGGAGAGGTCGTACTCCAGATCCAGATAGTGGTCCATGAAGGTGCTGTTCTGTTCCGGGTCCAGCACTTCCAGCAGGGCCGAGGCCGGATCGCCCCGGAAGTCCGAGGTCATCTTGTCGATCTCGTCCAGGCAGAACAGGGGGTTGCTGCTCTTGACCCGCTTCAGGGACTGGATGATCTTGCCGGGCAGGGCGCCCACATAGGTGCGGCGATGGCCGCGGATCTCGGCCTCGTCACGCACGCCGCCCAGGGAAAGGCGCACGTATTCGCGCCCCGTGGCCCGGGCCACGCTCCTGGCCAGCGAGGTCTTGCCCACGCCTGGCGGGCCCACGAAGCAGAGGATGGGACCGCGCAGGCCGTTGGAGAGCTTTTGCACGGCCAGATATTCCAGGATGCGGTCCTTGGGCTTTTCCAGACCGAAGTGGTCGCCCTCAAGGATGGCACGGGCCTTTTCGATGTCGATGTCGATCTCTTTGAGGTCGTTCCAGGGCAGGTCCAGCAACCAGTCCACATAATTGCGCACCACGGTGTACTCGGCGGCCGAGGGCGGCATGCTGCGCAGCTTGCGCAGCTCGGACTGGCAGCGTTCGCGGGCCTCCTGCGGCATGTTGCGGCCTTCGAGCTTCTTTTCCAGCTCGTCCACTTCCGCCTGGGGATCGTCCTCGCGGCCCATCTCCTTGTTGATGGCCTTGAGCTGCTCGCTGAGGTAGTACTCGCGCTGGTTGCGCTCCATTTGCACCTTGACGCGGTTCTTGATGCGCTTTTCCACCGAGGCCAGGGCCACTTCGCTCTGCAACAGCTCGAACACGCGCTCCAGGCGCTCGGTGACGTCGGCGATCTCCAGCACTTCCTGCTTCTTGCGGTAATCCACCTTGAGGTGGGGCACCACGGCGTCGGCCAGCGGCCCGGCATCGCGCAGGGCCATGATGGACATGAGCGCTTCCTGGGTCAGCTTTTTGTTGTTCTTGGCGTACTCTTCCAGCGCTTCCTGCACGGTGCGCACCAGGGCCTCGCGCTCTTCGGGACGGCTCTCGCTTTCCGGCACCGTGCAGAGCATGGCCATCAGGCAATTGTCCTCTTCGCGCAGCTCCGTCCAGCGGGCACGGTGCAGGCCTTCGAACAGCACCTTGATGGTGCCGTCGGGCAGGCGCAGCATCTGCAGGACCTTGCAGACGACCCCCACGGGGCTCAGATCATCGGCGCCGGGCTTCTCCACATCGGGCTCGCGCTGGGCCACCAGGAACATCTGCTTGTTGTAGCCGGACTGGGCCAGTTCGATGGCCTTGATGGAGGCTTCGCGCCCCACGAAAAGCGGCATGATGGTACGCGGCAGCATGACCACTTCGCGCAGGGGCATGACCGGCAGCTCGGCAAAAAAGCGCGCTTCGCGCTGGAATTCGGACATAGTGTACCTCGTAAAAGGGCCGCGCGGGCGGCCCGCTCAGCCGTCGGGACGGCCGGGCCGGATGGCCCCGTATATCGTTGAAAGGGGAAGGATCCCTTCTGCCTGCGGCAAAAGCGGATGCTTCCCCCCTTTCAGATCGTGTGACAGCCTGCCCGGGGGCAGGCCCCGGCAAGGTGCGACCGGCAGCGGCAGGCGGGAGCGTCTCCGCGCCGTACGGCCATGCCGGAAGCCGGGCTAGTTCAGGCTGGCATCGGCAGCGGCGCCTTCCGCGCTTTCGTCATACAGCAGCACCGGCTCCTTGCCCTTTTCGATGACGGCCCGGTTGATGAGGCATTCCTTGACGCCGGGCATGGAGGGCAGGCGGAACATGATGTCCAGCATGGTGCGCTCCATGACGTTGCGCAGGCCGCGCGCGCCGGTCTTGCGCTCGATGGCCCGGGCCGCGATGGACTTGAGGGCATTGGGCGTAAAGCGCAGATGCACGTGATCCAGTTCGAACAGCTTCTGGTACTGGCGCACCAGGGCGTTCTTGGGCTCGGTCAGGATGCGCACCAGATCGTCCTCGTCCAGGTCGTCCACATGGGTGATGATGGGGATACGGCCCACGAATTCGGGGATCAGGCCGAACTTCACCAGATCCTGGGGCTGGATCTTTTCCAGCAGCTCGCCCAGGGGCATTTCCTTCTTGGAGCAGACCTGGGCGCCGAAGCCCATGGAGCTGCCGCTCATGCGGGAGCCCACGATCTTGTCCAGGCCCACGAAGGCACCGCCCACGATGAACAGGATATTGCTGGTATCCATGCGGATGAATTCCTGCTGGGGATGCTTGCGGCCGCCCTTGGGCGGGATGTTGGCCTCGGTGCCTTCGATGATCTTGAGCAGGGCCTGCTGCACGCCTTCGCCGGACACGTCGCGGGTGATGGAAGGGCCGTCGCTCTTGCGGGAGATCTTGTCGATCTCGTCGATGTAGATGATGCCCTTGCTGGCGGCTTCGATGTCGTAGTCGGCATTCTGCAACAGCTGCACCAGGATGTTCTCCACATCCTCGCCCACGTAACCGGCTTCGGTCAGGGTCGTGGCGTCGGCGATGGCAAAGGGCACGCGCAGCACCTTGGCCAGGGTCTTGGCCAGCAGGGTCTTGCCGCTGCCGGAGGGCCCCACCAGCAGGATGTTGCTCTTTTCCAGCTCCACGTCGTCGCCCAGGGCATCGGCGAAAAAGACGCGCTTGTAGTGGTTGTGCACGGCCACGGAAAGGATCTTTTTGGCCTCGGTCTGGCCGATGACATATTCATCCAGGCGGGCCTTGATCTCCTGCGGCGAGAGCAGGCGCTCGTCGGCCTCCTCCACCTGCTGCTGGACCTTGTCGCGGGCGATGATGTCGCCGCAGGCGCGCACGCAGTTGTCGCAGATGCAGGCATTGTCCTGCACGATAAGGTTGTTCACCTCCAGCTCGCTGCGTCCGCAGAAGGAGCAGCGCAGCGGTTCCTGTCCGGAATTCTTGCTGTTGGACATAGACTAGTTTTTCTCCGTCATATCGCTGCGCGATACCAGTACCCGGTCGATGATGCCGAATTCGAGGGCCTGCTCGGGGGTGAGGAAATTGTCCCGTTCCGTGGCCCGCACCACCTCGTCATAGCTCTTGCCGGTGTTCTCGGCCAGCATGGTGTTCAGGCGTTCCTTGATGCGCAGCATCTCGCGGGCGTGGATGTCCACATCCGTGGCCTGCCCCTGGAAGCCGCCCAGCGGCTGGTGGATCATGATCTGGCTGTTGGGCAGCGCGTAGCGCATGCCCTTCTGCCCGGCAGCCAGCAAAAATGCCCCCATGCTGGCGGCCCGGCCCATGCACACCGTGCTGACGGGCGCGGTGATGTAACGCATGGTGTCGTAGATGGCCAGACCGGCGGTCACGGAACCGCCGGGAGAATTGATGTACAGGTTGATCTCCTTCTCCGGATCCTGGGATTCCAGGAACAGGAGCTGGGCGCAGACAAGGGAGGCCACGGTGTCGTTCACTTCGCTGCCCAGCAGGATGATGCGATCCTTGAGCAGGCGGGAATAAATATCATAGGCACGTTCGGAACGGCCCGTGGTTTCGATGACCATGGGGACGAGGGACATGAAAACCTCTCTGTGAGTTAAACCGTATAAATTCGACGCCGCCGCGACGGGGAAACCGCCGCGGCGTACGTCAAAAGCGGACGACGAAGCGTCGCCGGAAAGGTGCGGGAAATGTCTGCACCATGGTGCAGACATGGCTCGCTTTAGTTGTTTTCTTCAGTCTTTTCAGCAGGCTTGGGATCAACTTCCTTCACCTGGGCCTTGGCGTAGACGGCGTCCATGGCCTTGTCGGCCAAGATGCGGTCACGCAGGGTGAAGATCATGCCGCTCTTTTCATAGGCTTCGCGCACCTGCTTGAAGTCTTCACCGCTGCGCATGCACAGCTGGTAGAGCTGGGCATTGACTTCCTGTTCGTTCACGTCCAGGCCTTCCTTCTTGGCGATGGCCAGCAGCAGCACCTGCATGCGGGTGATCTCTTCGGCCTGGGGCTGGACTTCCTTCAGCAGTTCTTCTTCGGTCTTGCCCAGGGAATCCAGGCTCTTGCCCTGGCGTTCCATGCGGGCGCGCATGTCGGCCAGCAGGGTACGGGCCTGCACGTCCACCATGCTGGGCGGCAGTTCGAATTCCACCATCTTCACCAGCTTGTCCAGCATGGACTTCTGGGCGGACCCCTTGTTCAGGTTGTAACGGCTGGAGCGGTAGCTCTCGCGGATGCCGGCCTTGAGCTTTTCCACGTTTTCCACGCCCACGGCCTTGGCAAGTTCGTCATCCACGGCGGGCAGCTGACGTTCCTTGATGGCATGCACCTTGACCTTCATGGTCACGGTCTTGCCGGCCAGGTCCTTGGCCAGGAAATCTTCGGGGAAGGTGATGTCGCCTTCGGCTTCGCAACCCAGCTTGATGGTCTTGACCAGGTTTTCGAAATCTTCCAGGGCCTGCTTCTCGCCCAGGGCCAGATCGAAGCCGTCAGCCTTGATGCCTTCCAGGGGCTGGCCGTTTTCGTAGGCGCAGAAGTCGATGTTGGCCACCTGGCCGTCCACGGCCGGGCCGTCGCCGTCCACGGGCACCAGCTTGGCGCGGTCGCGGCGGATGCGTTCCACCACTTCTTCCACTTCGGCGTCGTCCACGATGGTCTTTTCCTGCTCCACTTCCATGCCTTCGTAGGGGGGCAGATCGAAGGTGGGCAGCACTTCGAACTCGATGCTGTAGTTCATGCCCTTGCCGCGTTCCATGACCGGATCGCCGTCCACCATGTTGATGCCGGAGACGGGGGTCACGTCCAGCTTGGACATCACTTCATTGATGTGCACGTTGACGAGGTCCTGACGGGCCTCTTCGTAGATGCGGTCGCGGAAACGCTGTTCGATGACGGAAGCGGGCACCTTGCCCTTGCGGAAGCCGTCGATCTGTACAGACGTCTTGTACAGGGCGACAGCGCCCATGATGGCGGCTTCCACTTCCTTGGGATCAGTGGTGATGGCAACCTTTTTCTTGACCGGGGACAAATCTTCAACAGTATATTCCACGAGGCGCTCCTTTAACGAAAAGTCTCTTTTTTCCGCCGCGCCCCGGGATGTCCCGAAGACGACCGCGACCTGGGCCGCACGGCAGTTCTATGGATGATGATGCGGCACAGGGCACGCATCATCCGGCATGGCGAGCGACTCGCCAGCCGCGACAATCGCTTCTCATAGCCCAAAGAAGGGCGGATTTCAAGCAGCAGGACGCCGGTCTCCCGGCAGCTCTCTGCTGCCAAAGATAAGTATGGAAGCGTGCCGGTCAAGATGAAAAGCGTTCCTTTGGCGAAACAATGGAGAAGGAGGATGGAGGACCGCAGGCACAGGGCAGGGGGAGGGATGGAGCCTGGCAACGGCCTGGCGCAGTATCGCCCGCTGTGGCCCGGTGAGGAAGGCTGGCCGGGCAATACCCCCGGCACTGGCCGACCCCAGGACGGATATGGAGGGATCATCCAGCTCCGCGGCAAGAGGGCGGGATGCGGGGAGAGCTCCGTTTCCCCCTGCCAGGGCCATGGAAAGGCATTTGGCAGAGCCAGGCCCAAAAACAAGGACGTCCCACAGCCATGCCGGGGACGTCCTTGCAAATTCTGGTGCGAGAGACGGGACTTGAACCCGTATGGATAAACCGCTGGATTCTAAGTCCAGTGCGTCTACCAATTCCGCCACTCTCGCAAAGATTGCTCTTCTACCACAGACACCGCTTTACCGCAAGCCTCGGCCAGCCCTTCCCTCAGTACCGGACAGCAGGAGAAGCGGGGGCCGGCAACAGGAACACTGAGGGGCGCTGTCCTAGCTCATGGAGAGCTGACGGGAGTGCTCTCTGCCGATGCCCTTCCCTCCCAAGGCAACACATTTGGGGAGGAAGGAGAGCCTGGGGAAAAGGAGAGCTTTGGAGAGGATAAAAGAGAGGCCCTTCTCTCCCGGGCCCTCCCCCCCCCAGCTAGCGCAAGAGCAAAGACTTGCCGTCGGGGCGCGCCTCCAGCACCTCGCCGATCTCCACGGCCATCTCGCCCCTGGCCTCCAGCCAGTCGCGTACCATGGGCATCTCGTCGCCCGGTACGGCCAGCACGATGCCGCCCGAAGTCTGGGCATCGAACACGATGCTTTCCACAGCCTCGTCCACCGAAGGCGCCACATCCACGGCCGGGGCGCAGTGGGTACGGTTCAGATGGCTGCCCGCCGGGATGAGGCCCATGCGGGCATACTCCAGAGCGTGGGGCAGCAGCGGCAGGGCCTCCGTCTGCAACGACACGCAGACACCCGAGGCCTGCGCCATCTCCAGCAGGTGCCCGCCCAGGCCAAAACCGGTGATGTCCGTGGCGGCCGGGATGCGGAAACGGGCGATGGCCTCTCCGGGAATACGGTTGAGACGGCCGCACCAGCGCTGCAACAGCGCCTCGCTCTCCTCGTGATCGTCCCAGCGCGCCTTGATACCGGTGGCCAGGATGCCCGTGCCCAGCGGTTTGGTCAGCAGCAAGCGCAGGCCGGGCCGCAACCTGTCATTGGCGGCCACATGCTCAGGGTCGATGATGCCGGTCACGGCCATGCCATACTTGAGCTCATCGTCCTGTACCGTGTGCCCGCCGGCCAGCACGGCCCCGGCTTCTTCCAGGGCATCCATACCGCCGCGCAAAATATTGGTCAGGATATGTTCGGGATCGTGCTCGGTGAGGCAGGCCGGGAAAAAAGCCACATTCATGGCGCACCAGGGCTGTCCGCCCAGGGCATAGACATCCGACAGGGCATTGCAGGCCGCGATACGGCCGAACCAGAAAGCATCGTTGACGATGGGCGCCAGGATGTCCACGGTCTGCACGATGGCCTTGCCCGCGGGCATGCGCACCACCACGGCGTCCTCGTTACGGGCGCGCCCGGCGATGACCCGCTGTTCCAGATCCGACGATCCCCGGGGCGCAAGGCCCCGCAAAAGCTGCTCCAGGGCCCCTGGAGCCATTTTTGCCGCTCAGCCGGCGGCCCGGGCCTTTTCCAGCAACTTCATGACGGACCTCGCTTTGTTGAAAAGTGAAAAGGTGCCGCACAGGCACAGGCCGTCCATGCCATGAAAGCCCCCTTGCTGGCAAGTCGTGGCGGGGGAAAGGGGCTGCAAGGTGATGGCTGGTTCCTGTTGGCACGGGGCGAGGGGGACTTTCCTCGTCCTCCAAACTCCCCCGCTCCCCCCAAAACGCGCTCGTCGGCCACAGGCTGGGTCCCTGGTCAGTCTGCCACTGGCAGAAGCCGGGCCACCCCACAGGAACGAGGAGTTCCATCATGCCCGCCAGCCTGCGGCCTGAAACAAAGCAAGAGGCAGGGAACAGGGACAGGGCAGGCGACAGGTACGCCACCAGCCTGCATGGCAAAAACAGGAACAAGGATCACCAGAGGACAGAGGGAGAGTGCGGCTGCGCATGGCTCCCATGAGGTGTCGAACTTGCCAGCCAGTGCACGAAAAATGCAAGCGCCGGGCTGTCAGGAGATCCGGCGGAAGAGTGGAAGGACTGGGCGCTGACGTTCCCCGTCGTACCGGAGACTGGTTGCCGAACTGTCGGCCTCCGTGAAGGCAGGACGCACGCGGAAAGCAATAAGTGGACCTACAGGCGGCCTCCCCCCTTCCGGCTTGTATCCCAGGAATGCAAAAGGCCCCCTTGCGGGGGCCTTTGTATCCTTTTCCCTCGTCCGGCCGCAGCCGGACATGGTCATCGGAACTACTCGGCGCTTTCAGCCTTGGCGGGAGCTTCCGTCTTGGCTTCGGGCTGGCGGGTCAGTTCGATGATGGCCATGGGAGCATTATCGCCCTTGCGGGGCATGGCCAGCTTCATCACGCGGGTGTAGCCACCAGGCACACCGGCGAACTGGGGACCAATTTCGTCAAACAGGCGCTTAACCAGAGCGTAGTCGCACAGCACGCGGTAAGCCAGACGGCGGGCGTGCAGGTCGTTGCGCTTGGCCAGGGAGATCAGCGGCTCGACAACGCCGCGGAGTTCCTTGGCTTTCACTTCGGTGGTGCGGATGCGGCCGTGGACAAGCAGCGCCTTGGCGAGATTGTGCAACAGGGCCTTACGGTGCGCAGGCGTCCGCGAAAGTTTTTTGCCGGAATTGCTATGCCTCATTTTGCTGCTTCCTTTTCCAGTCCTGATATTTCTTTTCGAAGCCGTCAACCTTCATGCCGAAATCAAGGCCCATGTCGTGCAGGACTTCCTTGATCTCGTCCAGAGATTTACGGCCGAAGTTCTTGGTTTTGAGCATTTCAGCCTCGGAACGCTGCACCAGTTCGCCCACCAGCGCGATGTTGGCACTGCGCAGGCAGTTGGTGGCGCGCACCGAAAGCTCGAGATCGTCGATGCTCTTGAAGAGATGCTCGTTGGTCTCGCCGCTGTCGCTGCTGCCGTGGCGCATGTCACCGGACACACGTTCATCGAAGTTGATGAACACCGAGATCTGATCCTTGATGATCTTGGCGCTGTACGCGATGGCATCTTCAGGGGTCAGCGAACCGTCGGTCCACACTTCCAGGATCAGGCGGTCATAGTTGGTCATCTGACCCACACGAGCCTGTTCCACAGTGTAAGCGACCTTGCGGACCGGCGAGAAGGAGGAGTCCAGCTTAATCAAACCGATTTCATCGGCCAGACCTTCGTGCATGTCGGCGGGCACGTAGCCCTTGCCCATGCGCACTTCAAATTCCATCTCCAGCACCACGTCCTCGGTGAGGGTGGCGATGTGCTGTTCAGGATTGAGCACGGTCACATGCTGATTGGCCTGAATCTGGGCGGCCGTAACAGGCCCTTTGCTGTCAACGCGAAGCGTCAGGCGCTGCGGTTCGTCCGTGTCCATGCGCAGACGCACCTGCTTGATGTTCAGCACCACGTCGGTCACGTCCTCAAGGACGCCATGGATGGTGGTGAACTCATGCTGCACGCCGGTAATCTTCACAGACACAAAGGCAGCACCCTGCAGGGAGGCAAGCAGCACACGACGCATGGCATTGCCGATGGTGGTGCCGTAACCTCTCTCCAGCGGTTCGCAAACAAACTTGCCGTGCGTGCTGCTGGCCGTGTCTTCGTCGCGCAGGATCTGGTCGGGCTTGACGAGCTCGTTCCAGTTGCGCGCATTGATAAGGCGTTCGCCCTGTTTGATAAGCATGAAGCCCCCGCTTATTTCGAGTAAAGTTCAACGATCAGCTGTTCATTGACCGGGAACTGGATGTCGTCACGCTGCGGCAGAGCCTTCACGGTGCCCTTGAAAGCGGCGCCGTCGGCTTCCAGCCAGGCGGGGCAACCGCGGCGGGCGATGACTTCCTGGGCTTCGGCCAGAACGGGGATCTTGCGGTTCTTTTCGGGCACTTCGATGGTATCGCCCACGCGCACCTGCAGCGAGGGGATGGTCACCTTGTGGCCATTGAGGGTGAAGATGCCGTGGCGCACCAGCTGACGGGCCTGGTTACGGGAGTTGGCGAAACCGAGACGGTACACCACGTTGTCCAGACGGCGTTCCAGGATCACCAGCAGGTTGGTACCGGTGACGCCCTTCTGCATTTCAGCTTTTTCGAAGTATCCGCGGAACTGCTTTTCCAGGATACCGTAGCTGCGGCGGGTCTTCTGCTTCTCGCGCAGCTGGACGGCGTATTCGCTGACTTTCTTACGCGCACGGCCGTGCTGGCCAGGAGCGTAGGGACGGCGATCATAAGCGCACTTGTCGGTAAAGCAGCGGTCGCCCTTCAGGAAGAGCTTGCAGCCCTCGCGACGGCAAATGCGGCATTTGGCTTCAGTATATTTGGCCATTTGAAGAATCCTCTTGCGTTGATTACCACTGCCTCTCGGGCAGCCAACTACACGCGACGGCGCTTGGGCGGCCGACAACCATTGTGGGGGATGGGCGTAACGTCGCGGATGAAAGCAACCCGGAAGCCAACAGCGGCAATGGCGCGCATGGCGGCTTCACGGCCGGAGCCGGGGCCCTTCACATACACACCCACGGTGCGCATGCCGTTGTCCTGGGCCTTGCGGGCGGCAGTTTCGGCAGCAACCTGGGCAGCGAAGGGGGTGGACTTGCGGGAACCCTTGAAACCGCTCTGGCCGGAAGAGGCCCAGCTGATGGCGTTGCCGCGAGTGTCCGTAAAGGTGATGATGGTATTGTTGAACGAAGCCTGGATGTGGGCAATGCCCACGGGCACGTTCTTCTTTTCTCTTTTCTTGACCACTTTCTTGGGTCTGGCCATGATATTACCTCAATCTGGCTAAATTCGCGTGAAAAGGAATGCGCCCTACTTCTTCTTGCCCACCACACCGCGACGGGGACCCTTGCGGGTACGCGCATTGGTGTGGGTGCGCTGACCGTGCACGGGCAGGCCGCGGCGGTGGCGCAGGCCACGGAAGCAGCCGATGTCCATGAGGCGCTTGATATTGGTAGAGATCTCGCGACGGAGGTCGCCTTCCACCTTGTAGTTCTGTTCGAGTTCCTTACGGATCTCGTTCACTTCGTCGGCGGAAAGATCATCAATGTTGCGCTCCCAGTTCACACCGGTGGTGCTCAGGATCTGCAGGGCCGTAGCACGGCCGATGCCATAGATATAGGTGAGCGCAATGTCCACACGTTTGCCACGAGGCAAATCAACACCTGCAATTCTCGCCACAGTACGTCTCCTGCCCTAGCCCTGGCGCTGCTTGTGCCGGGGGTTTTCGCAGATAACTCGAAGAACACCCTTGCGCCGGATCACCTTGCACTTGGGGCATATTTTTTTGACGGAAGGTCTGACTTTCATGATTCGTCTCCAATGAGTGGCAAAGCCATCCGGCTTTGCGTGACCAAGGTTTGCCGCTGCCGGAAACACAACACAAACCCGGTCAATACGGCTGCTCACCGCTCATTAGCAGCGGGAACAGAAACCTTTATCCATCTTTACCTGCTCTGTCAACAACCAATTGTCGTCCGGTTCAGGCCGCGATCCGAAATGCTCAGGATCCGGGGCCCGTCCGGCGTAATGGCTACACTGTGTTCAAAATGCGCAGCCAGTCGGCGGTCGCGTGTCACAGCAGTCCATTTGTCTTCCAGAACGTCCACCTCGTAGCTGCCGGCGGTGACCATGGGCTCAATGGCGATGACCATGCCGTTACGCAGGGTCAGCCCGCGGCCACCGGGGTGATAGTTGGGGACTTCCGGCTTTTCGTGCATCTTGGCGCCAACACCGTGGCCCACATACTGACGCACGACATTGAAACCGGCGGCTTCCACATGGTTCTGCACGGCGGCCCCGATGGCATAGACATCGTTACCGGCGCGCGCCTGCTCGATGCCGACATAGAGGCTCTCCTCCGTGACGCGCATGAGCTTGCAGGCTTCCTCGCTCACCTTGCCCACAGGGAAGGTGCGCGCAGCGTCGCCCACAAAACCTTCAAAGACCACGCCCATGTCGACGCTGACGATGTCCCCTTCCTCAAGCAGCCGCGGGGAGGGGAAACCGTGGACCACCTGCTCGTTGACCGAGCAGCATGTGGCGTAGGGGTAGCCGTAATAGCCCAGAAAGGCCGGTTTCACTTTATAATCGGCGCACATGTCGCGCGCCAGTTCTTCAAAGCGCATGGTCGTTTCGCCAGGCTTCACGATGTCGCCGATGGCATCCAAGATGTTGGCCACCATACGGTTGGCCTCGCGCAGGCAGGCGAGCTCCCGTTCATTTTTGATGAATGCGCCTTGATACTTCTTCATGACTTTCCAGCTCTCTTTGCCAGAATTACATGCGGCCGCCCTTGCGGGCCGCCTTGTTCATCAACCCCTGGTACTGGGTTGAGATCATGTGGGACTCGACCTGATTCATGAAGTCCATGGCCACACCGACAAGGATCAGCAGGCTGGTGCCACCGAAGTAGAACGGCACGTTGAACTTGGCGATCATGAGCATGGGCAGCAGGGAAATGGCCGAGATGTACACCGCGCCGCTCAGGGTCAGACGCGAGAGCACGGTGTCGATGTATTCCTGGGTGCGCTCGCCGGGGCGGATGCCGGGGACGAAGCCACCGTTCTTCTTCAGGTTCTCGGCCATATCCTTCGGGTCGATGATGATGGCCGTGTAGAAGTAGCAGAAGAAGAAGATCAAAAGGACATAGAGCACATTGTACAGGACGCCGTGCGGAGCAAAGAAGTCCGTGACCATCCTGACGTATTCATTGGTGGAGAACTGGCCCACCGTGGCCGGGAACAGCAGCAGCGACGAGGCGAAAATGGGCGGGATGACGCCCGCCGTATTGACGCGCAGGGGCAGGTGCGTGTTCTGGCCGCCAAACATCTTGCGTCCGATCTGGCGCTTGGCGTAGCTGATGGGGATACGGCGCTGGGCACGCTCCACGAACACGATGGCCGTCAGCACGACAGCCATGAACAGCACGATGACCACCGCCAGGAACACGCTCATGCTGCCGGACTTGATGAGGTCCATGGACTGCAAGATGCCGCGCGGGATGCCCACCACGATGCCGCAGAAGATGATCAGGGAGATGCCGTTGCCGATGCCGCGTTCGGTGATCTGCTCACCCAGCCACATGACGAGCATGGAACCGGCCGTGAAGGTGGCCATGGTCACCATGCGGAAATGCCAGCCCGCATTGAGCACGATGGGCGTGCCGTCGGGGCTGGTCATGGATTCGAGCCCGATGGAGATGAACAGGCCCTGCACCAGGGTGATCAGCACGGTCAGGTAACGGGTGTACTGGGTTATCTTGCGGCGTCCGGCCTGGCCTTCTTCCTTGGCCATGCGCTTGATGTCGGGGCTCACCACCTGCAAAAGCTGCATGATGATGGACGCCGAGATGTAGGGCATGACACCCAGAGCGAAGACGGACACATTGGACAGGCCGCCACCGGAGAACATGTCGAACATGTCGAACAACGTTCCCGACAGGCTTTTGAAATACGCGGCCAGAGCCGCGGCATCCACACCGGGGATGGGCACATGCACACCGATTCTGTAGCAGCACAGAAGGAGGAAGGTCCAGCCCAGGCGCTTGGCCAGAGAAGATTGTCCGAGGGGATTAACCGATGCTGATGCCATGAATCACTCGTTACCTTTTACGCTGTAAGGGACGCATATGCGCGGGAGCGTCTTTACCCCGCGCCCATTCCGGCGCGGGGTCAAAGACATCCGCCTGCCGTTACCGGCATGGCGCATAATTACTCAGCCGCTTGCGCAGCTTCAAGTTCGGTGGCTTCGCCGCCGGCGTTGCGGATCTTTTCCGCAGCGGCCTGGCTGAACTTGTGGGCTTCCACCTTGATGGCCGACTTCACTTCGCCACGGGAAAGCACTTTCACGGGCGCGCCCAGACGGGCCAGGCCGCGGGCGTAGATGTCGTCCAGGGTGATCTCGCTCTTGCCTTCAAAGGCTTCCTGCAGACGGTCCAGATTGATCACGTCGTAGGTCACCTTGAAGGGGAAGTTCTTGAAACCGTGCTTGGGAAGACGACGCTGCAGGGGCATCTGGCCGCCTTCGAAGCCGGGGCGCACGCCGCCGCCGGCACGGGCATTCTGACCCTTGTTACCCTTGCCAGAGGTGCAGCCCAGGCCGGAACCGGAACCACGGCCCACACGACGGCGGGTTTTGCGCTCTTCCGGGAAGGGAAAGAGATTGTGCAGTTGCATGATATATACTCCTCCTGCGGCCGTGGACTAGTCCACCAGGGCCACAAGGTGCGAAACTTTGGCGATGATGCCCCGGATGGCCGGGGTGTCCTTGAACGACTTGACCTGTTCGCGACGCTTGAGGCCAAGGGAGTCCAGCAGCTTGCGCTGGGCCGGCGTGGTGCCGATGCGGGAACGCACGAGTTTGACCGTAATTTCAGCCATGACTACTTCCTCGGGGCTTCGAGCTTCTTGCCACGCAGCTCGGACACTTCGTCGGCGCTGCGCAGGGAGATCAGGCCCTGCATGGTGGCACGCAGCACGTTATGGGGGTTGTTGGTGCCGATGGCCTTGGCCAGGACGTCACGCACGCCCACGGCTTCCATGACGGCACGCACGGCACCACCGGCGATGATGCCGGTACCTTCAGAGGCGGGCTTCAGCATGACGCGACCAGCGCCGAAGCGGCCCAGCACTTCGTAAGGCAGGGTGCCTTCCACCAGAGGAATCTGCACGCGGTTCTTGCGAGCGCGTTCAGTGGCCTTGCGCAGGGCTTCGGGCACTTCCTGGGCCTTGCCCAGACCGTAGCCCACGCCACCCTTGCCGTCGCCCACCACCACGAGGGCGCTGAAGCTGAAACGGCGACCGCCCTTGACCACCTTGGCCACGCGGTTCAGGGAGACGATCTTTTCGATTTCGCCCAATTCGTTCTGTTTGGTTTCGGTATTTTCCTGACGCATATTAGAACTCCAGGCCGCCTTCGCGGGCGCCGTCGGCCACGGCTTTCACGCGACCGTGATAAAGGTACCCGTTGCGATCGAACACCACCTGGGTGATGTTCTTTTCCTTGGCAAGACGGGCGATTTCCATGCCCACCTTCTCGGCACCGGCCAGGTTGCAATGCATACCGGCTTCGGTCTTGGCCAGGCTGAGGGTGGAGGCGGCGACCAGGGTGGCGCCTTCCTGATCGTTCACGATCTGGGCGTAGATGTGCATGTTGGAGCGGTACACCACCAGACGGGGACGTTCGGCAGTACCCTGCACCTTTTTACGAATGCGGACCTTGCGGCGCTGACGGGATTCATTCTTGGTAAGCTTCATGACGCAATCCCTACCTACTTCTTGCCGCCGGACTTACCGACCTTGCGGCGGATGGTCTCGGTGGTATACTTGATACCCTTGCCCTTGTAAGGTTCGGGCTTGCGGATGCGACGGATCTTGGCGGCCATTTCGCCCACCAGTTCCTTGTCGGCGCCGCTGATGGTCAGGATCTGACCTTCGGCCTTGGCCTGGATGCCTTCGGGCAGTTCCACCAGCACGGGGTGGGAGAAGCCCACGGACAGTTCCACCAGGTTGCCCTTGACGGCAACACGGTAGCCCACGCCGATCACTTCCAGGGACTTGGAGAAGCCCTTGGTCACGCCTTCGATGCAGTTGGCGAGCAGGGTACGGCGCAGACCGTGCTGGGCACGGCTGTGACGGTTGTCTTCCACGCGGGTCAGGGTCAGCACACCGTCGGTGAGGTCATAATTCAGCAGGCTGCACACAGGGGTATGCAGCGTACCCTTGGGGCCCTTCACTTCCACAACATCCGTTCCGATCTTGACTTCAACGCCAGCGGGAACGGTAATGGGCTGTTTGCCAATACGAGACATGGTGCACCCCTACCAGATTTCACACAGAAGTTCGCCGCCCACCTTCTTTTCATGGGCGGTCATGCCGTCCAGCACGCCGCTGGACGTGGACAGAATGCAAATGCCGAGGCCGTTCTGCACCTTGGGGATCTGGTGAGCGCCCACATACACGCGGCGACCGGGGGTGCTGACGCGCTTCAGGCCGGAGATGACGGCCTTGCCCTTCTGGTACTTCAGCGTGATGGTAATGTTGCGGTCGTCGATAGCCACGTCTTCGACGTAACCTTCCTGCTTGAGGATGGCGGCTAAGGCTTCTTTCATCTTCGAGCGCGGCACATTCACTTCCTTGTGCAGGGCCAAATGTGCGTTGCGGATACGGGTCAGCATATCCGCAATAGGATCTGTCAACATCGATAGCTCCTAAGGTTGGTTTCGTGAGGGGTTAGCGGCCCCATGCCGCCACTTCCCGCACACAATCGAAAATCCATATCCCAAGCCGGAGCAAAAGGCAATGCTTTTTTGCTCTCGACCTGAAAATCCGCTTTTTCCAAGGCGCCCCGGGCCATACCGGCCTGTCCTGCCGGGGACATCCTGTCCGGTATGCGATGGAGCACAGACACCGGATCGTCCACCATGGGGTAAGACAGATCCGCCCCCGGAGGGATCCGCCTGCGTCCCGGTCGCGGGCGCGCTGCGTGCCGGCCTCTGCGCACTGTAGCTGGCTTTCCGGCACGACGCAGCGTCTGGTGCGCAGGGGCAGATAGCCCATCTGCCATCGGGAAGCAAGCAAAATCTGCAAGGGGGCCTATCCGGCTGAAGGCCCGCCCCGGGAACGGATACGCCTCCCTGGAGGCCGGAAGCGGCATGGAGGCACAGACACGGGCCAGGAGACCTCCCGGCCCGGCAGGCTGTCCGCCGGATGCGCGGGAAAGCGGGAGCACAGGGCTCTCCCCTCTCCCCTGCTTGTTCCAGGAACGAAAAGAGGGACCCCTTTCGGAGTCCCTCCATCTTTCAGATCAGTCCGGGATGCGGATTACCAGCTGGATTTACGCACACCGGGCAGTTCGCCGCGCAGGGCCATGTTGCGGAAGCAGATACGGCAGATGCCGAACTGACGCATGAAGGCCCGGGGACGCCCGCAGATGGGGCAACGGTTGTAGGCGCGGGAGCTGAACTTGGGCTTGCGGGAAGCCTTCACTTCAAGAGCGGTACGGGACATAGCTCTACTCCTACTTGCGGAACGGCATGCCCAGCTGGTCCAGAAGGAACTTGCCTTCCTTGTCCGTGGTCGCCGAGGTGACAATGGTGATGTTCATACCCTTGGGGTTTTCCACACGGTCAGCTTCCATTTCGGGGAAGATGGTGTGTTCCTTGATGCCCAGGGTAAAGTTGCCGCGACCATCAAAACCACGGTCCGGGATACCGCGGAAGTCACGCACGCGGGGCAGGGCAAAGTTCATCAGCTTGTCCAGGAAGTCCCACATACGATCCTTGCGCAGGGTGACGCGAGCCCCGATGGGCATGCCTTCACGCAGCTTGAAGGAAGCGATGGACTTCTTGGCGCGGGTAACCACGGCCTTCTGTCCGGCGATGGCGGTCAGTTCCGCCACGGCTTCTTCCATCAGCTTGTTGTTCTGGCTGGCGGCGCCGAGACCGATGTTCAGAGAGATCTTCTCGATGCCGGGCAGTTGCATGGAGGAGGAGTAGTTGAACTCCTTCTGCAGTACCGGAACCACTTTCTCTCTATAAATCTTTTCAAGGCGTGTCATCGTATCACCTTATTCCATGACTTCGTTGCACTTCTTGCAGAAGCGCACTTTTTTCTGCTTGCCTTCGGACTCAATGTACTTGTAGCCCACCTTGGTCGGCTTGGCGCAAGCGGAGCACACCACCATCACGTTGGACACGTGGATGGGCATTTCCTTTTCCACGATGCCACCGGGCTGCTGGGCATAGGGGTTGGGGCGCATGTGGCGCTTGGCCACATTGACCTTTTCCACCAGCACGCGGTCCTTCTTGGGAAGGACCTTGAGCACCTTGCCGATCTTGCCCGCGTCCTTGCCGGTGATGACCATCACCTTGTCGTCCTTGCGGATGCGATACGTTTTCATAGTCATCTCCTACAGCACTTCGGGGGCAAGAGAAATGATCTTCATGAAGTTGGCGGCGCGCAGCTCACGAGCGACGGGTCCGAAGATACGGGTACCCACGGGTTCGCCCTGGTTGGAGAGCAGGACAGCAGCGTTGCCGTCGAACTTGATGTAGGAGCCGTCCATACGGCGCACTTCCTTGGCAGTGCGCACGATAACGGCCTTCATGACGTCGCCTTTCTTGACCTTGCTGTGGGGCATGGCTTCCTTGACGGAAACGACGATGATGTCGCCCACGGAAGCGTAACGGCGGTGGGAACCACCGAGCACCTTGATGCAGGCCACCTTTTTGGCGCCGCTGTTGTCGGCCACCTGAAGAGTCGATTCTACCTGGATCATGGTTCTACCCTACACAGCCTTTTCGATGATGGAGACCAGATGCCAGCGCTTGTTGCGCGACATGGGGCGGAACTCCACGATTTTAACCTTGTCGCCCATGCCGCATTCGTTCATGGGATCATGAGCCGTGAACTTTTTGCGGCGCCTCACATACTTCTTGAGCAGAGGATGCTTCACCAGCGTTTCAACGCGCACGACGATGGTCTTGTCGTTCTTGTCGCTGACAACGATACCGGTGAGGGTTCTGCCCTTGCGATTTTCCAGAGCTTGCATGGTTCAGCCCCTCTATTCCTTTTCAGTCAAAACGGTGGAAACGCGAGCCACCTGACGGCGCATGGCCTTGAGCTCGGAAGTCTTTTCAAGCTGCGCGGTGGCATGCTTGAAACGGGCCGTCATGAGTTCTTCGCGCTGTTCGGCCAGCTTGGCACGCAGCTCTTCGACGCTCATGTCGCGCAGCTCGGCGGCAGTGGCCATGGCGGCTTTTTCGTTCTTCTTGGCAGCCATACTACAGGCCCTCCCTCACCACGATGATGGTCTTCACGGGCAGCTTGTGGGCGGCGCGGGTCAGAGCCTCGCGAGCCAGGTCAAGGCTGACGCCCTTGATTTCGTACAGCACGCGGCCGGGCTTGACCGGAGCGCACCAGCCCACCGGAGCCCCCTTACCGGAACCCTGACGGGTTTCAAGAGGCTTGGCGGTCACGGGGCGGTCGGGGAACACGCGAATCCAGACCTTACCGCCACGCTTGATGTGACGCATCATGGCGATACGGGCGGCTTCAATCTGCTGGCTGGACAACTGACCGTGCTGCACGGCCTTCAGGCCAATATCACCAAAGGCGATGGAGGCGCCGCGGCTGGCCAGGCCGCGCAGGCGGCCCTTCTGCCATTTACGGAATTTAACTTTCTTGGGCGCGAGCATTACTGATCAACCTCTTTGTCAAGGATTTCACCCTTGTAGATCCACACCTTGACACCGATGATGCCGTAGGTGGTGTGCGCTTCGGCAAAACCGTAGTCGATGTCGGCGCGCAGGGTCTGCAACGGCACGCGACCGTCACGGTACCATTCGGTACGGGCGATTTCAGCGCCCGCCAGACGACCGGAGCAGGTCACCTTGATGCCTTCGCCACCGAACTTGCGGGCCATGGACACCGTGCGCTTCATGGCGCGACGGAAGGCCACGCGGCGTTCCAGCTGCTGGGCGATGTTTTCGGCCACGAGCTGGGCTTCCACTTCGGGACGACGGATTTCATTCACTTCCAGCGAGAACTCACGGCCAAACTTCTGGCGGAGGTCGCCGCGCAGCTTTTCGATCTCCACGCCCTTGCGGCCGATGACGATACCGGGACGGGCCGTGGACAGGATCAGACGGATCTTGCCACCGGCGCGTTCGATTTCGATCTTGGCCAGCCCCGCATGATACAGGAGCTTCTTCACATAGGCGCGAATCTTGCTGTCTTCAAACACAAAGGCAGGGTAGTCCTTTTTGCTGAACCAGCGGGACTGCCAGTTCTTGTTGTACCCCAGCCGGAAGCCAAACGGATGAACTTTCTGACCCATAGCCTATTCCTGCCCTTCTGCGAGTATAACGGTAACGTGGCTGGTACGCTTGTGAATCTTGGTGGCACGGCCCTGGGCGCGGGGCATGAAGCGCTTCCAGGTGGGGCCTTCGTTCACGATGACTTCCTTGATGACCATGGCGTCCACGTTCACGCCACCCAGCTGGGAGGCATTGGCCACGGCGCTCTTGAGCACATTCAGCAGCACGCCGGCGGGCTTGTTGGGGGTGAAGCGCAGAATGTTCATGGCTTCTTCCACACCCTTGCCCTGCACGTTCTTGGCCACAAGGCGGGTCTTGCGGGGCGACACGCGCTGGAATTTCGCGATAGCTTTGGATTCCATATCTCTACCCTACTTCTTGCCGGCCTTGGCCTTCTTGTCAGCGGCGTGGCCGTGGAAGGTACGGGTGGGCGAGAATTCGCCCAGCTTGTGACCCACCATGTTTTCGGTCACGAACACCGGCACAAACTTTTTGCCATTGTGCACCGCAAAGGTCAGACCCACCATTTCAGGCAGGATGGTCGAGCGGCGCGACCAGGTCTTCACCACGCGATGGTCATTGGAGGCCACCGCAGCGTCAACCTTCTTCATCAGGTGGCCGTCAATGAACGGCCCTTTCTTCAAAGATCTGGGCATCTGCTACTCCTACTTCTGGCCGCGGCGCTTAATGATAAGGCGCGAAGAAGCCTTGTTCTTGTCGCGGGTCTTGAAGCCCTTGGCAGGCATACCCCAGGGCGACACGGGATGACGACCACCGGAGCTGCGGCCTTCGCCACCGCCCAGGGGATGGTCGATGGGGTTCATGGCCACACCGCGGACCTGAGGACGGCGACCCAGCCAGCGGTTGCGGCCGGCCTTGCCCAGGGAGATGTTTTCGTGCTGGATGTTGCCCACCTGGCCCACAGTGGCCACGCAGGAAGCCAGGACCTTGCGCACTTCGCCGGAGGGCAGACGCAGCAGGGCGTACTTGCCTTCCTTAGCCACGAGCTGGGCGTAGGTGCCAGCGGCGCGGCAGAGCTGGCCACCCTTGCCGGGGTACAGCTCGACGTTGTGGATCACGGTACCCACCGGGATGCGGGACATCTGCATGGCGTTGCCGGGCTTGATGTCGGCACCTTCACCGGCCAGCACCACGTCGCCCTGCTTCAGACCCACAGGAGCGATGATGTAGCGCTTTTCGCCGTCCACGTAGTGGAGCAGGGCGATACGGGCGGTACGGTTGGGGTCGTATTCGATGTGCGCAACCTTGGCGGCGATGCCGAACTTGTTACGCTTGAAGTCGATGATGCGGTACAGGCGCTTCACACCGCCGCCACGACGACGGCTGGTCACGCGGCCACGGTTGTTGCGGCCGGCCTTCTTGGTCAGGCCCACGGTGAGCGACTTCTCAGGGGTCGTCCGGGTGATTTCCGCAAAGTCGGAAACCGTCTGGAAACGACGCCCGGCGGAGGTCGGTTTCAGCTTACGGACAGCCATTTTACACTCCCTCGAAGAACTCGATTTTATCGCCCTGGCGCAAGGTCACATAGGCCTTCTTCCAGCCGGGCTTACGGCCCACCACGCGACCCTGGCGTTCCCGATTGGAGGGAGCCTTGCGAACCACGTTGACCGCTTCAACTTTCACATCAAAAGCCTTTTCCACGGCCTGCTTGATTTCAAGCTTGTTGGCGCCGGGATGAACATAGAAAGCCACCTGACGGGACTCATCCTTCAGCAGGGTGGTCTTTTCCGTCAGCAGGGGCTTGATAAGAACCTGGGTGAATTCCATGAGTTGCCCCTCTTATTTTTCAAAGCGGGCCTGCACGGGCGCCACGGCGCCTTCCAGCAGGACCAGCTGCTTGTGGCGGAGGATCTCCAGCACGCTCAGACGATCAGGCGTGGTCAGCGTGATGCCGGGGATGTTGCGGGCGGAGCGGGTCAGGGCTTCGCTTTCCTCGGCGGTCACGATGAGAGCCTTGTTCAGGCCCAGAGTACCGGCCACTTTGGCAAAATGCTTGGTCTTGGCTTCGGGCAGTTCGATGCCCTTGACCACCAGCAGGTTTTCGGCGGCCAGACGGCTCGACAGAGCCATCTTCATGGCCAGGGCGCGCACCTTGCTGTTGACCTTGAAGCTGTAATCGCGGGGCTGGGGGCCAAACACGATGGCGCCGCCACGCCACACGGGCGAACGATTGGAGCCGGAACGGGCGCGACCGGTGCCCTTCTGCTTCCAGGGCTTCACGCCGCCGCCGGAAACGAAGGCGCGGGTCTTGGCCATGTGGGTACCGGCGCGCTTGGCGGCCATCTGGGCACGCACCACGAGGTTGAGGATCTCGGGACGAGCCTCAACTTCAAACACGTCGGCGGAAAGCGTCAGTTCGCCGCATTCCTGCTTGTTCTGGTCATAAACTTTCACGGTAGCCATTGTTGTGCTTCCTCTACTGCTTGCGGATCAGCACCAGCCCGTTCTTGGGGCCGGGCACGGAACCCTTGACCAGGATGACGTTGTCGGCGGGACGAACGTCAACGATCACAAGGCCCATTTCCGTCACGGTTTCGTTGCCCCAATGGCCAGCCATCTTACGGCCCTTGAACACGTGGCCGGGGAAGGTGTTGTTACCGATGGAGCCGTTGTTACGGTGCACTTTTTCGCAACCGTGCGTATCCTTGGAACCGGCGAAGTTCCAACGGCGCATACGGCCCTGGTAGCCCTTACCGATGCTCTTGGCGGTCACTTTGACCTTGTCGCCGGTAGCAAACATTTCCACGGTCAGTTCCTGACCGGGTTCCATTTCAGGGGCGTTTTCCAGGCGGATTTCACGCAGTTCGCGGTACAGGCCGGTGCCGGCCTTGGCGAAGTGGCCCTTCATGGCCTTGCTGACGTGCTTTTCCTTGTCTTCGGTCAGCGCGATCTGCAGAGCGTTGTAACCGTCGGTTTCAACGGTCTTCACCTGGGTGACGGGGCAGGGCCCGGCCTGAATCACCGTGACGGGCACAGCGGCGCCGTCACCGGCAAAAATGCGGGTCATACCAAGTTTACGACCCAAAATTCCCATTTTCTCAGCCATGACTGCCTCTCACTAGAGCTTGATTTCAACGTCCACGCCAGCGGGCAGGGAAAGCTTGCCGAGGGCGTCAACGGTCTGCTGCGTGGGTTCAAGGATGTCCATAAGCCGCTTGTGGATGCGCATTTCGAACTGCTCACGGGACTTCTTGTTCACATGCACGGAACGCTGAATGGTGTACTTATGAATATTGGTGGGCAGCGGGATGGGCCCGGCCACACCGGCACCGGTATTGCGCGCCGTATCCACGATTTCCGCAACAGCCTTGTCCAGGATGCGGTAATCGTAGGCTTTGAGCTTGATCCGAATGCGATCACTGCTAACTGTCGTCATTGTTGCCTACTCCGTTTGAAAAATCCTGGCCGGTTGGGTTCGGCGCAGGTTTCTTAACAGCTTTGCGCGGGCCAAAAACCACGGGCCCGAAGGTCGGCCTCACCCGTTGGGGAGACTGGGCAACAACTTGGGGAAGAGAAGCGCTTGAAGCAGCGCACATCACAGAATCTGAAGGAATCAGATATATCGGAAGGTACGGACGCCTGAGCGTGCCTGCATCATCCGTGTGATGCTTCCCGGCGTAGCCCAGGCCTGTCACTGACTGAAGCAGTGACGAGGGTGGTCCCGCAGGGTCACCAAATGGGGGAACATCCCCCCTTACCTTTACAGCCCGGGGTCACCTGATCGCCAGGTGGGATCCGCTGTGTGGGCTGGAACGGCTCGACATTGTCTCGGCATCTGGTAACGCCTGCACATGTCAAAACCCGCCGCGGAGCGACCGCTTTGGGTGCATCAGGACAGACTCAATCTGCCCTTCCCTGCCGTCCAGGGAACAGCCTTGTTGCTCAAGGCGAGGTTCCTTCTATCGGGAATGGGTCGATGCGTCAAGTTTTTTTCACTGCAGAAGGGATTTTTTTTCGCGCTATTGCTGATTTTCCCGCTTTGGGAGGAAAAAGATCCTGCCTGCCCGAGCCAGGAAGACGCATGTCACAACATATTTTATCCTCGTCCTGACTGGGCTTTTTTTCACATATGTTCGAAAAAATGACCGGACCACAGGAGCCAGTCAGGACACCGCCCTTCTGCAAAGCACAACTTTCCAGACGGCCGTTCCCGGCCTGCGGGCCGGCCTGCTCTCCAGGGACCATCCATGCAAGGGCTGGACACAGATTTGCCCTGCTCCCCGTCCCCCTCCAGCCACAAGCAGGGAGGCTTCCCAAAACAAAAAACGCTTGCTGGCGGACACACAGCGTAGAAAATGTGTTTTGCCTGCCATGGCCGCCCTTCCGGCCGACTGCGGATGCAGTGGCCGCGGCCCCCAATATACAGCCCCAGAGTAAACAGTCCTGTTTGACGTCAGGGAACGCGAAAGGGGGACTTTTCCTGGCGGAAAAGCCCCCCTTGTTCACATCATGATGCGCGTAGCGTTATTTGCCCTGGTCCAGGTCGCCCAGCAGGGCACGGGCGTAGTCGGCACCGTTGAAGGGCCGCAGGTCTTCGAGCTTTTCCCCCAGGCCCACATAGGTGATGGGCAGCTTTTCCTGCATGGCCACGGCGATGGCCACTCCGCCCTTGGCCGTGCCATCCAGCTTGGTGAGGATGAGCTCGTCCACGCCGGCGGCTTCCTTGAAGAGCTTGGCCTGAGAAAGGGCGTTCTGGCCGGTGGTGGCGTCGATGACCAGGATGCAGCGATGCGGCGCGCCTTCATGCTTCTTGCCCAGCACCTGACGGATCTTGGTCAGCTCTTCCATCAGGTTGACCTTGGTCTGCAGGCGGCCGGCGGTATCCACAAAGAGTATGTCCACCTTTTCGGCCAGGGCGCGGTCCATGGCTTCGTAGGCCACAGAGGCCGGATCGGAACCGGCAGGACGGGCATGGAAAAGCGCGCCCACGCGCTCGGCCCAGACCTGCAGCTGCTCGATGGCCGCCGCGCGGAAGGTGTCGGCCGCGGCGATCATGACCTTTTTGCCCTGCATGCGGGCACGATGGGCCAGTTTGGCGATGGTAGTGGTCTTGCCCACGCCGTTGACGCCGATGAAGAGCACCACCTCGGGCGGGTTCACGGCGCTGATGCGGCGCGGCAGGCGGAAGATCTCGTCCACTTCGGCCATGAGCAGGCCGCGCACGTCTTCCACGCGGGTCACGTTCTCCTTGCGGGCCCGCTCACGCAGACGCTCCACCAGCTCCAGCGAAGGTTCGTAGCCCAGGTCGGCCATGATGAAGAGCTCTTCCAGCTCTTCCCAGAAACTTTCATCGAGTTCGCCATGACTGCTGAACAGGCTGTCCAGACGGCGGGAGAACTGCTCGCGGGTACGGCTCAGGCCCTCGCTGATCTTGAGGAACAGGCGGCTGCGCTCGTCCTCCTCGTCCTCCATGTCCAGGGCCAGGGTCAGGCGGTACTGCAACTCGGAGCGGAATTCGTCCAGCTGCACATATTCCATGCGTTCCAGCCAGCCGCGGAAGTCGTCCACGAAGGCGTCCACTTCGGCAGCGGGCGCATCCAGCGAACGCAGCAGGAAGCGCAGACGCTTCCAGAGCTCGTCCCCGGCTTCCTCCACACCTTCCAGCACGATGCCCAGCCAGACGGAAAGACGCGGTTCGGCCTCGCGCAGGCGCAGGATCATGGACTGGGCCAGGGCCGGGGCCAGACCGCAGGTCTCCAGGGCGGGCGCGGTGGGCCGTTCGGCCGTGGCAGCCGCCGCGGCAGTGGCAGTGGCCGCAAGAGCCGCATCGGCCCTGGCGTCAGCGACGGGCGCGCCCTGTTCCGGCATACCGGCAGCGGTGCCCTCCGTGCCTTCTTCCCCCCCGGCCAAAGGTTCCTGCACAGCACTTTCTTCAGCGGCAGATGCGACGCTTTCGTCCGCACCGGTTTCCACTCCGGCGGCTTCGACGGACTCAGGGCGTTCCTCTTCATCCGTGCCCTGTTCCACAGCAGAGGGAACTTCCCTGGCGTCGGCAGCCGGGGCCGCGGCTTCCGGCCGGGCCGTCTCTTCGTCACTGCCGAAGATGCGCTGCCACCAGCTGCGACGGGGAGCAGCGGCTTCGGCTTTTTCTTCCGCGGCTGCGCGGGCGTCATCACGGGCCGCTACCTCTTCCGCAGCATCCGTCCCGGCTTCGGCAACTTCTTCAGCCGCAGCTTCGCCGGATCCGGCAGGGGTGACGGCGGTCGTATCGTCACCGGCAGCGTCAGCCCTATCGACGGCGTCGGCCCCGGTCACATCCCCAGGCAGCGGTTCTTCTTCCGCTTCCCGGGCAGCCTCCACAGCGGTCTCAGCCTCGGCAGCCACAGCTTCCGCTTCAGGCCGGGCTTCTTCCTCTTCGGCAGGAACATCTTCCACAGCGTCCACGGGAGCCGCATCGGCACTGACAGGCTCTTCGCAAATTTCGACAACTTCGGCTTCCGCAGCCTCAGCTTCAGGGGCAGTCGTTTCCGAACTGACGTCATCCTGTTCGGGAGCAGCCGCTTCCGTCACGGCCACCTCGTCCGAAGAGATTTCCTCTTTCGCAACAGCAGCCGGAACTTCTTCTGCTTCGGCAACAGCTTCGCTTTCGACCTCCACAGAAGGCTCGTCCAGAGAGGCCGGGCACCCGGCTTCCAGCAGGGATTTCTCTTCCGCGGTGGTGACCTCGGCTTCCAGCGGCGCTTCGGACGCCGCAGGCTGGCCGGCAGGTTCTGCCGCCATGGCAGCCCCGGCGGTCCGGCTCTCCTCCGCGGCCTCGGCAGCAGGTTCACCACTTTCAGCGGCGACCTCTTCCACCACGGGCTCGTCAGCAGCAAGAACGGCTTCCGGCTCAGGCCCCACCTGTTCGACTTCCACGGCAACGGGAGCGGCCTCGTCCTCCACGGCATCGTCCGCAGATGCGTCTTCCACAGGGGCAACAGTTCCGTCAGCCGCAGGGACGGTCACCGGTCCCGGCGTGCTTTCCGGCTCGTCTGCGACGCTCCCGGCATCAGCGACAGGCACCTCCGGGGCAACAGGAGCAGCGGCCGCATCCTTCCCGGCTGCCGCGTCCTGCGTTCCTTTCGCTTCCTCGGTGCCCCCGCCAAAAAACTTTTTTACTGCGGAAAAAAAGCCCATAGTCTCTCCTTATTTCACTGCGGCCCCGCTCAGGGCCTGCAAAACTTCTTCAAGATCAGCCGCACATGTCTCCACGGCCAGCGCACGGGCCTCACAACCGGGCTCCTCCAGCGCATCGAGCATCTCGCGGGCGCTGTCCTCAAGGCGGACAGCCCCCAGACAGGGCGCTGCGGCAAGCAGCATCCGCCCCAGATGGCACAGCCCTTCCAGCTCATCTTCCGCATACAGGCGCATCATGAGCATGGGCGCATGGGCAAAGGTCTGGCGGAACAGGGCCGCGGTCATCTGCCAGCTTGCAGGGTTCCCCTGCTGGAAATGCCTGCCACGGATGGCGTCCACCGGCAGGGCGTCCTCGCGGTCAGCGACATCCTCCCCGGATACGGGCCGCCACTCCCGGCCCCCGGCTTTTTCCTGTTCCTGACCGCCCTGTTTGCGCAAAAGCTGCAAGCCCAGGGAATGCAGACGCCGCAGATCGCCCCAGTGCCAGTACAGAGCCGCCAGAAAGACGCTGAGCAGCAGGGTATTGATGATGAAGCGCCAGGTCTCGCGCTGCATGACCTTGTCCGAACCTTCCTGCACCAGGCGGCGGGCAAGATAGACCTCCACCGTGCCCACGGGCTGCCCTTCCCGGCGCAGCGGGCTCATGCCCTGCACGGTGTTCTCCGTGATCTCGCCGTCCCAGGGCACAGGCTCCCAGTGCGCATTGCGGCGCTGGCCGGAAAAGAGGCTGTCCCCCACCTGCACCGTCACGGCGTACAGGCGCGGATCCTCCATGAGCCCCGTCACCAGGGCGTCCGTGGAAACGGCGGTGAGTTCCCCGTGCAGTCCCAGCAGATGGGTGAAACGGCTGGCCACCCGGCCTGCCTCGTTCTGCAGACGGTTCTGTGCGGCATCGCGTTCAGCGATGATGTTCCACGCTGCCTGCGCCAGAAAGAGCAATACGGCCAAAAGCCAGCAGGCCAGGGCCACCCAGCGGCGGTATCTGGTCAGGAAAATAAGAACTGACCGCTTCACGAGCGGGAATCTCCTTGCAATTTTGTGCGCAGCTTATGTGCCAGCATACGCATATCGGCGTCCCCGAGCAGAACGAGGACGCCCCCCCAGGCACAACATCCGGTCCCTATGGACAGGGCCAGCCCCACCATGACGGGCAGCCCGGGCAGCAAGACCGGCACTACGGACAGCAGCTCCTGCAACGGGCAGACCATGCCGCACAGGCGCAGGATGACCAGGGCTCCTGCAGCTGCCGCGCCCGCGGCCAGCAGGTGCCGCAAACAGGCCATGCCGTCCAGAAGCGCCAGTGCGGGCAGCAAAGGCCGCAAGCGTCGACGCAGCCCCCGCCACAGCCAGAAGGTCTGTCCCCACAGGGCCGCGCTGGCCGCCGCAGCCGGCAAACAAAAATATATGTCCCTTGCCATACTATGTAACAGCCACGCCCCACCTGCAAGTGTAAAAACAACGGCAAGCAGCGAGGACAAGGCCGTCAGGCGCACGTCGCCCAAGGCATTGCAGCCCGCCAGCAGGCAGCGGCTCACCGCACAGGCGGGCAGACAGGGCAAGTACGCCCAAAGGGCCAGCGTCACCTGCCGCACTCCCGTGGCATCGAATTCCCCGTGATGCAGCAGCACGTCCACGAGACAGGGCCCCACGGCCCACAGCCCCGCCGCCGCGGGCAGGGACAGGAGCGTGGCCCAGCGCAGGGCCAGGGCCATGTCCCGCTGGAAGGCGGCAAAATCTTTTTCTCCGGCCAGACGACTCAAACGCGGCAGGCTGGCCATGCCCAAACAGGCCCCGATCAGGCCCAGAGGCAGTTCCAGCAGGCGTTCGGCATAATACAGGCCCGCGATCTGGCTGCCCACCGCCAGCCCCATGGCCGCCAGCATCACCAGCTGCGGTGCGGCAGCGCCCAGCAGGCCCAGGGGCAGACGCCCCAGACAGCCCCACAGCTCGCGTCCGGAAGGCACAGCGGACGGACGATTCACCGCGATCGCCGGGAAGGCATGGCGGGCATAGCCCCACTGGGCCAGCCACTGGGCCAGGCCCCCGGCGCTCATGCCCGCAGCCAGTGCCGCCGGGACAGCCTCCGCCCCTCCCGCCAGCCAGCCCGTCAGCATGGCAGTGATGACCACCACGTTGAAGATGACGGGCGAAAGCGCGGGCAGCCAGAAGACTTCGCGACAGTGCAGCACCGCCATGCCCAGGGCTGCCAGCCCTGCCAGCAAAACATAGGGCAGGCAGAGCCGGAGCAGGCTGCTGCCCTCCGCCAGGGCCTCTGGGGAAAGCGCGGGCGCCAGAAAAGCCAGCAGCTGCGGCGCCACCAGCATGCCCAGCAGGACAAGCCCGCCCAGCACCAGCACGAGGCGCCGGAACAGGCCGGAGGCCACAGCGGACAGCAGATCCTCCTGCCTGTGCGCGGCATCGCGCCGTACAAGCCAGGCCGTGAGCGTCATGGACAGGGATCCTTCGCCCAGCAGCCGGCGCAGCAGATGCGGCAGACGCAGGGCCGCCACCAGGGCATCGGCCACCGGCCCGCAGCCCACCAGCCAGGCCATGCCCATGTCGCGCACCAGCCCCAGCAGGCGGGAAAGCAGGGTGAACAAGGCCAGCATCCCTGCCGTGCGGGCCATGCGGGCACCGCCTGAAGGACGGGAAACGCCGCCATGCGAAGGTCTCATGGACATATCTTATAATAAAAAGAGGCCCCGGCGCCGGTTGGAACCGGGACCGGGCACGCGGCAGATCGAAAAAGGCCTCCGGCGGGAAAAAGCTCCCCTGCCGGAGACGGTTGCGTTACGGCCTGTGCGGATCGCTTTCCGTACGCCAGGCCTGGACAGCGGCCCGGACGGCGGTGTCCTTTTCCTCGGGCATGTCCTTGAACTGCTCGGCAAAGACATGGATGCGCGTACCGCCACGGGGCACGAACAGGCCCTTGACACGGCACCAGCAGGGTTCGAGCACGGCCCACAGGTCTTCCAGCACCGTGTTGGTGATGGTCTCCATGAAGGACTGGTGGTTGCGGAAGGCGAACATGTACAGCTTGAAGCTCTTGGATTCCACGCACAGCTGGTCCGGGATGTATTCCACGGTGATGGTGCCCATGTCCGGCTGCCCCGTCACCGGACACAGGGACGTGAACTCGGGGAAGGAGATGCTGATGACGTAGGGACGCTGGGGGTAACGGTTGGGGAAGGATTCCAGCAGCGCCGTGCTGGGGCCGCCCTGCAATTCGGGCATCTTGCCGGTCCCCAGCACATGCAGGTGCTGCGTCTGGTCCTGGCTGCGGGTGGTGGACATGGAAACTCCTTTTCTGATCTTGCCGGGCACCGGGAACGGGCCACGGCTGCCGTCCTTGTAACTTATTGTGCTTGCCGCTACAATAGCGCCCGTTATCTGCCGTCCCGGCAGTTTGTGGAGGATGCATGAAACTTTCTGTTGCCTTGCGAGCCTGTTCCGCCGGGGGCCTCATGCCCCTGTCCGTGGCCCGGGTCGCAGGGATGCCCAGCCATCGTCTGGCGTCCCCGCTGGTGCGCCAGTGTCCCTTCATCCCTGTGGGCACCGGCCTGTATGATGCGAACGATGTGGAACTGCTGCGCGTCACGGGCCGCTGCTGGCTGCCCGCCGATGACGGCGGCCACGCCCTGCAATGCCTGATGACCCGCGCCCTGGTGGATCTGCCCGTGGGCGAGATCAGCCTCAAGACGCGGCGCACGGGCCGTGCCCTGGCCTGGGTGACCCTTTCGGACAAGGGGTCCCAGGGCATGCGTGACGATACCAGCGGCCCGGCCATGGCCGCTCTGGTGGCCGATGCCCTGCCCCTGTGCCACAGCCAGGGCTTCCTGCTGCCCGATGACGCGGTGCAGCTGCGCGCCCTGCTGGTGGATCTGGCCCTGAACCAGGGCTATGACGTCATCTGCACCAGCGGCGGTACGGGCGTGGGCCCGCGCGACATCTCGCCGCAGGTCACGTCCGCGGTGCTGGACTATCCCCTGCCCGGCTTCAGCATGGCCATGATGCAGGCCAGCCTGGCCAAGACGCCCCATGCGGCCATCTCCCGTGCTGTGGCCGGCGTGCTGGGACAGAGCATCATCATCAACCTGCCCGGCAGCCGCAAGGCTGTCGTGGAGAATCTGGAAGCTGTCCTGCCCGCCCTGCCCCATGCGCTGGACAAGTTGCACGGCGATCCCGCCGACTGTGGAGGTTAATCCCTGATGAAACTGCCCCGATTCACCCTGCCCCGTTTTTCCCTGCCTTCCTGCCGGCCGGGGGCGCTGTGCGGACGTTTTTCCGTCCGCGGCTTCGTCTCCTTCTGCCGCATGATCCGCATCGAGCACTCCATCTTCGCCCTGCCCTATGCCTGGGCCGGTTCGGTCATGGCCGCCGGCGGCATGCCGCCGTGGGACAAGCTCGTCCTGCTGACCATCGCCATGGTGGGCGTGCGCTCCTTCGCCATGGGCATCAACCGCATCTTCGACCTGCCCTTTGACCGCGAGAACCCCCGCACCGCCAACCGCCACCTGGTCACCGGCGAGATCAGCGTGCGTCAGGCCTGGGTCTTCTCCCTGGTCATGGCGGCCATCTTCGTGCTGGCCTGTGCGGCCATCAACACGGTCTGTCTCGTCCTCTCGGTGCCTGCCCTGCTCTTTGCCGCCGTCTACAGCCTGACCAAGCGCTTCTCGGCCATCTGCCACTTCTGGCTGGGGGCCACCCTGGGCCTGGCGCCGCTGGCCGGAGCCCTGGCCGTGAATCCCGAGGGTCTGGCCATGGGCCCCATCATGCTGTTCTTTGCCGTGACCTTCTGGGTGGGCGCTTTCGACATCTATTATTCCTTCCAGGACTATGATTTCGACGTAGCCTTCCGTCTTTGCTCCGTGCCCTCGGTCTACGGCCCGGACACCGCGCTGGCCATCGCCGGTTTCTCCCATGCCGTCACGTCCATCTTCCTCTTCCTGACAGGTATCGCCGCCGGGCTGGCCTGGCCCTGGTATGTGCTCTGGGCCGGTGTGTCCGCCATCCTGTTCTGGGAACACCACCTGATGCGTCCGCAGGACCTCAGCCGCGTGAACATGGTCTTCTTCACCCTCAACGGCATCATCTCGCCGCTGGTGCTGGTGGGCGTCATCCTGGGAGTGGTGCTCTAAGATGCCGCGCAAGAAACAGTATCAATGGGACGTGGAGACCAACGGGCAGGAGGCCCCCGAACAGCTCAGCCGCTCGGCCAAGAAGCGCCAGAGCTCGGCCCTGCAGGATCTGGGCGCCGAGCTGACCAAGCTGCCCGTCAACGAACTGGACAGACTGCCCCTGACGCCCGACCTGCTGGAGGCCCTGCGCCTGTATGCCCGCATCAGCAACCGTGAGGGCAAGCGCCGCCAGTTGCAGTTCATAGGCCGCCTCATGCGCGAGGTGGACGCCGGGCCGCTGGCCGAGGCCATCGAGGCCCGCAAGAACGGCCAGCAGGCCGATGCCGCCCGCCTGCATCTGGCCGAACAGTGGCGGGAAAAGCTGCTCTCCGCCGCCGAAGCGGAGGTGGCGGATCTCCTGGCCGCCTTCCCCTGGCCCGATGCCGAAGCCGCGGGACGCCCGGAGCTTGAACAGCTGCTGGCCGAAGCCCGCAAGGAAGATGACCGGCGCCCGCCCCATGCCCGTCGTGCCCTCTTCCGGGGCATCATGCGTCTGCTGGAACAGCGCTAGGGAACATCGCTTTTTGGGCCGGGAGAAGGGGGCCTTTTGGAAAGGGCCCCCCTTCCCCCGGCTCCCATCCTCCCCCAAACTTTTATCCGGGTCCGTGCGTCTGCCCGGAAGGCACGGCCTGAGGATCGCCAGCCTGTCCCCGCTCTTTCTGCGCGCCGGCATCCCGCCTGCTCTTCTTCTGCCTGTCTTTTCCGAGCTGTCCTGCCGCAGGTAGCCCCTGACCATCCTTATAAATGGAACTCACGCAGGGGCGGCGCAGCTTTCCTCCCTGGCCCGGGCTGGTCATGCTGGAGTGCCCCATGCCCCTCCCCTGCGTGGCCGCCCATGTTCCAGGCGTATGCCGATACCCCCGGCCGCAATGGCTTGGGGGATCAAGCTCATGCTCCGTTTGCCTGCCAGCCTTGTGCCATACCAGCTACCGGCCCCTTGCAAAAACTGTCGCTCCCGCTGCCGGCCTGTCGTTTCAGGCGCGCCGACCCAGCTTCCCTTTTCAAATTTATTCAAGAGATTCCGGTAGATTGCAGATGAGAAAAATTTTCCCCGGCAAAAAATGAAAAAATCGCTTGACCCCGGAGGGGTTTTTCCGTAGAAGTCTTCTTCGTTGAGCACGCCCTTGTAGCTCAGTCGGTAGAGTGCATCCTTGGTAAGGATGAGGTCACCAGTTCAATCCTGGTCAAGGGCTCCAGCAGACAACACGACGCCTGTGGAAACATGGGCGTTTTTTTGGGGAAACCCGGACATATAGGACCGCCCTTGTAGCTCAGTCGGTAGAGTGCATCCTTGGTAAGGATGAGGTCACCAGTTCAATCCTGGTCAAGGGCTCCAGAAATTTCAACGCCTGTGGAAACATGGGCGTTTTTTCTTTATCTGCTCCAAGGAGCCTGTCATGCAGATCCCCGTCCCGGTCGCCACAGTCGGCCTGCTAGTGCTCTCCAATGTGTTCATGACCTTTGCCTGGTACGGTCACCTGAAGCACAAGAGCATGGCCCTGCCCATGGTCATCTTCATCAGCTGGTGCATCGCCTTTTTCGAATACGTGTTGCAGGTACCGGCCAACCGCATCGGCTACGGCTACTTCAATGCGGCAGAGCTGAAGACCATCCAGGAGGTCATCTCCCTGACGGTCTTCTCGCTCTTCTCCGTCTTCTACCTGCACGAGACCCTGCGCTGGAACCATGTGCTGGGTTTCGCCCTCATCGTGCTGGCCGCCTACGTCATCTTCAAGGAATGGTAGCATGGTCAGCACGGCTATCATCCTTTTCTGTACTTGCGCCGCCTTCGTGGCGGGCTTCATCGACTCCATCGCGGGCGGCGGCGGCCTCATCACCATGCCCGCCCTGCTGCTTTCCGGTTTGCCGCCCCAGCTGGCCCTGGGCACCAACAAGGTGGGCTGCTGCCTGGGCACCGGCGTGGCCATGCTCAACTTTGCCCGCAGCAACCTCATCCTCTGGCGTCTGGCCCTGCTGGGCGTGGGCTTTTCGCTGGTAGGGGCGGGCATCGGCACCGAGCTGGCCCTCTACATCTCGCCCGACCTGCTGGGCAAGGTGCTGGTGCTCCTGCTGCCCATCGGCATGGTGGCCACCCTCATGCCCAAAAAGGAGCAGAAAAAGCCCCAGCTCACCTCCGGCCGCCGCTACTGGATCCTGGCGCCGCTCTGCTTCCTGATCGTGGGCATCTATGACGGCTTTTTCGGCCCCGGCACCGGCAGCTTTCTGATCCTGGCCCTGCACTGGGTCCTGCGCATCAGCCTCATCGAAGCCTCGGCCACGTCCAAAGTCATGAACTTTGCCTCCAACCTCGGTGCCATGGTCCTCTTCATCTGGAACGGCGCCGTCATCTGGAGCATCGGCCTGCCCATGATGGCGGCCAACATCGCGGGCAACTGGCTGGGCAGCCGTCTGGCCATCAAAGTGGGTGCCGAAGCCGTGCGCCGCTTCCTCTGGGTCTCGCTCTCCCTGCTGCTGGCCACCCTGGTCTGGCGCTTCTTCATCTCGCCCTATCTTCTGGGAGCCTGATCCGCCTTTCCCGATGCCAGGCCGGCAGCCATGCGCTGCCGGCTTTTTTTGTTGCGGGACAGGACGGACGAAGCGCCCGGACATGCGCCAGGGCGCGATGATGACTGGCTGCCCAACCATCATGTGAAAGAAATATTTGCTGCTTGCCCGCGCCCCGCCAGAGTGCTAGAGCAGGAAAAAAACGCCCTTGCGGGCAAAAGGAGTCCTGTATGCTGAAGCGTATCGTCCCTCTTGTTCTGGCTCTCGTCCTCTGTGCCGGCCTGGCCCAGGCCAAGACCAAGGCCCCCGCGACCCAGCTCCCCGGCGACCTGACCCTGGCCGAAGCCCAAAAGGTGCTCGATGCGGCCTTGGTCAAGGCCAAAGCACAGGGCGTGCCCATGAATATCGCCATCGTGGATGCGGGTGGCAACCTGAAGGCCTTCGTGCGTCAGGACGGCGCCTTCATCGGCAGCATCGACGTCTCCACCAAGAAAGCCGTCACGGCCCGTTACTTCAACATGCCCACCTCCGCTCTGGGCGCCGCTTCCCAGCCCGGTCAGGAGCTGTTCGGCATCGAAGCCACCAACGGCGGGCTGGTGATCTTTGGCGGCGGTGAACTGCTGGTCCGCGACAACGTCATCGTGGGCGCCATCGGCGTCAGCGGTGGGAGTGTGGCCGAGGACACCAACGTGGCCAAGGCCGGTGCCGCTGCCCTCAAGTAGGCTTTCCCCGTACAGCGAAGGCCCTGCGGAACGCTTCGCAGGGCCTTTTTTATTATGCGGAGGACTGGAGAGGACCGACCGCCACACCAAAAGTCCCTCCGCATCCTTGCTCATGCCATGGGCAAGACAACTCTCAGCAGCGCCTTCAGGGCAAAGCCCCGATGCTCTCGGACTGAACGGTCTTGCGTCCATAAAAGGGAGGAATCGCCAAGTCCCTAGCGCTGTCCCCTGACCCGCGCAGAAGGATGGACACTGTCCTTTTTGCGCTCCGCGGGATCGTCCAGCTCCGGCAGGGCCCCGCCGGCGATGGCCCACAGATAGAGCGACGCCAGCGAACCATAGGGCGAGAAGCGCCTGCGGTACCGTTCGAAGCGCTCCCGCGGCATCTCTTTGTGGCGGTAGAGCATGCGCAGGCCGCGCCGGATGGCCAGATCGTCATAGCTCAGGATGTCGGGCCGCTGCAGGGAGAACAGCAACAGCATCTCGGCCGTCCAGACACCGATGCCGCGCAGGGAGGAAAGACGGCGGCAGACTTCGGCATCCTCCAGGGCAGCCATGCCCGGCAGATCGAGTTCCCCGTCCGCCACCTGCTGTGCGATACCGCGCATGTAGCCGACCTTGCGCGCGGAAAGCCCCAGCGCCTGCAAGGCTGCCTGCGGCTGGGCCAGCAGGGCCTGTGGCGTGACCTCTCCCAAAAGGCCGCACAAACGCCCCCAAACCGTGCGCTGGGCAGCCATGCTGATCTGCTGGCCTGTGATGGCGTGCATCAACGCCTGGAAAAGATCCGGCATGACCTCCCGCCGTACCGGGCCGATGGCCTGCATGGCCGCTGCCAGTTTTTTGTCCCTGCGGGCCAGATGGTCCACGGCCGCCTGATCATAGTGGAAAAAAATCCTTTCCGGCATGCTTCCCCCTCTCGTCTGTCCTGTCCCCCCTTTGCCTGCCCTTTTGATGCCACAGCCGGGAAAAAAGCGGAACCGTCCGCACCAGGAGAGAGGGGACGCGTTCCGCACCTACCAGGCAGGGGGCTTGCCGAAAGCGCAACAAAAGAAGGGGGCCCTTCTCCGTCATGACCTGTCCGCAGGCATCCCCGTGCGCTCGCACGAACGGAGAGCATGTCCCGGGCAGGTCGGAGCTTCCCCCCGAAACGAAAAAGGACGGGAATCTCTCCCGTCCTTTTGTATTGCTGTTACCTGCCGGCTAGTTCTTCAGGCTGTGGATGGGGGCCGGGATACGGCCGCCCAGGCCGATGAAGGCGCTGGCGTCGCCCTTGGGTACGGGGATGATGGCCGCCTTGCCCAGCAGGCCGCCAAAGCTGACTTCCTCGCCCACGCCCTTGCCGGGCACGGGGATGACGCGCACGGCCGTGGTCTTGTGGTTGATCATGCCGATAGCCATTTCGTCGGCGATGAGACCGGAAATGGTGCTGGCCGGGGTATCGCCGGGGATGGCGATCATGTCCAGGCCCACGGAGCAGACGCTGGTCATGGCTTCCAGCTTTTCCAGGCTCAGCAGGCCGGAGGTGGCCGCCGCCTCGATGCTGGAGTCTTCGGAAACAGGGATGAAGGCGCCGGACAGGCCGCCCACGGAAGAAGAGGCGAAGGCGCCGCCCTTCTTCACGGCATCGTTGAGCATGGCCAGCACGGCCGTGGTGCCGGGCGCACCGATGCTGGACAGGCCCACGCTCTGGAAGATCTCGCCCACGCTGTCGCCCACTGCCGGGGTGGGGGCCAGGGAAAGGTCGGCCACGCCGAAGGGCAGGCCCAGACGCTGGGCCACTTCGTTACCGATCATCTCGCCCACGCGGGTCACCTTGTAGGCCGTGCGCTTGATGACTTCGGCCACGTCCAGCAGGGTCATGGGCTTGCCGCCGTTGCGGCTGTGCTCCAGGGCGCGGTCGATGGCCTTCTTGACCACGCCGGGGCCGGAGACGCCCACGTTGATGACCACGTCGGGCTCGCCCACGCCCAGGTAGGCACCGGCCATGAAGGGCACGTCCTGCGGGATGTTGGCGAAGACCACCAGCTTGGCGCAGCCAAGGCCGCCGCGATCGGCCGTGGCCTGGGCCACCTTGAGGATCTGCTCGCCCATCAGGGCCACGGCATCCATATTGATGCCCGAGCGGGAAGAGGCCACGTTGATGGAGGAACAGATGCGGTCCGTGGTGGCCAGGGCTTCGGGCAGGGCCTCGATGAGGGCGCGGTCACCATTGGCGAAACCTTTTTCCACCAGGGCAGAGAAACCGCCCAGGAAGTCGACGCCGGCTTCCTTGGCCGCTTCGTCCAGGGCCTGGCAGACGCGCACCATGCCGTCGGGGCCGAAGGGGGCCCCCACCACGGCGATGGGGCTGACGCTGATACGTTTGTTGACCACCGGGATGCCGTACTTGTCGCCCACTTCGTTGCAGACGTTGACCAGCTGGGAGGCATAGCGGTGCAGCTTGGCCTTGACGTTGCCGGTGAAGAGGTCGATGTCGTGGCTGACACAGTCGAACAGGCTCACGCCCAGGGTCACGGTGCGCACGTCCAGATGCTCGTTGCGGAGCATGTTGAGCGTATTGATAACTTCGCGTTCAGAAAGCATGGATATTCCTTATGATACTTGCGGAGGCGGCCCTGCCGCGCTCCCGGGACGGACAGGATCCTAGAAGGAGCCGATACGATGGACGGCTTCGAAGATGTCGCGGTGCTGCACGCTGACGCGCAGGCCCTGGGCCTGCCCTTCGCTGGCCAGCTCGCGGCGCAGGCGGCCGAGGTCGGCACTTTCGGGGACCTTGACCTCGAACACGAACAGGGCGTGGTTGCTGTGATCCTGGCCCAGGACGGCCTTGAGGCTGTCGATATTGACACCGTGACGGGCAAAGACGCGGCTCATGGCAGCGATGAGGCCGGGGCGGTCGGGGCCGTCCACCGTGACCACGAAAGGCTGGCTGACCACGGAGTCTTCCCAGCGGCCTTCCACGGCCGGGCGCACCAGCACCGAAAGGTCGAGCTTGGCGTCCACCAGGCCCAGGGCCAGCTGGGTATGCAGGGATTCTTCCGTCACGTTTTCAGGGGACTGGACGATAAAGATTGCCGCGAACTCACCGCAAAGGATGGTCTGGGTGACCTCGATAATGTTGCAGCCGGTCTGCCCGAGGATCTGGCTTACCGCGGAAACGATGCCGGGACAGTCCCGGCCGAGAAAGGAGATGGTCAATTTTTTCATGTTTGGTCCTTGCGGGGTTACGTTTTGAAAACGGTAAACTATGCTTCAACGAAATTCAAGTATGACTACTTTATCATTTTCCCGGCCGAAAGGCACCCTCCGGCCGCGGAGTTCCCCCCGGCCCGGAACCTTGACGACAGGGCCTGAATGGCATACCTCTAGCCATTCAACCGTTGAGCCCGAAAGAGGGCCGGGCCATGCCCGAAGCAGGAGTTTGCAGTGGAAAACCGGGAAAAGAGTCCTAAGAAGCAAAAGATCAAGCTGAATACCAAGTCGCAGCACGCCGCCTATTTCATGCCCATGCTTGAGGGCTTTGCCGAGCGCGACATGCTCAACGAAGTCATCAAAAACCGCGTCGTCAAAGCCTGTGACCTGCTGGACGCCGGTGTCCCGCTGTTCCCCAATGATTTCCGCAAGGAACATGCCATCAGCTGGGTGCTGGACAATTTCGGCGGCCTGAGCGCCGAAGAGCTGGAAGCCAAGGGGGACGTGTTCGCCATCGCCGGCCGCATCGTCTCGCTGCGTTCCTTCGGCAAGGTGGCCTTCTTCCACATCATGGACGAGAGCGGCCGCATCCAGTGCTACGCCAGCCGCGAAGAGCTGCCCGAAGAAGTCTATAATGTAGTGAAGAAGCTGGACGTGGGCGACATCGTCGGCGTGTCCGGCCATCTTTTCCACACCAAGACGGGCGAGCTGACCATCTCCTGTCGCAACCTCAAGCTCATCACCCGCTCCATGCGTCCCCTGCCGGAAAAATACCATGGCCTCAAGGACATGGAGACCCGCTACCGCCAGCGTTACGTGGACCTTATCGTCACCGAGCGCGCCCGCGAGATCTTCCGCAAGCGCAGCATGATCGTGAGCGAGTTCCGCCGCTTCCTCGAAGAGCGCGGTTTCATGGAAGTGGAAACGCCCATGATGCAGGCCGTGGCCGGTGGTGCCGCCGCCCGTCCCTTCGAGACCTACCACAACGCCCTGGACCTCAAGCTCTACATGCGCATCGCGCCCGAGCTGTACCTCAAGCGCCTGCTGGTGGGCGGCTTCGAGAAGGTCTTCGAACTCAACCGCAACTTCCGCAACGAAGGCATCGACACCCGCCACAACCCGGAATTCACCTCCTGTGAGTTCTACTGGGCCTACGCCAACTTCCACGACCTCATGGACCTGACCGAAGAGCTCTTCGCCCGTCTGGCCAACAAGGTCTGCGGCGGCACGGTCATCACCTACCAGGGCCAGGAGATCGACCTCACCCCCGGCAAGTGGACCCGCATGTCCTTCTACGAATCACTGACCAAGATCGGCGGCCACAGCCCCGAATTCTACAACGACTACAACAAGGTGCGCGACTACATCCGCAGCCGCGGCGAAAAGGCCACCGACAGCGAGAGCCTGCCCAAGCTGCACGCCAAGCTCTTCGACCTGGATGTGGAAGAGAAGCTGATCCAGCCCCACTTCATCTACCACTACCCTACCGAGATCTCGCCCCTGTCGCGCCGCAACAACGAACACCCTGACCTGACGGACCGTTTCGAACTGTTCATCACCGGTCGTGAACTGGCCAACGCCTTCTCCGAGCTCAACGACCCCGTGGACCAGCGTCTGCGCTTCGAAGAGCAGGTGCGCGAGAAGGAGGCCGGCGACGACGAAGCCCACGCCATGGACGAGGACTTCCTGCGCGCCCTGGAATACGGCATGCCCCCGGCAGCCGGCGAAGGCATCGGCATCGACCGCCTCGTCATGCTGCTGACGGACTCCGCCTCCATCCGCGAAGTCATCCTCTTCCCGCTGCTGCGTCCGGAGTTCTAAACAAGCATGCGCATGCCCTTTGAGCTGTTTGTAGCGCTGAGATATCTGTTCTCGCGCCGCAAGCAGACCTTCATCTACATCATCTCCATCATGTCCATCCTGGGCGTCGCCCTCGGCGTCGGCGCCCTGGTGGTGGTCCTGGGCGTCTACAACGGCCTGACCACCGACATGCGTGACAAGATCATCGGCGCCAATGCTCACGGCATCGTCATGTCTTACGTGCCCGCGGCCTTCCAGCAGCACCCCGACCTGGTGCAGCGGGTGGAGGCCGTGGAGCATGTGCGCGGCGCCACGCCCTTCATCTATACGGAAGTCATGCTCTCCGCCGCCGGCGGCGTCAAAGGCCTGGTGCTGCGCGGCATCGACCCCGAAAGCGCGCCCAGGGTCCTGAGCATGCTGCGCGAGATCCGCCGCGGCTCCGTGGCCGACCTGAAGCGCGAGGGCACGCCGGGCATCGTCATCGGCGAGGAGCTGGCCAAACGGCTGGGCATCGGCCTGGGCAGCCGCGTCAACCTGCTCTCCCCCTCCGGGGAAAAGGGTGCCACCGGCTATTCGCCGCGCATCCGTCCCTTCGAGGTGGTGGGCATCTTCAAGACCGGCATGTTCGAATACGACGCCACCCTGGCCTTCGTGGACCTCAAGGCCGCACGCGACATCCTCGGCCTGCCCGACGGTTTCCTCACCGGCATCGAGATCATGGTGGACGACGTCTACAAGGCCGACGCCATCGCCCAGAGCGTGCAGGACACCCTGGGCTCCCCCTTCTATGTGCGCCACTGGATGGAGATGAACGCCAACCTTTTCGCGGCCCTCAAGCTGGAAAAGATCGGCATGTTCATCCTGCTGACCATGGTGGTGCTCATCGGTTCCTTCTCCATCGTGACCTCCCTGGTCATGCTGGTCATGGAGAAGACCCGCGACATCGCCATCCTCATGTCCATGGGCGCCACCCGTGCCATGATCCGCCGCATCTTCATGCTCCAGGGCACCATCATCGGCTTCGTGGGCACCCTGCTGGGCTACGGCATGGGCCTGGGCCTGGGCTGGGCGCTGAAGCGTTACCGCTTCATCAAGCTGCCCGAGAACGTCTACACCCTGGATCACCTGCCCATCATCATCAGCTGGCAGGACGTGCTCATCATCGGGGCCAGCGCCATGCTGCTCTGTTTCCTGGCAACCCTGTACCCGGCGCGGCAGGCCGCACGCCTTGAGCCTGCGGAAGCCCTGCGCTACGAGTGACCATGGCCGAGCTCTACAAATTCGAACATGTGGGCAAGCGGTTCTCCGGCCCGGAGAACCTGGAGATCTTCAAGGATATCAACCTCTCCGTGGAAGAAGGGGAGTCGCTGGCCATCGTGGGGACCTCCGGCTCCGGCAAGAGTACCCTCTTGCATCTTATGGGTGCTCTTGATACTCCAAGCAGTGGAAAAATCTTTTTTGACGGCCGGGACATGTCCGGGATGAAGCCTGACGAAAAGGCCCGCTTCCGCAACAGGACGCTGGGCTTCGTATTTCAGTTCCATCATCTCCTGCCGGAATTCTCGGCCCTGGAAAACGTGGCCATGCCGGCCCTGATAGGCGGTGCCTGCCGGGCCGATGTGCTGCCCGATGCCCGAACCATGCTGGAACGTGTGGGCCTTGCCCACCGTGTGGAGAGCAAGGTCTCCACCCTGTCCGGCGGGGAGCGGCAGCGGGTGGCCATTGCCCGTGCCGTTCTGCTGCGTCCTCGGGTGCTGCTGGCTGACGAACCCACGGGCAACCTTGACGAAAATACCGGCGAGCAGGTCAGCACCCTGATGCGCGAACTGAACCGCGAGCTGGGCATGACCCTCGTGATTGTTACCCACAACCGCGAGCTGGCCGCCACCATGAATCGTAGTCTGGAACTGAGAGCGGGGACTCTGTATGAAAAAACATTTGCGTAATTGGCTGGGCCTGTTCTGTTTCGTCCTGCTGGCCTGCCTGTGGGGAGCTGCCCCCCTCCAGGCCGCGGGAAACACGGTACTGGTGTTGCCCTTCCAGGTCACTGCCGGCCCTGAGATGCCCAACGCGGCCCGGGACGTGCCGCAGATCATCGGTACGGAGATGCAGCAGCGCGGTCTGTCCGTCATCCCCATGGACAAGGCCCGCAGCCTGCTCTCCTCCCGCGGCGGCAGTATCGACATGGCCGCGGCCCGCGAACTGGGCAAGAAGGCGGGCGCCGACCTGGTGCTGTTCGGCAGCTTCACGCAGAACGGCGAAGGCTTTGCCCTGCAATCCCTGCTGGTGCCGGTGGACGAAGGTCAGGCCAGGCCCGCCAATTTCGAACGGCCCTCCCTGCTGAGCCTCAATGAATGCGCCGCCGCCATGGCCGGCCAGGCGTCCGGCATGCTGGCCGGTGCCGCTGCCGCCGCCCCCGCGGCCAGCAGCGCTCCCCGCACCGAGCCCACCGATCCCATCGGCCGCGCCGATTTCGTGCCCATGGGCACTGCCAAGGGCGCCCTGGCCGACGTGCAGGTGCGCGGCCTGCAGGTCATGGACCCTGAAGTCGTCCTCATGCGCCTTTCCATCCGCAAGGGCGACACCCCCTCCGCCAACGACATCAACGAAGAAGTCAAGCGCATCTGGGAACTGGGCTACTTCAGCGACGTCCAGGCCCACATGGAAGGCAATGTGCTGGTCTTCACCGTGGTGGAAAAGCCCCGCATCGAGAACATCATCGTGGAAGGTTCCCACGAGATCGATGCCGAGGACGTGATCGCCGCCATGGGCACCAAGTCCGGCAACGTGCTCAACGAACAGCTCATCGCCGACGACCTGCAGAAGATCAACGAACTCTACCGCAAGGAAGGCTACTACCTGGCCCGCTCCAGCTATCGCCTGGACAACCGTTCCGGCGGCCGCGGTGCCGTGCTGGTCATCCAGGTGGAAGAAGGCAACAAGCTCTATATCAAGGAAGTGAAGATCGAAGGCCTGGAGCAGCTGGACAAGGGCGACATGGACAAGTACCTGGCCCTCAAGCCCCGCAACATCTTCTCCTGGTTCACGGGCACCGGCGTCCTCAAGGAAGAGCACCTGGAGCGCGACACCAACGCCATCGCCGCTTACGGCCTGAACCAGGGCTTCGTGGACATCCAGGTGGCCGCCCCTGACGTGCAGTACAAGGAAGACGGCATCTATGTGACCTTCAAGGTCCATGAAGGCCCCCGCTACAAGATCCACGACATCAAGTTCGGCGGTGACATCATCGACGAAGAACAGGCCATGCTGGATGTGATCGAGATGGACGAGTGGAAGAAGGACAACGACTACTTCTCCATCACCGTCATGCAGGAAGACAGCAAGCGCCTGACCAACTTCTACACCGACCGCGGGTATGCCTTTGCCGAGGTGGATACCCGCGTCATGAAGGTGGACGGCGACGAGCCCATGGTGGACGTGGGCTACATGGTCAACAAGAAGGAAAAGGTCTTCATCCGCCGTCTGATGGTCGACGGCAATACCAAGACCCGCGACAACGTCATCCTGCGCGAAATGCGCCTGGGCGACGGCGACCAGTACGACGGCGCAAAGATGCGCCGTTCCGCCGAGCGCCTGAACCGCCTGCGCTACTTCTCCGCCATCGACAGTGAACTGATCCCCACCGATCGTCCTGACGAAGTGGACCTCAAGATCAAGGTCAAGGAAGACAACACCGGTGCCCTCATGGGTGGTATCGGCTACTCCACCTACTATGACGTGGGCGTGACGGCCTCCATCATGGAGCGCAACCTCTTCGGTCGCGGCTATCAGGTGCAGCTGCAGGGCTTCTTCTCCTGGCGCCGTACGTCGGGCGTGCTCTCCTTCACCAACCCGCGCGTCTACGACACCGACCTGTCCTTCGGCAACGACATCTACTACATCTACGACTACTGGGACGACTTCACCAAGGAAACCATCGGTGACACCATCCGCTTTGGCTACCCCATCGGTGAATACACTTCCGTGGGCCTGGGCTACCGTCTGGAACGCTACGACCTCTATGACGTGGATGCCGACGCTTCGCCCTACATCGCCGACTACAAGGGCACCAACTGGACCAGCGCCATTTCCGCCCGCATCCTGCGCGATACCACCGACGACCGCGCCCGTCCCACCAAGGGCACCATCGCCCGCCTGTGGGCCGAATACGGCGGCGGCGGCCTGGGCGGTACCGACAACTTCATCAAGGCCGTGGCCGACTGGCAGGGCTTCTGGTCCATCAATCCCGAAAACACCTTCCACCTGCGCGCCCGCGTGGGCGGGGTGTTCCAGAACACCAGCAGCCGCGTGCCCGTGTTCGAACGCTTCTGGCTGGGCGGTATGGATACCGTGCGCGGTTACTCCTACTCCGACCTTTCGCCCCGCGACGCCAAGTACGGCGGCGACCAGATCGGTGGTGACCGCATGGGCGTGCTGAACGTGGAATACATCTGGACCTTCCAGAAGGACATGGGCCTCGCTCTGGTGCCCTTCTTCGATGCCGGTTTCAACATCGACCACAAGACCATGGCCGACGACCTCAACGACAAGATCGTCTACTCCGCCGGTCTGGAACTGCGCTGGCGTTCGCCCATGGGCGACCTGCGTCTGGCTTACGGTTACCCCCTGTCCAAGGACTACGACGGTGAGCGCGAGCAGGGCCGTCTGGAATTCAGCATGGGCCAGTTCTTCTAGGCCGGGCTGATCCCCTCCGCGTCAAAAAGCTCCCTTCGGGGAGCTTTTTTTATGTCGAAAAACAGACGCCTCTCTGGACACAACCATAAAACATTATCCATAACTACCTTTAAATGAATATCTTTTACGAAGTCATCCCGCATGGCACGCAACCTGCAAAGAAAAGGCCGCGGCAAGGCTCCCCTCCTGGGAGCAGCCACTATCCAGCGAGTTCTGTGTCATGGCCAGGAAAAAAGTCACCCCCGCTCCCCGTCCCCAGTCCCCCGGCATGATGGCCCGCATCCTGCCTCCCCTGGGATTCATCCTGGCCTTTTCCCTGCTGGCGGCCTTCTGCCACACCATCAGCCATGGGGCCACCTTGTCCCCCGCGCAGCGCTATGAAGCTGCCAGGGACGACATGGACACGTTGCGCCAGGACAGCAAGCGCGGCATGCAGCGTGCCCCCTGGGAAGAACTGGCCGCCGTCTTCCATGTCATCCACCAGGATGCCGCCACCTGGCCCAACCGTCCCGCTGCCCTGTTCAAGGCTGCTGAATGCTACGAAGAGCTTTCCCGCCGATCCTTTGCCCTCTCCGACGCCCGCAAGGCTGCCGGGATCTTCGAGGAAGTGGCCCGGCAGCACGGCAGCAGCCGCCTGGCCGACGACGCCCTGCTGCGTGCCGCCCGCATCCGGGCCGACAGGCTCAAGGACACACGGGGCGCGCTGAAACTGCTGGACACGCTCTGCCGGGACTATCCACGCGGTGACATGTACGCCGAAGCCCGCCGCTTGCGGCAGGAACTTGCCCCGGGCAAGGATGCGCCCCAGCCGTCTGCACAGCCCGCCCGTCAGATATCCGACACCCCTCCGGCAAACGACGCCCGGCAGGCCCTGCAGCGTTATGAGGATGCCAAGAAGACCATGGAGCTCCTGCGTGCCGACAAGCGCCGTTCCTGCTGGCGCGAGCCCTGGGAAAACCTGCAGGGGGATTTCATGCAGGTCTACCAGAGCCGTCCCAACGCCACAGTCAGTGCGGCGGCCCTGTTCCGTGCCGGCGTCAGCGCCCGTTCCCTGGCCGATTGCTCCCACCTTGCCGCCGACTATCGTACAGCCCGTACCCTGCTGCTGCGTGTGCCGGAAGAATTCCCCGGCAGCGCCCTGGCTGACGATGCCCTGCTGCAGGCGGCACAGATCAGCGCCGAGGAGCTGAAGGACCGTACCGAGGCCGTACGCCTGCTGGCCCGTCTGGAAAAGGAATATCCCCGTGGCGACATGCGTTCCCAGGCCACGGCCCTGCGCCAGCAGATGGCCCCTGCTGCGGGCAGCCGGCTGGCGGACGCCTCCGCCGGCAAGGGCAAGAGCGTCCCGGTCAGCAACGTCGCGACCGGACAGCCGGGCCTTTCCGTGCAGCGCGTGTTCATCGATGCCGGGCATGGCGGCCGTGATCCGGGCACCATCCACAATGACGTGATCGAGCGCGACATCACGCTGGACATCGCCCTGCGCCTGGGCCGCCTGCTGGAGGACAACGGGCTGGAGGTCATCTACAGCCGGCGCAAGGACATGGCCGTGAGCCTGCGCGACCGCACCGGCAAAGCCAACCAGGCCGGGGCCGACCTGTTCGTCTCCATCCACGTCAACGCCCATGAGGACCGCGGCATCAACGGCTTCGAGACCTATTATCTGGACATCTCCCGCGATCCCCGGGCCGTGCGTGTGGCCCGCCAGGAAAACGCCCGCAATGACAGGAACATGGGCGAGGTCCAGAAGGTTCTTTCCGACGGCATGCTCACGGCCCGCCAGTACGAGAGCCGCCGGCTGGCCGCCGACATCCAGAAACAGTCCCTGGCCCGGCTGAAGCGGCGCGGCTATACCGTGCGCGACAACGGTACCCGGGCGGCCCCCTTCATCGTCCTGCTGGGCGCGCGCATGCCCTGCGTCCTGGTGGAAGTGGGTTACTGCTCCAATCCGCATGAGGCCCGCAACCTGCTCGATGCCCGCTACCGCATGATCCTGGCCGAAGGCCTGGCCGAGGGCATCCTGAGCTACAGCGATCGCGTGCGGCAGAACCGCACGGCCCAGAATTCCTTGACGCCCCCTGCCTCTGGTGCTATGTGATGAACGGCAAACAAGAGGTTTCCCTCTTGCTACCAGAAAATCTACACAATCACTGCCTGGCGGCATCCTCGATCCGCGGAGCATTCGATCAAAGGGAGTTTTTTCCATGCGCAAACTGATGTATCTGACCCTTGCGGTCTGCCTGATGATGGCGGGGGCCGTTGCCGCCAATGCCGCTGAACCTGCTGCCGCCAAGATCGGCGTCGTGGACATGCAGGCTGTCGCCACCCAGAGCGAACCTGCCCAGGCCGCCAAGAAGCAGATGGAAAGCAAGTACGGCAAGGAACGTGCCGCTCTGGAAAAACAGGGCGAAGCCCTGAAGAAGGCCGCCGAAGAACTGAAGGGCCCCAAGGCCTCTGATGAAAAGAAGCTGGCCTTCATCCGCAAGAAGCAGGAACTGGACCAGAAGACCCGCAACTTCCTGCGCAAGGTGGAACAGGACGAAGTGAAGCTGCGCCAGGACATGGTCACCCTGGTCTTCAACGCCACCTACAATGTGGCCCAGCGCAAGGGCTTCAACTTCGTGGTGGACATCACCGCCGGTGGCGTCCTCTATGCTGACCAGACCATGGACCTGACCCAGGACGTGCTGGCCGAAGTCAACAAGATGCACAAGGACGAAAAGGCCAAGGCCAGCAAGTAAGTCCCCCGCACAGCCGGATCTTGAGCCCCCTGTCCGCAGGGGGCTTTTTTTGTCCGCCTGGCCGGCACAGGCCGCCTTGTCTTGCGCCGGGCATCGGGCTAAACTGCGCCATCATACCCAGCAAAGGAGTTTTCCATGTCGGACGCAACGCCTATCACCATGGACATCCAGCGCATCCTCTCCATCCTGCCCCACCGCTATCCTTTCCTGCTGGTGGACCGCGTGCTGGAATGCGTGCCTGGCTCCCATATCAAGGCCTACAAAAATGTGACCATCAACGAGCCTTTTTTCCAGGGCCACTTCCCCGGCGCGCCCATCATGCCCGGCGTGCTCATCCTTGAAGCCCTGGCCCAGACCGGCGCCCTGCTGGCAGTCTCCGGCATGGAAGGCGACCTGTCGGACAAGCTCTTCTTCTTCACCGGCCTGGACGGCGTCAAATTCCGCCGTCAGGTGGTGCCCGGCGACCGTCTGGAACTGCACTGCGACAGCATCCGCATGAAGCTCAAGCTCTGCAAGATGGACGCCCGCGCATACGTGGACGGCAAGCTGGCCGCCGAGGCCCAGATCACTGCCGCCATCGGTGACCGCCCCAAGGCCTAGCATGAAAGTCGCTCTGGTGCATTACTGGCTGGTCAACATGGCCGGCGGCGAAAAAGTGCTGGAGGCCCTGTGCCGTCTCTATCCGCAGGCGGACATCTTCACCCATGTGGTGGACAGGGAAAAGCTCCTGCCCCAATTCACACAGCACAAGATCAGCACCACCTTCATCAACAGCCTGCCCGCCAGCCGCAGGCTGTACAAAAAGTACCTGCCCCTCATGCCGCATGCCCTGGAGCAGCTGGATCTGACGGGCTACGATCTGGTCATCTCCAGCGAATCCGGGCCCGCCAAGGGGGTCATCACCCGGCCCGACTGTCTGCACGTCTGCTACTGCCACACGCCCATGCGCTATCTGTGGGACAACTGGCCGGCCTACATGCGGAGCACGGGACGGCTCTCCCGTCTGGCCATGCGCCTGATGCTGCCCTCCCTGCGGCAGTGGGACTGCCTCAGCGCCCAGCGGGTGGACCACTTCGTGGCCAATTCCCGCCATGTGGCACGGCGCATCCGCAAATACTGGCGTCGCGAGGCCGCCGTGGTCCATCCGCCGGTGGATACGAAAGCCTTCACGCCCCGGGCCGAACCGGGAGGGGAGCATTACCTCTGCTTCGGCCGTCTGGCCTCCTACAAACGCGTGGATCTGGCTGTGGAGGTCTGCACCCGCCTGGGACGTCCGCTGGTGGTGGCCGGTGACGGCGAGATGATGCAGCAGCTCAAGGCCAAGGCAGGCCCCAGCGTGCGTTTCGTGGGCCGCCAGGACGACGCCACCGTGCGCGGGCTCATGGCCCGCAGCCGGGCCCTGCTCTTCCCCGGAGAGGAAGACTTCGGCATCATCCCGGTGGAAGCCATGTCGGCCGGGGTCCCGGTCATCGCTTACGGACGCGGTGGTGCCACCGAGACCGTGGTGGACGGCGAGACCGGCCTGCTCTTCGCCGAGCAGGCCCCGGAGAGCCTGGCCGATGCCCTGCGCCGCTTCGAGCGATGTGAAGGGGATTTCGATCCCCAGCGCCTGCATGCCCATGCGGAGAAATTCTCTGCCGAGAATTTCCTGACCGGCTTCCGCCATGAAGTGGAAGCGGCCATGGCCCGCCTGTAAGAGACAGGACAGCCCCGGAGACAAAAAAGGACAGCCTGCATGGCTGTCCTTTTTTGTCGTCTCGTGCACTGTCCCCGATGCTGTCCGCATCCCGGGAACATGACGGCGGCAAGTCTGCATCCAGTCCGTAACCACTTTGGGCGGGGCTCCTCCAGAGGGCGGTGTTTCCGGCGTCCCGCCAGCTCCGTCCGTCTCCGGGGCCTGTGCCCTCCACCCGGGGAGGCTGCGTCAGTATGCACCGTAGCCGGTGAGCACCACAGGGAAGGTTCGGGCCAGTATCCAGAGATCCATCCAGATGCACCAGTTGGTCACATAATAGCGGTCCAGATTGACCCGTTCCTCATAGGTCGTATTGTTCCGCCCCGAGACCTGCCACAGGCCCGTGATGCCCGGGCGTACCCGGCAGTAATCCGCATAGACTTCGCCGTATTTGGCTATCTCGTCTTCCACGATGGGGCGCGGCCCCACCAGGCTCATCTCGCCCCGCACCACATTGAGCAGCTGGGGCAGCTCGTCCAGGCTGCTCTTGCGCAGGAAATGCCCCACGCGGGTGACGCGCGGGTCATGCTTCAGTTTGCGGTCTTTTTCCCACTCCTCCTGCAGACCGGGATTCTCCTCCAGATAACGGGCCAGCACTTCGTCCGCATCCTGACGCATGGTGCGGAATTTGAAAACGTCGAAGGCCTTGCCGTCCTTGCCCAGGCGGCGTTGCCGGTAGAACACCGGGCCTCGGCTGTCCAGACGGATCAGCAGGCACAGCAGCAGGCCGGGCACGGCGCACAGCAAGACCACGGGCAGGCAGAGCACGAGGTCCAGGGCCCGCTTGAGGCGCTGCCGCCAGCGACGGCGCAGGTTCTGCATGAGCATGAACCCCGTCATGGTACCCAGATCGCAGGCATGGAACCAGTGCTGCCGGACGCCGCTGCTCTGGGCGGGCACCACCAGGATCTTGATGAAGTAACGGCTTGCCTCATGCACGAAGCGGGCCGTATGGGCATCGGACGGCTGCAGCATCAGGGCGATGGCCCCGGGATGACGGTGCTCCGCATCCCGCAGCTGGCGCCCGGCTTCCTCGATGTCCGGCGGCAGGGTGAAGATGTCCACCGGCGAAAGGCCCAGCCAGGGATGACGCTTGAGATAATGCCACAATTCGCGGCCCGTGTTGCTGCGGTCAAGGATCACCAGCGGCGTCCCCCACCAGCGGAACCTGCCGAAATAATGACGGCAGAAGCGCCGCGTCACCGGCAAGAGGAAGATGCTCAAGAGCCAGGCCCCCACGAGCACGATACGCGAATAGGCCACACTGGCCTTGCCCGCGAACAGCAGGGCGAGGATGAGGCCGAACGTCAGGGTGCTCAGCACACAGAGCTTGCGGCTCTCCACATAGGCAGGCAGCGAGATGACCCCGTAAAGGCCCAGCGCCAGCCCCATGACCGGCGCCAGCAAAAGCATGGAAAGCATCCAGCCGTAGCTGGTGATGTCCAGGCCGCCCCACAGGGCGCGCAGGCACAGAACGAAAAGGGTGCAGGCAAAAAGGGTGAGGAAGTCGCAACACACCAGCAGGATGACACGGGGTGGCACCCCCAGGCTCTGCAGCATGCGCTGAGCTAGACGGGAGGATTCCATCAGGGTTCTGGTCTCCGGTAAGGAAGAAAAGGGCGGGGGACGGGCAGGAGAGCGGCTTTGTGACGCTTCTTACTTGCGCCCGTGCGCGGCTTTTGCTAAAAAATTTTGTTGCCGCGCGATACGGCATCAGGTTATACCCGGCCCTCACATTTTACAAGGGAAGCACCATGAAAAAACTTTTTGTTTGCGCCCTGCTGTTCGGCCTGCTGGCCTCCGTGCCGGCCTTTGCCCAAAAGACCTACGTCAACGGCATCGACTCCAACTACCCGCCTTTCGCCTATGTCGATGAAAAGACCGGCCAGCCCGCCGGTTTCGACGTGGATGCCATGAACTGGATCGCCAAGACCATGGGCTTCAAGGTCGTCCACAAGCCTGTGGCCTGGGACGGTATCGTGCTGGCCCTTGCCAACAAGCAGATCGACATGATCGCTTCCGGCATGAGCATCACCGAAAAGCGCCGCAAGGTGGTGGACTTTTCCGATCCTTACTGGGAAGTCTCCCGCGTGTTCCTGGTGCCCGCCGACTCCAAGCTGACCCCTGCCGACATCCTGTCCAAGCCCATCAAGCTGGGCGTGCAGCGCGGCACCTCCGAAGCTGAAGCCATCAAGCAGGAGCAGAAGGAAAAAGGCTATCCCTTTGAACTGCGCTTCTATGAATCCTGTCCGCTGGCCGTGGAAGACCTGGTCAACGGCCGTATCGACGCCGCCCTCATGGACTCCCTGCCCGCCGGTGACGCCATCGCCCGCGGCAAGGCCGTGAAGAAGGCCGGCGTGCATGGCGAGCCCGACCAGTTCGGCGTGGCCATCCGCAAGGGCGACAAGGAACTGCGCGCCCTCATCGACGAAGGTTTCCGCAAGCTGCAGGCCGATCCCTACTGGAAGGAACTGCAGGCCAAGTACCTGGGCAAGTAACCTCTTACTGACTGATACAGCGGCCTGTGCCGCTTTTCCAAGGTGAACCGCCGCCCCTGTCGCGGCGGTTCGCCATGTCCATACAGCCCGTTTTTCTCATGTCCGATATCTTCCCCTTCAGCGCGATCCTGGATTTCCTGCGGGACATCCTCATGCAGGCCTGGCTCTGCCTGGCCGTCGTCCTGCGCCCCATCGTAGGCGACACCATCGTGGATGCCTTCCCCTTCATCATGGGCGGCACGCTGGTGACCGTGGGCTCGGTGGCCCTGGCGCTGGGCATGGGGCTGGTGCTGGGCGTCCCCATGGCCGTGCTGCAGGTGTACGGCAACGCCCTGGCCCGCCGTCTGGTGGGACTGTATGTCTGGTTTTTCCGCGGCGTCCCCATCCTGGTACTGCTTTTCCTTTCCCAGGGGCTTTTCCTCTCCATGGGCTGGATACTCGAGCCCTTCCTGCTCTCCTGTCTCGTCATGGGCTGCATCAGCACGGCCTATCAGTCCCAGATCTTCCGCGGCGCCATCGAGAGCCTGCCCCAGGGACAGCTCAAGGCCGCGCGCGCCCTGGGCATGCGCGATCTGACCGCCATCACCTGCATCATCCTGCCGCAGGCCCTGCGCCTTTCCATCCCGGGCTGGGCCAACGAATTTTCCATCCTCCTCAAAGACTCCGCCGTCTGTTACCTGCTGGGCACCATGGAGATCATGGCCCGTGTCAATGCCGTGGCCCAGCGTACGCATGAACATCTGGCATTTTTCGCCCTGGCCGGGGTCATCTATTTCGTCTTGACGCTGATCGTGCTCAAGCTCTTGCGCCGCCTGGAAACCAAGGTCCAGATCCCCGGCTATTCCGCCGGCACGGTGGGCAGCATGGCCAAAAACACGCAGCATGGGGTAAAGAACGCATGAACGAAGTTGTCTTGCAGGTAAAGGGCATCAGCAAAAGCCTGGGCGGCAAGTCCATCCTGGACAATTGCTCCCTGAACATGAAACGCGGCGAGCTCAAGGTCCTCATCGGGCCTTCCGGTGCGGGCAAGAGCACGCTCTTGCAATGCATCAACTGCCTCATCCCCCCGGACAAAGGCGAGATCATCCTTGAAGGCGAAAAACTCGACTTTAGCAACAAGTCCAAGCTCTGCGCCTTTCGGGCCCAGGTAGGCATGATCTTCCAGGACTTCAACCTGTTCGATCACCTGACCGCCGAAGAGAACGTGGCCATCGCCCTGCGCAAGGTGCGCGGCATGTCCGCGGCAGCCGCCCGCGAACGCGCCATGGACGAGCTGGCCCGCGTGGGCCTTGCCCGCCGTGCCCTGCTCTACCCCGCCCAGCTTTCCGGCGGCCAGAAGCAGCGCGTGGCCATGGCCCGTGCCCTGGCCATGGATCCCAAGGTCATCCTGCTGGACGAACCCACCTCCGCTCTGGACCCGGAACTGGTGGGCGAAGTGCTCTCCGTCATCCGTGACCTCTCCAAGGGCGGCATGACCATGATCATGGCCACGCACCAGATGGACTTCGCCCGCGCCCTGGCCCACGAGATCCTGTTCATGGAACGCGGCGTCATCATCGAACAGGGGGCGCCCGAGACCCTGCTGGCCGAAGGCAGCAATACCCGTACCCGCGACTTCTGCGCGCATCTGCTGGATATGGGAGCCTAGGCGTGGTCATCGACATCCCCTTTTTCACCCAGGACGTCATCCCGGCCCTCAACCAGGGCCTGAAAGTGTCCATCGCCCTCATCGTCCCTGCCAGTATCCTGGGCTTCGTGGGCGGCGTGGCCCTGGGATGCCTGCGGGCCTTCGGCGGCCCCTGGAGCAGCCGGCTGGGCAACTGGTACACCGCCATCATCCGCGGCGTGCCCCTGGCCGTGCAGTTGATGATGATCTACTATGCCCTGCCCAAGATGGGCATCTATTTCGAACCCTACGGCGCTGCCCTGCTGAGCTTCATCCTTTGCAGCGCCGCCTATCATTCGGAATACATCCGCGGGGCACTGCTCTCCATCCGTCAGGGCCAGATCAAGGCCGCCCAGGCCCTGGGCATGACCACCTTCCAGACCGTGTTCTGGATCGTCATCCCCCAGGCCGCCCGCCGTGCCCTGCCCGGCTGCGGCAACGAGATCATCTATCTCATCAAATACAGCTCCCTTGCCATGCTCGTGACCTGTAACGAGCTCATGAGCGAAGCCAAGGTGCTGGCCTCGGACACCTTCCGCAATACGGAAGTCTTCCTGGCCGTGGGCCTCTACTATCTCATCCTGGTCTCCCTGGCCACCTGGTGCCTGCGCTGGCTGGAAAAGCGCTACAGCATCCCCGGCTTCGGCAACCGCTAGTTTCCTTTTTCGTGAGGGGAGGGGCGCCCCTCTGTCCAGCAGGATGCGGGCACCAGATGCCCATCTTTTTCTTGAGGGGAGGGGAACCCCCTCGCCTGACGCGAGAGGGGGTTCCCCTCCCCTCAAACTCCCCTCCCTTCCCCCAGCGCGTTTTATTAATAGATCGTAGTGACGCACAGGCAGGAAGGCTGCCCAAAAGACGACAAAGGCGCTGCCCGCGTATGCGGACAGCGCCTTTCTTCGCTTGTAAAAGCAGACTCTGTTTTCGGTCTTGGCCGAAAGGCTCTCTTATCTTCCATTCCTGCTGGCGCTCTTCCCACAATTTCTGTGCTTTTTCCCGAATATTCAACGGAGCATTTCCTGCTTTGCAAGCAAGGTATCCTGAACAACAGCACGGATCCCTTTTGTTGGTCATGATCTTCCGTGCTTTGGGAACCCGTGTCCGGGAAGCTGCCACGGTATACGCATAGGTCTCATGCAGAAAATCGACAGCGGGCACATTGCTGTTGCTGCGTCCAGCATCCGGGAGCCATCCAAAATCCCGGATGAAGCATGCTATTCCAACACGGAACAAACGTTGCGCCGCATCCTCTGCGGTCATCCCCATAAAAAATCCCCCTCCCGCTGAAGCGCGCTGGGGAGGGGGTGGGGAGTTTGAGGGGCGGGGGAACACCTCTCGCGCCAGGCGAGGGGTTCCCCCGCCCCTCAACAAAACAGCACAGCCATGCTGCTGTTACATGTGCAGGGCGGCCTGACCCAGTTCCAGGGCCTTGAGGTTGGAGGCCTGCAGCTTGGCAGGCAGGTATTTTTCGATGGCGGCTTTGAGGGCGTCGATGCCGAAGGGCAGCAGGCCCGAGGCGCAGACAGCGGCCAGCAGCACGGTATTGCCCGCCTGGGCGGCACCGGCCTGGATGCCCAGCTCGCGGCAGGCCAGGAAATGGCACTGGCTGGCCACGGCGCGGGACTTCTGCTCGATCTCTTCCATGGAAGGATATTCGGCCATGCCCAGCGACACGCTCAGGGGCGGCATGGGGTCACGGCTGGAGAAGATGACGCCGCCGGGACGCAGGTACGGCAGGCCGCGCAGGGTCTCCAGGGGCTCGAAGCCCAGCAGGATGTCGGCTTCGCCAAGGTCCAGCTTGGGCGAACGCCAGCCGCCCAGCAGCAGCACGGATTCCACCACGCCGCCGCGCTGGGCCATGCCGTGGACTTCACCGGCCACCACTTCCTGCCCGGCATCCAGGGCAGTACGGGCCAGCAGGGTGGTGGCGGTCAGGGTGCCCTGTCCGCCCACGCCGGTGAAGAAGATACGAAGACGCTTTTGTTTGTCGCTATGTTGCATAATACACCTCGCCTAGGCGCGCTTTCTGGCCTTGAAGGCCTTGGGGGCCACCTGCAGACAGACCATGCAGCCGGTGCAGAGATTCTCATCCACAGCCACGTCCTCGCCGTTGCGGTAGAAAGCGGGGCAGGCCAGTTCTTCAAGACAGCGCTGGGCATCGGCGCCCTGCTCGGCCACATAGGCCACCTGGGCGGCGGTCTTCTTGAGACGGCGGCGGGCATAGAGCACGCAGGGTTCTTCCGCGATGATGACGCGCACGCCCTTCTTGTCACGCATGTCTTCCAGAGCCGAGTGCAGGGCCTTGAGGTTGTAGGAACGGACCTTCACGCATTCGGTGACGCCCAGGCCGCGCACTACGGACTCGATATCCAGATGCATGGCCTCTTCACCGAGCATGTCCTGCAGCATGCCGGGGTTGGGCTGATGGCCGGTCATGGCGGTGGTGCCGTTGTCGAGGATGACCACCAGGATGTCGTGCTTGTTGAACACGGCGTTGGCCAGGCCGGTCATGCCGGAATGGAAAAAGGTCGAATCGCCGATGAAGGCCACCACCGGCTTGGCGGAAGCCCGGGAAAAACCGCTGCCGGCGGACACGGAGGATCCCATGCAGACCAGGAAATCGGCCATGCGCAGGGGCGGCAGCATGCCCAGGGTGTAACAGCCGATGTCGCTGGAATAGTAGGCGTCATCGCCAAAGGTGTGGCGGACGGCGTAGTAGACGGCGCGATGCGAGCAGCCGGCGCAGAGGTTCGGCGGACGCACGGGCAGTTCGCGGGCCACGGGCGAAGATGCCTTGACCGGGCAGGGGCAGTCCAGATAGTCGGCCACGCGGCGCAGGACAAGGGTGGTGGAGTATTCGCCCAGCACGGTGAGGGTCTCGTCCTTGCCTTCGATGCGGGCCTTGCAGCCGCATTTTTGGGCCAGGGCGCGCACGCTGCCTTCCAGCAGGGGCTCGCCTTCTTCCAGCACCAGCACGCGGTCACAGGACTCCAGGAAGGCTTCGATGCGGCCTTCGGGCAGGGGCCAGGTCATGCCCAGCTCGAGCACGCGCACGCGCTCTTCCCAGCCGCCGGAGGCCAGGGCGTCGGCCAGATAGTTGCGGGCCACGCCGCTGGCGATGATGCCCAGACGGCAGCCTTCAGGGCCGTATTCACGGCTGAAGCGGCTGGACTCGGCAAAGGCGCGGGCCTTTTCCATGACCTCCAGCAGGGAGCGGTGACGGCCGCGGGCCACGGCGGGCACGGGCACGAAGCGGCCGGGATTGCGCTGGAAGCCCACGATGGGCGCGGGCCCTGCCGGCAGGTCGTCGAATTCCACATTGCCGCGCATGTGGCTGACGCGGGTGGTGGTGCGCAGCAGCACGGGCTGCTGGAGCTCGCGGGCCAGACGGAAGGCCTCGCGGGTCATGTCCTTGGCTTCCTGGGCGGACACGGGCTCGAAACAGGGCAGAGAGGCAAAACGCGCGTAGTAGCGGTTGTCCTGCTCGTTCTGGCTGGAGTGGCAGCCGGGGTCATCGGCGGAGAGCACCACCAGACCGCCGGGCAGGCCGGTGTAGACCGAGGTGAACAGCGGGTCGGCCGCCACGTTGAGGCCCACATGCTTCATGGTCACCAGGGCCTGGGCACCGCCCAGGGCCGCACCGGCGGCCACTTCGAAAGCGACCTTCTCGTTGACCGCGTACTCGATCCTGTAGCGGCCCTCGCCTCCCAGTTTGTAAAAGGTATCCGGCACTTCGGAAGAAGGCGTGCCAGGATAGCAGGTGACCATGTTCACGCCGGCTTCCAGCGCACCGCGTACGATGGCTTCATTGCCCAGCAAAACGTGGCGCTCGCCACGCGCCCCGTGCAGCAGAGGATGTTTGCTCATGTGTCCTCCCGGCCCGTGCGCGTCGGCAGAGGGGCCGCCAACGTTCTTACTTGTTCTCCGCGCCGTCCTTCACGGGCACGGTCTTGCCACCGCCCAGCGCATCCGCGCGGGAGCGGTAAAATTCGCCGTCCAGACCAGGCTGCGAGGCGGCCAAGGCTTCATAGGCGGCAATGGCCACATCGGTCTTGCCCGCCGCTTCGGCGGCCTCGCCCAGCAGCATGCGCAGGGTGGCGCGTCCGTCTTCGGTGGCGCGGCTCTCCAGGCCCTGCAGCAGGGTCACGGCATCAGCGGGACGATCCAGCTTGATCAGCGCGCCGGCCTGGCCCAGAGCGGCCATCAGGCCCATGGCACCATCGGCATCCAGCTTGGCCGCCGTGGCGTAGGCATGTTCGGCACGGCTGTAATCCTGATCCTGCATGGCGAACTCGGCCTGCATCAGATAGATGCTGTAGCGCATGTTCTCGGGAGCCTTGGCTGCCAGATCGTCCAGCGCCTTGAGGCGATCCCCGCCCTTCATGGTGATGCCGATACGCGCCAGCTCGGTCTGGGTCTCGGCCTGCTGGCCGCCCTGATGCCAGCGCCAGATGGCGGTGCCTACCAGGGCCACCAGAAGGACGACCACCACGCCCACGATCAGTCCGCTGTGACGCACGATAAGCTGCAACAGCGGTGCGCTTTCCGCGCTCACCTCAGCCTTGAGGTCATTGAGCAGGGTAGGAGATTCAGGGGTATTCTGAGGTCTGACAGGATTCATTTCTTTCGGTGCTCCTTGCAAAAGCTTCGCCCGCGGTCGCCGGTGCTGTCACGGTGCGGTCTATTTATGTAGGATAGGGGATGGCCTTCTGTCAAAGAAAAACCCCTGTCCGCGGTAGGGAATCCAGGGACAGGCGTTTTCCCTCCCGCAAGGCCGGCTGTCGGGAGGGAGGCCGTCAGCCTCCTCCACCGGGAGCCCTTCTTTCAAAAAAGGAGGAGATCCGGAGACACAGCAGCATCCCGTGCAGGGTCCGTCCCCTTGCCCTCGTCCCTGCGGCAGCGTATAGAGAGAGACGAGCCAACACAAGGAGCCCGTATGACTTTGGCACAAGAAATGACCCTGCTCGGCCAAAAGGCCAAGGAAGCCGCCCGCCTGCTGGCCAAAGCCAGCCCTGCGGCCAAGAACGCCGCCCTCACCCGTCTGGCCGCCCTGCTCGAAGAGCGGGAAGCCGAGCTGCGCACCGCCAACGCCCAGGATCTGGAGGCGGCCCGCGCCCGGGGCCTGGACGCCCCCCGCATGGATCGCCTGACCCTGCATCCCGCCGTGCTGGCCGACATGCGCGCCGCCTGCCTGCATGTGGCCGGACTGCCTGACCCTGTCGGCGCCATGGACAGCCAGTGGCAGCGCCCCAACGGCCTGCTGGTGGGCCGTATGCGCGTGCCGCTGGGCGTCATCGCCATGATCTACGAGGCCCGCCCCAACGTGACCATCGACGCGGCCATCCTCTGCCTGAAAGCGGGCAATGCCGTGATCCTGCGCGGCGGCAGCGAGGCCCTGCATTCCAACACCGCTCTGGCCGCCCTGCTGCGCCAGGCCCTGGAAGAAGCCGGCCTGCCCGCCGACGCGGCCCAGCTGGTGACGACCACGGATCACGCCGCGGTCACCGAGCTGTGCAAGCTCGACCAGTACATCGACGTCATGATCCCGCGCGGTGGCGAAGGTCTGGTGCGTGCCGTGACCGAAGCCGCCACCATGCCGGTGCTCAAGCATTACAAGGGCGTCTGCCACGCCTTCGTGGACGCGGACGCCGACCTGGACAAGGCCCTGGACATCGTCTTCAACGGCAAGGTGCAGCGTCCCGGTGTCTGCAACGCCCTGGAATGCCTGCTGGTGCACAAGGACTGCGCCGCGGCCTTCCTGCCCCGTGTGGGCCGGCGTCTGGGCGAGGCCGGTGTGGAGTTCCGCGCCTGTCCCGCTTCCCTGCCGCTGCTGGGCCCCACGGCCAAAGCCCAGAGCCCCGACGACCTGGGGCAGGAGTTCCACGCCCTGACCCTGGCCGTCCGCGTGGTGGACGACATGGACGAGGCCCTGGCCCACATCGCCCGCTACGGATCCAACCACACGGAGATCATCTGCACCAGTGACCACGGGCACGCCATGCGCTTCCTTCGTGAAGCCGATGCCTCCATGGTGGCGGTCAATGCCTCCACCCGCTTCAACGACGGCGGTCAGCTGGGCCTTGGCGCGGAGATCGGCATCTCCACCTCCAAGCTCCATGCCTATGGCCCCATGGGCGTACAGGAACTGACCACCACCAAGTTCGTGGTCTTCGGTCAGGGGCAGGTGCGGCAATAGGCATGGACGGGAAGCGCGCAGCGGGCCGGGCCCTGTTCGGCGGCAGTTTCAACCCGCCGCATGTGGGCCATCTGCGCCTGGCCATCGAGATGGCGGAGACCTTGCGCCCTCTGGCCGGCAGCGTGGAGCTGATGCCCTGCGCCACACCGCCGCACAAGGTGGTGAGCGGCCTGTTGCCCTTCGACCTGCGGGCCGCCATGGTGGAGGCCTGCCTAGACGGCCTGCCGGGCCTTTCGTGCAATCGCATGGAAGCCGGGCGCCCCGGCCTATCCTATACCTGGGACACGTTGCAGGCCTGCCGCGAAGAGACACGGGAACGCCCCCTGTTTTTCATCCTCGGCAACCCGGATTATGCCCTGCTGCCCCACTGGCACCGGGGCCTGGAGCTGCCCGAGCTCTGCCAGCTGGTGGTGGTGCCGCGCGGTGAAGGCTCGGAAAAGAACTTCCTTGCCGCCACGGAAAGCATGTGGCCCGGTGCCAGGCCGTGCGAGCCTGTCCTGCCCGGGAGCCGCCGCATGCGCCTGCCCGGTGGCGGGCTGGTCCACTTCGTGCCCCTGCCGTGGATCTCGGTCAGCGCCTCGCGTATCCGCCACCGCTGGTTGCATGGCCTGAACGTGGATTTTCTGGTGCCCCGGCCCGTGCTGGACCTGCTGGACGCCCACAGGGGGACCGTGCTGGCGCACTGGCTGCCCGAGGCCGGGACGGACGATGTCTGATGCCGCCCAAGGGCTGCAAGAAAATATATTGCTTTTTTCCCTGAAACAGACTAAATGATGCTTTCGGCCTTGCTGTGCATCCACAGCACCCAAAGAGCGGAGAGGTAGCGAAGTTGGCCGTAACGCGCTCGACTCGAAATCGAGTTATCGGTTAATAGCCGGTACGTGGGTTCGAATCCCACCCTCTCCGCCAGAAAAATTTTAAAAGTCCTTTCGGGTAGTTATCCGAAAGGACTTTTTTTATGACCTGTTCGCTCCTTTTAAAAAGTTGCTGTGCACCTTGCCAGATGCCCGTAGCGGAGAAGTTGGGCCAGAATAGATGTGTACCTTCACTAGGAGGCCCTCACGGCAAGATACACACCTTTTTCCTCTCTTGAAGAGGTCAATGCCACGCATCGAGAACATTCTTACAGACAAGCAGATCGAAGCAGCTCGATGAGCTTATTCCCCAATGTGTATTGCCCTGGATATGTCCCGTCAGCGATGACGGTCTCGCACGAAATGAAGCGCTGCCTGACAAGACTGGAACAGCCTTCTTTTCCGCATGGGACATCCTGAACATCTGGCCTCTGATTTTACACACTAATAAAAACAGATAGCAATTAATTAAACTCATAAAAAATCTTATTTCAAGTATATTCCAATCGAATGACATCAGCCACTTATTTCTTGAAAAATGTCTTTTACTCATATACGTTCACTTTTGACATATGAATAAAAGGAGGGACTTTTATGGCTCTGGAAGACAAAGATATTTTTACTGCTATTTTCAACAAATATAGCGACCAGCCCATCGAATTCATCATGGAGCAGTACGAAAAGGCAAAAGTTCTCAATATGGCCATCGAGCGCCGTATCAATGCGCAGGCCGAGCAGCCTGTGACGGTCGAAGAGACCGCGCCTGCCGCCCTGCCCTCCGTGGCCGAGCCCCTTCCCGTCGAAGAGGAAAAGAAGCCCGCCCCGGCCCCCAAAAAGATATTCAGCAAGGCCGACCTGGTCTTTGATCCTGCGGAAGCCATCACCGACAACACCATCACCTGCTGCCTGTGCGGCAAAGCGGCCTGTTCCCTGACCTCCCGCCATCTGGCCAATCACGGCATCAATGTGGAAGAGTACAAATACCTCTGCGGCTATCCTTCCGAGCAGAAGCTGATGTCCCGGAATTTCGAAGCCAAGATGCGGCGCAATGTCCAGAGGGCCCAGCAGGCCCGCAAGGAAAAACTCCAGGCCGAAAAGGCCTAGTGGTATTACAGCACACGGCCTGCTCTACTCCCAGGAGCGGCCATGATCCGCCCCACAGCATCCGGTCAGGATGGAAAAGGACGAGCCAGGGGATGCCCCACGGGCATCCCCTTTTTTATTCCGAACAGACGGTTGCATCATATCACGAAGCCCGTATGTGAGCCTCCGATCGTCATGTCCCCCTTCCTTTCCTGCCGGTAACGCACCGTCAGGGAAGGTACCGCATGGGAAAAAAAGACATGCGAACTGCCGTGCAGAAAGTTGCGATGCCTCTCTTCTCCAGACGGGTGGGCACGCATGACGCCAGAAAAGGAAATCCTGAGGCTCTCCCCCAATACACGCATACCGGAAAAACTGCGGTCTCCCGCAAGGGCCTGAAATGAAAAGGCACCTGCATCACTGCAGGTACCTTGATTGTATGAAAAAAGCCGCCGTGCGTGCCGCGCGAAAGGCTGAGGAGTCCCCCGGTATCCCTTTAACAGGCTTTGGCCCCTTTTTGCTGAAGCCAAGAGCGCCAAGCACCATCAAGGATGATCGCATCCACTATTCGCTGCACATCGTGCCGGTGCTGGGGAAAAAGAGCATCCCGGAGCTGACGGTTCACGACATTGACAAATCGTGTTCCCGATTGGAAAAGGCCGGGAAATCCCCGCAGACAGTCAGACTGTACCGACGCTGATCAAACGGCTGCTGAATTTTGCCTTGCGCAAGGGCTATAACGTTTGCAACCTGTCTTGCAGCAGCTGGAAGCCCAACGGCGCATCAGCATTTTTCGGGAAAAGACCGGCGGACGTTCGCGTCAGGACCTCTGCCTGTGCAAAAAAACGAGCAGAGGGAAAGAAGCGAAAAAAGAGCCTTCGGCGAAAAAAGAAGTGACGCATCATGAATCTTCTTTCGCATGCTTCGCAAAGGGATACCCCCTGCCAGTCAAGGGAGCGTACCTGAAATATGGCGGCAGGCCGCAGAGCCAGTCTACCCGTTGTGGGCACACGCTGACGCGGTGCCCCCTGCCGGGGCTGGCGACCATATTTATAGGAGGCAGACTTTCACGCGAGAGGGAAGAATAGACAGCAGCTTTTTGATCATAGAAGCTGTTGTACGACTCAGGGTGGATGTGTCATTCCAGCTTTTTAAACTTGCCGAATTGTACCTTGACACCGCAAAGGCAGCTCTTCCCCGCTCACGAATCGTAAGCTCTTGTCCAGACATATCTTGCGGATATCTGCCCATCTTGACACAGCCGTCTGACACGAAGTTGTCTTCCAGACTCTTCCTGCCAGGCGGCTGTCTTTTTTAGAGCATTTCAGTTTGAAACGCTTTGCGTTTCAAACCATACGGCCTGTCGTTTCGGGGAAAAAGCGGTTTTTCCGCTCACTTTGGGCGGGCGGCGCCATGCCGCTTCGCGTTTTACCTTTTTCACAGGTAACGCGCTCTCATGGCTTCATAGCTCCAGTGACTGCCATGCCTAGAGGGACAGTGTGACATCCTTTGTTTGCGAGTGGGCATCTTCTGATGCCCGCAAATCACAGCCTGTTTTTTTCAGATGGGACTGAGGATCCTTTTTATCTATTTTTAATACGTAATCCCATTTTTTTACACTATTTTTACCTCTGTCCTGATACCCGTTCCCCATGTCTGCCATGAACTCGTTCGCCGGGCAGACAGGTTGCAGATATGCTGCAATGTACAAAGGAGAGGTTGAGATGGATTTTGTCATGACAGGAACACTGATCGTCTGTTTTCTTCTGGTCGTAGCGCTGGCTGCCTGGTGTGACGCCCAAGGAAACAAGAAATAGGAGCACACCATGCTGCTGCTTGGAATTCTGATTCTGGCCTTGGCGCTGTACCTGACGTATGCACTGGCCAATCCGGAAAAATTTTAAAGCCGAGGGGACAAGAACGATGCTTGAGATCGCACTGTTTTTGGCTGTCTTTGTGGTCGTGATTTTTCCGGCAGGGAAATATCTTTATCACATCGCCACCAATCAAAAGACATTTTGTGACCCTTTTTTCGACAGGTTTGACGGCATCATCTACCGCATCTGCGGTATAGATGACCGTGACATGAACTGGAAGCAATATGTGCTGGCCCTGGTGGCTACCAACGCAGCGATGATCTTTGTTGGCTATCTGATCCTGCGTATCCAGTTCATCCCCTTCTTCAATCCCAACGGCATCGGGAACATGGAAGCCAGTTTGTCGTTCAACACCATCATCAGTTTCATGACAAACACCAACCTCCAGCATTATTCTGGCGAGTCCGGCCTGTCCTACCTAAGCCAGATGGTGGTCATCATTTACATGATGTTCACCTCTGCCGCCACGGGTGGCGCAGTGGTCATGGCCTTTGTGCGCGGCCTGGCCGATCAGGGTGTGGGCCTGGGCAACTTCTACCGGGATCTGGTACGCAACATTACCCGTGTGCTGCTCCCGCTGTCCATCGTCATTGCCCTCGTGCTGGTATGGCAGGGCTGCCCCCAAAACTTCTCCGCCAATGTGACCGTGCAGACCATCGAAGGCAAATATCAGGATATCGCCATGGGCCCCATAGCCTCCCTGGTCAGCATCAAGCACCTGGGCACCAACGGGGGCGGTTTCCTGGGGGCCAATTCCACGACGCCGCTGGAAAACCCCACGGTGTTTACCGGCATGCTGGAAATGCTTTCCATGATGCTGCTCCCCGGGGCCTTCGTCGTGATGTTCGGCCTGATGGTGCGTGACCGCCGCAAGAAGGCCGGAGAGACAAGACGCTGGAGCATGGGCAGCGAAGCCCGTCCCGTGTTCGCAGTCATGTTCGCCATTTTCCTTATCGGGCTTTCTGTCTGTTACCTGTCCGAACTGGCCGGCAATCCCCGGCTGGAACAGGCCGGATTGTGTCAGGACATGGGCAGCATGGAAGGCAAGGAACTGCGTTTCGGCATAGCTCAATCGGCCCTGTTCACCACGGTGACGACCTCATTCACCACGGGTACGGTCAACAACATGCACGACACCCTGACCCCCCTTGGTGGCATGGTGCCCCTGTTCAACATGATGCTCAACCTCGTCTTCGGCGGCGAAGGTGTGGGGCTGGTCAACATGCTGCTCTATGTGATCCTGACGGTCTTCATCTGCGGCCTGATGGTGGGGCGTACCCCCGAATATCTGGCCAAGAAGGTCGAAGGCCGGGAGATGAAGCTGACGGCCCTGTGCATCATCATCCACCCTCTGCTGATTCTGGGTTTCTCCGCCCTGGCGGTGTCCGTGCCTGACGGCCTGTCTGGCATCACCAACCCCGGCCCCCATGGCTTGAGCCAGGTGCTGTATGAATACGCCTCCTCGGCAGCCAACAACGGTTCCGGTTTCGAAGGCCTGGCCGACAACTCGGTCTTCTGGAATGTCACTGCCGGTCTGGCCATGTTCTTTGGCCGCTACCTGTCCATCGTCCTGGCGCTGGCCATCGCGGGATCGCTCATGGGCAAGCAGGCGGTCAGCGAATCCGCCGGTACGCTCTGCACCGACAGCGGCACCTTCACGATCTCCCTGTTCATGGTCGTGATGATCATCGCCGCGCTGACCTTCTTCCCCGCACTTATCCTGGGCCCTGTCGCGGAACACATGATCCTGTGGGGCTAGGAGGATCCGACCCATGAGCAATAAAAGAAAGACCGCGTTCATCACTGCGGACATCCTCGCGTCCTCTTTCGTGGGCGCTTTTACCAAGCTGAATCCCCTGTACATGATGCGCAACCCTGTCATGTTCGTGGTGGAAGTGGGCTTCCTCGTGACCCTGCTGCTGTGTTTCTCCCCCAATCTCTTTGGCGGCGAAGGCGGCGAACACCTGCGGACGTACAACATCATCGTGTCGGTCATCCTGCTGGTGACCCTGCTGTTCGCCAACTTCGCCGAAGCCGTGGCCGAAGGTCGCGGCAAGGCCCAGGCCCAGAGCCTGAAAAAGACCCAGCGCGACATGCAGGCCCGCCTGCTGTGCGAAGATGGTTCCGAAAAAATCATCAACGCCAGCGAACTGAAAAAGGGCGATCTGGTGCTGGTCAATGCCGGCGAATTGATCCCCAACGACGGCGAAGTGGTGGAAGGCGTGGCTTCGGTGGACGAATCCGCCATCACCGGTGAATCCGCGCCCGTCTTCAAGGAAAGCGGCGGTGATTTCTGCTCTGTGACCGGTGGCACCACTGTGGTCAGCGACTGGCTCAAGATCCGCATCACCTCCAACCCCGGCGAGTCTTTCCTGGACAAGATGATCTCCCTGGTGGAAGGCGCGTCCCGCCAAAAAACGCCCAACGAGATCGCCCTGAACACCCTGCTGGTCAGCCTGACCATCATCTTCCTCATCGTGGTGGTCAGCCTGTATCCCATGGCCTGCTACAGCGGCGTGACCCTGCCCGTCTCCACCCTGGTGGCCCTGACCGTCTGCCTGATCCCCACCACCATCGGCGGTCTGCTTTCCGCCATCGGTATCGCCGGCATGGACCGTGTGGCCCGCTTCAATGTCATTGCCCTGTCCGGCAAGGCCGTGGAAGTGTGCGGTGACGTGGATACCATGATCCTGGACAAGACCGGCACCATCACCTACGGCAACCGTATGGCGTACGACTTCCTGCCCGTGGACGGCACGGACAAGAACGAACTGATCCGCTATGCCGTGCTGTGCTCGCTGGAAGACGATACCCCTGAAGGAAAGTCCATCGTTGAACTGGGCGAGAAGCTGACCGGCAAGTGCGAAGCCCCCGCCGGCGAGATGGTCTTCACTCCCTTCACCGCCCAGACCCGCATGAGCGGCACGGACCTGCCTGACGGCACCCGCATCCGCAAGGGAGCCGCCGACGCCATCCGGGCCTTTGTGAGCGAGGAAGGCGGCAATGCCCCTGCGGACCTGGAACTCAGCGTCAATTTTGTGGCCGAGAAGGGCGGTACGCCTCTGGTGGTCTCTGTCGACGAACGCATCCTGGGGGTCATCTATCTCAAGGACACCATCAAGGCCGGCCTGGTGGAACGTTTTGCCCGCCTGCGGGCCATCGGCATCAAGACCATCATGTGCACCGGTGACAACCCCCTGACGGCAGCCACCATCGCCCAGGAAGCCGGCGTGGACAGCTTCATCGCCGAATGCAAGCCCGAAGACAAGATCCGCGCCATCAAGTCCGAGCAGGCTGCCGGCAAGATCGTCGCCATGACCGGCGACGGCACCAACGATGCTCCCGCCCTGGCCCAGGCCAATGTGGGCATCGCCATGAACAGCGGCACACAGGCCGCCAAGGAAGCTGCCAATATGGTGGATCTGGATTCCGACCCGACCAAGATGCTGGATGTGGTGGAGATCGGCAAGCAGCTCCTCATTACCCGTGGTTCGCTGACGACCTTCAGTATCGCCAACGACATCGCCAAATACTTTGCCATCATCCCGGCCATGTTCATGGTGGTATTCCCGCAAATGGCCGTACTGAACGTCATGGGGCTGGCCACACCGCTCAGCGCCATCCTGTCGGCCCTTGTTTTCAATGCCGTCATCATCCCCTGCCTGATCCCCCTGGCCATGCGCGGCGTTCCCTACAAGCCCATGCGGGCTGAAAAGATGCTGACTCGCAACTTGCTGGTTTACGGCCTCGGTGGCGTGGTCGTTCCCTTCGTGGGCATCAAGCTCATCGACCTGGCCATCAGTCCTTTCCTGGCCGGTCTTGGCATGTAACATGGTACGCGGCCGCTCCGTCAGGAGCGGCCGCCCAAGGCTTCTTCGTCTTCAAAATTCCTCCGCCCCTGTGCGGAACAGGAGACCAAAATGCTTTCTCTGCTGCGCGCTATATACAAACCCCTCATGCTGACCCTTGTGCTGATGCTGATCTGCGGCCTGGCCTACCCTGTGCTCATGACAGGCCTCGGCCAGGCATTCTTCCCGGATCAGGCTTCCGGCAGTCTGGTAAGTGTCAACGGTCAGGCTGTGGGCTCCCGTCTGGTAGGGCAGGATTTCACGGACCCCCGTTTCATGAAGTGCCGTCCTTCGGCTGTCAGCTACAATACCTACACCCAGGCCGACAAAGACAGCGGCAGCTATGCCGGTGTGGCCTCCGGTTCCCAGAATCTTGCGGCCACCAATCCTGCCCTGGTCGAACGTGTGAAAAAAGACATGGCGGCTTTCCTGGAAGCCAACCCTGATATCAAAAAAGAAGAAATTCCTACAGATCTGCTGACTGCGCCGGGTTCCGGTCTTGAACCGTACATCAGCCCTGCGTCCGCTGCTGTCCAGATCCCCGCACTGGCCAAAACGACGAACTTGTCAGAGGAACATCTGAAAGATATCGTCAAGCGGCATACGCAGGACAAATTCCTCGGTGTTTTCGGTGGCGAGACCGTCAACGTCCTGCTGGTCAATCTGGATATCGCCAAGGAACTCGGCTTGCTTGCCGGCAGGCAGTAGGAAGACCCGTGCGGCATACCTCTGCTGCCGCACAAAGCGACAGTCGCGTCCTGGTAAAAAAGCCGGGGCGCGACTCTTGCCTTATTTTTGCCATAGGATAGGGAGGGCCGGACAGCAAGCTGCCGCGCCATGCCCTGCTGTTTTCCACCTGTGCAAAGTGAATGGTGCATATGTCCCTGGAGACTATCCATCCCCGGCCATCCCGGGGACAATTAAAGATATTTTTCGGCTATGCGGCTGGCGTCGGCAAGACGTATGCCATGCTGGAGGCCGCGCATGCGGCCCAAAAGCAGGGCGTGGATGTCGTAGCCGGCTATATCGAGCCACATCCCCGGCCCGAGACGGCTGCTCTGGTGGAAGGCCTTGAGCAGTTGCCACTGCTCAAGATAGCCTATCGGAGCATGGAACTCCAAGAACTGGACGTGGATGCGGCCCTGGCCCGCAAGCCCGACGTGCTGCTGGTGGATGAACTGGCCCATACGAACGCCACTGGCAGCCGCAATATGAAGCGGTATCAGGATGTGGAAGAAGTCCTGCAGGCAGGGATCTCGGTCTGGACAACGGTCAATGTCCAGCATCTGGAGAGCCTCAATGATCTGGTGGCGTCCATCACAGGCGTTGTCGTGCGCGAGCGCCTGCCTGATAGCGTGTTCGACAGGGCCGACCAGGTGGAACTGGTGGACATCGAGCCCCAGGAACTCATCCTGCGCCTCAAGGAAGGGAAAATTTATCACGAGAAACAGGCCGTCCGGGCGCTGGAGAACTTTTTCCTCCCCGGCAACCTGACTGGCCTGCGCGAGATAGCCTTGCGCCGCATGGCCGACCGGGTCAACCATCTGGCGCGTGAAGAAAGCTCTCAATTGGGCCAGAAACGGCGGGGTGTCAAAGAACATATCCTCATCTGTCTTTCCGGCGCCCCCAGCAACGCCCGCGTCATCCGAACGGCGGCCCGCATGGCCGAGGCCTTCCATGCCGATTTTACCGCGCTCCACATCCGTACCGAAGAAGCTCGGGCTGGCACGGATTCCGCGCTGCTGGGCAATGCCAAACTGGCGGAACAGCTTGGCGCCACAGTCGTCAGATCCTTGGGGCAGGACATCCCCGGGCTCATCGCCGAATACGCCCGGCTCAATGGCGTCAGCAAAATCGTGATAGGCCGTTCGCCCGCGAGCAAGGGCCTGTTCCACAGCAAACTGACCCTGGTAGAACGGCTTGCCGAGCTGGCACCGGAGATAGATACGTATATCATCCCCGACGCACGAACGCTCAAACAGCAGCGGCAGGCTCGCAGCATTCATAAAAGCCTTTTGGTCAGCCTGTTCGGCACAGCGCCGGCTTCAGGCCGCCAATGGGGGGTCACGGCTCTTGTCCTGGCAGGCTGCACCTGCCTGAGCTGGCTGCTGCGCGCTGGCGGCGTACATGATATCGGTCTGACAAGCGTGTACATGTTCGGCGTGCTATTGACGGCGGCCTTGACCGTGGGGCCCTGGTATGGTGTGGCGGCATCCGCCATCAGCGTGCTGTTGTTCGACTGGTTCTTCGTGCCGCCGCTCTACAGTTTCACTGTCTATGACATCAGCTATCTGGTCACTTTTGCCTTCATGTTCCTGGCGGTGTTTTCGGCCAGCACCCTGACGAGCCGGGCTCACAGCCATGCCAGGCAGAGTCAGCGCAGGGCCCTGTACAACGAGCTCTTACTGACAGGCAGCCGCAAGTTGCAGCAGGCTTCCAGCGAAGAGGCCATGCTGACCGAGCTTGCCGGACAGTTGCGCTCCATACTGGGTTGTCATGTGCTCTGCTATCCGGTCCACAAGGGGGAGCTGCAACCGGTAGAGATCTACTGTGTCCCGTCTGCCGGTCGGGATGTCCGCAGTTCCGTGGCGACCCTTGCGGAGGCTTCGGAAGAAAAAAGCGTGGCCCGCTGGGTGGCCAAGAACAACAAGACTGCCGGGAACGGAACCGATACGCTCTCCGGGGCACGCTGCCGCTATATCCCGGTCAGCGGCCATAGCGGGGTTTTTGCCGTGCTGGGCTTTGTAGCCGCGGGACAGGAAAAGCTCAGTGACATTATCGACAATAATCTGGTAAGCGCGCTGAGCGGTGAATGTGCCCTGGGCATTGAAAAGACCCGCCTGTTGCACGCCAATGAAGAGATCCGGGCCAATGCTCGCCAGGAAAAGTTGCGGGCAGACGTTCTGCGTACGATTTCGCATGATTTGCGTACTCCCCTGACGTCTATTTGCGGCAATGCGGGAATGCTGGCAGCCAACGCTGATTATCTGCCTGCGGAAAATCGCCGGGAACTGGCCGAGGCCATTGGCGAGGATGCCCGCTACCTCGTTTCCATGGTGGAGAACATCCTTTCCCTGACACGTTTGGAACAGAACAGGTTCGCGTTGCGCATGGAAGCGGAAGTGGTGGAAGATGTGGTGCAGGAGGCCCTGCAGGCTGTACGCCAACGCGCCGGCAGCCGGACGCTGCGGACGGAATTCCCAGAAGAGCTGCTGCTGGCGCAGATGGATGTACGTCTGACCGTCCAGGTGCTCGTCAACCTGCTGAATAATGCCATCCAGCATTCCGATCCTGAAACATCCATCACGGTCAGGAGCTTTGCCCGTGGGGCCGACGTCGTGCTGGAAGTGGCCGATGAGGGCTGCGGCATTCCTCCGGCAGAGCGGGAGCATGTGTTCGAGATGTTCTATACGACCAGTGCCGGCAAGGCAGACGGCAGAAGAGGTATGGGCATCGGTCTGGCCCTTTGCCGCAGCATCGTCCGGGCCATGGGCGGTGAGATCGGCATTCGTGAAAACAGGCCGCATGGCACGGTCTGCTTTTTTAACTTGCGACGAGAACTTGGAGAGCCTTCGCAGGTTCTCAGGAAGGAGCAGGCATGACAGCCCCCTATGAAGATGGAGCCGTGACCCCGCA
>CALBAX010000137.1 GCA_937926875.1 uncultured Desulfovibrio sp.
GTTCGAGACCCCCTTGCAGCTCTCAGCGCGAGGGGGTCTTTTTTGTCCCCGGCATCAGCTTCCTGTGCCCTTGCCGGGCCTGGACCGGGCGTTGCCTTTTGTTTTTGTCCAGCACCCCCTTGCGCCTGCTGCCGGACGCCTGTGGTGTCCCGGCGTGCAGAACGGGCAGGGGACGTCCATCGCCTGCTACACGCCCGCCCTGCGGGCAGGAGTCCATATATGGCGTCATCCATCGTCTACTCCCTGTGCGGCATGTGCAATACACGCTGCCCTGTGGAGATCCATTGTGAGAATGGCGTGCCGCGCTGGATATGCGGCAACAGCCATAGTGCTTCCGGGGCAGCCCTGTGCCCCCGGGGCGCCGCGTCCCTGGCCCTGTATGCTGATGATGAGCGTCCGCAAGGACCGCTGATCCGTGCCGGGGAGCGTGGTGCAGGGCAGTGGCGTCCCGTGAGCTGGGACGAGGCCCTGGATCATGTGGCGGAACGGCTGAAAACGATCATGGCCACCTACGGGCCGCGCAGCGTGCTCTGGTCCGAGCGGCCCGGGCCGTTCTCCGACATGAGCAAGGCCCTGATGCGCGGCCTGGGCTCGCCCAATTACTGCACCCACGATGACGCCTGCGCCCATAACGTCAATCAGGCATCCTATTCCCTGACAGGCCACGGGCGTGGCAAATGGATCTATGATTTCAAAAATTGCCGTCATATCGTCGTGCAGGGCCGCAACCTGCTGGAATCCCTCAAGGTCGGGGAGGTCAATCAGGTACTGGACGCGCTGGACACGGGCTGCCGTCTGACCTGTGTGGATGTCCGCCCCACGGTGACGGGCCTCAAGGCGCAGCAGAACATCTGCATCCGCCCTGGCACGGATCTGGCCCTCAACCTGGCTGTGCTGCATGTCCTGATCGAAAAGAAGCTCTATGATGCCACTTACGTGGCGCGTCATGTTCAGGATTTCGAAGCGCTGGCGGACTTCGTGCGTCCCTATTCGCCGCAGTGGGCCGAAAGCCGGTGCGATATCCCGGCAGATGTCATGGCGGAGCTGGCGCGCTCTTTGGCCGCTGCGGCGCCGCAGGTCATCTGGCATGGCGGCTGGATGAGCACGCGCTATCCCCAGTCCTTCATGGTCTGCCGCACGGCCTATCTCATCAATGCCCTGTTAGGGGCTTTCGGCAGCAAGGGCGGCCTGTTGCTGGCGGCTGGCCCCAAGGATGCCGGACGTAAAGGGTTGCGCTCCTTCACCTCGCTGTATGCTGCCCCCAAGGAAAAGCGGGCGGACGGCATAGGCTGGTCGGAACCGGCCTTTGCCCCTGGCGCCAGTCTGCTGCACAGGGCCTTTCGGGCCGTGGAAAGCGGGGATCCCTATCCCGTCAAGGCGTATTTCACCCTCAAGCACGATCCTCTGTCCGCGATGCCGGATCCTGAACGGCTAAAGGCCCAGCTGGCCGGTCTGGATCTGATGGTCTCGCTGACGTTTTCCTGGTCCGATACGGCCTGGTTCAGCGATGTGGTGCTGCCCATGCCGTCCTTTGTGGAGCGGGGATCCCTGCTCCAGGTCAAGAGCGGCAGCAAGCCTGCCTTCATCATGCGCAGCCCGGCTGCTGCTGTCCGTTTCGATACCCGGCCGGACTGGTGGATCCTGGGGCAGCTGGCACGCCGTCTGGGGCTGGAGGATCTGGCATGCGAGACGCTGGAAGATGTCTGGCGCTTCCAGCTGGAAGGGACGGGGATCTCCGTGGAGGACTTCCGGCACGGTTCCGTCGCTCTTTCAGATGTCCCCATCGATCTTGGCCCCCGTTTCGCGACGCCTTCCGGCAAGATAGAAGTCCTTTTCGGCCCCTGGCAGGAAGCCGGGCTGCCTTCGCTCATGCCCTGGCAGGACGTGCCCCGGCCGGGGAAGGGGCAGTTTCGCCTGATAGTGGGCCGCAACGCACGCCATACCCATTCGCATACCCAGAACAACCCCTTGCTGCACGACAGCCTGCCGGAAAACCGTGCCTGGATCGCCCCTGAGCGGGCCCGGGAGCTGGGCGTGGAGGATGGGGATACTGTCCGCATGGAAAGCGCTGACGGCAAGGGAGGCGAGATCCGGGTGCGTGTCATCCCCGGCATGCATCCCGATGCCGTGTTCATGCTGCATGGTTTCGGGCATCGCCTGCCCGTGGAGAGCCGGGCCCGCGGCAAGGGGCTGGCGGACCAGGAATTCATGCCTGGCGGGCTGGACAAGGAAGATGCCATGGTCCACGGTCTTGCCCTGCAGGAGCACTTTGTGACCCTGCGCCCTGTCCGCAACGATCATGCCCGGGAGGAAAACTGATGAGCAGTTCCACCTGTATCGTTTTTGACGAAAAACGCTGTGTCAATTGCAAGGCCTGCGAGATCCACTGCCGCCAGTGGCATGGGCTTTCCCTGCCCTTGTGCCGCCAGCTGGGCGGTACGCCCACGCTGGCAGAGGGCAAGGTCAGCCTGCCCCTGGGCTTTGTGACCTGCGTGCACTGTGCGCGGCCCGCCTGCCTTCGTGCCTGTGCGCAGGATGCCATGTGGCTGGATGAGGAGAACATCGTCCATATAGATGCCGACCGCTGCACGGGCTGCGGTGCCTGCGTGACGGCCTGCCCCTATCATGTGCCCCATCTGGATGCCGTTACCGGCAAGGCCTGCAAGTGCGATCTGTGCCATGACCGGCGCAAGGCCGGGCTGGAGCCCGTCTGTGTGGCCGGTTGTCTGGCCCGGGCCCTGCATGTGAGCAATGATGCGGACATGCACCGCAAAATGAGCCGTCAGACCATCCGCTGGATCAAGGATCTGGCAGGAAGCCTGCAGGAATAGACCATCCGGTCGTCCAGACCGTCCACAGAGGGACAAGACAGCAGGGAGGCTTTGCCGCACACAGGGCAGGCCTCCCTGCTGGCGTTTGGGACGGACGAGGCTGTGGATGGCGCGGTTGACAGGAAAAGGAGGGGAGCATAGAGATATAGTTTATATACTAAATTATTTTTAAAATAAATAATTGTGAGGCTAAAATGGAGTGGACGCAGATCCCGGATCTTTCGGAAATCCTGCTGTCTTTGGGAAAACACCCCACCCAGGGGCCGGATATGCCAGAAGGTACACTGCCCACGGCACCGGGGCGGATCATCGAGGCCCTGGTGGCCTGTGCCCCCAGAGGGCTCATGGTCAAGGAGCTGGCCCAGTTGCTCTACCTTTCGCCGGGCTGCATCTCGCAGACGGTGCAGGGGCTTGTCCTGGAAGGCCTGGTGGTACGGGAACCATCGGAAAAGGACCGGCGGGCTGTCTCCATCCGCATGACGGACAAAGGCATGGAGCGCTACCGCTATCATCACGACAAGATCAAGGGCATCCTGGACCATCTGCTGCGTGATGTGTCGGCGGAAGACAGGGCAACCTTCGAGCGTGTCCTTGCCATCGCCCTGGAGGAAGGCAAAAAACTGCGGGCAGCGCAGGTGCAGGGAGCTGGCAAATGAGAAGAGCCCTCCTGTTGTCCCTGTTGCTGTTCCTGTGTGCTGTCCCGTTTGTCCGGCCGGCCATGCCGGGGCCTGGCATGCCGGCACCGGCGCCTGTGGTGGAGGTGGGGGAAGTCCTTGCTGTGCAGGACACCCAGAGCCGCCGCTATACCGGTCGGGTGGTCTCGCCTGCCACGGTGTCGCTGGTGCCCCGGGTGGCGGGCGAGATCCTGGAGGTGGGCTTTCGTGATGGCGATGCGGTCCAGGCTGGCCAGATGCTCTACCGTATCGATCCGGTGCGCTACGAGGCCGCGGTGAAGAATGCCCGGGGCAAGGTCGTGCAGTACAAGGCGGAACACGCCTATGCCCGGGCCGACCTGGCCCGTAATCGCAGCCTGTTCAAAAAGCAGGCCGTCAGCCGTGACGTGCTGGAAAGCGCCGAACGGACGGAGCAGGTGGCCTATGGTGAACTGCTGGCGGCGGAGGCCGACCTTGTGACGGCCCAGGATGACCTGCGCAATACCCGGATAGTGGCGCCCATGGCCGGGCGTATCGGGGTCACGGCATTCACGGCCGGGAACTATGTGACCACCTCGTCCGGCACGCTGGTGACGCTGGTCAGGACGGATCCTGTGCGTGTGCGCTTTGGCCTGAGCGTACGCGACATGCAGGCTGTCTTCGGTTCTGAAGAGGAACTGCGTTCGCTGGGGCGGGTGCGGGTCCGGCTTGCCGACGGCACGGACTACGGGACCGAAGGCCGGGTGACCATCGTGGACAACACGGCGGAGGGCAGGACAGACACGATCCAGGTCTACGCCGAACTGGCCAATCCTCAGAGCCGTCTCGTACCTGAGAGCACGGTGGTGGTGACCCTGTACCGGCAGACGGACAGCCTTGTGCCTGCCGTGCCCCCGTCGGCCGTGCAGCATGACACGCAGGGAGCGTTCGTCTATGTGGTGCGGGAGGACGACCGGGTGAGCCTGCGCCGCGTGACGCTGGGGGATCTGGTGGGCAAATCCCAGACGGTCCGCTCTGGGCTGGCCGTCCATGAGAGGGTCGTCACGGACGGCACGCACAAGGTGGCTGACGGGATGAAGGTGGACTATACCCGCAAGGGCGCGGATGCCGGGGTGCAGGACTAGCATGTTCTCGCGTATCTTTATCGAGCGTCCCCGTCTTGCCGCCGTGGTGAGCCTGATCCTGCTGCTGGCCGGCAGCATATCGTTGGCCAATCTGCCGGTGGCGGAATATCCCGAGATCGCGCCCCCCACGCTCTTCGTTTCGGCCACCTATTCCGGGGCCAGTGCCGACGTGGTGGCCCAGACCGTGGCCATGCCTTTGGAGAACGAGATCAACGGCGTGGAGGATCTGCTGTACTTTTCTTCCACCAGCAGCAATTCCGGTT
>CALBAX010000138.1 GCA_937926875.1 uncultured Desulfovibrio sp.
CCGCCAGCAGGGCATATTTTTTGACCATCTTCCAGACATACTGGCGGCTCAGGCCCTTGCCGGAACGATTGAGGAAAAGATAGCGGCTCTGGGGCGAAAAGTCGTCACGCCAGAAGGACAACCACTGCTGCAACAAATCGAGCACCAGGGAATGGAGCGGCACCAGCCTGTCCTTGGCCCCCTTGCCCGACACCAGCACCAGTCCCCGCTGCATGTCCACATCTGCCACCAGCAGGTTACAGACCTCCGAGACGCGCAGGCCCGCCGCATAGAGCATCTCCAGCAGGCAGCGGTCACGTCGGCCGCATTTCTCGCGCATGTCCGGCAGTTGCAGCAGGCGCTCCATCTCGGCCCTGCTCAGGACTTCCGGCAGGTACTGGGGCAGACGGGGGCTTTCCAGCAGGCTGGCGGGATTGCTCTCCAGCAGGCCTTCTTCCACCGTATACTCGAAAAAGCCCCGCAATGCCGACAAACGCCTGGCCAGCGTACGTCCCGCATTCTTTCTGGCCCGCAACCAGGCCAGATACAAAAACAGGTCATGCTCATCAAGGCTGCTCTTGGCCCCGGCGTCCAGCTCGTCGAGGAAAAGGAAAAAATTTTCCGCATCCTGCCGGTACGAGACCACCGTACGCATGGAAAGGCCCCGCTGGGCCAGCAGGTATTCCCCCCAGGCCGGGATCTGTTTTTTCAGGATCTGCAGGGAGCGTCCCGTCGTCTCAGGCAATGCACTTTTTTCCGTCATGTCATCATGCTAGCTGCCTTGGACGGATTGGGCAAGATTTTTGACAGCATCCGGGCAAATGTCTACAAGGGGGCCATGACTGCACCGACCATCACCGTTTTTGTCTGTCTGGGCTCCAATACTCCCGATGCCGCGCATATGCTCGCCCTGGCCGTGGAACGGCTGCGTGCCCTGCCCCGCGCCCGGGTGGATGCGCTCTCCGGCGTCTACCTGACCGAACCGCAGGACTATGCGGACCAGCCCTGGTTCCACAATCAGGTCGTCCGCATGGAACTGGATGCCGACTGGACCCCGCAAAGCTTTGTCCAGGCATTGCTGGCAGAGGAAAAACTCCTGGGCAGACAGCGCAGCAGCGATCCTGCCCTGCGCTTCGGGCCACGCTGCATCGACATGGATCTGCTGCTCTTTGGAGACATCCGGTGCGACGCGCCGGAAAGCATCGTCCCCCATCCGCGCATGTGCCAGAGGGCCTTCGTCCTCATCCCCCTTTGTGATGTGGGCGCCGCCTGCCGCATCCACGGCCGCACCCCGGCGCAATGGCTGACCGAACTCAAGTACCGACGGGCAGGTCAGAGAATTTTTCAGTGACGCGCAAAAACTCTTATGCTATCTTGGGTTGCGATAAAGAATGAGACCCTGCTCTATGCAGGAGAAGGAGAACGACCATATGTGGAAATGGCTTGTGCTGGGTCTGGCCGTTTACGTCCTGTACCGACTGTTTGCCAATGACTTTCTGAAGAAGAAAAAGGAAAACGCCGAAGACCAGGCCGCAGAAGTCGAGCGCAAGGTCGCTGCCGGCGAAATGGTCAAAGACCCTGAATGCGGCACCTATGTCTCGGTGGACGGCAATATCTCCGTGCGCGACGGCGACAAGGTCTACCGTTTCTGTAGCTACGAATGCCGTGACAAATTCCTGGAACGCCTCCAGGAAGGCGGTCGCGAACTCCCGCCCCGCGACTAACGGATTTTCATTCCGGCCAAAAAGCCCGTCTCGTACGGGCTTTTTCTTTTTATACGAAGCGTCGTCGTGTCCGGCAGCGCTCACGATACCGCGCGTTCCGACGGCAGCCTCCAGACAGGAACTGCCCGGGGCCCGATCGTGGCGCTCCGGGCAGTTCCCCTTCAATCCGCCATGGGGAGATGCCAGTGCGGCTCCCCGCCCAGCGGGTGGACATGCTCGTGACTGTGGCGGACGTCCGGTGCGCAAGCCAGCAGGCGCCCTTCACGGATCGTCCGGTATTCCCCGCAGACCCGGGAAAGGAAGTCCCAGTCATGGGAAATGACCATCCGGGCCGTGGGCAAGTCGCACAAGATATCGATGAGCCGCTGTCGGGCCTTCTGATCCAGGTCATTGGTGGGTTCGTCCAGCAACAGGGCCTCCGGCTCCATGGCCAGCACCGTGGCCAGTGCCACCAGTTTTTTTTCTCCGCCCGACAGGTGGTGTGTCAGACGCTGCTCAAAACCGGACAGCCCCAGACGCTGCAGCGTGGCCCGGGCCTGTTCCCCTGCTTCCGCTGCTGAAAAGCCCAGATTGAGCGGTCCGAAGGCGACATCCTCCAGTACCGTAGGAAAAAAGAGCTGATCCTCGGCATGCTGGAGCACAAAACCTACCTTGCAGCGTAGGGCATGGAATCCCTTTTCATCATGCAGGATCTTCCCGTGGAAGCGGACCAGCCCCTTACTGGGCCGTACCAAGCCGGTGATACAGCGAAACAGGGTCGTCTTGCCGCTGCCGTTGGGCCCGTAAAGGCCTATCCGCTGTCCGGGGGCCAGGGCGAACGAGACATCTTGCAGGACACGGCGCGGCCCACGCGCGCCCGCATAGATCACCTCCACCTGTTCCAGGCTGAAAATATTTCCCTCAACGCTCACCGACCCGATCACAGGATGCTCCCTCCCGCTTCAATCCACAGGACGCAGGCCAGGCAGGACGCCGTGGCCAGTGCAAAGCACACATCCACCGGACGCAGGCAAAAGCTGTCCAGTGAATGGAAACGTCCCGAAAAACCACGCAGCCGCATGGCCTCGTGCGTACGCTGGGCTCGGTCATGGCTGCGCACCAGCAGCAGCCCCACCAGGGAGGCCACGGTCTTGTAGGTATGCATGTTCGTACGCGGCTGGAACCCGCGCAGGCGGGCCGCCGTCATCAGCTCCTGCCATTCCCCGGCCAGCAGATGGATATAGCGGCCGGTGAACAGGAAGAGGAAGACCAGCTTGTCAGGACAGCCCAGACGCTCCAGGGCATGCGCCAGTGTCGCGGCGGGCAACGTGGCCACCAGAGAAAGGAAAACACAGGCGATGGCATTGGACTTGAGCGTCACCAGCAGGGAAAGGTACAGACCTTCTCTGCTGATCTGGATGAAATGCCATTGCCAGACCACTGTTCCGGGCGTCGTCCAAGGCGTGACCAGCCACAGGAACAGGATGAACATGTTGACAGCCGCCAGGCGCCGCCACAAGGGCCTTAGAGGGGCCCTTGCCAGCCCCAGCAACACACAGCCCAGCCCCAGGCCCAGACAGCAGGCCGTCACCTGCTGCAACAGGGCCAGGGTCACCGCCAGCAGCACCGCCAGCAGCACGCGCGCACGCGGGTCGATTTGCTGGATGAAGGAATCCCGGACAAAAGGCTGTTCGAACATTGGATCATGCTAAGGCCGACGCCGGGAAAAGTACAGCCCGATGCCCACCAGGCCCATGATCCAGCCCAGCCCGCCCACGATGTCCTGCAGGGTAGGCTCTGTTTCATTACGGGCAGCAAGGGCTCGGCGCAAAGGGGCCAGATGCCGGTCCAAGGCAGCATCGACGATCGTTTCCACTTCCTTGCGGCTCAAGCTCAGGCCGTCCTTCGTTCCAGCCGAAGTGAAGGCTCCACTTTCCTCGCTCTCTGCGGTCTGCCCTGCGCCAGGGGACACGATCCTGCCCTCTGTCCCAGGAGCTGTCGCAGCCGTCCCGGCAGGCAGAAGACTGGAAAATTCGGCGGCATCCATATGCCACTCGTTCTGATGGCCTTCTCCGGCCACGATGCGGATGCGCAGTCCGTGCCCCTGGCGGACGGCCTCGGGGACCGGGAAGGCGAACGCCCCTTGTTTGTCCGTTCTGCCCTGCAGCAGTTCTGCACCGGTCTGCGCGTCAAAGACGATGACCGTCCCCTGCTGTACCGGCGAATCCCGGCGGAAAGAGCATTCCACCCGCACGGTCCCCCCTTCCAGCCAGGCGAAGATATTGACCCGATGCGCCTGCGCGACATCGGTACAGGCAAGGAGCAGCATCAGGCACAGGCTCCCCGCACAGATCCTTGTATGAACGTTCATGCATCCTCCTGTCCGTCGGCCGGCTGTACCGGGGGCATGCCCAGCAGCTCCGGGCGCACACGCATGATGAAGGAGACCGTGAACATGGTAACCAGCCCTTCCACCAGCATGACCGGCAAATGTGCCAGCAACAAAAGCCGCGCGGCCAGCCAAAAGCCTTCGTCCGTAAAAGCCAGGGCCAGCGCCGTCAACATGGCAGCCAGCGCCACCCCCAGGGCCCCGCCCATAAAGGCGCCCGCGCGTACCCCCCCCATGCCGGGGCATAGGTGACAGACGGCCCGGAACACATACCAGGAGGCCACAGCGGCAAAACCCATCGTAAAAGCGTTGACCCCCAGCACCGTGATGCCGCCGAACTGAAAAAGAAGGGCCTGGAGCAGCAGAGCCACCAGGATGGATGGGAAGGCCGCCCACCCCAAGAGGACCCCCACGAGCCCATTCATTACCAAATGAGCGCTGGACAGTCCCACCGGCACATGGATAAGTGAGGCCACAAAGAAGGCGGCCGAGAGGATCCCCACAGCCACCAGACGGTCATACTCCAGCTTGCGCAAGCCCAGTGCTGTCCCCGCCAGGGTCAGGACAGCGCCGCCTCCCAATATGGCAGGAGAAAGGACACCTTCTGCAATATGCATCATTTTTCCTTCACGGCAGCGGACGGATCCGCTGCCGTGCTGACATCAGTCTGCGCCTATTTCTTCAGAGGCGCTGTGAATTCCATCCAGATCACCGCTCCCAGCTCCACATCCTTGGGCGAGCCCTGGTGATCCATCTTTTCCTTGGACGTATTCAGGGCAGCAAAACCCCACCAGCCTGCCCAGGGGACACTGTACGTGAAGACGCCGTTCTCGTCAGCCTTGATGACCTGGGTCGTGAAATAAACATTGGGGATCGTGTAGGCATCATCACGATTGTAGTACTCCACCTCCACCACAGCACCAGGCACAGGCTTGCCGTCCAGCAACACGCGGCCCTGGAAGACATTGCCGCTGTAATTGGCAAAGGGACGGGTCAGGGGAACGATCTCCGTTTTCAGGCCCAAAGGAGCATCCCAGCCCTCTTCCTCACCAAAGGCCGCCACCACGGTCTTGGTATAGTGGATGATGAAGCAGTCTTCAGCAGGCTCGAAATAGGGCGCGGGCTCCATGGCAAACTGATACACACCAGGACGCGTGACGGTGTAAGCAGCCCGCCAGGCCTGATGCCCCATGATGGAGACAGGCTTGAGCAGCGCCTTGAGATCTTCTGTCTTTCCGTCCATCGTAACGGTCAGGGACTTGGGCTGCTGCATATCCATGCCCTGCATCTCCATGGGATGCGAGAATGAGATATCCAGCGCCAGGGACGCTTCTTTCTTTTCCGTCACCGTCGAGGACGACGGGATGATCATGCCAAAATGGGCTTCAGCCTGGCCAGTGAAGCAGACAAGCAGGGCAAATACCGTGCACGCTTTCTTCCACATGCTGCGTTCTCCTTGAGATTCGTGAGGTGGCAATCCGCAACAACTGTCGTTCGGATGCCCATGAGTAACACGTTTTTTAAAAAAATAGCAATATTAAAAATCAATGGTCTCATCCCGACTCCCCGATTTGCAGGCTGTACGCCTGCGGGAATGCCTTTTTCAGCGTCATGAACCCGCAGCAAAAATTGCTGGAAAGACAGAAAGGCGATACGCCGTTCACTCGTCCAAGGAAGAGTGGTGCAGTCCTGGTGGTCATGACGAAGGTGCCGGATCGTCGGGCGAGACGTTTCAGGAAAAGACAGTTCCTGAATTAACCACCTTCTTTTCCCGCCGCTGCCGTCGTGAACTTTTCGAACGCAGCGAATGACGACATCGACAGCATTTTTACTTCAGAGGAATCATCAAAGCTATCAGCACCCTTCACAGCGCCTATATTTTCGCCGACGAGCAGCGTGTAAGGCCATGGGAAATACAGCTCCGGGATACCCAGCCATTTGCTGCCGGCAGCGCATCCGTAAGACCATGGCAACATCTTTCACGAAGTCATGACATCTGCCTATGTCTCTACCCCCGAGAGCCATAAATTCAGCTTCTTGCCGTGCCATAACATGGCCAGCGGCCCGGCCTCTCCGCGGGCTTTCCCATCGTTGCACAGGCCCACCGGCAAAAGTTTTTGGAAGGGAGGGGCGCGGGGAGGGAGAACCTTTTTCCAAAAAGGTTTCCCTCCCCGCAAGCTTTTCCCTTCTTCAACTCTTCAGGCGTCTGCCTGCCGATCCTTCCCCCCAAACAAAAAAATCCCCGGCGGAGCGGGGATAAAAAAAGACCCCCTCGCGCT
>CALBAX010000139.1 GCA_937926875.1 uncultured Desulfovibrio sp.
ACAAGGGGGACAGGCGCTCGACACGATGCTGGCTGCCTACGGTCTCGGCACCGCCGATGCTGAACTCTTGTCCATATTGGCTGCCTTGAAGACCCGCCGTGCGGAATGGGAACGCCAGACAGCGAATCTTTCGCGCCTGACCGCTTCCCGGCAGGAACTCGAGCTGGCGGCAAGCCAGCACGATCAGGAAGTGAAGTCGCAGCAGGCGCATCTGGAGTCACAGCAGCGGGAAGCCCGGGAGCGGGAAGGTCAATGGAAAAAGCTGCACGAACAGCGTTTGGCCCTGTTTGCTGAAAAAGATGTCGAGGAAGTCGAAGCCGATCTGGCCCAAGCAGTGTCACGGGATGAACAGCGGCTTGCCGATCAGACAGCCGTGGTCAGCAGAATGTCGGATGTGGTCACCATGACAGAATCCGCCATCAGAGAAAAAAACGCCTTGCTGGCCAGCATCGCCGAACAGACCGCGCATGCCGGGCAGGCTTTCGCACAGGGCCTGGAACAGGAATCCTTCGCCGATGAGCGGAGTTTTTTGCAAGCCTGCCTGCCTGCGGAAGAAAGGGAAGGGCTGGAGCGCCTGTCGCAGGAGCTGCACGAAGCCCGCATGGAACTGGCCGGGCGGGGCAGGGCAGCCAGGGAGCATCTGGCCACCGAGACCGCGAAGGCCCTGACGACAAAGAACAGGGAAGAGCTGGGGCAGGAGCTGGCAGCGCTGGAACTCCGTCAGGCGGCGTTGCAGCAGGAACAGGGCTCCTGCCTGCAACGACTGGCTGACAATGAGCGTTTGCGGCAGGAGCAGCGCGTGCTTGTGGAGCGCATCGAACAGCAGGAGAACGTGTTCGAGCAATGGTCCGCGTTACAGGAGCTGATAGGTTCCGCTGACGGGAAAAAATTCCGTAACATCGTCCAGCAGATGAACCTTGAATTGATGGTCGCCCACGCCAACCGGCAGCTGGTCAAAATGAGTGACCGTTATGTGCTGGAAGTGGGCAACGGGCCGCTGGAGCTCAATATCCGCGACAACTACCAGGCGGGGGAGGTGCGCAGCACCAAAAATCTTTCCGGGGGGGAAAGCTTCCTTGTCAGCCTGGCCCTGGCCCTGGGGCTTTCCCAGATGGCCAGCCGTACCACCCGGGTCGACTCTCTGTTCCTTGATGAAGGCTTCGGCACGCTGGATGAGGATGCCCTGGACACGGCGTTGAGTACCCTGGCCAGCCTGCAACAGCGGGGGAAGCTCATCGGCATCATCTCCCATGTGCAGGGATTGAAGGAGCGGGTCCCCACCCAGATAGAGGTAGTTCCCGTCGGCGGCGGCAGGAGCCGGATCCTTGGTCCCGGATGCCAGAACAAAACTGGCATTACTAATTGATAATATATCCTGCTTATAGCGCAACATATGGCGAAACTCCTGAAAACGGCTTAAAATCGACTTTAGGCTGTTTTCAGGAGTTTCTGATTATTGGGTCGAAAAATTTTTTTTAAGGGCTTAAAATCAAAATTTGAGCCATATATTTTTTAAAAACTATTCCTGATAAGTTATTCCAGGAACCCTCGAGAGGCAGACGCGGACAGTATGCAGGAAAAATCATCTCCCATAAGCCAATTATTTAAAGTTTTACATGAACTTTATAGGGAATTTTCCTTTCTTGCCTCCCTGGCAGGGATCAGCGTCCAAAATTTGTCCACCTGTCCAAAAATTAGCCATATCCCGTGCCGGGATCGCTGCCAGCATCTTTGTTGTTTTCTGGCGGTGAATGCGCTATACAAGGGGACTTCACAGGAAATTATTTGTTTAAGGAGCAAATATACCATGACTGACGAAAAAAATCTGTCCACCTTCGAAGAAGGCAGCGAAGACTTCGCCGCCATGTTCGCGGCCCAGGAAGCCGGCACTGTGCGCCTGCAGCCTGGTCAGAAAGTGACGGGCACCATCATCACCATCACCGGTGACTCTGTCTTTGTGGATGTGGGCATCAAGCTGGATGGTATCATGGACCGCAAGGACATCCTCGATGCCGAAGGCAACGAAAGCGTTGCCCCCGGTGACAGCATCGAAGTCTATGTTGTGGGTACCTCCGCTGGTGAGATCCGTCTGTCCCGCTCCATGAGTGGCGCCGGCATGGCTGCCCTGGAAGACGCCCGTGACGCCGGTGTGCCCGTGGATGGCCGTGTGACCGGTACCTGCAAGGGCGGTTACACTGTCAGCGTGATGGGCAAGAATGCCTTCTGTCCCGGCAGCCAGATGGACAGCGTGAGCGTGGCCGACGCCGAAGCCCTGGTGGGCCGCACCATGCAGTTCCTCATCATCCGTGTGGAAAACCGCGGCCGCAACATCGTGGTTTCCCGCCGTGCCCTGCTGGATCGCGAACGTCAGGAAAACCTGGAAAAGGTCCTGGCTTCCCTCAATGTGGGCGATACCGTCGAAGGCCGCATCACCCGTCTGGCCTCCTTTGGTGCCTTCATGGAACTGGCCCCCGGCGTGGAGGGCATGATCCATCTTTCCGAACTGTCCTGGTCCCGTGTGAACAGCGCTGACGAAGCTGTAGCCGTGGGCGATATAGTGCGCGCCAAGCTCCTGTCTGTCAGCAAGGACGACAAGGGCCGCACCCGCATCTCCCTGTCCCGCAAGAAGGCTGAAGGCGATCCCTGGCTGCAGGCCGCCGATCGCCTGGCCGCCGGTACCGTGGTGGAAGGCAAGGTCGTGCGCATCGCTCCCTTTGGCGCCTTCGTTGAGCTGCTCCCCGGCGTGGAAGGCCTGGTGCACCTTTCCGAAATGTCCTGGACCAAGCGCGTGAACAAGGCCGAGGACGTGGTGAACGTGGGCGATGTGATCTCCGTCAAGATCAAGGAGATCAACGTGGAAAGCCGTCGTATCTCCCTGAGTCTGCGTGACGCCGAAGGCGATCCCTGGCAGGATGCCGGCCAGCGCTTCGCAGCCGGTACCGTGGTGACCGGTACGGTGGAAAGCCGCAGCCAGTTCGGCCTGTTCGTGAGCCTGGCTCCCGGCATCACCGGCCTGCTGCCCGCCGGCGTCATCAAAAATGCCAAGAACAGCGGCGAATTCTCCAAGCTGGACAAGGGCGACAGCGTGACCCTGGTCGTGCAGTCCGTGGATACGGCTGCCCGCCGCATCAGCCTGGCCCCCGAAGGCATGGAAGAAGCTTCCGCCGTCGAAGACAAATCCTGGAAACAGCACACCAGTTCCGCTCCCAAGGATGCCGGCATGGGCATCATGGCACAGGCTTTGCAGAAGGCTCTGCAAAACAAACGCTAAGGAGTGTGCCCTGTATGAGGATTAAACACTTTCTCCCTGCCGTGCTGACTCTGGTCCTGTTCACGGCAGCGCAATTCGCCCAGGCGGCCAGCCTTCCTGAGTTCAGCGAGCTGGCGGCCAAATGCGGCCCGGCTGTCGTCAACATCAGTGCGGAGCGTACCTCCCCGGCTGCGACCGGTCCTGAGGAATTCTTCGGTGAGATGTTCCGTGGCATGCCGCCGGGAGCGGACCGCTTCTTCGAATTCTTTGGCGGTCCCAATGCGCGCGGAAAGCGTCCTCCGCAAAAACAGATGTCGCGTGGTTCCGGTTTCATCATCTCGCCTGATGGCTACATCGTGACCAACTATCATGTGGTGGCTGACGGCGACACCATCCAGGTGACGCTGGACGAAAGCAATGGCAAGACTGCCCCGCTGACGGCCACGGTCGTGGGAACGGACGAAGATACTGACCTTGCCCTGCTCAAGGTCGAGGCCAAAAAGGATCTGCCTTTCCTCAAGTTCGGTGATTCTGACGCTCTGCTGGTAGGGGAATGGCTGCTGGCCATCGGCAATCCTTTTGCTCTGGACCATACGGTCACAGCCGGTATCCTTTCGGCCAAGAACCGCAACATCCATGCCGGTCCGTTTGACAACTTCCTGCAGACGGATGCCTCCATCAACCCCGGCAACAGCGGTGGACCGCTGCTGAACATGAAGGGTGAGGTCATCGGCATCAATACGGCCATCATCGCCAGCGGGCAGGGGATCGGCTTCGCCATCCCCAGCAACATGGCGGCTGGCATCGTGGAACAGATCAAGGGTGGCAAAAAGGTCAGCCGCGGCTGGATCGGTGTGACCATCCAGGATGTGGATGAAAACACGGCCAAGGCCCTTGGCATGGAACATCCCAGCGGTGCCCTGGTGGCCAGTGTTTTGGACGGTGAGCCGGCGGCCAAGGCCGGCATTGAAGCCGGCGACGTCATCACAAAGGTCAACGGCAAGAGCGTGGAAGACGCCTCGGCCCTGCTGCGAGCCATCGCGGCTCACAAGCCCGGCACTTCGGTGACCCTGGTCGTGTGGCGCAATGGTAAGGCCGTGGATCTGGATGTGACGCTGGGCGACCGTCAGGCTGGTGTCAACACCGGCAAGTCTTCCGAAGCCGGCCAGAAGCAGCAGAACCAGGGGCAGCTCGGTCTGACCGTGCGTCCCCTCAAGGATGAGGAGCGCCGCGAACTGAAGCTGGAAGGCAAGGGCGGCCTGCTGGTCCTGGATGTGGATCCCGGCAAGCCCGCTGCCGAAGCCGGTGTCCGCCCCGGTGATGTCATCGTCAAAGCCAACCGTCAGGCGGTGTCTTCGCCCGAAGACCTGTCAAAGATCGTGGCAGGCGAGGGCAGCAAGCGAGGCGCTGTCATGCTGCAGATCAACCGTCGTGGCGAGAATATCTTCCGGGCGGTTCCAGTCAGCAACGGAAAGTAATCCCGATTCGTAATCAACGAGGGGGGCGTGAAGCCCCCCTCGTTTTTAGTCCGGGGCTTGCGGGTCGACAGGGGAAACGATAGAAAAGGGCAGGAGGATACATCATGGCAGTACATCCCCATGCCGGCAAGCTGCCGGCGCCCGAGACTCTGGAAAACATTCCCGCGCTCGTCAGTGCCTACTATACGGAATCGCCTGATCCGCATCAGGCCACACAACGTGTGTCTTTTGGAACGTCCGGGCACCGTGGTTCTTCGTTGAAGCAGACCTTCAACGAACGCCATATCCACGCCATCACCCAGGCTGTCTGTGATTACCGCAAACAGTGCGGCATCACCGGCCCTCTGTTCATGGGCGGCGATACGCACGCCCTGTCGGAACCGGCCTTTCGCAGTGCCCTCGAAGTCCTGACGGCCAATGACGTCCAAGTCCTCATCTCCCACGACGGTTCCGCCACAGCGACCCCTGCGGTCTCCCATGCCATCCTGTGCTGGAACAGCGAGCACGGCAGTCAGGCTCTGGCTGACGGCATCATCATCACGCCTTCCCACAACCCTCCGGCTGATGGTGGCTTCAAATACAATCCGCCGCATGGCGGCCCGGCCGAAACAGCGGTGACCGCCTGGATCGAGAAACAGGCCAATATCTATCTCGACCATCTCAATTGTGACGTCCATCGCCTGCCGTACAGCAGTGCCCGCCGGTCTTCTCTGGTGCAAGGCTATGATTTTACCGCCCGCTATGTGGAAGACCTGCCGCGCATCCTGGATATGGACAGCATCGCTGCTTCCGGTATCGCCCTGGGGGTCGACCCGCTGGGCGGTGCCAGTCTCTCGCTGTGGGAACCCATAGCCGAGCGCTACAAGCTGCGTCTGACTGTAGTCAACAAAGTCATCGATCCCACATTCCGTTTTGTCCCCTGCGACAAGGACGGCAAGATCAGGATGGACTGCTCTTCACCGTATGTCATGAGCGGCCTGCTTGACATGCGTGATCGCTTCGATCTGGCCTTTGCCTGTGACCCGGATTCGGATCGCCATGGCATCGTGGCCAAAAGCGGTCTGATGAACCCCAATCACTATCTGGCTACTGTTGCCTGGCATTTATTCCGCAGCCGCTTCCATTGGCAGGCCGATGCCGGTATCGGCAAAACCCTGGTGACCAGTGCCATGCTGGACAGGGTAGGCCAGGAACTGGGACGCAAGGTCATCGAAGTCCCGGTCGGCTTCAAATGGTTCGTGCCCTATCTGACTGACGGCAGCTGCGGCATGGGCTGTGAGGAAAGTGCCGGGGCTTCCTTCCTCTGCTTTGACGGCAGTCCCTGGAGCACGGACAAGGACGGTCCCTTGCTCTGCCTGCTGGCAGCGGAAATGGCCGCCCGCGAAGAACGTGGGCCGGACGAGATCTATCACAGCCTGACGGATCAATTCGGCGCTCCGTTGTATCAACGCCAGGATGCCCCGGCCGACGATCATGTGCGCGCCTGCCTCAAATCCCTGAAAGCGGAGGATGTCCAGATGCGGACAGTGGCGGGATCCCCGGTCACCGAGATCCTGACAACGGCGCCGGGGAACGGGGCTGCCATTGGCGGGGTCAAGGTTTGCAGTCAGGATGGCTGGTTTGCCATCCGGCCTTCCGGGACCGAGGCCATCTGCAAGGTCTACGCGGAAAGCTTCCTCGGGGAACAGCACTTGCACGCCCTGCACGGAGAAGCCCAGGCATTGTTGCAGCGTTTGCTGGCCTGAACCGACATGAGACAATTTGAATACAATTTGAATTGCATAAAAAAGGACGCCGTCAGGCGTCCTTTTTTATGTTTTATCTCAGCTAGATGCGGCCCCTAATGGCATCTGCCATTCTAGCTTTTCGATAAAAAATATTTCCCGGCTCAGCCGCCATCCAAACCTTGAGGCTTCCTCAACGTAGCAATCAGACAGCGGACGCCCTGTTATGGTCCTTTAACGCCGGATCTCCACAGCCTGGAGCAGAGCAGCGATCTCCGCGGCAGACAGGAAACGACAGCTCCCCACGGGAAGATCTCCAAGACCGATGGGACCCAGGCGGATGCGCTTCAGGCGCAGGATGGTCAGGCCAAGATCACGGCACATCCGGCGGATCTGGCGGTTGACCCCCTGATGCAGCACCATTCGCAATCGCGTATGACCATTGGACTGCAACCGGCTTTCCACTTCGACCGGGCGCAATTGCTCCCCCTCGGCCAAGGTCATGCCTCGGCGCATCGTTGCCAGAGCTGCTGCCGGCACCACACCGCGTACAAGGACATCGTAGGTTTTGGGTTGATGATGCCGGGGGTGCATCAGGCGCTGTGCCAGCTCGCCATCATTGGTCAGCAGCAGTAGTCCTTCAGAAAAATAGTCAAGTCTTCCAACAGGATAAACTCTATTTCGCCGCATTTCTGCTGTCAGGCAATCCAAAACTGTAGGGCGCCCCTGCGGATCGTGCGCAGTACACATGACCTGGATGGGTTTGTGCAGCATGATATAGGAAAAGGATGTTGGCAGGGCAGCAAGGCGCTGCCCCTCGACCTGAATGATGTCATCAGGAAGGACACGTCTGCCGGGAGAATGTTCCACCATCCCGTTGACCTGGACAGCGCCGGCAAAAATGAGTTCATCGGCCTTGCGGCGGGAACAATAGCCGGAAGCGGCGATGAATTTGTTGAGTCGGACCCCGTCCTGCAGGTCTTCCTCCAGTCCGGACGGTGTGGAGCTGCTCCGTGGGGAAGGGGAGGAATGGCCGTTTTGGGACGATCTGGATACAGGCTTACTTGGATGACGCTGGGCGCGTCCATCATGGCTGGGGAAAAAAGCGGATTTGGCGTGCATGCCTTAGAGGTGTGGCAAAAAAACAGCCATGTCAAGCGGCAAGACATAGACAGCAGGACGGATGCAGCAAAAAACGTCAGCCTGTGCTGAGAGTCATGGAAATATATTTAAAGCGCAGCTTGAGGAAAATGGGCGTCGTGAAATCTTTTGCCTGATTTGGGAAGAGAGCAGTGCTTTTTCATTCTCACACGGATAAAAGTTTACATAATTATCATTATGGGACAATTAAAATATCATGTATTCCCAACAAGTAAGCGTTTATTTTAGGGCTAAGGGTCTATGACGATGATATCACCATCCGGCAGCCGCAGGGCTGCCGCGTTAAATGCCGAAGCAGGGATTCCCATATGGAAAAACGAGCTCCACAATCTGAATCTGACTCTTCGCCTGCACCTGTGCTTTTCTCCATGCAGGTAAAGACCCGAATTCTGATTCGTATGCTGTCCTTTTTTTCTTCCCTGTCCGTATACGGATTTTTTAGTAGTAGATATCATTCTCTCCCAGCCCCTAAAAGCATTCTGACAGTCTTCCCAATCCCTCTGACCCCACAAGCAACAACTTCCCTTGCCTCCGATCCGGGGCCTTCACGGTGCTGCCGCTGACGTACACTACAGGCTGCCTGCCCCAACTATCCACTGCGTATATTATATAATGTTGCACCAGCCCTGCCTCACAGAAATCCAAGGGCTTCGGGCTTGCAAGAATCTGCTGCACTGCGTACAAGAATGACACGCCTCCTGGCGGAGATCACAGAAAGGAGCCAGTATGGGTTTTTGTAATGCTTCGTGCAGCTTTACCCGTTTCAGGATCATCGACCCCATCCCTTCGGACCTCTGGATGCAGATACCCGACAAGCTGCGCCAGTTCGCCTTCCGGGACATCGACGACCTGCCCGAGATGCAGGCCTATGGCTGGGTATGCTTCGAGGATATGCTGGACTCCGAATGGCGGACGGCCCCGCCGCACAAAGGAGCCTATCTGCTCTTTTCCCTGCGGCTGGATACCCGGCGCATCCCTGCCGCTGTCATCAAAAAGCATCTGACCCTGGCCCTGAAGGCCGAAAAGGAAAAGATGCAGGAACAGGGCAAGAAGTTCATTTCCCGTGAGCGCAAGAAGGAACTCAAGGAACAAGTCCTGCTCCGCTTGCG
>CALBAX010000140.1 GCA_937926875.1 uncultured Desulfovibrio sp.
GTCCTCGAGCAGGGGGGCCCAGAGGGCGTGATACTCTTTTTCAGAGGAAAGGACGAGGCGGGGCTCCCAGGCACGGAAACTCCGTACCGCACGCTCTACGGGGACATGTTGCAGCAGCTGGGCGCGACTGCCCACAAAGACCAGGACACGCATGCTCATGGATCAGGCTCCCTGCATCACGAAAGCCGGTGGGGTCGGCGCAACCGGGCCCACACGCTGCTGAGGGCGAACCAGACGCAGGCCACAAGGATCATGGTGGCGCCGCTGGCTGTGGACATCCACTCCTGTGCCGAGAGCAGCAGGCCGGCTACCCCGGATGTGATGGCCACGACCTGGGCCCACCAGAACATGCCGCCCGCCGTCTGGGCAAAGTTGCGTCCTGCCGCCGCCGGGACGATGAGCATGGCCGTGACCAGCAGCACGCCCACGGTCCAGACACAGAACATGACGACCAGGGCCAGCAGACCGGAAAAGACATATTGCCACAGGCAGACATTGATGCCGTGGACACGCGCCATGACAGGATTGAGGGCAATGTAGAGCAGACGGTTGTAGCCGATGATCTGAAAGACCAGCAAGGCGACGAACAGGACGGCTAGGCACACGATCTCGCCCTGACTTACGGTCAGTACATCACCGTAAAGGAACTGCTGCATGGTACGGGCCATGCCCGGCTGGCGGCTGACCACTGCCAGGCCGAACGCCACGACGGCGGAAAAGACGATGCCGATGACGGTATCCGAGGAAAGGGCGCTGCCCCGGCGCACGGCCATGACGGCCAGGCCCACCAGCACGCCGAACGCAGGCATGGACCAGTGCGGATCCACAGACAGCAGCAGGCCAAGGGCCACACCGGCAAAGGCCGAATGCCCGATGGCATCGGAAAAGAAGGCCATGCGGAAGGAGATGACCTCCACTCCCAGGGCGGCTGTCATGGGGGTGAGCAGCAGGACGGCCAGCAAGGCCTGCTGCATGAAGCCCAGTTTGAGGCAATCCAGCGGCAGCAGGGAAAACATATGGCAGATGGAGGAGATATCAGGCATGGCGCTGCCCCTTGTCTTCCCCGCCCGCAGGCGCCATACGCAGGGCATGGCACAGGGCGCCGCATTTGTTGCAGGCGGTTTCAGGGTGTTCGCACTGGTTGGGGTAAAGATGGATGGGCACGCCGAAGAGCTGCATCAGTGTAGGAGCAAGCAGGGTCTCCTGGGGCGGCCCCTGGGCGATGACCTTTTTGTTCAGTCCGATGACGTGATCGGCGTAATGGGCCGCCAGCGGCAGGTTATGGGTCACCATGAGCTGGGTGAAACCCTGCTGGCGCCGGGCGTTGTCGAGGACTTCCCAGAACAGGCGTTCCCCCTGGAAGTCGACCCCCGCCGCCGGTTCGTCCAGCAGCAGGATCTCGGGCTCACGGGCCAGGGCCGCGGCCAGCAGGACGCGGCGCAGTTCCCCGCCGGAGAGGTCGCTCATGCGGCGCCGGATGAGATGTTCCGCGTGCACGGGGGCCAGGGCCGCGCGGGCGCGCCGGGAGGCGCTGCCCTTGATGCCGAGCCAGAGGGGGCGGCGCTGGTGCCCCAAAGAAAGGAATTCGGCCACGGTCAGGGGCAGGGCGCTGTCCATATGCAGGTTTTGCGGCACATAGGCCAGGCGGGGGCTCCGGGCGCTGGCCCCCTGCATGCGGATCTCGCCGGTATAGGCGATCTCGTTGATGATGCAGTGCAGCAGGGTACTCTTGCCCGCGCCATTGGGGCCGACCAGGACCGTGCTGCTCCCCTGGGGGACGGCAGCCGAGATGTCCTGCAGGATATGGAGATCCCCGCGGCGGACATCCACATGGCTGATGTCGATGGCCGCAGGCTGATTAGCGAGAGAGGGCATTTTCAAGAAGCTGGCAGTTGTTGCGCATCTGCTGTTCAAAGTGGTTCACAGGAGTATTTTCCGGCCCCGACGCCAGGGAATCCAGCTGGATGACGGGAACGCCCGTTTCGGCGGCCAGGGTCTCCAGCGGCCGGGGCGAGAACTGGGGTTCACCTATGAGCAGGACGGGCCGTTCTTTCCTGATATGCTCGATGCATTCCAGTAGCCGGGCGGCAGAGGGGGCCTGCTCCTCGTCCTCCTGCAGGACGTCCATGACGTCCAGGCCCGCGGAACGCATCATATATGCCAGAGAGTCATGTTGCAGCAGCACGCAGGCGCCGGGGTGGGCAGCCCCCAGGGCAGCAAGCCGCTTTTCCAGATCCAGCAGATCCTTTTGCAGGGCCGTGGCATTGTTCCGGATGGCTTCCGCCTGTTCCGGGCAGGCAAGGCCCAGGGCTTCGGCCATGATCCCGGCCATCTGGGCCGCAGCAGCAGGAGAAGTGAAGACATGCGGGTTGCCACCATGATGATGGTCACCGTGCCCTTCTTCGTGGTCGGAGCAGTCAGCGAGCAGGGCGATGCCCTGGCTGCAGTCGACTTTGTGGGCTTCAGCCTGGGCCAGTGCCGAGGCAAAAGCTGCCTCCAGTCCCAGGCCGTTCATCAGGATCATGTCCGCGGTAGCCACTTTGGTCAGGTCGGCCGGGGTCGGTGCATAATCATGGGGGCAGCCGGTGGCGGCGGGGCTCAGCAGGTCGAGACGGACATTTTCCAGACCAGCCACCAGGGGACGGGCCAGCTGCCAGACAGGGTACGTCGTGGCGAGGACGTGCACGGGCCGGGAGGCCGCCTGTACGGGCAGGGCCAGCAGCGAGAGGAAGGCCAGGATCAGGAAACTTGCAGCCGTTCGAGAACAGTACCGGGGTGTGATTGCGTGCATAGGACAGATCCGAAAATGATTTTCAAAAAGCCTAGTAAAAAACTTGGCTGTCTGTCAACCACAGACTTGCCAGCCTCTCCGGCGGGCATTATGCTGGCAGGAAGACGTCTTGGCAAGGCATTTTATGGCTCCAGCGACAGGAGGGAACGTGATACGGATCGCCGGTGTCGTTTTGGCGGGGGGGCGTTCCCGGCGTATGGGCCGGGACAAGAGCCTGTTGCGCCTGGGAGGGGACGCGGCCCCGAGCCTGCTGGAGCGGAGCGTCGCTCTGCTGCGGCCGCTGTGCGAGCAGGTCTGGGTATCGTGCCGGGCAGGGCAGGAGTATGCCGGACAATGCTGTGTACCGGACATCTTGCCGGCTTCCGGCCCCATTTGCGGCGTCCATGCGGCACTGGTCCGTGCTCGTGTGGCAGGTATCCCTGCGGTGCTGGCACTTTCATGCGACATGCCGTTCATGCATGCGGGCATGCTGCGACGTCTGGTCGTGGCCTTTGCCGCCTCTCCCCGCCAGGCCCTGATGACGGCCTTCATGGCGCCCAATGGCTGGACGGAATCCCTGGCCGCCATCTACCGGGTGGAGGCCCTCCCTTTTCTGGAAGCCGCGGTGGCTCAAGGGCACCTCAAGATGCGGGAGGCCGTGCCGCTGGAGCGGCAATGTTTCGAACCTTACGGTACGGAGGACGCCCGCGCATTCTTCAACGTCAATACGCCGCAGGATCTGCAAGAGGCAACATCTGCCTTGGATGACATCATGGGCCAGGAGACGGATGGGAAATTTGCCGAAATCCCTGACCGGGCTTGAATCTGCACCCTGCTTGGGATATTATGCACAATATCCTGCCGATCGTTTTCGCGGCCTCCTGTAAAGCGGTGGCTTTTTGCCGTCCCTTGTTTTTTCGGACGAGGAAGAAAATGTTTTTAAGCAAATTTTTCAAACGGGTTACCAGAGACAAAAAAGGCAGTTCCGCCACGGACGGCAGTCCAGAACACACGTTTGCTGTTCGCCATCATCGCTTCAAATTGTTTTTGACGGCCTGGAACAAATTCCAGGAGAACATGACCTCTCTGGAATATACCCTGTGTTGTGACCATCCCTTTGGCCTGCACCGGGTCCGGGCCCTGTGCACCAGCGTGGCCACGCAAGTGTACCAGTGCATCCAGCATCTCGAACGCCTCAATCCTTCCCAGTGCAAGGCACTGTATGAACGCTTCGACCATTTGCAGACAGCGGTAGCCAGTGAGGTCTACCCGCATGTGCCGTTGCTGGCAGGACCGTACGTCATCCCGCTGGAAGAGGCGGGCCGGGCAGCGGAAGCCCATCTGGCCGACAAATCCACAGCCCGCCTGGGCGAGCTGCGCCGCCAGAGGCCCGGCGTTGTCCCTGACGGTTTCGTGGTGACGGCCGCGGGCTGCATGAGCCTGTTCGCCGGCACGGGGATGCTGGAAGAGATGAACCGGCGCATCCAGGCCGCGGGGGGCTATCTTCCCGAGACCCTGCAGGAGCTTTCGGAAAGCCTGAGCGAACTGACGGAAAGCACGCCGTTGCCGGACAGACTGGTGGAAGAATTCTGCGCCGCGCTGGCGGAACTGCGCAAAAAATGCCCGGGCGGGATGCGCCTGCTGTTCAAGGGGCGCTTGTGGCCCTGCATGGATGACGGCGAGGACTCGCCGGGCACGGACCCCGGGCTTCTGGTCTGGGGCCCCACCGTCTCCTTGCACGCGCCCGACATGGACATCCTGGCCTCCCTGCATACGACGCTGGCCCGCAAGCAGCAGGCTCAGGCCCTGATCTACCGGCGTGCCCGTGGCCTGATGGAAGCCAATGCCCGCATCTGCATCACCTGCCTTGCCGTGGAGGAGGGTAGTTTCGGCGGTATGGTCCATACGGCCAACCCCATCGACCTGAAGGGCGGCAACGTCCATATCTACTTCTGCAACGGGCTGCCGCAGGACATGGAATATTCTCTGGTGCCCGTCAACGTGATGCACGTTTCCCGGATCCCGCCGTACAGGGTCAGTGCCCGATGTATGCACGATGCCGAAGACGGCAGCTCTTTTTCCGATCAGGCGGCCGCGGACGTGGCTGCCCTGGCCATGGAGCTGGAAACTGTGTCCGGCTGCCCCCAGTCCATGGTTTGGCTGCGTACGCCCTCCGGCCGGACGCAGGTCCTCATGGCCCGGCCCATGGTTATCAAGGCCCGGACCCAGGAAGAGCGCGAAGAAGAAGCCGAGTCCTGGGCGGACGACAATTTGCCCGCTCCCCTGCTGACCGGCGGTGTCACTACCAGCCGCGGCCGGGCCTGCGGCCCGGTGGTCATCGCCCGTTCCTGGTCCGATGTCCTGGACTTCCCGGACGGCGGCATCCTGGTGGTGCAGCGAGACCTGTACCAGTGGGCCTCGCTGGTGGACCGTGCCGGGGCCATCATCGCCGAAGATGGCCTGTTGGGCTCACGTTTGTTCTCCCTGGCCCGCGAGTTCGGCATCCCCGCCATGTTCGGCCTGCCCGGAGCCATGGAAAAACTGACGCCGGGCGGCAAGGTGACGGTCTGCACGGAGATGGGCTGTGTCTTTACCGGCCAGCTTGACGAACTGCTGTCACAGGCCAGCCCGCCCCGCGACTATCTGCCCGGCAGCCCTGTATACCGGGTGTTGCAGCACGCGGCAGAACACATCCTGCCCCTGACCATCGACGTGGACAGCGTGGACTTCAAGGCGGCCAACTGCCAGACGTATCACGACATCGCCCGCTATTGCCATGAGAAGGCCGTCAGTGCCATGTTCACCCTGGGGTCTGACAAGCAGTACGCGGCCCAGCGCATCAAGCAGCTGCGGGACAAGGTGCTCAAGCAATTCTGGGTCGTGAACCTCAATGACGGCTTCGGCAAGGTCCAGCCCGGGCCGGTCATCGACGTGGAGGACATCACCTCCATCCCCATGCAGGCTGTCTGGCGCGGCATGAACGCCTATCCCTGGCAGGGGCCCCCGCCGGTGGACGGCAAAGGCTTCCTTTCCGTGCTGTTCGAGGCCACGGCCAATCCCAATCTGGATCCGGCGGCGCAGACGGCCTATTTTACGGAAAAGAACTATTTCATGGTGTCGCGCGACTATTGCAGCCTGCATTCGCGCTTCGGCTTCCATTTCGTGTCTGTGGAAGCCCGGCTGGGGGACCGTACGCCGGAAAATTATGTGGCCTTCCAGCTGCGCGGCGGGGCGGCCAATATCGAGCGCCGTATCCTGCGGGTACGCTTCGTGGCCGATCTGCTGTGGGAATTCGGCCTGACGCCGGTGGTCCGCAACGACGCCGTGACCGCGCGTCTTGAGGGCATGGATATGGAGGAAGGCCAGTGCCTGCTGGCTGTGGCAGGCTATCTGACCATCCATACCCGCCAGCTGGACATGATCATGCAGGACAGCGCCAAGGTGGCGGCGACCCGCAAGACAATGCTGAACCATTGCCGTATCCTGCTGACTGGTGGAGACCTTTCCCAGATTTCAGCCAAGGAGGAGTAGATGCCTTCCACACGGGAATACAGACGCATCTTTCGCCGTCTGTTCGTCACGCATCTGGGGCTTGCCCTTTTGCCGCTGGTGGCATTGGGGATCTTCAGCATAGACCGCATCAATTCCATCTATGATGAAAAGATCTCTGCTGGTATCGAAGCCGTATGCAGCAGCAAACACCGGG